>NZ_JADWYU010000083.1:17611-71300 GCF_016786325.1 Frankia nepalensis | reverse complement strand
ATGGTGGGTATGTGGGCGATCGGTATGCGGGTGATAGGTATGCCGGTGGTGAGGCGGCGGACGACAGGTATGCCGGTGACCGGGATGTAAGTGACCGGTATGCGGACGACAGGTATGTGGATGATCGGGATCCCGGTGGTGCGGCAGTGAACGACGGGTATGCCGGTGACCGGTATGTAGGTGACCAGTATGCGGACACCCGGTATGTGGATGGTTGGCGTGCGGATGGCCGTTACGCCATTAGTGAGACGGGCGACTGGGATACCGCTGACGGGCACGGCAGGCGCTAGGGGAACCGCGGGACGGTTTCGCGCCCGTCGCGGTGTGGATTTACCAAGCGGATTCATCAGTCTCGCGCGGATTGGTGGGATGACACAGGGTTTTGGCGGCCTGGCGTCGATGGGGCCTGCCGGCGAGGAGGCGGACACGGGATGCCCGCCCGCTGCGGGGCGGCCGGCCAGGTAGATCGATGAGGCGCCGAGAGGAGGTGCCGAACGGGAGCCGAGGGAGCACGTTCGATGACCGAACCCGCGTGGCCGGCGCAGACGCCACCCCCCCAGACCCCCGCCCGTCGGCTCATCCGGCAGCCGGACGACACCGGCGCGCTCGGCCGGGAGCCAGGCCCCGTCGAGCCCCGTGCTGTCGGGCTGGACGCCGTCGAACCGAGTGTCGCCGAACTGCCCGCCCGGCCGAGCCGGGCCGAGGGCCTGGCGCTGCTCGGCGAGTTCGCCGGGTCGGGCCTCGCGCGTCCCGTCTTCCTGGCGCGCCGCGCCGACGGCCAGGTCGTGGCGCTCACCGAACTGCTCGCGCGGATCGTGGAGGCGGCGGACGGTACCCGTGACGTCGCGGCGATCGCCGACGATGCCGGGCGGCGTTGCGCCCGCGCGGTGAGCGGCGCTGACGTCACCTACCTGCTGACCCACCGCCTCCTGCCGCTCGGCCTGATCGCCGCTCCGGGCGGTGTCACCCCGGCGCCGCGGGCCGCGGGGCTGTTCACGATCGCCGGCCGGCGTACTCTGCTCCCCGCGTCGGCCGTGTACCGGATCAGCGGTGTGTTCGCCGTGTTCTTCCGGCCGGCGGCCGTGACCATGCTGCTGGGCCTGCTGGTGGCCGCCGACGTCTGGCTGTTCGGCGGGCACAGCGTGCGGGACAGCGCCGCGATGGTGCTGGCCACCCCGTCGATGATCCTGGTGCTGGTCGGCCTCACGATCGCGTGCGCCTTGTTTCATGAGTGCGGCCACGCCGCGGCCTGCCGCTACGGCGGCGCGCGGCCAGGCGTGATCGGTTTCGGCATGTACCTCGTCTGGCCGGCCTTCTTCACCGACGTCACCGACTCGTACCGGCTGAGCCGCTGGGGGCGGCTACGGACCGATCTCGGAGGGATCTACTTCAACGGGCTCTTCGCGATGCTCGTGGTCGGGATCTACGCCCTCACCGGGGCCGAGGTGCTGGTGACGGCCGTGCTGCTCATCCACCTGGACGCGTTGCGGCAGCTCGCGCCGTTCGTCCGGCTGGACGGCTATTACATCGTCAGCGATCTCGTCGGAGTGCCGGACCTGTTCAACCGCATGGGTCCGGCGGTGCGGGCGGCCGGGCGCGTGGTGGTGCACGCGATCCCGTCCCGGCGCCGCGCCCGCGCGGGATCGGCGCCGGATCCGCGGCTGGCCGGCCTGACCAGGCGGGCCCGGTTCATGGTGACTGCCTGGGCGCTGTGCACCGCTCCGGTGCTCGCCCTGAACATCGTCATGCTGCTGGTCTACGCGCCCTTCGTGCTGCCCCGGACGGCCATGGCGGTGCGCGACGAGTTTGGGGGAGCGGGTCAGGCCCTGACGGAGGGAGCGCTGGTCACGGCGCTGGCCGGGGCCGTCGGCGGGGTGCTGGTCGCGCTCCCGGCGCTCGGGATGGTCTTCGTGCTCGTCCTGCTGGGCCGGCGGGTGACGCGGGGGGTTCGGGCACTGCTCGCGAACGGGCGCCGTCCCGGGCGTGGGCGGCCGGGCCGGCACCGGTCGCCCGTGGTGGCCCGCGGGCAGCGTGGCCGGCACCGGTCACCGGCGGTGCCCCGCGGCGCGCGCCCCGCCGTCCCGTCCGTGCCCGGACCGCGCTCGTCGCGGGCATCCTCGCCGGATGGCCGCCGGCGGGTGGCGCGGGTCAGCTCTCCGACGGGAGGAAGGGGTTGTCCCAGGTGTCGAGGGCGGTGACCTTGCCGACTGGCTTGCGACGGACCGGGCCGTGGTGGCCCTGGGGCCAGCCGACCGCGACCAGTGAGGCGATCTTCCAGGTGTCGGGGATGCCGACGACCGCGCGCAGTTTCTCCTCGCCGAAGGTGAACCACGTGCTGGGGACGGTGCCGAGGCCCTCGACGCGTGCCGCGAGCAGGAAGTTCTGCACGGCGGGGAAGATCGAGCCGGCCTCCAGGAAGTCACCGACGAAGCCCGTCGGCTCATGGCAGAACAGCACGTAGACCGGCACGTTCTCGAAGTTCTCGACGAGATGCAGCATCGTCCGGGTGATCCGGGCCGCCTTCGACGTGTCGTCGTCCGCCGGCCGCGGCTCGTAGCCGTAGATCTCGTTGCAGACCCAGTCCCACCCGGCCCGGAACGCCGGTCCCAGCACGGCGCGGACCTCGGGGGAGCGCAGCACGACGAACCGCCAGCCCTGCCGGTTGGAGCCGCTCGGCGCCCAGGTGGCCGCCTCCAGGCAGCGGGCCAGCACCTCGTCGGGCACCGGGTCCGGCCTGAACCGGCGCAGCGACCGCGCGGTCCGCATCGCCTCGTAGAGATCCATGCTCGGCGCGCCGGGTGCCTGCCCTGTCTCGCCCATGGCCAACCTCCTCGCGCCGCTCCGCCGCCTGGCCACACGAAACTGTAACTTCGACGTCGCAGTCAAACCGTTGCCGGCGGCACGCCGCCGGCGCGACCGCGCCGAGTCCGCCGTGGCAGCGGTCTCATCGTCTTGTCGCGTTGTCGTGTCGTCTTGTCGCGCGCGGAGGGGATCCGATGCCTGCCAGAAGGATCGTGCTGGCGTCGGGCTCGCCGCGCCGGCGCGAGCTGCTCGCGGCCATGGGCGTGCCGTTCGACGTCCTGGTCAGCGAGGTCGACGAGGCGGTCGACGAGCACAACGGCCCGCACGATGTCGCGCTGCGGCTGGCGCGGCGTAAGGCGCGCGCTGTGGCCGGGCGGGTCCCGGACGGGCTCGTCATCGGGGGCGACACGGTGGTGGAGCTGGCCGGACGCATCTACGGCAAGCCGGGAGACGCCCTCGAGGCCGCCGCGATGCTCGGCGAGCTGGCGGGCCGCGCGCACCAGGTGGTGACCGGGCTCGCCGTCGTCGACGCGGCGAGCGGCGAGCTTCGCGAGGCCGCGACGACCTCCGTCGTGCGGATGCGCCCGCTCGGCGCGGACGAGATCCGGGAGTACGTCGCCTCCGGCGAACCGTTCGACAAGGCCGGCGCCTACGCGATCCAGGGCCTGGGGCGCCGGTTGGTGACATCCGTCGCCGGCGACCTGGACAACGTCATCGGCCTGCCGACCGCCACGCTGCGCCGCCTGCTGGCCCACTTCGGCGTCTCGCTACCGGCCCCGGCCGGGCAGGAGGAGGCCCGTGGTTGACAGCCGCGGCCGGGCCCGCGCGCACGGCTTCCCGTTCGACGGCGTCCGCGGGCCGTTGGCGGCATCCCCGGGCCGTTCGACGCGATGACGCGATGACGCGACGGCCGGCGCGCCCTGGCCTTCCTCGTCGCCCGGGCCCTGGCCGCCCCGGTGGGCGGGCGGCTGTGTCGGGCTACGGCCCGTCGTCGGTGGCGCTGTAGGCGACGACGGACAGGAAGCGGATCGGCAGCGAGATCAGCTCCTGGGGGCCGTGGACGCCCTCGCCGTCGAGCTGGAGGGCGTCGCCGGGGCCCATGGTGTAGCTGGCGCCGCTGTGGCTGTAGACCATCTCGCCTTCCAGCATGTAGAGCAGTTCGGTGCCGGGGTGCTGGAAGAGCGGGAAGGTCTCGCTGCGCTCGGTAAGGGTGACCAGGTGTGCCTCCATCCGCTTGTGCGGGCCACGCAGGCCGCCGAGCAGGGTGTAGTCGTGGCCGACGCGGGTGCCGCGCGCGACGATGCGCCCGCCCGCGCCGGCGGGGGTGAAGACCGCCTCCCGCTGGTCGTCGGCGCCCCGGAACAGCGCGGTGACCGGCACGTCGAGAGCGTCGGCGAGCCGCGCCAGCGTGGTCAGGCTGCAGCTGGTGACGGCATTCTCGATCTTGGAGAGCATCGGCTTGGAGATGCCGCTGCGCGCGGCCATCTCGGCGAGCGTCAGCCCGGCCGCCAGCCGCAGGTGGCGCACCTGCGCGGCGATCAGCCGCTCCAGCCGGCCCTCCTGGACGGGCGCGTCGGCGTCGACCTCCCGCGGCGGGCGTTCCTCGTCCGGCCCGGGCCCAGGCGGGACCGGCTCCCGCCCGGCATCACTCATCCGAACCGCCCGTACTCATCCGAACCGTCCGTGATCGCCGGTGCCCTGGCCGGGGATCCAGCTGGTGCCGGCGAGCGGGACGCGGGCCATGGCGGCGGCCTCGATGGTGAGGGCGACGAGGTCCTCGGGCTCGAGGTTGCGCACGTGCGACTTGCCGCAGGCCCTGGCGATGGTCTGCGCCTCCATCGTCAGCACCCGCAGGTAGTTCGCGAGGCGGCGGCCACCTTCGACCGGGTCGAGCCGGGCGGCCAGCTCCGGGTCCTGGGTGGAGATGCCCGCCGGGTCGCGGCCGTCCTGGAAGTCGTCGTAGAAGCCGGCCGCCGAGCCGAGCTTCGCGTACTCGGCGGCGTGGCGCGGGTGGTTGTCCCCGAGCGCGATCAGCGCGGCGGTGCCGATCGCCACCGCGTCCGCGCCGAGCGCCATCGCCTTGGCGACGTCGGCGCCGGTGCGGATGCCGCCGGAGACGACGAGCTGCACCTTGCGGTGCAGGCCCAGCTCCGCGAGCGCCTGGACAGCCTGCGGGATCGCGGCAAGGGTCGGGATGCCGACGTGTTCGATGAACACGTCCTGGGTGGCGGCGGTGCCACCCTGCATGCCGTCGACGACGACGACGTCCGCGCCGGCGGCGACCGCGAGCTTCACGTCGTAGTAGGTCCGCGAGGCGCCGACCTTGACGTAGATCGGCTTCTCCCAGTCGGTGATCTCGCGCAGCTCCAGGATCTTGATGGCGAGGTCGTCGGGGCCGGTCCAGTCGGGGTGCCGGCAGGCGGAGCGCTGGTCGATCCCGGCCGGAAGGGTGCGCATCGCCGCGACCCGGTCGGAGATCTTCTGGCCCAGCAGCATGCCGCCGCCGCCGGGCTTGGCGCCCTGGCCGAGCACGACCTCGATCGCGTCGGCCTTGCGCAGGTCGGTCGGGTTCATGCCGTAGCGGCTCGGCAGGTACTGGTAGACGAGGTGCTTGGACTGGCCGCGCTCCTCAGGGGTCATGCCGCCGTCGCCCGTGGTGGTGGAGGTGCCGACCTCGCTCGCACCCCGCCCCAGGGCCTCCTTGGCCTGCGCGGACAGCGCCCCGAAGCTCATCCCGGCGATCGTGACCGGGATGGCCAGGCGCAGCGGGTATTTGGCGTTGCGGTCGCCGAGCACCACGTCGGTGTCGCAGCGCTCCCGGTACCCCTCCAGCGGGTAGCGCGACATCGACGCCCCGAGGAAGAGCAGGTCGTCGAAGTGCGGCAGCCGGCGCTTGGCGCCCCAGCCGCGGATGTCGTAGACGCCCGTCTCCGCCGCGCGCTGGATGCCGGCGATCGTCGCCCGGTCGAAGGTGTGCGACTCCCGGAGGCCGAGGGAGGCCTCCTGCCCGCTCATGACCGCCGGGGACGCCGTCGCCGGGGACGCTGTCGCTGGAGACGCTGTCGGCGGGAACTCCGTCATCGAACCCCTCCTTGCTAGTAGGCGGCCGAGTTGCCCGCGGCGAAGTGGTAGAGCCGCCGTGCCGAGCCGTAGCGGCGGAAGCGCTCGGGCGCGTACTCGCCCACCGGGTCGATCCCGGCCGCGGTGAGCAGTTCGGCGAGCTCGGCCCGGTGCTCGGCGCGCAGGTCCTTCTCGACGCAGTCGGCGCCCAGGCCGGCCACCGTGCCGCGGACGTAGATCCGCGCCTCGTAGATCGAGTCGCCGAGGCCGTCGCCGGCGTCGCCGCAGACGACGAGCCGGCCAGCCTGGGCCATGAACGCGCTCATCGGGCCGATGTCGCCGCCGACGACGATGTCGACGCCCTTCATGGAGATGCCGCAGCGCATCGACGCCGAGCCCTCGATCACGAGCAGGCCGCCGTGGGCGGTCGCTCCGGCCGACTGTGAGGCGTCGCCGCGCACCCGCACGACGCCCGACATCATGTTCTCCGCGACGCCGGTGCCGACGTTGCCCTGCACGGTGATCAAGCCGCCGTCGTTCATCCCGGCGCAGTAGTAGCCGGCGTGGCCGCGGACGTCGATCGTCAGCGGGGCGTGCACCCCCGCGGCGATCGCGTGCGCGCCCTGCGGCCGCAGGACCTCGTAGGACGTCGCCGTCGGGGCGTGCAGCTCGCTGTTGAGCGCGCGCACCGTGGTGACCCCGAGGTCGAAGGTGACCGTCCGCTCCGCGGTGCCCGCCGGCGCCAGGACGGTGGCCGGCTCGCTCAGGACCTCTGCTTCGCCTCCGCTCGGCGTCTCTGCTTCGCCGCGTCGCCCGCGCGCTCCGGCCTCATACCCGTACGTCGCATGAGACCTCCGCGCGCGTGCTTCTTCGCTCAGCGGCGCCATGCGTAGACCCTCTCCGGCTCGGGTTCGTAGATGCGGGCGGTGTCGATCCCGGGCAGGTCCGCCAGCGCCCGGAACTCCGAGGCCATCGCGACCCATGCGGGCGTTTCGGCGATGATCGCGGGCTTGCAGGCGATCGCGTCGCGCACGACCGCGAACCCGTCGTCGCTGGTGACGAGCAGCGTGTAGAAGCCGTCAAAGCGCTCGCACAGCAGCCGCAGCGCCTTGTCGAGGTCCGCGCCCTGGGCGAGCTGGGCGGCGACGAACCGGGCGCCGACTTCCGAGTCGTTCTCGGAGTCGAACCGGACGCCCTCGGCGGCCAGCTCCCGGCGGATCGTGGCGTGGTTGGCGAACGAGCCGTTGTGCACGAGGCACTGGTCCGGGCCGACCGCGTACGGGTGGCAGCCCTCGGGGTTGACGGCCGACTCCGTCGCCATCCGGGTGTGCGCCAGCCCCTGCCAGCCCTGGGCGTTCGCCAGGTCATAGGTGGCCGCGAGGGCGACGGGGTCGCCGATGCCCTTGTAGACGGTCAGGTCCCGGCCCGAGCCGACGACGAGGGCGGACGGGACGGCCCGGCGGACCGCGTCGACGAGCGTGTCGACGTCAACCGGGGCCGCCACGACGGTGGTGGCCCCGGCGGCGGTCACCAGCAGCTCGGGCGAGCCCGGCAGCGCCGCCCGCACCGCGGCCTCGAGGCCCGCCCGTGCCGGGTCGGTGCCTTCGCCGTCGACCGGCGCGCCACCGGCCGACCCCAGCAGCACCGACACGGCGGCGTGCCCCCGCGGGCAGCGGCGGCGGTCGCCGTACACGGCGACGCCGGCCGAGTCGGGACCACGCTCGACGACCTGGCGCAACATGGTCTCCAGCAGGCGGCCGAGCCGGGGGTACAGCTCGGGGTCGCGCAGGTGGAGCCCGACGATCCCGCACACGGGCCCGTTCTCCTTTCGATCGTCCTTGTCCGGTCGGCTGTGGGTCCGGTCGGCCGGTGTCGGCGCCAACCGGGGGAGGAGCCAGAAGGTCGTTCAGAAGGTCGTGAGGTAGTGGTCGTGTTCCCAGGGGCTGACGGTGGCGTGCCACTCGAAGAACTCCTCGCGCTTGAGCGCGGCGAAGTACTCCGACACCCCTGGCCCGGCCGCGTCCAGCCCGGCGGCCACGACGGGGTCGGCGCCCAGCGCCTCGACCGCGTGCAGCAGGGTCGGGGGCAGGTCGGGCCGCGCCGGCTCGCCCGCGGCCGCCGCGCCGGGGGTGCCCGGGTCGAGGGCGCGCTCGATGCCGTCCAGCCCGGCGGCGAGCGCGACCGTCATCGCGAGGTAGGGATTCGCCGAGCCGTCGCCGCCGCGCAGCTCGACGCGGTGGTGGTCCGGGATCCGCACGTAGTGGGTGCGGTCGTTGCCCCCGTAGGTGGCCTTGCGCGGCGCCCAGGACGCTCCCGAGCGGGTCGACGTCGCGCCGGTCCGCTTGTAGGAGTTGACGGTCGGCGCGAGCACCGCCTGCAGGGCGGGCGCGTGCTCGAGCACGCCGGCCAGGAAGCGGCGCGCGACGTCGGACAGCCCGAAGGGCGCCGCCGCGTCGGCGGCGGGGAACAGCGGCGTGCCGTCGTGCCACAGCGACAGGTGCAGGTGCAGCCCGGAGCCGGTGCGGTCGGCGAACGGCTTGGGCATGTACGTCGCGGTCATGCCGCGCCGCTCGGCCAGCACCGAGATCAGGTAGCGGGCGGTGATGACCCGGTCCGCGGTCGTCAGCGCGTCGGCGTAGGCGAAGTTCTGCTCGAACTGGCCGTTGGCGTCCTCGTGGTCGTTGGCGTAGTTCGACCAGCCGAGCGCGTTCATCGCCGTCGACACCTCGGTGAGGTGGTCGTACATCCGGGTCAGGCCGCGGGCGTCGTAGCACGGCCGCGGCGCGACGTCGCGCGGGTCGGCGAGCGCCAGCGCGCCGTCCGGGCCCCGGTTGACCAGGAAGTACTCGATCTCCGCGCCGGCGAACAGCTCGAGGCGGCGGCTGACGGCCCGCTCGAGCAGCGACTTGAGGATCACCCGCGGGGCGTAGTGCCAGGGCACCCCCTCGACGTGCGGGTCGCAGTGCACCAGCGCGAGGCCTTCCTTCACCCACGGCAGCGGGGTGTAGCTCGCCGCGTCCGGCATCGCGATCAGGTCCGGGTCCGACGGCTGCTGGCCGATCGCGCCCACGGCGTAGCCGGCGAACCCGACGCCGTCGGTGACCAGCTCGTCGACGGCCTCGATCGGCACCAGCTTGGCGCACGGCTTGCCGGTGAGGTCGACGAACATAGCGAGGATGAACCTGACCCCGTCCGCGCGGGCGCGGGTGGCGAGGTCCACCTCGGGGGTGGCCGTCGCGGCGGAGGCGGTGAGGGGGGCGGTTTCGTCGATCGTCACGTCAGGCTCCAGTGCTCCAGATCGAGTGGCTCCGGATGGACGGCGCGTCGACGCCCGCTGCCTGCCGCCGATCCGCATCGTAGCGAGAAACAAAGTATCGGTACAGGAAACTTCGCGGGTTACGCGCATATGACGGTTCGTGACATCCGTGTGACCATCTCGCCCGTCACGCCCGTTCCGTCACGCCCGGCGCGACGACCGGCCTTGGCGGTCGTGGTGTCCTAAGAAGGGAGTTCGGCGCCGACCGAGGCGTCCGGTGGCGGCGACGCGGGACACTTTTCGTGGTCCGCCCCGGTGTGGGCTGGTAGCAAGCCGGTATGCGGATTGCCACCGAGCGGGGCACGACGGTCGTCCTGCACGATCTTGGCGGCGTCGCCCCGGGAGCCGGGCCGGCGGTGCTGGTCTGCCACGCGACCGGGTTCTGCGGGCGGATGTACGCGCCGCTGGCCCGCCCGCTCGGCGGGCACGCCCATGTGTGGGCCCTCGACTTCCCCGGGCACGGGGAGACGCCGGCCCCGATGGACGGGAACGTCGCCTGGCGGGAATGGACGGCAGAGGTGGCGGCCGCCGTCGCGGCGGTGGGTGCCGCCGGCTTCGCGCCCGTGCACGCGGTGGGCCATTCGATGGGCGGGGCGATCGCGCTGCAGGCCGAGGCCGACCGGCCGGGCCTGTTCGCCTCGGCCTACCTCTACGAGCCGGTGGTCACCCCGGGCGCCTTCCCCGCGGCCGGGTCGAACCCGCTCGCCGCCGGCGCCCGCCGCCGTCGGGAGGTGTTCGCCTCGCGGGCGGAGGCGCTGTGGCGTTTCGCGTCGCGCCCGCCGCTCGGCGAGCTGACCGCCGAGACGCTCGCCGCCTACGTCGAGCATGGCTTCGAGGATCTGCCGGACGGCTCGGCGCGGCTGCGCTGCCGGCCGGAGCACGAGGCGCGCACCTTCGAGGGAAGCGGCGGGATCACCTACGGGACCGTGGCCGGCGCCAAGATTCCGGTCGTGATCGCCGCCGGCGGCGCCGGGCTCGAGCTGCCGCCCGCCTCGTTCAGTCCGGGGCTCGCCGCGGCGCTGCCGGCGGCCACGCGGGTGGTGCACGACCACCTGGGCCACTTCGGCCCGTTCCAGGCACCGGCCACCATCGCCGCCGCCGTCCTGGGCCAGATCGCCACCGGCTGACGCCGTCGCCCCCGTCCGTCACCCGAGCGCCCCGGCCGGCCTCCCGAGGCGCCCTGTTCTGAAGCCACGGTCCTCGGGAGAAGATGCGGTGGTGAGTGGTTTCGGGCTGGTCAGACCTCCGGCGCTCGCGAGCGCCACCCTCGGGCGCGACGAGGCCTTCCGGCTGGACCCCGAGCGCCAGAAGGAGACCTGGGCGACGGCGCGAGTCGTCGTCCTCGACACCGAGGGGCGCGCGCCGATCGTGCCGCCGGGGCCGCCGCGCGCCCGCCGCGCCGGCGAGGTCGGTCGGCCCGGCGCCGCGGCGCCGGAGGCGGAAGCCACCGCGGCCCGGCTGGTGACCCGGGCTGGCGCGGATCTGGCCGGCGCCCCGCCGGACGACGCGGTGCTGCTCGGCGAGACCGACGGGACCGTCTACTGGGCCGCCAGGGTCGACCACCCCCGGGAGGCGGGCCCCGCGGGGGAGGCGGGCGACGAGGCCGCCCGCTGGCTCAGTCTGGCCATGATCGGCGGCGACCTCGGGCCGCTGGACGCGGCGCTGCTGACCACGGCCATCGCCCTGCTCACCTGGCACGACCGCGCCCGGTTCTGCGCCCGCGACGGCTCGCCGACCCGGATGGCGAAGGCGGGCTGGTCGCGCGTCTGCGCCGCGGCGCGGCATGAGGAGTTCCCGCGCACCGACCCGGCGATCATCTGCCTGGTGCACGACGGCGCCGACCAGGTGCTGCTCGCCCGGCAGGCGACCTGGCCGGCGGGCCGCCTGTCGGTGCTCGCGGGCTTCGTCGAGGCGGGGGAGTCGTTGGAGGCCTGCGTCGCCCGCGAGATCGCCGAGGAGGTCGGCGTCGACGTCTCCGACGTCCGCTACCTGGGCAGTCAGGCATGGCCGTTCCCCCGCTCGCTCATGCTGGCCTTCCACGCCGTGGCGGACCCGGAGGTGCCGCTGTGGCCCGCCGAGGGCGAGATCGCCGAGGCGCGTTGGGTGCACCGCCGTGAGGTCCGGGAGGCCCTGGGCCGGGGCGACTGGCGGCGTACGACGGACGACGAGCCACCGCCGCTGCTGCTGCCGGGCGGCTCCTCGATCGCCCGCACCATGATCGAGTCGTGGGCGGCGGTCCCGCCGGCCGGGCTCCTGCCCCGCAGGATCATCGTCGACGACCTCACCGGGCCCGAGGTCGCCGCGTTCCTGCGGGAGCACATCGACGAGATGCGGGCCGTCACCCCGCCGCACAGCAAGCACGCGCTCGACCTGCCCGGTCTGCGCGTGCCCGAGGTGACCTTCTGGACGATGCTGGAGGGCGACACGATCGTCGCCACCGGCGCGCTCAAGGCGCTCGACGCGGAACACGCCGAGGTCAAGTCCATGCGTACGCATCCGGCGCGCAAGCGGCAGGGGATCGCCACGCTGATGCTCGAGCACCTCCTCGCCGAGGCCAGAAGGATGGGCTTTCGACGCCTGAGCCTGGAGACAGGGTCGTTCGCGTTCTTCGCGCCGGCGCGCGCCCTCTACGCGCGGCACGGCTTCGAGGCCCGCGGCCCGTTCGGGGACTATCAGGAGGACCCGAACAGCGTCTACCTGACGAGGACCATCTAAGGCGGGGACCCGCTGGCCGGAGGCGCTCCTGGCCGGGCATTTGCGATCAGCTGGCGCGGGCGCGCACCGTTGGCGTGGTCACACCGACGGCGGACGGCGCGGGGGGCGCCGCCCCTGGTCGCTACGCTCGAGAGGTCCCGTGGCCGGTCGGCGGCCGGGTTGGAAGGGGTCGCGGTGAACGCGCCCGAGTACACCTTGACGGAACTTTCCCGCGAGAGCCGCATGGGCGGCGCGGGGTCCGAGACGACGGACCGGGAGATCCCCCGGATCTCGCTGCGTGACTTCGAGGGCCGGCGTTCCGAGATCACCGACGAGCTGTGGTCGGCCGCGGCCGACATCGGGTTCTTTCAGCTCGCCGACCACGGCATCGACGCCGCCGAGATCGACGCGGCCTTCGCCGCCGCCGCGGCGTTCTTCGCGCTGCCGGACGCGGTGAAAGCCCAGCATGCACTGAAGAAGGGCCAGAACGCGGGCTGGGAGAAGCTGTCCCAGGTCCGCCCGTCGACGGGTACCGCGGACCAGAAGGAGTCCTTCCAGGTCACCAGGCCGCGGATGGCCGGGCTCTGGCCGGACGAGGCCGAACTCGCCGGGTTCCAGGCGACGATGCTCGGCTTCGAGCGTCGCTGCTGGGAGCTGGCGACGCGGGTGCTGTCCTGCTTCGCCGACCGGCTCGGCCTTCCCCGCGCCTTCTTCACCGCCGCCCACGACCCGGCACGCGCGACCTACCAGAGCACGCTGCGGCTGCTGCACTACCTGCCGCTCCCGCCCGGGCTGGCCGGCCAGCCCGGGATCTGGAGGGCCGGCGCGCACACCGACTTCGACTGCCTGACCCTGCTGTTCCAGCGGGCGGGCCAGGCCGGCCTGCAGGTCATGCCGGGCAAGGAGGCCGACGACGAGCGCTGGACGTCGGTCCCGGCGACGGCCGACGCGGTCACCTGCAACGTCGGCGACATGCTGATGCGCTGGAGCGACGACGCGCTGGCCTCCACCTTCCACCGCGTCCGCCTCCCCGGCGCCGGGGAGGACGCCGGCCCCCGCTACAGCATCGGTTTCTTCGCCCAGGCCAACACCGACGTCGTCATCTCCAGCCCGTCCGGCCGCTACCCGGACATCACCGCGGGCGACTACCTCCACCAACGCATCCAGGCCAACTTCGCCGGGTAGCCGTCCGCGCGCCCCGACCCGGCCGGGCCGCCCGGGTCCTGGCGCCTCCGGGCGTCCGTCGCCATCGCGCCGGACCCCGTCCACCTGGGCGGATCCGTCCGCGTGCCCCGCCGGTGACCGTCCGGCGCGGGGCCCGTCGGCGCCGGTTGTCGGGCGGCCTGCCGGGTACGGGCCGGCGTATGCCTGCAAGGACCCGCGAGGCGCCGTCCGGACCGGACAGGCCGCCGGGCGCGCGGGCCGGCGACGTCTGGCGGCCGGCCTACCCGCCAGACCCGCTGGCCGCGGCCGTCGTGCGCAGGGCGCGGTCCGCCGGGCCGGCACGGGGCCGGGAGGACCGCCGGCGGCGCGCGGCCCCGGCCAGACCCCGGGCGGCCCCGGCACGGCCCGTCGGGTGGGCGGCGGTGGTGCTGCCGGCGCTCACCCTGTTCGTGGTGATCGCGCTGGAGGTCAGCAACCAGCAGTGGACCATCCGCGAGCTCGCGGTGCTCAGCCCCATGGTCGCCGCGACGCTCGCCGGCCCCCGCCTGACCACGGTCTACGCCGTCGCGGCGGTCGCCACGGCGCTCGGGCTCGGCTGGTACGGCCAGCTCGACACGCCCGCGACGGGTGGCTGGACGGCGCAGATCGTCCGGCTCGGCGGGGTGGCGATCGGCGGTGTGATGGCGATCCTGGCCAGCCGGTACAACACCGGGCGGGAGACGACGCTCGCCAACGTCAGCCAGGTCGCGGAGGTCGCCCAGCGGGCGATCCTCGCGGACGTTCCCGCCGTGTCCCGGGAGGGCCTGCGGCTCGCGGTCCGCTACGAGAGCGCCACCGCGGGGGCGATGGTCGGCGGCGACCTCTACGAGGTGGTCGACAGCCGCTGGGGCACGCGGCTGCTGGTCGGGGACGCCCGCGGCAAGGGACTCGACGCGGTGCGGCTCGCCAGCAGGGTGCTCGGCTGCTTCCGGGTGGTCGCCCGCGGCCGGGCGGGGCTGCGTGAGGTCCTGCCCGATCTGGACGCCGAGGTGGCCGCCGTCGGCGGGTCCGACGACTTCGTGACCGGGGTCGTCGCGGAGCTCGGCGCGCGCCGGCTCGCGCTGGTCAACGCCGGCCATCCGGACCCGCTGCTGTGGCGGCGCGGCCGGGTCTGGCCGCTCGCCCCGCCCGACCGCCAGCCGCCCCTGGGCCTCGGCGCGGGCGCCGGGGGCGGCGCGGCCCTCGTCGAGGTGACGCTGGAGCCGGGCGACCAGGTGCTGTTCTACACCGACGGGATCGCCGAGGCGCGCGAACGGCGGACCGGCGCCTTCTTCCCCCTGCTGCCCGCGGCCGAGCACGCGTTCGGCGCCGCGAACACGCTGCAGGCGGTGCTCGCCGACCTGGTCCGCGCGGTCGAGGACTGGACTGGCTCGGCGCTGCGCGACGACGTCGCCCTGCTGGCCGTCCAGGTGCCGGCCGGCGGGCGGGCCCCGCCCGCGGCCGACCAGGCAGGGAGCGCCGAGAACGCCGGAAATGCCTACGCCAGAAATGCCGATGACACCAGAAATGCGGACGACGCCGAAAGGTAGACGACGTCAGGAAGCAGACGACGCCAGAAAGCGGGGACGAGGGTGATGACACCTTCCACCGATCTGGGCGTGCGCCTGCCCGAGCCGGTGCTCGACCACCGGCCGGGTGAGGACGTGCCGGAGACCGAGTTCATCGAGGCCGCGATGCGCTGGCATTTCGACCCGGACACCGGTTCGCCGTTCTGGCTGCGGGCGGCCGAACACCTGGACTTCGACCCCCGCCGGGACGTGCACGGCGTCGCGGACCTGGCGAGGTTCCCCAACCTGGTCGACCAGCTGCGGGACGTGCCGGCCTACGACCTCGTCCCGCGCGGCTACGGCCGGGACCCGGGGATCGCCGGGGTGTACGACAGCGGCGGGACGACCGGGCCGCCCAAGCGGGTGGTCTTCCTCGACGACTGGTTCGACTGGGCGGTCGAGTACAGCCTCGGCGAGCTCGCCGCCCGGCGCTGCCCCATCGGGGCCGACTGGCTGGCCGTCGTGCCGAGCGGGCCGCACATGTTCGGTGCCTTCATCCAGCGTCTCGCGCGCCGCCTCGGGCGGCTGCGCTTCACGATCGACCTCGACCCGCGGTGGGTGAAGCGCAGCATCGCCGAGGGCCGCGCGGACGAGGCCGACCGGTACGCCGACCACCTCATCGACCAGGCCCGCCACGTGCTGGCGACGCAGGACATCCGGGTCATGGTCATCACGCCGCCGCTCCTGGAGCGCCTCGCGCGGCACGACGACCTGGTGGAGCTCGTCAACGCCAAGGTCAAGGCGATCGAATGGGGCGGCGCGCACCTGGACGCCGACACCCGCTACCTGTTCCTGACCGAGGTCTTTCCCGGTATCGACCTCTACGGCCGGTACGGCAGCACCATGATCCTCGGCGGGGCGGTCGAGCGCCCCGGGCTCGCGGCGGACGATCCGTGCGTCTTCGACCCGCCGGCGCCCTACATCACGTTCTGGGTCGTCGACCCGGACACTCGTCGGCCGGTCGAGTACGGGGCGCGGGGCCAGGTGGTCATGAACCACGTGAGCCGGTCCGCGCTGCTGCCGAACAACCTGGAACGCGACGTCGCCACCCGGGTCGAGCCGCCGCCCGGATCGGCCCGGGTGGGCGACTCGGTCGCCGACGTGGCCCCGGTCAGGGAGTTCGGCGGCGAGACCGTCGTCGAGGGGGTGTACTGATGACCAGGCCGGGCAGCGGCGGCGTGGGGTCGGCGAGCCGGGCCGCCACCGTCGCCGGCGACGTTCCCCCCACCGGTGGTCCCACGACCGGCGCCCGTAAGGGCGCCGGCGCGGCCCCCGGCGCGGCGACGCCGCCCGGCGGTCCGCTCCACCTGGACGCGCTCGGTCCGGGCGGGCCCTTCCGGTCGCGGGAGCGGTTGACGATCAACGACGTGGCGGGCACGCCGATCGCCGAGCTGAGCCTGGTCCCCAGGCTGTTCGTACATCGCGCCATGGCCGCCCTGCGCCGGGCCGAGACGATGCCGGCCGACGAGCGGCTCGCGGCGCTGGCCCGCGCCGGCGAGGCGTTCGAGCACGGCGCGCCGGCCGGGATCACGACCGAGGAGTACACCCACCTGGTCAGCCGGATGTCCGGCATGCCGATCTCCGTGGTGCGTTCGGCCGTCCGGGGCATCGCGCGCAGCCTCGCGGGCGCCGGGCCGGACGCCCGGTGCGCCCGCCCGGCGGCCGCCGTCGAGAGCTGGAGCGACCCGGCGACCCGGCAGGGGAGCGCGGTCTGGACCCGGCGCGCCGACGTGTTCGCGGTCCACGCGGCCGGCAACCACCCGGGGGTGCACTCGCTGTGGCCGGAGGCGCTGGCCTACGGCTACCGGGTCGCCGTGCGGCCGTCGCGCCGCGAGCCGCTGACCCCGTACCGGCTGGTCACCGCGCTGCGCGACGCCGGCTTCGGCGCCGACCAGGTGGTGCTGCTGCCGACCGACCACGCCGTCGCCGACGACATCCTGCGGGAGGCGGACCTGTCGATGGTCTACGGCGGTGACGAGGTCGTCCGCAAGTACGGCCAGGTGGGCACCGTGCTGCCGCAGGGGCCGGGCCGGTCGAAGATCCTCATCTCCGGCGAGGACTGGCGGGCGCACCTGGACATGATCGTCGACTCGGTGGCCGACGAGGGCGGCACCGCGTGCGTGAACGCGACCGCGGTCTACGTGGAGGGCGACCCGACGCCGCTGGCCGAGGCGCTCGCCGAGCGGCTGGCCGCGATCCCGAGCCTGCCGCCGCAGGACCCCGGGGCCGTGCTGCCCACCCAGCCGGTCGACGCGGCGCGGGCCGTGGAGAGGTACCTGCTCGACCACGCCGGCGACGCCACCGCCTGGCTGGGCGGCGACGGGGTCGTCGACCCGCTGCCCGGAGGCGGCGCCGTGCTGCGCCCCGCGGTCTTCCAGGTGGGCCGCGCCGACGCCCCGCAGACCGGCATCGAGCTGGGCTTCCCCTGCGTCTGGGTGGCGCCGTGGTCGGCGGCCGACGGCGTCGGGCCGCTGCGGGACACGCTGGTGCTCACCGCGATCACCCAGGACGACCTGCTCGTGAACCGGCTGGTCGAGGACCCGTCGATCAGCAACGTCTACCTGGGTGACCACCCGACCTACTGGATGCGCCCCGACATCCCGCACGACGGGTACCTCGGCGAGTTCCTCATGCGCACCAAGGCCGTCATCCGCGACTGACGACGTCCGGCGGCCCGCCGGCAGGCACACGCGCGGGGCGTCACCGCCCCGGAGGCGGACCCAGGGGGCGCGACCGGCCAGGCGGAGGTGAGACCGCGGGCGGTTCCGGGGCGGGCGGTTCCGGGGCGTCGTCGAGGTAGGCGGCGGCCTGGAGGGTGAACAGCTCGGCGTACTGGCCGGCCAGGGCCATCAGTTCGCGGTGGGTGCCGGACTCGGTCAGACGGCCGTCGTCGAGGAAGATGATCCGGTTGGCCTGGCGCACCGTGGAGAAGCGGTGCGAGATGTAGAACGCGGTGCGGCCCGTCGCCAGGGCGCGCAGCCGGGCGAACAGGTCGTGCTCGGCACGGGCGTCGAGCGCGGCGCTCGGCTCGTCGAGGACGAGGATCTGGGCGTCGCGCATGAATCCGCGCGCGAGGGCGAGCTTCTGCCACTGGCCGCCGGACAGGTCCACACCTTTGCCGAACCAGCGGCCAAGCGCCGTGTCGTAGCCGTACGCCAGCGCCCGCACGAACTCGTCCGCGCCGCCGGCCTGCCCGGCTCGCTCCACGCGAGGCCGGTCGGCCAGGCGGGCGAGGTCGCCCAGGCCGATGTTCTCCGCCGCGGTCGCCTGGAAGGAGACGTGGTCCTGGAACACCGCGCTGATCTGGGAACGTAGCTCGTCGGCGTCCACGTCGGCGATGTCGACGCCGTCGACCAGGATCCGACCGCTGTCCGGGGAGTAGAGCCGGCAGAGCAGCTTGATCAGGGTGGACTTGCCGGCGCCGTTACGGCCGACGATCGCGATGGTCTCCCCGGGGGCGACCTCGAAGCTGACATCGGTCAGCGCCGGCTCCCCGGTGCCCGGGTAACGAAACGAGACGCCCTCGAAGACGACGTGGCCGCGCAGGGGCGTGGGCAGCGGGACCGGCTGGAACGGCGGCACGCCGGTCGGCGCCAGCCCGCTGTGTCGCTCGTCGACCTGTTCCGGCCCGCCGGTCGTCCCGCCGGCGCGGCCGCGGTCGCGCGGTGCCGGGATGACGGCGGCCAGCGACGACGGGTCCGCCGTCGTGGCCGGCTGAGAACCTGGCTTCTCTAGGGAGACCGCGCCGTGGACGGCGGCCGTCGGCGGCGGAGCCACCGCCGCCGTGGCCACCGCCGCCGCGGAGGACGACGCGCGCGCCGCCTGCCGCAGAGCCTGCTGTTCTTTCTCGGTCGGCGTCGCCATCAGGCGGTACAGGTCGTCGACGTAGAGGTTGTTCTCGTACATCGACGTCAGCGCGGACAGGATCGCCGAGACACTGCTCTGCACGCTGGAGGCCGCGGCGCCGTAGAGGGTCAGGTCTCCGAGGGAGAGCCGGCCCGCCGCCGCCTGGAGCGCGACATAGAGGTAGCTGCCGGATCGGGCCAATACGTCCAGCATCGACCAGCCGAGTTCGGCCAACTGACGCCGGATCGCTAGCTCCCTCAGCTTCTTGTCGTAGTTTGCCGACAGGAGCCGATACCGCTCCACCAGGTAGGGCCCCAGGTTGAAGATCTTGATTTCCTTGGCGTCGCTGTCGGTGGTCAGCAGCCGCTGCAGATACCAGATCCGCCGGCTAACCGGCGAGGTCCAGCGGCTGCGCGCATATGTCCACTGGCCGTACCGGGTGTCCACGATGAAGGCCGGGATGGGCGCCGCGAGCACGATGAGTCCGAGCCAAGGGTTCAGACTGATCAGAAGCCCGATCATGCTGACGAAGGTGACGACCGTCTGGAGCAGCCTGAAGAACGTCGTCAGCGTGCTGAACGGCCGCGAGCCCTGGCTCGCGGCTCGTTGCAGCAGGTCGTAGGACTCGGACTGCTCGAAGAAGGTGAGCTCCAGTTGGCTCGCCTTCTCGGCGACCATCGTCTCCACGGTCAGCGTCAGCCGATCGGACAGGACCCGCTCGACGACGAAGCGCGCCGCGCCGACGAGCTCGTCCAGCACGTACACCACGAACTGGGTCACGGCGAGCCAGAACACCACCTGGACGCCGGTCAGGGTGGCGATCTGCGGATCCCCGGGCAGCGGCAGGATCAGCGGCGACTGGTCGGGCCCACCGGCCGTACGGATCCCGACCGCGCGCACCACGGCGTCGACGAGGAGACGGGCCGTCGACGCCGTCAGCACCGGGAAGAGGCCGACCACGACGGTGAGCACGGCGAGCAACACCGTCGCCGAGGGGCTGGCGCGCCAGCACAGGCTCAGGACCCGGGGCAGCCCGGCGACGGTCGCCGCGGCGCCCGAGGCCGCCTTGCGCAGCCGTCCGCGCCACGAAAGCCGCGGCTGCGGCGGCGGGTCCGGGATGTCGACCGGTCCGCTGAGGCCGGTCGGCAGCCCGGATTCGTCGAACTCCGGAGTGCCGCGTGGGCGAGAACGGCGCCTTCCCGGCATGCAACCCCCCGTGTAGTTGCTTGCGGTTCATCCTCTCCTTTACGGGCGTCCTGGTCCGTGACTTCTTGACATGGCCGGCTGCGCCCGAAGCCACGCGCGCGGGCCGCCGGCGGCGATGGTCGACACACAGGGGTCGACGCACAGCGTGTCGACACACAGGGGGCCGACGCCCAGGGGGTCGGCGCATAGGGGGCCGTTCGACCGTCAGGCCGCTGCCAGGCGGAAAGCGACGAGGAGCATGGTCAGGGCGATGAGCAGGTCGATCACCTGCCAGGTCCGCGGACTGGCGAGTATCGCGGAAGCCAGCCGGGCGCCGTAGCCGAGGCACGTGAACCACGCGGTGCTGGCCAGCCCGGCGCCGACGGCGAACCACCAGCGTCCCGTCGGCCCCTCGTGCGTCGCGACGGTGCCGAGCAGCAGCACGGTGTCCAGGTACACATGCGGGTTCAGCCAGGTGAACGCCACCGCCCGCGCGGCGGCGGCGGCACGGCCCCGGCCGTGCCGGGCCGGGGCGGCCGGCCGCGTCGGCGCCACCCGGGATCCGGCGGCGGGAACGCCTACCAGCCGGTCGTCCGCCAGCCCGCCCGGCCGCTCGCCCTCGCCGGTCGGATCCCCGGCCGGCTCGGCGGCGCGCAGCGCGGCCGGCCGGCGCGCGCGTCGCAGCGAGCCGACGGCGAACCACAGCAGGAAGGCCACTCCGAACCAGCGCACCGCGGCCAGCACGGTCGGCGACCGGGTGAGCAGGCCGCCGACCCCGCCGACCCCGGCGACGATCAGGATCAGGTCCGACACCGCGCAGATCGCGACGACCGTGCCGACCCATTCCCGGGCGAGTCCTTGTCGCAGGACGTACGCATTCTGGGCACCGATCGCGACGATCAGCGAGAACGCCGTCAAAAGGCCGGCAACGGCGGAATCAAGCACGACAGCCCACGCTAGGTTCCACACCTGCTGAAGGCCAGTGAAAGTTTCTTCAGAAAGTTTAGTATCCCTGCATGGATCCGGCCCAGGACCTCGAGCTGCCGCCGGCCCAGCTCGCCACGCTCATCGCGATCGCGGAGCTCGGCAGCTTCGACGCCGCGGCCCGGCACCTGCGGGTGACCCCGAGCGCGGTCAGCCAGCGGATCCGCGCGTTGGAGTCGGCCACGGGCCAGGTGCTGGTCGCGCGCTCCACCCCCTGCCTGCCGACCGCGGCCGGCGAGGTGCTGCTGCGCCTCGCCCGCCAGACCCGGCTGCTGCACGCCGAGGCGCGCGAGGCACTCGGCGGCGGCCGGGCCGCCCGGACGGAACTCGCGGTGGCCGTGAACGCGGACTCGCTCGCGACCTGGTTCCGCGCCGTCCTCGCCGACGCCGCCGGGTGGGACGGCGTCGCGCTGCGCCTGCACGTCGAGGACCAGGCCTTCTCCGCCGGCCTGCTGCGCGCCGGGGACGCGCTCGCGGCCGTGACCAGCGACCCGGTGCCGGTCCAGGGCTGCCGGGCCGAGGCGCTGGGCGCGATGCGCTATCACCCGGCCGCCACCCCGGCCTTCGCCGACCGCTGGCGGGAGCGCGCCAGGCAGGCAGGCGGCGCCGACGACTATGACTGGGCCCGGATGCCGCTGGTGGTGTTCAACGAGAAGGACGACCTCCAGCACGAGCTGCTTCGCCGCCGGGGCGTCGCCACGGTCCCGAGGGCGCACCGGGTGCCGACGTCGGCGGACTTCCACGCGGCGATCCGGCTGGGCCTCGGGTGGGGCATGCTGCCGGAGGCCCAGCTGCTCGGGGACCTCGCCGCCGGCCGGCTCGTCACCCTCACCGACGCCTGCCTCGACGTCCCGCTGCACTGGCAGCGCTGGCGCCTGGACTCCCCGTTGCTGGCCCGGCTGACCGACGCCGTCCGGACGAGCGCGCGGGCGCGGCTACGTCGGTAGCGGGCCCTCGCCGTGACCGGCCCGGTGGCGGCTACCCACGGTGGGTGGGCCCTGCCGTGGGGTGTTTCCCCGGCCACGGGCCAGGGGAGGTCGCGGACCGCGACCGTCACGGGGAGTGACCGGACGGTCGTCGAGCTGGCGGGCCGCCGTCCTGGTCCGCGTCCACCGACGGGAAGGCCGACGTCCCGTGATTCGACGCTTCGTGAGTGGAAGTCCTGTGAAGTGGTCCTGGCGGGCGCGGCTGTCCAGCGCGCTCGCGCTGTCGTCGCTGTCCGTCGCCGGGCTCGCCGGCCCGGCGGAGGCGGCCGCGCCCACCCTCGCGACGTCGCCGGCCATGGGCGGGCTGTCCGCGTGGACGGCGTGTGGCGACGGGCTGGAGTGCGCGAAGCTGCCCGTCCCGTTGGACCACGCGCACCCGGCCGCCGGGACGATCGAGCTCGCGCTGATCCGTCGTCCGGCGGCGGACCCGGCGCGTCGGATCGGGTCCCTGGTCTATCTGGAGGGCGGGCCGGGGGTCTCCGGGGTCGACACCATCCGGACCTCCCCGGACCTGTTCGACGAGCCGGTGCGCGACCGGTTCGACATCGTCGGGTTCGACCAGCGGGGCGTCGGCCAGAGCGCCCCCGTCCACTGCCTGACCGACGAGGAGAAGGCCGCCTATCTTGCCTCGGTCGCGCATCCGCGGGCCGTAAGCGTGGCGCCGTCGCGCAGCGGCAGCCTGGCGGCCGCCAGGGCGCCGGCCACCGGGGCGGCGGACGACGAGGACCTCCCGGCGGGGTTCGACGAGACCGTCGAGGCGTACCGCCAGATCGTCGCGGGCTGCGAGCGCCTGAGCGGGCCGCTGCTGCCCTACCTGTCGACCGAGGCCGCTGCCCGTGACCTCGACCTGCTGCGCGCCGCGCTGGGCGAGCCCAGGCTCACCGCCTACGGCGCCTCGTACGGCACCGAGCTGGGCGTCACCTACGCCGCGCTCTTCCCGACCCGGCTGCGCGCCCTGGTGCTGGAGGCGGTGCTCGACCCGGCGCAGTGGACCAACGACCCGCTGGGGCACGTCCGGCTGCAGGCGATCGCGTTCGACGCGGCGCTCGACGCCTTCTTCGCCAGCTGCGCGCGCGACCCCGAGTGTGGTTTCGGCCACGGCGACCCGGCGGGCGCCTACGACCGGCTGATGGCCCGGCTCGCCGAGAAGCCGATCTACGCGCGCGGCAAGGAGGTCGACACCACCACCCCGGTCGACGCGTCGGTAGCGATCTCCGCCGTCCTGGAACTGCTCTACAGCGAGCAGCTGTGGCCGATCCTCGCGCTCGGGCTGGAGCTCGCCGACGACTACGACGACGGCTCGGTGCTGCTCGCGACCCAGGAGGAGTCCTCCGGCGAGCGGGACGACGGGACCTTCGACAACTCCTTCGACGCCCAGATCGCCATCGACTGCGCCGACCAGAACTACCCGACCGACCTGGCCGTCTACCGCCGCTTCGCCGCTGATCTCGCCCGCGAGGCCCCGCGGTTCGGCCCGGTGCTCGCGCTGGGCAGCGTGACCTGCGCGTTCTGGCCCACGCCTTCGGCCTCCCGCTACACCGGACCGTTCCAGGCGCCGGGAGCCCCGCCGATCCTGCTGCTGGGCACCACCGGCGACCCGGCGACGCCCTACCAGGAGGCCCTGTCGACGGCGGCCCAGCTCGGTGACCGCGCCGTCCTGCTGACCTGGCGGTCCTACACGCACGGCGCGTATGCCGACTCGAGCTGCGTCCGTGAGGCGACCGACCGTTACCTGATCGACCTGATCACCCCCAGGCCAGGCACGGTCTGCGATGACTGACGCCCGCCCAGGTGCCGGTTTTCGGAGCGGATGGTCAGCGCGGCTCGAGTCGCTCGGTGTCCACCCCGCCGAAGCTCGCGGTGTGGTGGCTGATGACCGGGTCGGTGACGCCGTGCGGCGAGGCGAGGCCGGCGAGGTCCCAGCCGGCCCGCCGCGCCCCGGCCTGGTAGGCGCTCTCGTAGAACTCCAGCGCGGCGGCCTTGCGGTCCGGGCTGTCCGCCAGCGCCGCCAGCGGCAGGACCGCCAGGTGGCTGCCGCCCCGGGCCCGCCACCCGGCGGCCCCGATGGGGCGCAGCGGCTCGTCGGCCAGGCCCGCGGGCTCCGGCGCGGTGTACGAGTAGAACGCGGGCTCGGGCAGCTCCTCGTCGCCGAACCAGAAGCCGAAGCTGATCACCTCTCGCGAGTAGGCCTCCCGGGTGACCGGGTCGACGTCGCGGCTCTGGTCGACCTCCCGGTCGCCGAACCGGGTGTGCGCGATGTCGAAGGTGTGCCAGAAGTGGTGCACGGGGCTGACCTTGCCGCAGAAGCCCTCGGCGAACTCCTCCAGCAGCAGGTTCACCTGGCTGAGGGTCTGCCAGTAGCGCGTCACCTTCGCCGGGTCGTAGGCCGCGTGCTCGGTGTCGTCCTCGAACGGCCGGCGGGAGTCCCGCAGGTCGAACGGGTGCGGATGCTCGAGGTGCACCTTCACCCCGAGGGCGCCCAGCGCGTCCATCGTCCGGCGGTAGAACGAGGCCACCGACCGCTCCGTCAGCGGGAAGGAGATCGACTCGCCGTCCAGGGCGTGGACCAGCAGCTCGTGCCCGACGAAGTCGAAGTCCATGGTGAAGATCGGGTTGCCGTCCACCTGCCCCATCGGCCGCGTGGTCAGGCCGCGGCCGGTCACGTAGAACGGGACGTTCCACCAGTGGTTGCGGCGAGGGCTCGCGGCCAGCCGGATCTTGCCGACCACCTGCAGATAGCGGTGCAACGTCTCCTTGGTGTCGGCCCACGACGACAGCGGTAGCGGTGCCAGCGTCTCGACCATCGGGAAACCTCCTCGCCTGGAGACCCCGTCGCCTCGAGAACCTGGCAGATCGAGAACCTGGTGGCTCGAGAACTGGCCGGCCTCCTGGGTGCCCTTCGACGTGTCCTGGCGAATCCAGATGAGTGTCATTCTGGGTGCCGACCGTAATCGCCGCATCTCGGGGAGGCGGCCGGGCGCCGCCCGGCGTGCGCCGGAACGCGTGGTGGGATCACCGGGCGTGGTGTGAGATCAGACCGGAATGGTTGATCCGCCTCGCGGCGCCATCGATTCTTGATTCACAGAATCTCGTTTCGTCGGAGTGGTCGGACCGTGCCGCGCCGTGACCACGTCGGGAAGTTGGTTTCGCCTGGTGTCCTCGACTTCCGGACCGTCGGAGACTTCCGGACCGTCGGAACGACGCCTGGTGCTGCTGACCTGCCTGGTAGCGATGTTCGCGACCAGCTTCACGGCCACCGCGTTGACCGTGGCCATCCCGCCTGTCGCGGCCGAACTCGGCGGAAGCGTCGGTCTGGTCGCCTGGTCGGTGACCGGCTCGTTGTTCGTCTCCGCGGTCGCCCTCCCGATCACCGGTCGGCTCGGCGACCTCCACGGGCACCGGCGCGTGTTCCGGACCGGGACGACGCTGGCGGTCCTGTTCGCCGTGGCGACCGCCTGCGCCTTCGACCCGTACTCGCTGATCGCCGCCCGGGCGGGCGCGGCGCTGGCGAGCGCGGCGACGATCCCGTCGTCGTTCGCGATGCTGTTCAAGGTCTTCCCGGCGGAGGAACGGGTCCGGCCGGCGGCGTGGGCGTCGGCAGTCCTGTCCGGCTCCGGCGTCACCGGCCTCGCCATCGGCGGCGTGGTCATCGACTCGATCGGCTGGCGGCCGATGTTCCTCATCCAGGCGTCGATCGCGCTGTGCGCGCTGGTCCTCGCGCTGCGGGTGCTGCCACCGATGCCGACCGAGCATGGCGCCAACCGCCCCGGCCTGGACAAGACCGGCGCGCTGGTGCTGACGCTGGCCACGTTCGCGCTCACGTTCGGCGTCAACCGGGCGGCGGCCTGGGGCCCGACCCTGGTGGTCGTCGGCCTGCTGGCCGCCGTCGCGCCGCTGTACTGGTTGCTGCTGTGGATCGAGCGGCGCGCGGCGAGCCCGGTGATCCCGCTGTGGCTGCTGCGCAAGCGCGACATCCTCACGTCGAGCGGCGCGTCGTTCCTGACCAACGCGGCGCACCAGGGCAACTTCCTGGTCACGCCCCTGCTGCTGCAAGGGGTGTTCGGGCTGTCGGTCGCGATGACCTCTGTCGTGACGATCAGCCGCACCCTGTCGATCTCGCTGGCCGCGCCGTCGGCGAGCCGGCTCGGGGCGCGGTTCGGCCCCGCCCGGCTGGCGACCGTCGGCATCGCGCTCTACGTCGTCGCGCTCGCGGTGCTCGTCGCCGGCACCCGGCTCGACCAGCTCTGGCTGGTCATCGTCGGCCTGATGGCCAGCGGCCTCGCCTACGGTCACTCCGTCCCGCCGCTGTTGGTCGTCGCCACCAACGCCGCGACGCCGGACAGCTTCGGGTCGACGACCTCGCTGCACCAGACCGCGAGCCAGATCGGCGGCGTGATCGGCCTGAGCCTGATGTCGGCGATCGTCGCCGACGCGGCCACGGCCGGCCCGTTCGCCGAGGCCTACCTCGCGGCCGCCGTCCTCGCCGCCCTCGGCGGCGTCGCCGGCCTCGCCTGCGCGCCGCGTCGGGGCGCGGCGCCGGAGGTCGAGGGACGCCCGATGGCGCCGGAACCGCCCGCCGCCGAGGCGCGGGCGGGCCAGGTCACCGCGCCACGGGACGGCTCGGGCTCGGACCGGTCCCTGGAACCGACCCGCTAGACTTCACCGCGTCGCGACTGGCGTGCTTGGGTGGAATCAACCACCGGGAAGCGACCGAGCGGTACGGCACCGCGCGCCTGGGTGCCGCCGGCCGGACGACGCCTGCCCGCAGCGGGATCGTCCGTCGGTGGCCCACACGGATGACAGGCCGGCCAGGCGAGCCGACCAGACAAACCGGCGACGTGTGGACTCCGGCGGGCCGGGCAGCCACACCCTGGAGGTTTCTCCCATGCACGAGCCAGCGATCAAGCACCTGGTCAGCGCCGATCCGGAGCTGGCGAACCTGGTCGAGTCCGAGGCCCGCCGCCAGTACGAGAAGATCCGGCTCATCGCCTCCGAGAACTATGTCTCCAACGCGGTCCTCGAGGCGTGCGGCACGGTCCTGACGAACAAGTACTCCGAGGGCTACGTCGGCAAGCGGTACTACGAGGGCCAGCAGTTCATCGACCCGATCGAGACCCTCGCCGTCGAGCGCGCCAAGGCGCTGTTCGGCGTCGAGCACGCCAACGTCCAGCCCTACTCGGGCTCGCCGGCGAACCTGGCCGTCTACCTCGCCTTCCTGCAGCCGGGTGACACCGTGATGGGCATGGCGCTGCCGATGGGCGGCCACCTCACCCACGGCTGGTCGGTGTCCGCCACCGGCAAGTGGTTCCGCAGCGTCCGGTACGGCGTGCGCCAGGACACCGGCCGGGTCGACATGGACGAGGTCCGCGAGCTGGCGCTCGCCGAGCGCCCGAAGGTCATCTTCTGCGGTGGCACCGCGATCCCGCGCACCATCGACTTCCCGGCGTTCGCCGCGATCGCCAGTGAGATCGACGCCGTGCTGGTCGCCGACATCGCGCACATCGCCGGCCTGATCGCCGGCGGCGCGCACCCGTCGCCGGTCGGGCACGCCCCGGTCATCTCGACCACCACCCACAAGACGCTGCGCGGCCCGCGCGGCGCGATGCTGATGTCCGACGCCGCGCACGCGACCGCGCTGGACAAGGCCGTCTTCCCGGGCCTGCAGGGCGGCCCGCACAACCACACCACCGCGGCGATCGCGGTCGCGCTGCGCGAGGCGGCGACCGCCGAGTTCGGCGCCTACGCCCACCAGATCGTCACGAACGCGGCGGCGCTGGCCGAGGCGCTCGCCGAGCGCGGCTTCGACCTCGTCTCCGGCGGTACCGACAACCACCTGATCCTGCTCGACGTGACCAGCAAGGGCATCGGCGGCAAGCCGGCCGCCCAGGCACTCGACCGGGCCGGCATCGAACTGAACTACAACACGGTGCCCTACGACCCCCGCAAGCCGTTCGATCCCTCCGGCCTGCGCCTGGGCACCGCCGCGGTCACCACCCGCGGCATGGGCCCCGAGCAGATGCGCCAGATCGCCGCCTGGATCGACCAGGCCGTCAAGGCCGCGGCCGACGGCGACGAGGCCGTCCTGGCCCAGGTCGCCGCCGAGATCCGCGAGCTCACGGCGAACTACCCGATGCCTGGCTGGTCCTGACCGGACCGCTCGCGCCGCCCGCCGGGTCTCCCGGCGGGCGGCGTTTTCTGTTCCCGCGACGCGTGCTCGAGCCCAAGATCCCTTCCCGTGGCCGGGGTGGCCGGCCGGCGGCCCGTGGCGGGTGGGCCGCCGGCGCCAGAGGATCAGTCGCGGGTGAGCTTGCGGTGGGTGAGGCGGTGCGGGCGGGCGGCTTCCAGGCCCAGCCGCTCGATCTTGTTGTTCTCGTAGTCGGCGAAGTTGCCCTCGTACCAGAACCACTTGGCCGGGTTCTCATCGTCGCCCTCCCAGGCGAGGATGTGGGTGGCGACGCGGTCGAGGAACCAGCGGTCGTGGGAGATGACGACCGCGCAGCCGGCGAACTCCAGCAGCGCGTCCTCCAGCGAGCGCAGCGTCTCGACGTCGAGGTCGTTGGTCGGCTCGTCGAGCAGCAGCACGTTCCCGCCGTGCTTGAGGGTGAGCGCCAGGTTCAGCCGGTTGCGCTCGCCGCCGGAGAGCACCCCGACCGGCTTCTGCTGGTCCGGGCCCTTGAAGCCGAACGACGACACGTAGGCCCGGCTCGGGAAGTCGACCTTGCCGACGATGATGTGGTCGAGACCGTCGGAGACGACCTGCCAGACGTTCTTCTTCCCGTCCAGGCCGGAACGGTCCTGGTCGACGTAGGAGATGTCGACCGTCTCGCCGACGGTCAGCGCGCCCGAGTCGGGCGTCGCCGCACCGGTGAGCATCGTGAACAGGGTGGTCTTGCCGACGCCGTTGGGCCCGATGATCCCGACGATGCCGCCGCGGGGCAGGCTGAACGACAGGTTGTCGATGAGCACCCGGTCGCCGAAGCCCTTGGTGAGATTCTTCGCCTCGATCACCAGGTTGCCCAGCCGCGGGCCCGGCGGGATCTGGATCTCGTCGAAGTCGCGCGGCCTGGACTTGTCCGCCTCCGCCGCGAGCTCCTCGTAACGGGACAGCCGGGCCTTGCTCTTGGCCTGGCGGGCCTTCGGGTTGGAGCGGACCCACTCCAGCTCCTGGGCGAGCACCCTGCGCCGCTTGGCGTCCTTCTGCCCCTCGACCTTGAGCCGGGCCGCCTTGTTCTCCAGGTAGGTCGTGTAGTTGCCCTCGTACGGGTGGGCCCGGCCGCGGTCGAGCTCGAGGATCCAGCCGGCGACGTTGTCGAGGAAGTACCGGTCGTGGGTGACGGCCAGCACGGCGCCGGCGTAGCGGGCCAGGTGCTGCTCCAGCCAGGCGACGCTCTCGGCGTCCAGGTGGTTGGTCGGCTCGTCGAGCAGCAGGAGGTCGGGCGCCTCCAGCAGCAGCCGGCACAGCGCCACCCGGCGGCGCTCACCACCGGAGAGCTTGGACACGTCGGCGTCGCCCGGCGGCAGCCGCAGCGCGTCCATCGCCTGGTCGAGCTGGCTGTCGAGCTCCCAGGCGTTCGCGGCCTCGATCTTGTCGATCAGCTTGGCCTGCTCGGCGAGGAGCACGTCGAAGTCCGCGTCCGGGTCGGCCATCTTCTCGTTGATCGCCTCGTAGGCGGCGAGGACCGCGCGGATCTCGGCCACGCCGTCCTCGACGTTGCCGCGGACGTCCTTGGTCTCGTCGAGCACCGGCTCCTGGGACAACAGGCCGACGGTGTAGCCCGGGGAGAGGGTCGCGTCGCCGTTGCTCGGCTGGTCGAGCCCGGCCATGAGCTTGAGCAGGGACGACTTCCCCGCCCCGTTCGGGCCGACGACCCCGATCTTCGCTCCAGGCAGGAACGAGAGGGTCACGTCGTCGAGGACGACCTTGTCGCCGTGGGCCTTGCGCACCTTGCGCATCTGGAAGACGTACTGCGCCATGCCGTCAACCCTATTGGTCCGCGCGCCGGGGCTGGCGAGGCGGTGATCCGGCGCCGCCCCAGTGGCGAGGAATACCGCGATATTGCCGGCCGGTTGCGCGGGCGCGGTGGCTGCCGGGCGCGCGCTATGGTCCCGTTGTGGATCAACTGGACGTGCCGTTCGAGCCGGGCGAGGTCGTTCTACACCGGATGTTCACCGATGACGAGCTGGTGCTCGTCCGGACCGGCGTCGTCGTCGAGGAGGACGAGCGCGGCCTGCGGCTGTGGATCCCCCACGGCGGGCCGGCGGTGCGCCGCGACAGTGTGGACGGCCGCGGCATCCGGGACATGCCGTTCGCCGAGTGGCTCCAGCAGTCCACCGTGCTCACCCCGACCACCTGGTGGGGCCCGGACGTCTTCATGCTGATCCCGCCGGGGCGCGCGCACACCGTCTGGTGGTTCTGGGACTGGCGCGGCAGGTTCGACGCCTGGTACGTCAACCTCGAGGAGCCCGTCGTCCGCTGGCGCGACGGCGCCCTGGCGGGGATCGACGGCTGTGACCAGGACCTCGACATCTGGGTCTGGCCGGACCGCACCTGGGAGTGGAAGGACGAGGACGAGCTCGCCGAGCGCCTGGCCTTCCCCGACCGCTACTGGGTGCGCGACGCCGCCGCGGTCCGCGCCGAGGGCGAGCGGCTGATCAGGGACGTCGAGGCCGGCCTCTTCCCGTTCGACGGCACCTGGCACGACTTCCGCCCGGAGCCGGCCTGGCGCCGCCTGCCGGCCGCGCTCGCGCCCGGCTGGGACCGGCCCAGGACTGCCCGGGGAGGCGCGGCCGGCCCCGGCGGCTTCCCGGCGCGGCCGCTCGGCTAGCCGAACCGGACCGCCCCGGTACCAGCCGGAACCGGCGTCGCCGCCCCGCCGGCGAGCTGCTCGAGCAGGTCGGCCGCTCGGCTCTCGCGTCCCGCCTTCGCGATCTCGTCCCGCATCCGGCGCGCGGCCCAGGCGTACTGGGAGTCGGTGAGCACCGTCGCGACGGCCGCGCGGATCTGGTCCGGCTCCGGGGTCTGGGTGCGCAGGTTCACTCCGACGCCGGCCGCGGCCACCCGGGCGTTGACCTCGATCTTGTCCTCGGTCCGGCCGGCGCCGACGATCGGGACGCCGTGCGCGAGCGCGAGCTGCACGCCGCCGTAGCCGCCGTTGGTGACGAACACGTCGACGTGCGGCAGCAGCCGGTCGAACGGGATGTACCGCTCCACCCGGGCGTTCGCCGGCAGCGGCGCGAGGCCCGCCGGGTCGGCGCCACCGGTGACCGCGACGACGAGCACGTCCTCGCCCGCGAGCCCGGCCAGCGCGGGCCGGATCAGCTGGTCGGCGTCGGTCGCGACCGTCCCCTGGTTGACGAGGACGACCCGCCGCCCGGACAGCTCGGGCCACCAGGCCGGCGCCTGCCAGCCGGGGTCGTCCAGCTGGCGCGGCGGACCGACGAAGGCGACCTGGCTGGGCACGTCAGGAACGTCGTATTCGAAGCCGCGCGCACTGAACTGCAGGTAGAGCTGGGTGGCCAGCGGGTAGTCGAAGATCGCGGCGGACGACTCGGGCAGGCCGAGCCCGCGCCGGGTCTGGTTGAGCTCGGCCGTTACCGGGCGAAGCAGCACCCGTCGGATGGAGCCGGCCAGCGCCCGGTTGCGCAGCCGGCCGAGCGGGCCGTTCGCCGGTGCCAGGCCCATGCCGAGGGGCGCGAGATGCCTGTTGGTGAAGGGCAGGATGCTGACGCCGAACCCGGCCAGCGGTGGTCCGCCCAGTTCCCGCAGGAGGACGCCGCCGATGAACCCGGTGTCGGCGATCACGGCGTCGGCCGGCTCGTCCCGCAACAGGGCCCGCAGGTCCCGTACCTGGGTGGGCACTGGTTTCGAGAACCCCTGCACCATGTCGAACTGCAGCTTCTTCAGCCCGGACAGCTCCCTGCGTCGCGGGTAGTGCTGGTCCAGCCCGTTCAGGCTGTAGTCGAAGTCGGGATCGGTGATCGGGTGGAAGCTCGCCCCCACGGCGGTGATCTTGTCGGCGAAGGCGACGCCGCCGTACCAGCGCACGGCGTGGCCGCGTTCGAGCAGGGCACGGGCGATGGGAAGCGCGGGCAGGGTGTGGCCGACGGCGGGGACCGTGGCGAACAGGAATCGGGCCATGACGGTTCTCCTCGAGCAGGCGATGGCGGCGGTGCGTGGCGCGATGGCGGGGAAAAGGGCGGCGGGCGCGGCATGGGGTCCGCGCCCGGTGGGTCGGGTAGCTTCATCGTCGACATGGATTCGAGTGAGCGACGCTCAATTGGATTTAGTATGTGTACACCGAATGGATGAGTTCAAGGTCCGGACGAGTCGGCCCTACGACAGCCCGCTGCGCAGGGAGCAGGCCCGCGTGACCGAACGGCGGATCCTCGCCGCGGCCGAGCGGCTGCTGCTGGAGCGGGGCTACGCCGGGGTGTCGATCGCGGCGATCGCGGCCGAGGCGGAGGTGTCGGCGCAGACGATCTACAAGACGTTCGGGACGAAGGCGGCGCTGACCAAGCGGCTCTACGACGTGACGCTCGTCGGCGACGACGAGCCGGTGCCGCTGGCCGAGCGGCCCGAGTTCCGCGCGTTGGTCGCGGAGGCCGACCCGCGCAGGGCGCTGGTGATCTACGCTCGGATCGGCCGGTTGATCAACGAACGGCTGGGTCACCTGTACGCGGTCATCCTCGCGGGCGCGCAGGCCGGCGACGAGGACCTGCGCGCCCTCGTCGCGGTCACCGAGCAGGAACGGCTGACCGGCACCTGCCGGCTCGCGGCCGTCCTGGCCCGGGCTGGCGCGCTGCGCCCGGGGCTGACCGTGGGCCGGGCCGGCGACCTGCTCTGGGCGCTCACCGCTCCCGAGCTGTTTCGCCGGCTCACCGCCGACCGGGGGTGGACGCCCGACGAGTTCGAGGACTGGCTTGCCAGGGCGATGGCGGACGCGGTGCTCGCGGCGCGGCAGTCCGCTGACCAGGCCCCCGCCTGAGGGTTGGCTTCGCCGCCGGGTGCGCGGTGGCGTGCCCGGCCCGGTGCCAGCGACGTTCGGTGCCGCGCGTGGGGCGTGGGCGGACGGGGGCGGGCTCGCCGGGCGTCCGGCCTTTCCGGATCGCTACTGGGTGCGTGGGGCCGCCGCGGCCCGCCCCAGGGGACCCGCGGCCGGCGGGTTCCCGCCCACCACCGGGAGCGCGCCCGTCACGATGGCGTCCAGGAGGCCCGGGAAGCGGGTGTCGAGGTCGTCGCGGCGCAGCCGGGAGAACTTGTAGGTGCCTTCGGCGCGCACGGCGATGACGCCGGCCTCGCGCAGGACCCGCAGGTGGTGGCTGCGGGTCGACTTGGCCATCCGGCCCTCGAGCAGCTGGCCGCAGGCGGCCTCGGGCACCTGGGCGAGCGCGGCGACGATCTCGAGGCGGGCCGGGTCGGCGAGCGCGCCCAGCACGGCGACGAGGTCGAGGTCCTGGGGCGCCGGCATCGGCAGCGTGGCCGTCGCGGTGTCCACCGCGCCCACCTCCCCGCGTTCCTCCGGGCGAGCGCCCGGCTACGAGACAACCACAACGGACAACCGCGCTGCCCACGCCGTGGTTCCCGGGAATGCCGCGCATCCCGGGCGACTTCGCTTAGTTCGACGGATTTCGAACTAAGAGCCGAGGGAGCCTGATGGCCTCCACCAGGGTCGACGAGCCGACGCCCGCGGGTGCCCCGTCACCGACATCGCCGCCGTCCGCCACAACCGGCGTGCCCCCGGTCGCCGTTCCCGCGCGCCCAGGCCCCGCCCGGGCGGCCCGGGCCACCCAGCCCGCGGAGCCGGACCCACGGCGGTGGCGGGTGCTGCCAGCGGTCCTCGTCGCCACCTTCATGTCGCTGTTCGACATCTTCGTCGTCAACGTCGCGGCCCCCAGCATCGGCCAGGACCTGCGGGCGTCGAACGCCGGCCTCGAGCTGGTCGTCGCGGGCTATTCGTTCACCTACGCGGCCGGGCTGATCACGGGTGGCCGGCTGGGTGACCGGTCGGGCCGGCGCCGGCTGTTCCTGGCCGGAATGGCGTTGTTCACCGCGGCCTCGGCGCTGTGCGGGGTGGCCCCGAGCGAGGCGACGCTGGTCGCGGGGCGCCTGGCGCAGGGCGTCGGGGCGGCGTTGATGGTGCCGCAGGCGCTGGCCATCATCAATGTGATCTTCCCGCCGGCGGAGCGGGCGCGCGCGTTCGCGTACTACGGCGTCACGGTCGGCCTCGGCGCGGTGTCCGGGCAGGTCATCGGCGGCCTGCTGGTCGACCTGGACGTCCTCGGCCTCGGCTGGCGGCCCATCTTCCTCGTGAACGTGCCGATCGGGATCGTCGCCATGGCGGTGGTGTGGCGGCTGCTGCCCGAGTCGAAGGCCACCAGGCCCGAGCCGCTGGACCGGTTGGGGCTCGCGGCGCTCGCGGCGGGGCTCGGGCTGGTGCTCGTCCCGCTGACGCTGGGCCGGGACGAGGGCTGGCCGCTGTGGACCTGGCTGGCGCTCGGCGCGGGCGTCCTGGTGCTGGTCTCCTTCGGCCGCTGGGAAGTCCGCCTCGCCCGGACGGGTGGCCACCCCATCGTCCCGCCGATGGTGCTGCGGTCGCGCCGCACCATCGCCGGGCTGCTGGTCAGCTTCGGGTTCTTCACGTTCTTCGGCAGCTTCCTGCTCGCGGCGACGATCTTCCTGCAGGAGGGGCAGCACCGCTCGCCCCTGAACGCGGGACTCGTGTTCGGACCGATGGGCATCGCGTTCGCGCTGTCGTCCATGGCGGCCCGCGGCCTGGTGGCCCGGTTCGGCCCGCGGACGCTCACCGCCGGCGCCGTGATCAGCGGCGTGGGCCTGGCCGGGCTGCTGGCCATGGTCGCGACCGACGGTGCCGGGGTCACGACCGCCGAGCTGGTGCCGTCGTTGCTGGCCATCGGCGTCGGCAACGGCCTGATCGTTCCGGCGCTTGTCGCCGCGGTCCTCGCCGGGGCGCCCGCGGACGTCAGCGGGGCGGTCAGCGGGCTGCTCGCCACCACCCAGCAGGCGTCGGCGGCGCTCGGCGTCGCCGGGGTGGGCACCGTGTTCTTCGCGGCGGCGGCCCGGGGCGGGCCGGCGGACGGCCTGGTCGCGGCACTCGTCTTCGATCTTGTCGGGATCGCCCTCGCCGGCGTCGGCACGCTCCTGCTGCCGCGCGGGGCCGCGGCGGCGGTCGTCACTGGGTCGGTCGTCACTGGGTCGGTCGTCACGGGGCCGGCCGCCACCGGGGCCGGTGCCACCGGGGCGGCCGGTGCCGCCGCCCGTGGCTGACCGCGTCGCCGTCCCAGCCGCGTCGCCGTCCCAGCCGCGTCGCCGTCCCAGCCGCGTCGCCGTCCCAGCCGGGTCACCGGCCCCGGGACGGCGGCGGACGGACCGCTCAGGGGCGGTTCTGCATGGAGTTCGCGGCGTAGACGAGGTAGCCCCACAGGGTCTCCTCCTTGTCCGCAGGCAGGCCCAGGGAGTCGACCGCGGCGCGCATGTGGGCGAGCCAGGCGTCCCGCTCGACGGGACCGATCGCGAACGGCGCGTGCCGCATCCGCAGCCGGGGATGACCACGCCGGTCGCCGTAGGTCGACGGACCGCCCCAGTACTGGATCAGGAACAGCCGCAGCCGCTCCTCGGCGGGGCCGAGGTCCTCCTCCGGGTAGAGCGGGCGCAGCACCGGATCGGCCGCGACTCCCTCGTAGAAGTGCGCGACCAGCCGGGAGAAGGTCTCCTCACCGCCCACGGCCTCGAAGAACGACTCGGTGGGCCGCGCCGGGGAGGGTGGGGTCGGCTCGGCGGGCGACGGCTGTCGGCTCACCCCTCCATTCTGCCCACTGACCGGCGTCCGCCGGGGGAGTGGTCCGCCGGACGGCTCCGTCTCACCCCGGGTCGCCGTGCCTGACGGGTGCCCTGATGATCCAGGCGGCGGTGTCGGGCGGCATGACCAGGGTCTCGCCGTCGTGCTCGACCCGGCCGCTGGCCAGCAGCAGACGGCCGTTCACGTGGAAGCGCGCCTCGGCCCCGGTGTTGAGCACGCAGCCCAGCAGGAGCCCGACGCCCGGGCCGGTGGGCGGCGGCCCGGCGTGGCCAGCCGCCGCGAGCTCGCTCGTGAGGGTGTCCCGGGCGGCGTCGGCGAGCGCCGCGAAGGCGGCGGACCCGCCCGGGCGGGTGGGCGCGACGATGACGAGGCGGCTGAAGGCCACGACGCCGTCCGGAACCCGCGGCCAGTGGAGCCGGACGACGCCGTCGGGGCGTTCCCGCAGGCCACGGCGGGTCGCCAGGGCGGACTGGACCAGCCGCCAGGTGGACGACGGGTCCGCCCGCTGCGCCTCGACGGACAGGGCGGCCCAGCCGGCGGGCTGCGGGAGCCAGGGGCGGACGCCGGGGGCGGCGAAGCCGAACGGCGGCTCGTCGCCGGACCAGGGAATCGGCACGCGGCAGCCGTCGCGGCCGGGGGAGGTGTGCCCGGACCGCTCCCAGACCGGGTCCTGGCGGGCCTCGGGCGGTACGTCCACCTGCGGCAGGGCCAGCTCGTCGCCCTGGTAGAGGAAGGCGACGCCGGGCAGCGCGAGCAGCGTCAGCAGCGCGGCGCGGGCCCTGGCCACGCCGGCGGCACCGCCGCCGTAGCGGGTCACCGGGCGGACCACGTCGTGGTTGGCGAGCACCCAGGCCGGCGGCGCGCCGACCGTGCCGGTCGCGGCGAGGCCGTCGTCGATCGCCCGGCGCCAGTCCGGCGCCGACCAGCCGACGGTGAGCAACGAGAACGCGAACGTCAGGTGCAGCTCGTCCGGGCGCACGTAGCGGGCCAGCCGCTCGGGCTCGGCGACCCACGTCTCGCCGATGAGCACCCGCTCGCGGCCCGGGGTTCCTGCCGGATCGGCGGAGCTTGCGGACGGGGTCCCTGCCGGATCGACGAAGTCGATCCGGGAGGTCGTGATCTGGGAGGTCCGGGCGCGCCGGCGGTCGTCCACGAGCGCCCGCCAGGAGCGGTAGACGTCGTGCACCCCTTCCTGGTCCCAGGCATGAGGCTCCAGCTTCTCGCGGAAGCCGGTCTCCGGCGTGGCCGGCGGGCCTGGCGGGTTGTCGCGCAGCTCGCCGTCCTTGACCAGGCCGTGCGACACGTCGATCCGGAACCCGTCGACGCCGCGGTCGAGCCAGAACCGCAGGGTCGCCTCGTGGTCCGCCCGCACGGCGGGGTCGGACCAGTTCCAGTCCGGCTGCTCGGGCGCGAACAGGTGCAGGTACCACTCGGCCGGGCCGGACGCCGCCGCCGGGGCCGTCGGAGCCGCCGGGGCCGTCGGCTGGCTGGCCGGCGGGAAGCGGCGGGCCTCGTCGAGCCGGGTCCAGGCGGAGCCACCGAAGACCGAGATCCAGTTGTTGGGCGGGTCGGCGCCGTCCGCGCCCCGTCCGGGGCGGATCAGGTACCGGTGTCGGGCGGGGTCGCCGGGCGGCGCGGCGAGCGCCGCCTGGAAGGCCGGATGGGCGTCGCTGGAGTGGTTCGGGACCAGGTCGACGAGCACCGCCAGCCCCAGCCGGTGCGCCTCGGCGAGCAGCGCGTCGAACGCGGGGAGGTCGCCGAACAACGGGTCGACGTCGCGGTGGTCGGCGACGTCGTAGCCGTGGTCGGCCATCGGCGACCGGTAGAACGGCGTGAGCCACAGGCCGTCGACGCCGAGATCCGCGAGCGCCGGCAGCCGGGCGCGGACGCCGTCGAGATCGCCGACCCCGTCGCCGTCCGCGTCCGCGAACGCGCGGACGTACACCTCGTAGAACACGGCGTCACGCCACCAGCCGTCGGGAGGGCCCGCCCCTGGCGCCCATGACACAGGCCTCATTCTGGTCATTCAAGCCGTTGGCGCGGGGCCTGTCGCCGGGACCCGGAGGTCGTCGCCGGACCCACTCTGGTCGTCGCCGGGACCGCTCAGGTCGACCGATGTCCTGGCGCGCCGGACTCCCCGCCGTCCCGGTGGCTCCGGGGTTCTGGCGTACCGCTGGGGCACCTGGTGTGGATGCACTCGCCAAGCGTGCTTTGGAGTGGCTGAACTACACTTCGCGAGTGGATGACGTGACTGCTCGCTATCAGTCGCATCCGGAGAGTCCGCAGATGGAGGCTGCTGGTGGCGGGACGCGACCCCTGGCGTGGACATCGGAGGCGTTTGCCCCCTCGGCGGCCCTGTCCGGGGCGACCGGCCTGTCGAGGCGTCCGTGGTGGGCGGCGGACGAGCCCGCTCCGGTGAGCCAGGCGCGGGGGACCGGCTACCCGGCGCCCTGGCAGGCGGCGCCCGGGAACCAGCGGCCGGCGCGCCGCTCCACCCGCCCGCGTGGCGACGGCCCCCGGGGCGCCCCGGGTACGCGGCGGGGCGGCCTGGGCGCGCTGTGGGACGTGGTCCAGTCGGCGCGCCGGCGGCCGCGCTGGCACGCCGAGGCCCGGGCGGCGATGGAGGGCCTGTCGTTCCTGTCCGACGCGAGCCTGGAGCTCGGCGGCTCGCTGGAGCCTTACAAGATCATAAACTTGATCGTGGCGCTGGCCAGGAGACGGCTGGGGGACGGCGTCATGCTCTGGCTGCGCGCGCCCGAGGGCGACGTGGTCGACCTCGCCGCGGTCGACCACGTCGACCCGGAGGCCGCCGCCTTCATCCGTGCCGTCATCGCCACCCACCCCGCCCGGCTCTCCGCCGACATCCCGCCGGGGGTCGTGCTGCGCACGGGCCAGCCGTACTGGATCCAGGACGTCACCGGCGAGCTGCGCCGCGGGCTGTTCCCGGACGACGACCAGTACTCGAAATTCCACAAGCTGCGCTGGGGCCCGTCGATCACGGTGCCGATGCCCTACGGCGACCGGGTCATCGGCGCGCTGACCGTCAGCCGGGTGCCCGGCGGGCAGGCCTACACACAGGTCGACCAGACCCTCGCCGAGGACCTGGCCCGCCGGGCGGCGCTCGCGCTCGCGAACGCCCGGATGTTCCTCGAGTCCCAGGAGGCCGGCCGGGCGCTGCAGCGCTCGCTGCTGCCAGCCCACCCGCCGGCGCTCGAGGGCGCCGAGGTGGCGATGGAGTACCGGCCGGGCACCGCCGGCACCGAGGTCGGCGGCGACTTCTACGACGTCATCCCGCTCGCCGACGGCCGGGTCGGGCTGGCGATCGGCGACGTGATGGGGCGCGGGCTGCACGCCGCGGCGGTGATGGGCCAGCTGCGCGCCGCGCTGCGGGCCTACGCCCTGGAGGAGTGGCCGCCGGCCGACCTGCTGGCGCGCCTGGACACGATGGTCTGCTCGCTGCCCGGCCTGCCGCTGGCCACCTGCCTGTACGGGATCTACGAGCCGGCACGTCCGGGGACGCCCCTTGCCGGTTCGCGCGACGAGCAGCCCGGCGCGGCGGCGCGCGACGGGCGGGCCGCCCGGATCGTGCTGGCCGGCGCCGGCCATCCGGCGCCGCTGTGGGTGCCTCCGGACAGCGACCCGAACTATGTCGAGCTCGACCCGGGGTTGCCGCTCGGCGTCGCCGCCGGCACCCAGTACGTGGAGACGACCGTCGAGCTGCCGCCGGGCTCCAGCCTGGTGTTCTTCACGGATGGCCTGGTCGAGTCGCGCCGCCGCCCGCTCGTCGACGGCCTCGACCTGCTGCGCCTCGGCGTGGCCGGGCAGCTCGCGCGGCGGCGGACCGACTCGCGCCGCGCCGATCTCGCCGCGGCCCGGCGGCGGCACCCGGCCGGGTCGGCGGCCCCGACGGGCACCGGCCCGGCCGGGAGGGGCGGGGCAGTAGCCCCGGCTGGGCAGTCCGCCGACCCGGCCGACGACGCCCTGGTGGACCGCAGGGTGCCGAACGAGGGCCAGTGGGCCGGCCCGGAGCGACGGACCGGCGGGGACCGGCGCGCCCAGCGGGACCGGCGGGCGCCCGGCCCTGGACGCCCGCCTGGCGGGATCGAGCGCCGCCGCGGCGGCGACCGGCGGCGGCGCTCCCGCGGCGGGTTCTCCGTCCGCAGCTGGTCGGGCCCGGACACCGTCGACCTCGACGACGGGCGCTGGCCGGACAACGCCGCCCGCGCTCTGTTGGAGCTCAGCCTGCTCGCGGCCGACCTGCCGATGGACACCGACGACGACACGGCCCTGCTCGTGCTGACGACCCAGGCGGCCGAGCCGCCGCTTCTGGAGCTGTCGCTGCCGCCGGTCGGGGCCTCGGCCGGGCAGGCCAGGACCGCGGTCCGGGCGGCGGTGGGCGAGCGGGCCCTCGGCCGGGCCGATGACGCCGCGCTGCTGGTCAGCGAGATCTGCACGAACGCGATCAAGCACGCCCGCAGCGAGCTGACCGTGCGGGTCTGGGCCGAGCCGTCCAGGCTGCGGATCAGCGTCGAGGACCGGGAGGGCGGCGCGCTGCCCCAGCCCGGCCGGGCCGCGCGCGGCGACCCGGAGGCCGAGTCGGGCTGGGGACTGCTGCTCGTGGAGGCGCTCTCCGACGCCTGGGGCATCCAGACGACCCCGGACGGCAAACGGGTGTGGTTCGACCTCGACCTGCTGCGTTGCGCTCCGGCCGGCGATGACGCCCGCCGGAACGACGCCTGAGGGCGCCGACGGCCAAGGGGCCACCGGTAAGGGGCCACCGGCCGCGGCGGGGTCCCGCCGAGCCGCGCCCGCGGCCGGCGGGAACCGCGCGAGCCAGGGCGCGTCCCGTGGATCTTGGTCGATGCGGGCCGATCCGCGCGGCCGAAGATCCGCGGGACGCGCCCTAAGCGCTCGCCGCCTCGCCGAGGTCGGTGTTGAGGTACTGGGACCAGCGGGGGTCCATGCGACGGCTGCCCAGAATGCGCCAAGCGGCTCCGCTCGGCGCGCGGGGCGCCGTGCGGAGCCGCCAGCCGAGGTCAGCGACGGCGCGGTCCGCTTTCAGATGATTGCAGCGGCCGCAGGCCGCCACCACGTTCTCCCAGACGTGCGGGCCCCCGCGGGAGCGAGGGATCACGTGGTCCAGCGACGTCGCCGGCGCGCCGCAGTACACGCACCGGTGATGGTCGCGAGCCAGGACGCCCTTGCGGGTCAGCGGTACCTGTGAACGGTAGGGAACCCGCACGAATCGCGCTAACCGGACGACGACGGGAACGTCGACGGACGCCGACACGGAGTGCAGAACCTGCCCGCCGGCCTCGACCATCACCGCCTTGTCGGTGAGCACCAAGATGAGGGCCCGACGTTGGGACACCACGCACAGGGGTTCGTACGTGGCATTGAGCACCAGCGCCTCAGCCACGCGCCGACCTCCTGCCGAGTCGAGGCGGGCGCCCTCCCGGGAGCCCGTTCTAACCAGCGTCTCCGGTGACAATGGATAGTCAAGCGTGTTCCGGCGCGGAACGCGAGCGTGTTTGCAAGGTCAACTGGCCGGTGAAAGTGGCGATGGACATATCTGGTCGCCTTTGTCACGCCCCGATGTCGGTCGGATGACGACCGTGCCACGCTCTGTGGTCGCGGTCACGAGGTCGACCGGCTGCGTGCCCGGCCCGCGTCGGGCCTGGCCAGGCTACCTCTGGCGGCCGCAAAGGGACAGGTCCCGACCAGTCGGACTCATGGGCGAAGCCGTAAGGTTTCTGCCCGTGGGCCGCCCGCGGGCGTCGACCCCCGCTTCGTCGCGGTCGCGCCCACACGCGTCGCCACCCAGGTCGCCCCGGCTCGCGAGCCGACGTGGGCGCTGGGCTGTCGGCGCGGCGCTGGCCCGAGTTCCTCGCAGCTCGGCGGAGCCCGAGATCCCCAGCCGGAGACCGGGATCCCTACCGGATCTGGGGTTCCTGTCCGATCGGTGAAGTCGATCGGACAGGTCCGCAAGCCGATCTGGAACGTCTGCTGGGAGGTCCGGGGGCTGGCTTGTCCCCGTCCGACCCGCCCGACGAGGAGAACCACGGTAGTGTCCCTGCTCCAGGCTCTGCCCCTGCTTGGCCAGACGCTGGCGACTCGAACGCCGCCGCCGACCGCGCCCGCGGCCACCACCGTGCCGGCGACGCTGCCAGGAGTCTCCGGCACCCCTTCGCCCTCGCAGGGCGGTCAGCTGCCGGACGTGAGCCTGGAGGGGATGAAGGCCGCGCTCATGGACTCCTGCGGTAATCCTCCGGGCTTCCTCTGCCGGACGGTCTACAACGTCACCCACAGTGAGTATCTCGCCTCGGGCGCACAGGTCCTGCTCGGCACGCCGGTAACGATCATTCTGATCCTGCTGGTGGCGGCCATCATCCGCTCGCTGCTGCACCGGCTGATCCGGCGGACCACCCGGCGCATGGCGTCGGCGACCGGCGGCCTGCTGCGCGGCAGCCTGCTCGGCGCGTTCGGTGACAGCGCGATCCTGCTGGAGCGGCGTCGGCAACGTGCCGAGACGGTCGGCTCGCTGCTGCGCAGCGTGGTGTCGATCGTCGTGTTTGGGATCGCCTTTGTCCTGATTCTCGGCGAGCTGGGCATCAACCTGGCGCCGATCGTCGCCAGCGCCGGAGTAATCGGAATCGCGATCGGTTTCGGCGCGCAGAACCTGGTCAGGGACTTCCTCTCCGGAATCTTCATGCTGTTGGAGGACCAGTACGGGGTGGGCGACGTCATCGACGTCGGCCCCATCTCGGGCACCGTGGAGGCGGTCAGTTTCCGGATGACGCGGCTTCGGGACGTCGAGGGCACCGTCTGGTATGTCCGTAACGGCGAGATCACCCGGGTCGGCAACAAGAGCCAGCAGTGGGCTCGAACCGTGCTGGACGTGCCGTTGGACTACGAGGTCGACGTCGGCCGGGCCAAGGAGCTCCTGCTGGCGACCGCCCAGGGCATGTGGCGCGACGACCGCTGGGCTGCCCTGATCCTCGAGGAGCCCGAGGTCTGGGGCATGGAGGCGCTCTCCGCGGACGGCTACTCCGTGCGGGTCGTCATCAAGACCCTGCCGCTCAAGCAGTGGGAGGTCGCCCGCGAGCTGCGTGAGCGGGTGCGGCGCAAGCTGGCCGAGGCGGGGATCAGCCTGGGCACGGTGCAGCGCAGCGTCGTGGTCGTCGATGACGACGACGACGAGGCGCCTGCCGCTGGTGGCGAGGAGGAGGAAGCGGACAGCTCCGCCGGCCGCGGCGCCGGCGAGCCCGACCCGCCGCGCATCGACCCGCCGGCCCAGCCGGGTCCGCCGGCCCGGCCGGGCCCGCCCGCCAGGGCCGGCAGCTGACGCGGCTGCTGAAGGGTTCCTGAACGGCCCGACAGATGTCGCTGAGCGTTGGGGGAGACGCCCCCGGTGAGCCGTCGGCCGGAGCAGACTGGGCACGTGCGGGTACTGATTGTTGACGACGACCCGGCTGTGCGGCAGTCGCTGGAACGGTCGCTGCGGTTCGAGGGGTACGAGGTGGCGACCGCCGGCGACGGCGTCGCGGCGCTGGAGCTGATCGCGCGCGATCGGCCGGACATCGCCGTGCTCGACGTGATGATGCCCCGGATGGACGGGCTGGAGGCCTGCCGGCAGCTGCGTGCCCGGGGCGACGACCTGCCCGTGCTCATGCTCACCGCCCGCGACGGGCTGGCGGACCGGGTGAGTGGCCTGGACGTCGGGGCCGACGACTACCTGGTCAAGCCGTTCGCGCTGGAGGAGCTGTTCGCCCGGCTGCGGGCGCTCGCCCGCCGCTCCGCGCTCGCCGCGCGCACCGGGGGCCCGCGCGCGGCGATGCCGGCCGGCGGCCCGGCCCCGCTGTGCTACGGCGGGGTCATGCTCGACCCGAGCAGCCGGCAGGTCACCAGGGACGGCCGCGAGCTGACCCTGACCAAGACCGAGTTCGAGCTGCTCGAACTGTTCCTCACCCACCCGCGGCAGGTGCTGTCCCGTTCCATGATCATGGAGCGGGTGTGGGGCTACGACTTCGGGCCGTCCTCGAACTCGCTGGAGGTGTTCGTGAGCTACCTGCGGCGCAAGCTGGAGGCGGGCGGCGAGCCCCGGCTGCTGCACACCGTCCGCGGCGTCGGCTACGTGCTGCGCGAGCAGCCCGGCCCGGCCCGCGAGCCCTCCTCGTGACCGACCCGTACGACCTGATCGACGGCCGGCGCGGGCCGGGAGCCGCCCCGGCACCGGCCGGCCCGGCCGGCGACCAGACCGCGGGCCCGCGGCGGCGCAGGCGGAGCTGGTTCTCCCGGCTGGCCCTGCGCAACCGGATGGCGATGCTCGTCGGGATCGCCGTCACCGCCGGCATAGCCGTCGTCGCGGGTGTAGCGCTCACCGCGACCGACGTGGTGCTGCGCAACGCCATCGACGACCAGCTCCTGGTGCAGGCACAGGCGGCGGTGAAGAACGCGCAGTTCATCGTCCAGCGCAAGGACCCGTACAACCCCTACGACGACGAGATCGTGCTGGGGGTCACCGGGATCGGCGGCCAGCACGTGCAGCTGATCCGGCCCGACGGCGCCGTCGTCCAGCCGGCGGCGATGACCCACAGCTATGTCCGGCTGCCGGTCGACAGCCAGGACGCGCTGATCGCCGCGTCCCAGTCCGGGCAGCGGCTGCGCACGGTCAAGGTCAACGGCGAGGAGTACCGGGTCGCCACCGTCGCCGCGTACTACTCGCCGATGGACCTGCGCGAGCAGGACATCGACAGCGACAGGCCCCTGCGGCTCGCCCTGCAGCTGGCCCGGCCGATGGACGACGTCACCCAGACGCTGCGTGACCTCGGGCTGATCATGCTGGTCGTCGGCGTCATCGGCGTGCTCGGGTCGATGCTGGCCGGCCTGCTGGTCGCCCGCGCCGCGCTCAAGCCGGTCGACGCGGCGGCGGACGCGGCCGAGCACGTGGCCCGCACGCAGGACCTGTCCGCGCTCATCCCGGTGACCGGCACCGACGAGATCGCCCGGTTCGCGGTGAGCCTGAACAGCATGCTGCGCGCCCTGGAGGCCTCCAAGGCCCGTCAGCGCCAGCTGATCGACGACGCCAGCCACGAGCTGCGCACCCCGCTGACCAGCCTGCGTACCAACGTCGAGCTGCTGATCCGCTCGGAGGCGAACCCGACCCGCGCGCTGCCCGCGGCCGACCGGACCGCGCTGCTGCACGACGTCGACGCCCAGATGCGCGAGCTGACCGGGCTGGTCAGCGAGCTCGTCGAGCTGGCCCGCGACGAGGCGCCCGTGGAGGAGATCGAGCGGTTCGACCTCGCCGGGGTGGTCGAGGCGGCGGTCACCCGAGCGCGGCGGCGGGCGACCGTCAAGGGCATCGTGATCGAGCTGACGGCCGAGCCGTCCTGGGTCGACGGGCGGCCGAACATGCTGGAGCGGGCGGTCACCAACCTGCTCGACAACGCGGTGAAGTTCTCCCCGGCCGACTCGACGGTGCGGGTGCACACCGCGGCGGGCGAGGTGGTCGTCAGCGACGAGGGGCCGGGCATCGCCCCGGCTGACCGCCCCCACGTCTTCGAACGGTTCTACCGCTCGACCGACGCCCGGAGCCTGCCCGGCTCGGGCCTGGGGCTCGCGATCGTCGCCGACGCGGCGCACACCCACGGCGGCACGGTGACAGCCGGGCAGGACCCGGGCGGCGGTGCCCGGCTGCGCCTGTGGCTGCCGGTGGCCGCGGCCCCGCTGACGGAGTTCGCCGCCGCGTCGTCGGAGTTCGCCGTCCGGCCGGGGGAGCTCGCCGGCCCGCGTCCCGAGGACGGCCCGCTCGGCCCGGGCCCGAGCGGCGCGCCGGGCGGGGAGGCGGGCCACCCGGCGCCGGTCAGCGCGCCCGAGCCGTCCCGGTGGGCGAGCCCCACGTGACCCGGGCGCCCCGTCGGGGGGCAGGATCGCGGGGGTGACGTCTCCCCACCGCGATCCCCACGACCCCGCCGGCCCTGATCCCGACCCGGCTCCCGCCCCGTCAGCGGAGGCGACCGACGGCCTCGAGCCGGCGCTCGCCGAGCTGGCCGCGGCGCACGGCGTCGCGACCGGGTACCTGGACGCTCGCGAGACGCCGGTCGCCGTGCCGGCGGTGGCGGTCCGCCGCGTGCTGGAGCTGCTGGGGGTCGACCCCGCCGACCCGGCGGCGGCGCTGGCCGCTGCCCAGGACGCGCCCTGGCGGCGGCTCGCGCCGCCGAGCGTCGTCGTGCGGGCGTCGGCGCCCCGGCCCGTCGTCCTGCGCCTGCCGGCCCGGCTCGTCGAACGGGAGCCCGGTGCCGTGGTCGACTGCCTGCTGGAGCCGGCCGGCGGGGGCACGCCGGTGCCCGTCGAGCTGGGACCGGCGGGGGAGCGCCACGTGCTCGACGGCGAGCGGCTCGTCGCCGTGCCGGCGCTCCTGCCCGCCGGGCTCGGGCTGGGCGACCACGTCCTTCGGGTGCGCGCGGGCGGACGCGAGGCCACCACCCAGGTCGTCGCCGTCCCCGACCGGGTCCCCGGGAGCGCCCAGGGGCGCATGTGGGGCTGGATGGTTCAGCTCTACGCCCTGCGCTCCGCCGGGTCCTGGGGGATCGGCGACTTCGCGGACCTCGCCACGCTGTCCGCCTGGTCCGGGTCGGCCGCCGGCGGGCACGCCGACGTCCTGCTCGTCAACCCGCTGCACGCCGCCGCGCCCACGCTGCCCGTGCAGCCGTCGCCCTATTACCCGACGAGCCGGCGGTTCCTCTCGCCGCTCTACCTGCGCCCGGAGCACACCCCCGAGTACGCCGCCGCCGACGCGGCGACCCGCGCCGCCGTCGACGGCCACGCCGCCGCCGCCCGCAAGGCACGGCCGGGGGACGACGGCGCGAGGCCGCCGAGGAGCCAGCGGGCGCGCGGGACGACCGCCTCCGTCGCCTCCGTTGCCCGCGCGCCTTCCTCCGCGGACGGCGAGTTCGGCCCGCTGATCGACCGGGACGCCGTCTGGGAGGCCAAGCAGGCCGCCCTGGAGCTGCTGTTCGCGGTGTCGGCCGGCGGGCGGGCCGACGGCGAGCCTTCAGCCGAGTCCGTCGCGGCGGCCGACGACGAGCTGACCGAGTTCGCGACCTGGTGCGCGCTCGCCGAGCGTCACGGGCCGGACTGGCGGGCCTGGCCGGCGCCGCTGCGCGACCGCGACCCGGCCGCCCTCGCGGCGGCGCGGGCCGAGCTCGCCGGCCGGGTCGCCTTCCACCGCTGGCTGCAGGAGCGCGCCGAGGCGCAGGTCGGCGCGGCGCAGGACGCCGCGCGCGCCGCCGGGATGCGCGTCGGGGTCGTGCACGACCTGGCCGTCGGGGTCGACCCGGGCGGCGCCGACACCTGGGCCGGCAGGGACGCCTACACCACCGGCGCGAGCATCGGCGCTCCGCCGGACACGTTCAACCAGCAGGGCCAGGACTGGGGGCTGCCGCCATGGCGGCCGGACCGGCTCGCCGAGACCGGCTACGCCCCGCTGCGCCAGATGGTGGCCGCCGTGCTCGCCCGCGGCGGAGGCCTGCGGGTCGATCACATCCTCGGGCTGTTCCGGCTGTGGTACATCCCGGCCGGCGCCGGCGCGGCGAACGGCACCTACGTCCGCTACGACGCCGAGGCGATGCTCGGCGTGATCGCGCTGGAGGCCGCCCGGGCCGGCGCGGTGATCGTCGGCGAGGACCTCGGCACCGTCGAGCCGACGGTCGCGACGACCCTCACCGACGTCGGCGTGCTCGGCTCGTCGGTGCTGTGGTTCGAGAACGACGCCGACGGAGCGCCGCTGCCCCCGGACGCGTGGCGGGCACGCACGATGGCCAGCGTCACCACCCACGACCTGCCGACCGCGGCCGGTTTCCTGCTCGGCGAGCACGTCCGCGCCCGGGCCGAGCGCGGCCTGCTCACCCGCCCGGTCGCCGACGAGGCGGCCGAGTGGCGCGCGGCGCGGGGCCGGCTGCTGACCCACCTGCGGGCTCACGGCCTGCTCGCCGAGCCCGCCGGCCCGGCGGCGGAGGCGGGGCCAGTGGGGGAGGCGGGGGAGGACCTGGACCCGGCCCTGGTGCGCGCCGCGGCCCTCGGGATGCACCGGCTGCTGGTCGCCACCCCGGCGCGGATCGTCCTCGCGGCGCCGGGCGACGCCGTCGGTGACCGCCACCAGCCGAACCTGCCCGGCACCGTCGACAGCTACCCCAACTGGCGGCTGCCCGTGCGCGACGAACAGGGTGTCCCGGTCACCGTCGAGGACCTGATGACCGACGAGCGGGTCGCCCGCCTCGTCGAGGTTCTCGGCCAGGTCCGCGCCCACCCGGACGACGCGGCGCCGCGGACCTGAGACGCCGCGGACCTGAGACGACGCTGACCTGAGTGGATGGCGCGGGCACGACCCGACCACCCACGCAGCGTGAAAGACTGGTGAAGGTGGTGCTTCCGTCGCGGTCGCGGCCGTGAGGTCGCTGAGTCCACTGGCGGGAGTAGGCGCGGGCACGCTTCTCCTGCGCGTCGCTGGAGGCCTGCCGGAGGCCTACTGAGGCAAGAGAGGATCCGAGTGCCGAACAACCTCACCCGCGACGAGGCGCGCGAGCGCGCCCGTCTGCTGAACGTCGCCTCCTACGACGTCGAGCTTGACCTGACGACCGGGCACGAGACCTTCGTCTCGACGACCACCGTCACGTTCACCGCCACCGAGCCGGGCGCGTCGACCTTCATCGAGCTGGCCGGGCCGAAGGTACGCGAGGTGGCGCTCAACGGGGTTGCCCTCGACCCGGCGGAGGTGTTCGACGGCGAGCGGATCACCCTGCCCTCCCTCGCCGAGTCGAACCGGCTCACCGTCGTCGCCGACTGCGCCTACTCGCGCACCGGCGAGGGCCTGCACCGGTTCGTCGACCCGGTCGACGACGGGGTGTACCTGTACACCCAGTTCGAGACGTACGACGCGCACCGGATGTACGCCTGCTTCGACCAGCCCGACCTGAAGGCGACGTTCACGCTTTCCGTGACCGCCCCGGCCGACTGGAAGATCATCTCGAACGGTGCCGTCGCGGCGGTCGCCGAGGCGGCGATCGGGGTGCGGGTCACCCGATTCCTGCCGACGCCGGTGATGTCGACCTACATCACGGCGCTGGTCGCCGGCCCGTACCACGAGGTCCGCGACCACCACGACGGCATCGACCTCGGGCTGTACTGCCGCGCGTCGCTGGCCGAGTTCCTCGACCCGGACGAGCTGTTCGAGATCACCAAGCAGGGCTTCGACTTCTACCACCGGGTGTTCGACTACCGGTACCCGTTCGGCAAGTACGACCAGCTGTTCGTGCCGGAGTTCAACGCGGGCGCCATGGAGAACGCCGGGTGCGTCACCTTCCTGGAGGACTACGTCTTTCGCGCCAAGGTGACCGAGGCCCGCCGGGAGCGGCGCGCCGAGACGATCCTGCACGAGATGGCGCACATGTGGTTCGGCGACCTGGTCACCATGCGCTGGTGGGACGACCTGTGGCTCAACGAGTCGTTCGCGACCTACATGTCCGTGCTCGCGCAGGTCGCCTCGACCAGGTTCACGAACGGCTGGACGACGTTCGCGAACGCGGAGAAGGCCTGGGCCTACCGGCAGGACCAGCTGTCCTCGACGCACCCGATCGTCGCGGACGCCGTCGACATGGACGCGGTGCGCACCAACTTCGACGGCATCACCTACGCGAAGGGCGCGTCGGTCCTCAAGCAGTTGGTCTCCTGGGTCGGGCAGGAGGAGTTCCTCGCCGGCCTGCGCAGCTACTTCCGCGCCTACGAGTACGGCAACACCACCCTGCGCGACCTGCTCGACGAGCTGGAGAACGCGAGCGGCCGCGACCTGTCGGTCTGGTCGGCGGACTGGCTGGAGACGACCGGAGTCAACACGCTGCGGCCGCGGTTCGAGACCGACTCCTCCGGCCAGTTCACCTCGTTCGACGTCGTCCAGGAGCCGGCGGCCCACCCGGCCACCGCGTCGAAGACGCTGCGTCCGCACCGGGTGGCCATCGGCCTCTACGACCGCGACGCGAGCGGTGACCTGGTCCGCCGGGAGCGGGTCGAGCTGGACGTGATCGGCGAGGTCACCGAGGTGACCAAGCTGGTCGGCGCGCGCCGGCCGGAGCTGCTGCTGCTCAACGACGACGACCTGACGTTCGCCAAGATCCGCCTCGACGACACCTCGCTGGCCACGCTGGTCGCCGACATCGGGAAGGTGCGTGCCTCGCTGCCGCGCACGCTGTGCTGGTCGGCCGCCTGGGACATGACGCGGGACGCGGAGCTCGCGGCCCGCGACTACGTCCGGCTGGTGCTGTCCGGGGCCGACGCCGAGGACGACATCGGCGTGGTGCAGACGCTGCTGGCGCGGGCGGTCCTCACGCTGGACAGCTACGGCGACCCGGCGAACCGGTCGGCGGCGCTGCGCGCGCTGGGCGAGCGCGCCGAGCAGCTCATGCGGGCCGCGGCGCCGGGCAGCGACCTGCAGCTGGTGTTCACCACCACCTTCGCCCAGGCTGAGGACCCTGACCAGGTCGAGAAGATCCGGGCGATCTTCGAGGGCCGGGACGTCATCGAGGGGCTCGCGCTCGACACCGAGCTGCGCTGGACGTTGCTCACCCAGCTCGTGGCCCGGGGTGTCCTTGGCGACGCCGAGATCGACGCGGAGCTGGCCCGGGACGCCACGGCCACGGGCGAGAAGCGGGCCGCGACGGCGCGCAGCGCCCGGCCGACCGCGCAGGCGAAGGCGGAGGCCTGGGCGGCGGTGATGGAGTCCGACAAGCTGTCCAACCACCTCGCGTCGGCCACGATGTCCGGCTTCTGGATTTCCAGCCAGCAGGAGCTGACGCGGCCATACGTTGACCGCTACTTCGCCGAGATCGCCGAGATCTGGAAGACGCGCAGCTTCGACACCGCCGGGACGATCACCCAGATGCTCTTCCCCTCCGGCGTCATCGAGCAGTCGACGCTGGACAAGGTCGACAGCTACCTGGCGACGCAGGACCCGACGCCGCCGCTGCGCCGCGCCCTGACCGAGGGCCGCGACGGCCTCGTCCGCGCCCTGGCCGCGCGCGCCAGGGACACCGCCGCCGCGGCGTCCTGACTCGGGGCCGGATCGGTGAAGGGCCTGGCGCCACCCGGCGCCAGGCCCTTCACCGCGGACTACTTCGAGGCGGGCTCGGCGTTCCTGGCCGCGGGCTCGCTCCCGACGCGGACCTCGCCGTGCTGCCAGGGCTGGGCCGGACGGTTGCGGGAGTCGCCCTTGCGGGTGGAAGCCGCGGTCAGGATCAGGGCGAGCAGGAAGCCGCCGACGATCGTGCCGCCGTAGATCAGCCAGGCATCGAGGGCGGAGAGCGGATCGGGGTCGTACTGGGTACCGATTCTCCCCCCGTCCGCGAAGGCCGCCGCTGAGAACAGCGGCAAGGTCAGTGTGGTCAGCGCGGCCAGCGTCAGGGCGCGACGTCGGCCACGGCGCATGGGCCCGTTCTTGGCCCTCATCGACACGGGCCCGTTCTCGGCCTCGGTGCACACAGGTCGGCGATTCACGGTTCCGAAGACTACCGGCCTTGTCCGCGCGGCGAGAGTCGCCTCGTCGGCCTGTGTTCTACCGGACGTGGACCGTTGGGCCTGGCCCATGTCCGGTGGATCTGGACACCTCGATGACCTGGGCCGTGGCCGGCGCCCCTGGGCGCCCCGTTGCCGTGGCGCCGGGATGACGGTGTGGGACGATTCCGGCGTAGTTTCGGGGACGGCCAGCCGGGGGAAAGCGGCGGTGGCGCCGACGGTGCCCGACGTGACGGACAGGTCCACGAGGGAGGACCCCTGGTGAGACGGCACGCGCGTGGGGGGCCCACCGGCCCGGCCTCGCCGCCAACGGGCGACGCGGACGCGGACGCGGAGGCTGGAGACACGGGCTCCGGCGACGCGGGCGAAGACAAGGTGCGCGGCGACGATCTCGGCGACGGCGACATCGGCGACGGCGACGCGGCGGCCGGTGGCGCGAAGGATGGCGACACGGTGGTCGGCGACCCGAGTGCTCGCGGCGCGGGCGGTGAGGACGTGGCGGCCGGTGGCGCGGGTGGCGGCGCGGGCGGTGACGGCGGCGGCGGTGACGGCGGCGGCGGCACGGTGGCCGGTGGCGCGGGCGGTGACGGCGCGGGCGGTGACGGCGCGGCGGCCGGCGGTGACGCCGCCGCCGCGCGCCGGGCGGCCGCGAAGGCCGATGGCGGGTCGGCCCGCGAGCGCGCCGAACGGTCGGTCCCGCTGGCGTTACGGATCAGCGCGGGCTGGTCGTGGCGGCTGCTCGTCACCGCGGCGGCGGTCTACGTGGTGGTGGTGGCGATCGGCCGGATCCGGTCCGTCGTCATCCCGGTCCTCGCGGGCCTGCTGATCAGCGCTTTGATCGTGCCGATCGCGCAGCGCCTGCAGCGGATGGGGGTGCCGCGGCTCGCGTCCGCGTTCATCGCGCTGCTGGCCTTCTTCATTTTCGTGGGGGGCGCGGCGGTAGGCGTCGGCTTCAACGCCGCCAACGAGCTGCCGAAGGTCACCGAACAGGTGAGCCAGGGCATCGACAAGGTGCGCGACTACCTGGCCACCGGCCCGCTGCATCTGTCGGACCGCCAGATCGACGACCTGGTCGACAGCGTGCAGCACTCCCTCACCGAGAACCGTGGCCGGGTGCTCTCGGGAGTGATCACGACCGCCTCGGTGCTGTTCGAGGTGATCGCCGGCATCCTGGTGACGCTGTTCGCCACCTTCTTCTTCATCTACGACGGCGCCGGGATCTGGAACTGGATCGTGACCAGGTTCCCGCCCGGCGCCGAGGAGCGGGTGCGCGGCGCCGGGCGGGAGGCATGGGCGACGCTCACCGGCTACATCCGGGGCACGGTGTTCGTAGCGATCGTCGACGCGCTGGGCATCTCGATCGGCCTGATCGCGGTCGGCACGCCGCTGGTCGCGCCGCTGGCGCTGCTGACGTTCTTCGGCGGGTTCATCCCGATCGTCGGCGCGACCCTGGCCGGCGCGGCGGCGGTGCTGGTAACCCTGGTGGCCAAGGGCGTGGTGCCCGCGGTCATCGTGCTGGGGGTCGTTCTCGCCGTCCAGCAGATCGAGGGCCACCTGCTGCAGCCGTTGGTGATGCGCCGCGCCGTGAACCTCCACCCGCTGGCGATCGTGATCGCGCTGTCCGCGGGGGGCGTGCTCGCCGGCATCCCCGGCGCCATCGCCGCCGTGCCCACCGTGGCGATTATCAACCGGGTGGCAAAATATCTCGCCGCCACCGGGAAGCCTCCACCAGACGAGAAGGTTGATCCGGGCGGGGTCGGCTGACGGGTTCGGGGGGTCCCGCGCGCTGCCCACTCGCCCGATGGCGGGCGGGTTTGACCCGACTCGCGGATTGGAGAGGCGAGTGACCGAGCGGACAGGCGGCGAAGACCGCGTGGTAGCCGACTTCTGGTTCGACCCGAGCTGCCCATGGGCGTTCCTGACATCCCGGTGGATGCTCGAGGTCGTCAAGGTGCGGCCGGTCGAGATTCGCTGGCATGTGATGAGCCTGGCGGTCCTCAACAGCGGCCGCGAGGACATCCCGGAGCAGTACAAGGCGATGATCCCGGCGATGTGGGGCCCGGTTCGGGTGGTGGCCGCCGCGGCGGCCGCGCACGGCGACGAGGTGCTCGGCCCGCTCTACACCGCGCTCGGCCGGCGCCGGCACATCGAGAAGGCGGAGTGGAGCCGGGAGGTTTTCGAGGAGGCGCTGGCCGAGGTCGGCCTGCCCGGCACGCTCGCGGCCGCGGCCGAGTCCACCGAGTACGACGAGGCGGTGCGCGCGAGCCACGCCGAGGGGATCGGCCGGGTCGGGATGGATGTCGGCACACCGGTGATCGCCGTCGGCGACGTCGCGCTGTTCGGCCCGGTGATCACACCCACGCCGCTCGGTGAGGCGGCCGGCCGGCTCTGGGACGGGTTCCTGCTGGTGGTCCAGACCCCGGGCTTCTACGAGCTCAAGCGCAGCCGGGACGTGGGCCCGACCTTCGACAACCTGACCTTGGAGACCCCGGCGGCGCGGGCCGACCCGACCTTTGGCGGGCTGGTCCGCCTGCACCCGGGCACCACCGCCGAACCGGTGGACCGGCCGCTGGCCGAGCAGGAATCCTGACTCCGCTCGTGCCTGGTCGACTCCGCCGCGCCCGGCGCGGCGGAGCCGAGCGCCCCCCGCGCGCGCCGGGGTGCCGCGCCCCAGGCCCCCCCCCC
>NZ_JADWYU010000083.1:0-17601 GCF_016786325.1 Frankia nepalensis | reverse complement strand
CCCCGGGGGGGGGGCGCCCCGCCGGGCGGGGGGGGGGGGGGGGGGGCCCCCCCCCGGGCCCGCGCCCACCTAACCGCGTCGCCGGGACACCGCCGGACGCGGCGGCGCGCGGACGGGCATGATGGCTCATCGTGCGCGTCCATCTCGGTTCTGACCACGCCGGCTATCACCTGAAGGCCGCCCTCATCGAGCGGCTGACCGAGCTCGGCCACACCCCCGTCGACCACGGGCCGAGCGAGTACGACCCCGACGACGACTACCCGCCGTTCGTCATGGCCGCCGCCGCGGCCGTCGTCACCGAGCCGGGCAGTCTCGGCATCGTCATCGGCGGCTCCGGCAACGGTGAGGCCATCGCCGCCAACAAGGTCGCCGGCGCGCGGGCGGCGCTCGCCTGGAGCGAGGAGACCGCCCGCCTCGGCCGCCAGCACAACGACGCCAACGTGCTGAGCCTCGGGGCGCGGATGCACGAGGTCTCCGAGGCCGTCGGGTTCGCCGAGGTCTTCCTGGCGACCCCCTTCTCCGACGAGTCCCGGCACACCCGCCGGCTGCGGATGCTGACCGCCTACGAGCGCACCGGCGAGCTGCCTGCGGTGCCGTCGGACGGGTCCGCGCCGCCCGTGGTCTGAGGCCCGTCAGCCCGCTGCCCGGCCGTGTCTCGCTGCCCGGCCGTGTCTCGCGGCCCGCCTCGAGGGTCGGGCCGCGCTGGCGAGCGGCGAAACGCTCCTCGGCCGGGCAGCGGCGGGCGGGGCGTCGGTCGCGCCGCCCGTGCCCGGTCGGCGTTGATCCGCCCGGCGATGATCCCCTCGGCCTCGGCCAGGTCGGCCGCGTCCGGCTGGGCGACGTCGCGTGCCCGCATGGCCGCGGTGAGGCTCAGCTTGCTGCGCCCGCCGCCGACGAGGCCGCGTAGCGCGCCGTCGGAGTCCTCCCCTTTGTCTCCCCGGCGCCACCGTGTGCCGCCAGGTGGCCGGGCCGGGCCGTCCCGGCCGCCGCCGGCGGGATCCCGTGGCCCGGTCGCGGGCCCCGCGCGGGTCGGCGTCCCCTGCCCGGGCGTCGGGTTCCTCCGCCGCGGCCCGACATCGCCTGGTCGGGCGGCATCCGGTGTACTAGACATTGTGTTTCCTCCCGAGGGAACTCGGAGGCGCTAGAACAGCGCATGGCGTGTATCCAGACCGGGTGTGTCGGTCATTGTGCGCCGCGAGTCGGCAACTGTGGCGCGATTCGGGTAGCCGCACGCATCATGTTCCGCGATGTGGTCGATAGTGGACGTTGCGGACACGGGATCGGGGCGCCGTGCCGTTTGCAAAGTCATCATCCGGCCAACACGCCGCCCTGGGACCGCCTGGAGGGTGCAACTCTTCCCGGTTTAGGTTAGGTTTGCCACGATTGAGTGGCTTGTCCCGAGGAGTGGTCCGAGGCGGGTGCCCGCGCGCGACGCGGTCGGGAGGTGCTGCGTGGATCGCGTGGCCGTAAGTGTCGTGATTCCTGCCTACAACGAGGCGCGTCGGCTGCCACGGTCGCTGCCGCTGCTGACCGCGGCGCTGCGCGAGGTGCCCGGCTCGGAAGTGATCATCGTGGATGACGGCAGCCTCGACGGCACCGCCGCGGTCGCGGCGGGGCTGTTGCGCAGCCTTCCCGGCAGCCGGGTGATCAGGCTTCCCTGGAACAGCGGGAAGGGCGCGGCGATCCGGGTCGGGGTGGCCGCCGCCGCCGGTGACGCGATCGTGTTCATGGACGCGGACCTCGCGTCCGACGTGTCCGATCTGCCGGCCCTGCTGGCCGCGCTGGAACACGCCGAGGTCGCGCTCGGCTCGCGGCGGATCGGCGTCGGCGCGGACCGGACCAGGACCCGGCAGCTGGGCAGTTGGGCGTTCAACCAGCTCGCCCGTTCGATCACCGACCTCGACATCGCCGACACCCAGTGCGGTTTCAAGGCCTTCCGGAACGCCGAGGCGAAGGTCCTGTTCAGCCTGTCGCGGGCGACCGGATTCGGCTTCGACGTCGAGGTGCTCTCGCTGGCCCGGTCACTGGGCTACCGGATCGTCGAGGTACCGGTGCGCTGGACCGAGGAACCGGGCGGGACGTTCCGGATCATCCGGCATACCCCGGCGATGATCGTCGACCTGGCGAGGGCCCGGCGCCACACCCACCGGCCCGACCGGCCGCCGGCGGCGCGGCCCGTGGAGCCGCTCGGCGGGCTCACCGGCTACCCAGGCCGGCACGACGATCCGGCTGGCGCCTCCCGGGCCCGCGACGAGCGGACTCCCGGCGGACCGGCCGGTGAGGGCGCGGTCCTGCCGGCAGACCCCCACGCCAACGGCACGGTCGCCGCCCGGCGGGTCGGCCCGGGCCTCGGCTAGCCCCTTCCTCCTCCTCGGTCTCCTTTTCTTCCTTCCTCGGTTTCCTTTTCCTCCCGTGGTCTCCTGCCCCCGGCTACCGCCGGTGGGCCTCGGGACCGCCGCCCAGCCCGGCCGGCACCGGCCGGGCGTCGTGGCCGCCGCCGGCACCCCAGGCACGGCCGGTGCCGACGAGCAGGTCCGAGCCGGTCGCGGCCCGCAGCCTGGCCGCGCCCGCGGCGACGCCCGCCCGGTCGAGCGCGGCCCGCGCCGCCGCGGGGGACGCCCCGTAGAGCAGCGCCACGGCTCCAGGACCCAGGCCGCCGTCGGCGTCGTCGGGCCTGGTCCGGTAGACCAGGTCGGTGCGGCGCAGCGCCGGCGGCGGCGCGTCTTGAGCGAGCGGGAACCAGGCACGGGTGACGACGTCGTCCGGGCGACGGTGGTCCGGTCGGCCGGCCCTGGCGAGCTCGCCGGACAGGACCGTCGCGAGCAGCGCCGCGCTCGCCTCCCAGCTGAACCCGGCCGCCCAGCCACGCGCGCCGTCCCGCAGCGCCGCGGCCCTGGCCGGCTCGCCCAGCTCGGTCAGCGCGGCGTCGATCGTGTCGGCGAGCCGGGCGGGGGAGTCGACCAACCAGCCGGTCCGGCCATCGAGGACCGCGTCGCGCAGGCCGGGGACCCGGAACGCGACCGCTGGCACACCCAGCGCGTTCGCCTCCAGCACGGACAGCCCCCAGCCCTCGCCATGTGACGGGTTCACCGTCAGCCACGCGCCGGCCAGCAACGCGTCCCTGGTGGCGGCCTCGGTGTGGCCGTGCCAGCGCAGCACCGCCTGCCCGCCCGGGCCGCCGTCCGGCCCGCCCTGCGCGATGCCCAGCTCGGCGGCCCTTGCCTCGAGCCGCTCCCGGTCCGGCCCGGAGCCGACGAGGTGCACCACCAGGCCTGGGTGACGCGCCGCCAGAGCGGGGATCGCCTCGAGGAGCAGGTGCAGCCGCTTGTGCGGGACCAACCGGCCGACACAGACGATCGTCGGGCTCGCCGCGCGGGGAGGCACGGGGGCGTCGCCGGCGGGCGCCGTCACCCCGTTGGGCACCAGGAACCGCGGTCCTGGCAGGCGCAGCACGGCCCTGGCCTCGTCGCGCGTCGACGGGGACACGGCCGCGAGCGGGCGGCGCCGGTACACCCAGCGGCTCCCAGGCGCCTCCAGCAACTGCCCGGCCTTGGCGACCGGGCCGGGAAAGAACAGCGGGAACTGCTTCTGGTGGACGTGGTGGAGGACCTGTACCACCGGCGTCGCCGCGGGCAGGACCAGCGGGCTGAAGAACGGGATCCCGTTCTGGCAGTCGACCACCGCGTCCACGCCGCGCGCGGAGCGGGCGAGCCGGGCGAGCCGGGCGAGGACCGACGGGTAGACGCCGAAGGTCCCGCCGCCGCGCCACACCTGTACTCCGTCGACCGTCGCCTTCGCGGCCAGCCCCGGCGGACGGGCGGTCAGCAGCGTGACGTCGACGCCGGCGGCGGCGAACCGGCCGGCGACCGACTGGCAGAACAGCTCGGCGCCGCCGGCTTGGGGATGGTCGAGGTCTCGCCAGTTGAGGAAGACCACATGCCGGCCGGCGAGGGCGGCGACGGCCTGCCCGGTCACGTCACCGGGCGTGGGATGGGGCATTGCGCCTCCTCGCCTTCCTGCATGGCTTTCGCCTGGCGGCTCGACGCCGCGGGCCGGTCCGTCCCGACAAACTAGCCGAGACCAGCCGGCCTGCCGCACGGTGAGCCATTTCGACCGCGCGCGGCCCGGGGCTCCTGTCCGAGCGGACGGTAGAAAAGGCGCAGTCATACGATTGCCCGGGTCCGGAGCCGGAGACGCCGGCCGGACGGGTGACGCGGAGAGGGGCCGATGGCGCTCGCGATGCGGCGGGATCTCGTCGCCGAGCTGTTGCGCGGCCCAATGGCGCTGGCGGCGGCCGGGGTCGCGGCGAATGGCTTCAACCTGGTGATGAACCTGGTGCTGGCCAGGGTGCTCGACCCGGACAGCTATGGCGCCGTCGTCGTCCAGACGAACATCTTCATGATTCTCTCGGTCGTCGGCACCGCCGTGCTGACCGCCACGGTGCACCGCGAGTCCGCCCAGATCGGCGACACCCGCCGCGCCCGTCGGGCCTGGATCCGCGAGCTACGCAACGTGACCTGGCTCGCGATCCTGGTCGCGTCCGCCGCGTCGGTCGCCCTGTGCAAGCCGGTCGCGCTGATGCTGTCCTACCCGCACCCGGTCGCCATCGCGGAGGCGGGGGTCGCCGCGGCGATCTGGGTCGGGCTGTGCGTCGAGCGCGGCCTGCTGCAGGCCAGGGGAAACTACCCGGCGCTCGCGCGCAACCTGGTCTTCGAGTCGGGTTTCCGGATCAGCTGCGTCGTCATCCTGGTCTCGGCCGGCTTCGGAGTGAACGGGGCGGGACTCGCGCTGGTGCTCGGTGTCCTGGCCGGTGGCGAGCATGCCCGGCTCGCGGCGGCCCGCACCCCGTCCCTCATCACCCGTTCCCCGTCGAGCGGGCGGTCGCTGGCCGGCGGTGACGCGAGCGTCTCGCCGACGCCGACCGCCACCGGCCCGATCCCGATGGTGCCGGCCGCCGCGACGCCACGGCGGACCAGGGACAGCCTGATCGCGGAGTCGTCGGTGGCGCTGGCCACGCTGGTACCGCTCGCGCTGCTGCAGAACATGGACGTCGTCATCGTGGGCTGGCGCAACCCCGACGGCGTCGCCGACTACGCGGCGATCTCCACGGCGTGCAAGGTGCCGGTGTTCATCGGGCTCGCGGTGGCGAACTTCCTGCTGCCCGAGGCGGCCCGGCGCAGGCGGGAGGGCCTGCCGGCCGGGCGGGCCCTGGCGATGGCGCTCGTCTTCGTGGTCACCCCCGGCCTGTTCCTGGCCGCCGTCGGCGCCATCGCCGGCCGCCAGCTCCTGTCCCTGGTCTTCGGGCCCGACCTGGCCGGGGCGGCCTCGTCCCTGTGGGTGCTCGCGCTGGCGATGACCTACCTGGCCGTCAGCCTGATGTTCGCGACGTACCTGCTCGGCGCCGGCTATCGCAAGATCGTCTGGGCGCTCGCCGCCTGCACCCCGCTGACCGCGGTCGTGCTGACGCTCGCCGGCGGCGCGGTGATGCGCACCGCCGCCGCCGGACTGGCGTGCCAGGCGTTCACCGCCGCCGTCGCCGGCGCGCTGGTCTTCCGCCTGCATCACCGCCATCTCGCCCGCTCCACCGCGGCGGTGCCCGTCAATCCCGGCGAGCCCTTCGAGGCCGTCGTGGCGGACGGCCGAGCCGGCGCCGGCCGGGCGGACGGCGCCAGGCCCGCCGAGCCGGTGCCCACCGGCGGGCTGGAGCCGGCCGGACGCCGGAGGCTGTCGCTTGCCGGCTCCCGCGTCGCCTTCTCGACGTTGCCCGCGACGGTGCCCGCGACCGGCGCCCCGGCCGCGGGCGGCCCGGCGGGCCGGCCTCGGTCAGGAGGTCACGTCGCGGTAGCGGAACAGCAGGGCGGTGATGACGGCGGCGACCAGCCCGTAGGCGAGGACACGCAGGCCGGCGTCGGCGTACGGCGTGGCATAGCCGTGGCCCCCGTTGGCGATGTCCTGGAGGAGCTGGCCGGGCAGCCAGCTCCCGGAGGGCTCCCAGATACCGGCGACGATGATCTCGACCGGTAGCACGTAGGCGAGCCCGACCGAGATCGACGCCGCCGGCGACCGGAACACGATCGCGGCCAGCGCGCCGAGGACGCCGAACCCCCAGGCGTTCACCAGGTTGTTGGCCACTCCCTTGCCGAGTTCGCGCATCCCCGCGGCCGATGTCCACGCATCGGTGGACACCCCCTTGACCGGCGCGAGCGCGAACGACAGCGCCACGCTGACGACGGCCGCCGCCAGCACGACCAGCGCGAGGAACGTCACCAGCGCCAGGCACTTGCCGGCGAGCAGCCGCAGCCGGTGCGGCTGGGCCATCAGCTGGTTGCGCAGCGTGCCGCGGCCATAGTCGCCGGCGAGCGACGCCGCGACCACGCAGAGCCCGACGACGCCGAGCAGGATACTGATCGCGTTCAGCCCCTGGACCAGTCCGGACGCCGAGGCCAGCCGCCCCGGATGCGGGGTGTCGGCGTAGTACTCGGGTGTGCCGGTGGACAGGAACGTCAGTACGGCACCCAGCGCGGCGACGGCCGCCGTCGCGCTGAACGTGCCGACGACGAACCGCCGTCGTCCCAGTGGCAGCCACTCGGCGAGGAACGCGCGAATCATCTATCGACCTCCCCGGCGCCGTCCCGCCCCGGCCCGTCGGGCCGCGGTGGGGCCGGCACGGTCGGATTCGGCCGGGTGCGCCCCATCGCTCGGGTACACCCCGTCGGCTGGGTCCGCCTGGTCGGCTGGGTCCGTCGAATCGGCGTCGGTGACGCCGGTGGCCCGCAGGAACGTCTCCTCCAGGTTCGGCCGGTGGGTGCGCAGGCCGCGCAGCACGATACCGGCGCGCATCGCGGCCCGGTTCAGGTCGGCGGCCATCCGCTCCGGCGCGTGCGCGACGACGACGATGCGCTGGTCGCAGGACCCGGCCGCCACGGTCGGCGGGCCGTCCAGGCGGATCTCGGCGCGCACGCCGTCCTCGGCGAGGACGGTGAGCAGCCGGCGCGCGTCGGCGCCGCGCTCCGGGGAGAGCAGGATCCGCGGGTCCCCGGCGCCGAGCAGCTCCTGGATCCTGCCCTGGAACAGCAGCCGCCCGCCGCGGATCATCACGACGTGGTCGCAGATCTGCTCGACCTCGGAGAGCAGGTGGCTGGAGACGAAGACCGTCATCCCCCCGTCGACGAGTTCGCGCAGCAGTGCCCGGATTTCCCGGATGCCGGCCGGGTCGAGCCCGTTGGTCGGTTCGTCGAGGATCAACAGCTCGGGGTCCGGCAGGAGCGCGGCGGCGATGCCGAGCCGCTGCTTCATGCCGAGCGAGTAGGTGGCGAACGGGTCGCCGGCCCGGCCGGTGAGCCGGACCAGCCGCAGCACCTCGTAGATGCGGCGCTTGTCGACGCCGCGCAGCACGGCGAGCTGGCGCAGGTTCTCCCGGCCGGACAGCCCTGGGTGGAACGTCGGCCCCTCGATCAGGGCGCCGACGTGCGAGAGGTAGCGCTCCGGGTGGCTGACCGGCTCGCCGAGCACGTAGCCCACGCCTTCGGTGGGACGCACCAGCCCGAGCAGCATCCGCAGCGTCGTCGACTTGCCGGCGCCGTTGGGGCCGACGAACCCGGACAGGGCCCCGAGGGGGACGTCCAGGTCGAGATGGTCGACCGAGGTGCGGGTTTCGTGCACCTTCGTCAGGCCGCGGGTCCAGATCGCCGCGTCTGGCCGTCGTCCCAGGCCCGCGGCCGGCTCGCGATGTGGGTCGCGGCGTGGCAGGTGCAGGTGTGGCATGTGCGGGTGTGGCAGGTGCGTGTGCCCGAGCAACGGGTGCGGAAGCCGCAGGTTCTCCAGGTGCGGGAACACCGACCGGCTCGGTTCCCGGTCCTGACTGGCCCAGCGGTGTCGGCCTGTGGGTCCCTGGCCACGCTCGCCGGGCGTCATGGGAACGGTCCTCCCGGGAGCGAGGTCCCGGTCCGGCCGGCGGGTGCCGGCCGGCCGGACCGAGACGGTGGGTGCGTGCGGGAAGGACCTACCCGCTTCGGCGTTCGCCGTACCGGTGACGGCACGCGACCGGTCCACCACGGCTTCTGTGCACTACCACCTGGTGACCCCTGGTCACCAGTGCCGACCGGCAGTGTCCGCGCGCCACGCCAGCAGCCACAATGACCCACAATGTCCGCCCGACGGTCGGTGGACTGTGAGATGGGTGGCGGGCGGAAGAGTCTCAGGACGCGGGTGTCCCGGGAACGGGGCGGGTCTTCTCCACGCGCCGGCGGACGCGCCGCCGACGCCAGGATGCCGAAGGGGCGAGCGTGCGCGAGTCGGCGGGTCTGCGGCACGGCACCCGGATCGTCGTCGTGGTGGCGGTTGTCCTGGTGGGGCTCACGCTGCTGCTCGCCGTCTACTCGTCCGTGCGGGCCAACCACGCCGCCGCGGAGCGCAAGAACCGGCTCGACCCGGCCGAGACCATCGCCGCGGAGCTGCACACGGCGATCGTCCGGGAACGCAGCGCGCTGCGGGGCTACATGATCTCCGACGGCTCGGACCGCGCGCTGCTCGACCCCTACTACGCCGCCCTGACCGACATCGACAAGCGCGCCACCGCGCTGCGCGCGGTGCTGGCCGACTTCCCCGATCTGCTCGCCCTCGTCGACAACCTGAGGACGTCCTACCAGCGCTGGCAGGACGCCGTCGTCGTGCCGGAGCTGAGCGCGATGGCGAAGGGCCAGCCCGCGGTCGCGCAGGCCCTCGAGCTCGGCCAGGACAGCGACACCCGCTTCAACCAGATCGGCACCGACATCAGGGATCTCAAGGATGAGATCGCGGTGGAGCAGGCGGATGCGGCCCAAAGGGTCGAGGCCTCCTCGAATCTGCTGCTCACTTCGTTCGGCACGGTCGTCGTCCTGCTGCTCGCGATGGCGGCCTTGCTGCTGATCCTGTCCCGGCGCTGGCTGATCGTGCCGATCAACGAACTGCGCTTCGCGGTGAACGCGGTCGCCGCCGGCCGCCACGACACCACCATCCCGGCCGTCGGCCCGCGCGAGATCGTCGATCTCGCCGGCAACGTGGAGGCGATGCGCGCCCAGCTGGTGAGCCTGGTCCGCCAGAACGAGCGCTTCTGGGAGGCGCTGGCCCAGGAGGGCCCGGCCGTGCTCGCGCTGCGCGACGCGCTGACGCCGTCGTCGCTGCGCGACACCGCCGGCCTGGAGCTGCGCGGCCGGGTCGACCCGGCGGAGGGCGAGCTCGCGGGCGACTGGTTCGACGCCTTCGAGACGCCGGACGGCCGGGTCGCGGTCGTCGTCGGAGACGTCGCCGGCCATGGCGCCACCTGCGGCGTCTTCGCGCTGCGGCTCAAGCAGCTGCTCACCGCGGCGCTGTCGCGCGGCGCGGAGCCGGCGACGGCGGTGCAGTGGGTCGTCGAGGCGCTTGGCGACACCGGGGAGACGTTCGCGACCGCCCTGGTGGCCCTGGTCGACCCGGGCGGCGGCGAGGTGGTCTACGCCAACGCGGGCCACCCGGACGCGCTCGTGCTGCGCGCGGGCACCCGGACCTACCTGGAGGACGACCCGGACGAGGAGGCGGGCCTCGCGAGCTTCCTCGACCTGGACGACGAGGAGGCGCTCGACCACCTGGCGAAGCCGGGCGACGTGGAGCCGCTCGCCTCGACCGGGCCGCTGATGTCCAGCCTGGTAGCCGAGCCGGGCGCCTGGCGGCTGGGCAGGCTGCGGCTGGACCCCGGTGACGTGCTGTTCGTCTACACCGACGGGCTCATCGAGGCCCGCGACGGCGACAACCGGCTGTTCGGCCGGTCGCGCCTCGTCGAGGAGCTGGTCCGCGTCGACGGCCGCCCGCCCGGCCAGCTGCTCGAGGACGTGTTCGCGGCCGTCCGCCAGCATGCCCCTGGCCGTCCCAGCGACGACCGCACCGCGATCGCGCTGGCTCTCGACCCGCGTTCCCGGGCTGGGTCCGCCAGGGCCTGACCGGCCGGCCGAGCCGAGGTCGGCCGCTCCCCGGACCGAGCCCATTAGAGGGTGATACCCCGCCCAGACGGGTGGTCTTTGTCTTGTCCTCCTGGTGACGAAGTTGCGTGATGGCAGGGATTTTGGGTACTTCTCGCGCCATGAGCGACGAGTCCGGCCGGTCGACCAAGAGGTCGCCCGACACCCTGCCTCTCCCCGAAGACGGGGTCGCGACAGCTACGAAAGGTGGGGATATGTCTACCGACGGCGAGACGAGTTCCCGTCGCGGCGGCCGGATTCCACGGCTGCCCTCTCCAGGTGCCTTGTTCAGAATCCTGGCGCTACTGCTCGTGCTGGTGGTCGCCGCCGGCCTGGTCAGTTTCGTCGCGGGCTGGCGGCCATCGCTGAACCCCTTCAAGGAGCGGGAGATCGACCGCAGTTCGCCGGCCGTGCTGCGGTCGCTGGAGGACCTCAGCGACTACCACGCGGCGAGTGGCCACTTCGAGGTCGTCGTCGACGTCGAGGAGGACACCAAGTGGATCCCGTCCTCGCTCAAGGGCGAGCGGGTGCTGTTCGTCGGCATCGGCACCGTCGACGCGGTGGTGAACTTCGGCGGCCTCGACGTCGACCGGATCATCGTCTCCGAGGACGGCAAGACGGTGACGATCCGGCTGCCCGCGCCGACGCTCAGCAAGCCCCAGATGGACTTCGAGCGCAGCTACGTCGTCGCCCGCCAGCGCGGCGCGCTCGACCGGATCGGCGGCCTGTTCGGTGGGCAGAGCACCGACCAGGGCCTCTACATCAAGGCCACCGAGCAGATGACCGCCGCCGCGGCCGCTGACGGCCAGATCATCGCACTGGGCAAGGCGAACACGACGTCGATGCTGCAGGGCCTGCTCGGCGCCCTCGGCTACGAGAACGTCAGCGTCATCTATGAGGAGGACCAGAAGTAGCGGACCGCGCGTCCGCACAGACCCGGCCCGGGCACGCGCCCCAGCGCGAGCCCGGGCCGGCGGCGTTCGACGGCGAAGGACGCGCGCCGTGGCCGCCCGGTGTGCGACGGTGGGCACGGGCTGGGCCGGCCGGTCCCGCCCGAGGCCCTGGACCGCTGGGAGGCGCCGGATGACCACGACTGGCGAGCGCGAGACCGACACCCCGGCCGCGGGGCTGGCGGGGGAGCTGGTGGCCTACCCGACCGCGGCCGCGCTGACGTCGCTGCGGGTCGAGCGGCGTAGCGCCGACGGCTCGGTCGTCCAGGTCACGCTGCTCGGCCCGGGCAAGGGCAACGCCATGGGCCCCGACTTCTTCCGCGAGCTGCCCGAGGTCTTCGCCGCCCTCGACGCCGACGACTCGGTGCGCGCGGTCGTCGTCACCGGCTCCGGGCGGAACTTCTCCTACGGCCTGGACCTGACGTCGATGCTCGGCGACATCGGCTCGACCGGCGCCGCGGACGGCGGGCTCGCCGCCGCCAGGACCGCGCTGCTCGGCAAGATCCGCAGGCTGCAGCGGTCGGTCGACGCGGTCGCCGACTGCCGCAAGCCGGTCGCCGCCGCGATCAGCGGCTGGTGCGTCGGCGGCGGCGTCGACCTCGCCGCCGCCTGCGACGTGCGCTATGCCAGCGCGGACGCCCGGTTCAGCGTGCGCGAGGTCCGGGTCGCGATCGTCGCCGACCTCGGCAGCCTGCAGCGGCTGCCCGCGATCATCGGCGACGGCCACCTGCGTGAGCTGGCGCTGACCGGCCGGGACATCGACGCCGCCAGAGCCGAGCGGATCGGCCTGGTGGGCGACGTGCTGCCCGACCCGGCGGCGGCGCTCGCCGCGGCGCACGCGTTCGCCGACGAGGCCGCGGCCAACCCGCCGCTGGTCGTTCAGGGCATCAAGGAGATCCTCGACGTCGCCCGGGGGCCCGAGGTCGCCGCCGGGCTGCGCTACGTCGCGGCCTGGAACGCGGCCTTCCTGCCGTCCCACGACCTCGCGGAGGCCGTCACCGCCTTCACCGAACGCCGCCCGCCCCGCTACCAGGGCCGCTGAGCCGTACCGGTCGTGCTGAGCCGCGCCGGTCACGCGGCGCCGCCGCGGGTCAGCGGCCGCGCCGCGTGCCGACCGCGGCGTGCCTCTCGATGAGGCTGTCCATCTCGGCGCGGATGCCCCTCGCGATGTCGACGATGTGCGGCTCGCGCATCATCGAGAAGTGCTCGGTCGGCACGTCGTGGTAGTCGTGGCTGCCGGTCAGGTAGCGCGACCACGCCTTCGCGGGGTCCGGGTTGTGCATCGCCCGGTAGACGAGCGCCCGCCCGGCCCATGGCTTCGGCCGGTAGTACCGCTCCAGCATCCGCCCATGCGCGAAGAAGGCGTCGAACTCGTCGAGGCCGGGGAGCACGAGCAGACCGGTGAGCGGTAGCTGGGCCATGCGCAGCAGCGTGTCCTTGTTGAACAGGTTGCGCGGGTCCTCTGGCAGCAGGACCTTGCGGAGCGAGCGCATCCGCCGCCGGTAGGTGTCCGCCACCGTGTCCCTCGCCTGCGCGGGGGGAACGGCCTCCTGGCGCGCCCCGTCGGCCCGCGCCGCCTCCTCGTCCCCGGCGAGCCGCAGCGAGGCCGGCAGGTAGCTGTCCAGCAGGGTCAGCAGCGCCACCTCCTCACCGGCCGCGGCCAGCTGCTGGGCCATCTCCAGCGCGATCAGGCCCCCGAGCGAGTGCCCGACCACGTAGTAGGGCCCGTAGGGCTGGATGACCCGCATCAGCTGCACAAAGCGCCGGGCGGCGCGCTCTACCGACCAGTCCGGTATGCCGCGCTGCTCGAAGCCATGTGCCTGGAACGCGTAGACCCCCTGGTCGTCGCCCAGGTGGCGAGCCAGCGACAGGTAGGCGAGCGCCAGCTGCGCGGCGCCGGCCACGCAGAACAGCGGCGGGCGCGTGCCGCCGGCCCGCAGCGGCACGATCGTCGGATGTGCCGGCCCGGAGCGCTGCGCGACCGACACCTTGCGCGCGAACTCGCCGAGGGTGGGGGCGTCGACCAGCGCCGTCACCGGCAGCCGGACGCCGACCTCCTCGGCGATCAGGGTCCGCAGCTCCTCGGCGGCCAGTGAGTCGCCGCCCAGCTCGATGAAGTCGTCGTCGACGCCCACCTGCTCGAGCTCCAGCACGCGGCACCACAGGTCGGCGAGCAGCATCTCCCACTGCGTCTCGGGTATCCGGAAGCTTCCCGACCGCGCGGGCGGCTCCGGCAGGGCGCGCCGGTCGACCTTGCCGCGTTCGGTGCGCGGCAGCGCCGGCAGCGGCACGATGCTCGCGGGCACCATCCAGGTCGGCAGCTTCATCCGCAGCTTCCGGCGGATGGCCGCGGCCGACAGCGTCGTGTCACCGGCGCGCGGGACGATGTAGGCGACGAGCCGGTTCGGCTCCGGGGGGTTGCGCACCGCGACGACCACCGCCTCGGCGATCTCCGGCAGCGCCAGCAGCGCCGACTCGATCTCGCTCGGCTCGACCAGGTAGCCGCGGACCTTCACCGCCGCGTCCCGCCGGCCCAGGAGCAACAGGCGGCCGTCGGGCTCGAACCGGCCGAGGTCACCGGTCGCGCAGCGCAGCCGGCCGTCGGGCAGCCGGCTGAACTTGGCGGCCGACAGCTCCGGCGCGTTCCAGTAGCCGGCGGCCAGGAAGTGGGAGGAGACGACGACGTCACCTGTCTCGCCGGCCGGGACGACACCGCCGTCCTCGCGTTCGATCGTCACGTCCTTGCCGGCGGCCGGCCAGCCGGCCGGAATGGTCCCCTCGGGGATCTGCTCGCCGGGCGCGATCTCGAAGAACGCCAGCGAGGCGACCTCCGACGAGCCCGACCAGTTGGTGTAGACGGCCGTGGGCGGCAGGTACGGCCGGATCGCGGCGATGTCGCCGCCGTAGACGGCCTCCCCGCAGGTGGTCACGAGCCGCAGGCTCGTCAGCTCGGCGCCGTCGTCGAGGGCGCCGACCAGGGACCGCAGCAGCGACGGCGTGGTGTGCAGGGTGGTCAGCTCGTTGCTGGTGATCCAGTCGGGCAGGTCGCGGATGCCGAGCGAGCGCGGGTCGTACGCGTAGAGCCCGACGCCGTTGAGCAGCGCGAACCCGACGACCGTGAAGCCCGCGGCGAACGCGTACGGCAACACCAGCGCGGCGCGGTCGCCCGGGGCGAAACCCAGCGCCAGCATGCCGGCGTAGGCGTCGTTGACCAGGGTGCCGTTCGTCCAGACGACCCCCTTCGGCTCGCCGGTGGAGCCGGACGTGAACACGACGGCGGCCACCGCGTCCGCGCCGCCGAGGTCGCCGGGGAACGGCGTCCCCGCCGGGGAGAGCCCGCCGACGGTGGCCGCCGCGGCTGGGTGGGCCTCGACCTCTTCGAGGTCGAGGAGCGGCACCGTGGCGCCGGCCTCTTCGAGGACCGGGCGGCCGGCCGGGTCGGTGAGGCAGCCGACGGCGCCGGACTGACGCAGGATCTGTCCGAGCCGCGCCGCCGGGACCATCGGGTCGAGCATCACGAGCGGCCGGCCGGTGCGCAGCGCGGCGAGCATCCCGACCAGACCGCCGACGCTGTGCGGCAGCAGCGTGGCCACCGGCTCGTCGCCGGCACCGAGTTCGGCGAGCAGTACCGCGGCGGCCTGGTCGGCGCGGGCGTCGGCCTCGGCGAAGGTGAGCGAGTGGCCGGGGGAGACCAGCGCGGGCACGCCCGGAAGCATCCGGGCGACGGCGCGGAACCGGGCCGAGATCGAGCTTTCGAGGTCGGCGGGCTCCAGCGGCCGGAACGGTACACCGGTCGCGGAGAACTTGCCTCTTGAGGAGTCGGTCGCCAGGGCTTCGACCGGTCGCCAGGACCCCGCGACTGATCCGCTGGTTTCCAGGGGGTTCGGGTCCGTCCTGCTCGCTGCCCCCTCCGCCGACCAGGTCATCGCCGCACCGCCCTCGGAAGATCGATCCATCTCGTTGCCTGTCTTCCCACCTGGATCCACGCCCGCGCACCGGGCGACCGGTTCCGGATCCCCATCCGTCTACCGGTTATATGTCCTTCATTTTCCTCGCGCCCGAATAATGGGTCTTCGGTGGGTCACCTGACTGTCTGTGGTTTAAGCCGGCAATAGAAGCATTAGCTGCAGGTGTGCCCATGTAGTGCACTGACCGCCTGCTATGACTGGCTGGTTACTTTTCTCACGCAACCCGCTACTGCCAGCGCTCCGGTGGACTCGCTACGTGTCGATCCCGCCCGGGTGTGACGGCCGCCGCATCGGGTGCCGCCGGTGGGCCGCCCGTGGCCGTCCGGCCGGGCGGGCCCGGCGCGTCCACCACCTCGCGAAGTTCGCGAACGGGTCGGTCGTTCGCCGGTGAGGCGTCGGTGGACCTTGCTGTCACCACTGCCCGCGCGAAACTTGCTCTTGATCGCTGGAATGATCCTGACTCAAGCTTCGTTCAGGAAGCTGAGTCTGCTAGGCTCAACTCAGGATCCCGGGAGGGACCGGGGAGGCAGAGAGGCGATCATGATGAGCACCTACCTGTGGGACCCGTTCGCCGTGCTGGGCCGCCTGGACCGTGAGTTCGACGCGATCGTGCGGAGCTCGTTCGGTCCCCGGCCTCGGGTGCAGCGCGCGGGCCTCGTGCCAGTAGCGCGGGCCACCGGCGCGGGCCGGGCTGCGTTCGGTGATGTCGTGCCGTCCGCCGACGTCGTCGCCGACGGGGACGACGTCGTGGTCAACATCGAGCTGCCGGGCGTGGACGTGGAGAAGGACGTCACGGTCGAGATCGAGCACGGCCGGCTGGTCGTGCGTGGCGAGCGCGGCGAGGCGGCCGAGTCCAGCGAGGGCGGCCGGATCCGCCGCGAGCGGTGGCACGGCTCGTTCCGTCGCGAGTTCTCGCTGCCGGAGCGCGTCGCCGCCGACCGGGTGTCCGCGACCTATGACCGCGGCGTGCTGTCCGTCCGCCTGCCGGGCGCGGCGGCCGCGCCGGTCGCGACCCGGGTCCCGGTGACCGCCGGGGCCAGGCCCGCCGAGATCCCGGTCTCCGAGGCCACGCCCGACGGCGCGGCGCGGGCCGAGCTCCCGGCGGACGGCGGCGAGCGGGCCTGATCTCCGCACGGCGAGGGCCGGGCACCCAGACGACGGGTGCCCGGCCCTCGCGCGGCCCGGCCGCGACGGTTTCGCGCGGCGCTGGCCTCAGGCGCCGTCCTCGGTGGTCGTCGCCGGTGAAGGCGCGGACTTGCGGCGGATCGTGGCCGCGGCACGCTCGGAGCCACTCCGGTTGGACGAGCCCTGGCTGGACGAGCCCCTGCCGGACGAGCCACGACCGGACGAGCCCCTGCTGGACGGCGGCGGGACCATCGGGCCGACGTCGCCGTCGGGAGCGGTGTCGAGGTCGACGACCACCGGGGCATGGTCGGAGGTGCCCGTCCCCTTGCGGGCGGCCCGGTCGACCCACGCCGCGGCGACCCGCCCCGCGACGTCGGCGCTCGCCAGCGTCAGGTCGATCCGCATCCCCATGTTCTTGGGGAAGCACAGCGCTCGGTAGTCCCAATAGGTATAGACGACGTCGTCGGGCCAGCGGGCCCGCAGCACGTCGACCAGGCCGAGGTCGGTCAGCGCGCCGAGCGCCGAGCGCTCCGGCTCGGTGACGTGCGTGGCCCCGACGAAGTCCGCCGGGTCCCAGACGTCGGCGTCCGTCGGGGCGATGTTGAAGTCCCCGCAGGCCATGATCGGCTGTCGCGGCGCGGACTCGGCGAGCACGCCGCGCAGCGCGGCCAGCCATTCCAGCTTGTAGGCGTAGTGCGGATCGTCCGGGGCGCGCCCGTTCGGCACGTACAACGACCAGATCCGGACGCCGCCGCAGGTGGCCGCGACCGCCCGTGGCTCGGGGTCCGGGAAACCAGGCCCGCCGGCCAGGCCGCGTTCGACGTCGTCGAGGCCGATCCGGGACAGCAGCGCGACCCCGTTCCAACGTCCGTCGCCGTGATGGGCGTACGCGTAGCCCCGCCGAAACAGGTCCTCGTCGAAGTTCTCGGCAAACGCGTTGTCGTCGAGTTTTGTCTCCTGCAGGCACACCACGTCGGGCTGGGCGCGGTCAAGCCACTCGATCAGCCGTGCCTGCCGGGCCTTGGCTGAGTTGATGTTCCACGTCGCGATCCGCACGAGATTGAACGGTAGTCCCCCGTCAGACACCGGATGCGATCACGGGGGGCGGAGATGGCATTGTGCCGATATGAGGCCACGCTTTACGAGAGTCGTCACGTTGTCGGAACGAGCCGTCACGTCACCCCGACGCGGTGCCTCCGCCCGGGCACGGCGGCGCCCACCGGTGCTCGCCGGGGCGCTCGCCGCGCTGGCGGTGAGCGCCGGCGGCGTCGGCTGCGGCCAGATCTCCGAGGAGACCCGCAAGGCCAGTCTCGACGTCGTCTGTGCCGAGATCGACGTGGACCCGGGCGAGATCGCCGAGAACCCGGAGCGGGCCAGGCTCGTCGCGCTCATCGTGCGCGACCTCGCTCCCGAGGAGAACATCCGCGATCTCGCGGACCAGGTCGCCAAGGACCCGAACGCGGTCAACCCCAGGGCCCAACTGGCCGAGTGGGTCGACGAGAAGTGCGGCCAGTAGGTCCCGGGCGGGCCCGCGCCGCGGGCGCGGAATCCTAGGGCGGGGCCGGGGATCACGGCCAGGCCGTGATC
>NZ_JADWYU010000218.1 GCF_016786325.1 Frankia nepalensis | reverse complement strand
CGAGGCCGGTGTCGCCACTCCTCCACGCCCGCGACCTCACTCCGGGTTACGTGCAGGACTTCTGGATACGCGCTTAGCTCTGGCCGCAGCTCAGGACGAGTCCGCAGGGCTAGGGCCAGCCAGCCAGGTGGCGCGGTGAAGCTCGTACTCCACGTCGCCGTGCTCGTAGCCGGCCACGGGTTCAGCGAGCTCCGGGTGGAAGGTGCGGACATACCTCAGGCCGACCGACGCCATCGTGGCCCGGGACGCCGCGTTGACCGCCATCGTCTCCGCGAATATCCGGTTCAGCTCCAGGTCAGCGAAGCCGTGGCGGACCAACTCCGCCGCGCCCTCGCGCGCGTATCCCCGGCGCCAGTGCCGGCGTAGCAGGCGGTAGCCCAGCTCCGCCACACCGGGCTCGGCCCGCCGCGCCAGGCTTTCCGGCGGCATGAGCATCCACAGCCCGATGAATCCCGCCGTCCCGAACCCGGCCCACAGCCCCCGTCCGTCGCCCTGGGCGGCCAGCGCGAGCCGGATCTGGTGGCGTTGCCTGACCTCGTCCGCCGTGCGCGCCCGCGGGGCGATGTAGCGCATCACCTCGGGGTCGGAGTCGAGCTCGATCTCGTATGGCAAGTGCTCGTCGGCCAAGGGCACCAGTTCGAGGCGCGCCGTTCGGAGGCGGGCTTGCGGCACGGGCCACTCCTTCCACCGCTCGTCGGGGACGGGATGCGCCCCGCGGGGCTTGAGGCCGGACCAATGGTCGGGCTGGGTCAGATACCAGGGATGTTCGTGCTGACCGATTCTGGCTTGCCACGCGTCACCGGCTCCCCCAGACCTAAGGGAAACCTCGTGACCGGCGAGCGGGGCGGCCCTGACGAGTGGCTGGTCATGACCTGTGGGGTGTTCGACCATGATCCCAGGCGCCATGGTGCCGAGAACCTCCTTGTTCGGAACCACGGCTCATGGCCCGACCCCAGGACCGGACAGGAGGAGGGCCGCTCCCGGGCGAACGGCCGGCGCCACGCCCCCGAGTCCACCGAACCAGTAGGCAGTACGGCGTTGACGCTCCTCTGGCCGCGGCGAGGCATGACCTATGGTGTGTTCCATCCATGATCCCAGTGGCCATGGTGCCGAAACACCCCTCGTCCGGCACCACAGCCCATGGACCGATCCCAGGAACGGCCAGCCACCAGCGATGTTCCATCGTGCCACGTGGCCGGCCAACGCCAGACCTCGGAACCAATGGCGTTCCTGGCCAACGCCTATGAGAAGCGATGCGCCCCACGTAAGGCGGACGCGGTCTACCAGTTCTGGCACGTCGAGTTGCAACGCCGTCTTGCCAACCGGTAGCGGCGGTCCGCCCTGACCATCCACCCTCTGTCGCCGTAGACGATCTGCTACTACCGTGTATGGCCTACATCACACGGGGGTCCATACGATGACGCAGCCGCCACCCGGCCCATGGCATCCGCAGCAGGGATACACCCCGCCACCCGGCTACCCGCCCTACCAACCACAGCCACCACGGCAGAAGTCGGTCTGGGTGCGGCTGTGGCCGCTGTGGCTCGCCCTTGGTCTGTTCGTCGTCGGCGCGGTGTCCTGCGCGGCAATCGTCGGCACATCCATCGGCAAAGCTGCCAAGGAAGTGGCCGCGTCCTCGTCACCGAGGCCAGTCGTCGTCGGCAGCGCGACCCAGCCAGCCACCTTTGGCGGCGGAAACCTGCAACACTCCGAAGACGTCGTGATCACTGCATGCGCACCCGACGAAGCCGGCTGGGCAGCGGCGGCGGTCACCGTCACCAACCACAGCTCCAAGGCGTCGAACTACATCATCACTATCCTGATGGAATCACCGGACGGAAAAACGCAGATTGGCACTGGGCTTGTCTCCGTCAGCAATCTGGCACCCGGCCAGCAGAGCGTGGAGGAGACATCCAGCCTGGAAGACGCCACCGGTCCCTACGTGTGTCGGGTCGGAGACATCACCCGCTATGCCAGCTAGCCCAATACCACGGGTTCGAGGACGCCCCGGCTTCGGTCGGGGCCGTTCTCGTTCGGGGCTGGTGGGACCGTCTCTGGACCGTCAGCCACACGAAAACCAGGAAATCGCGAAAGATGCCGGAAGTCACGGACAAACCTGGTCGTAGCCATGATTTGGGATTCGCGCCGGTGAGATTACAGGCCGAGCTCCTTGGCGATGATGGTCTTCATGATCTCGCTGGAGCCGCCGTAGATGCGCCCGACGCGGGCGTCGGCCCAGGCGCGGGCGACCGGGTACTCGGTCATGTAGCCGTAGCCGCCGAACAGCTGCAGGCAGGCGTCGGTGACGCGGCCCTGCATCTCGGTGACGAACAGCTTGACCTTCGCGGCGTCGGTCGGGGTCAGCTCGCCCGCGTCGAGCGCGACCAGCGCGCGGTCGAGCATCGCCCAGCCGGCCTCCACCTCGGTCGCGCAGCCGGCCAGCACGAACTTGGTGTTCTGGAAGTGGCTGAGCGCCTTGCCGAACGCCTTGCGGCCGTTGACGTACTCGACCGTCTGCGCCACCACGGACGCCGCCGACGCCTGCGCGTTGACGGAGATCGACATCCGCTCCTGCGGCAGGTGGGAGGTCAGGTAGGTGAAGCCCTTGCCCGCCTCGCCGAGCAGGTTGGCCACCGGTACCCGGACGTCGTCGAAGAAGATCTCGCACGCCTCCTGGATGTGCAGGCCGATCTTTTTCATCGGCGCGCCCCGGGAGACCCCGGGGGTGTCCGCGTCGATGACCAGGAGCGACAGCCCGGCGTGCCGCTGGGTCGGGTCGGTCTTGACCGCGGTGAGGAAGACGTCGGCGTTCAGGCCGCCGGTGATGAACGTCTTGGAGCCGTTCACCACGTACTCGTCGCCGTCGAGCCGCGCGCTGGTCGCGAAGCCCGCGAGGTCCGAGCCCGCGCCCGGCTCGGTCAGCGCCAGTGCGCAGACCAGCTCGCCGCTGGCGAGCCCCGGCAGCCAGCGGGCCTTCTGCTCGTCGTTCGCGTGGTCGACGAAGTACGGCACGCTGATGTCGCAGTGGATGCGCAGCGGGCCCAGCCCGATGCCGAGCCGCCCGGCTTCCTCCGCGACGACCGCGTTGAACAGGTAGGAGGCGCCGCCGCCGCCGAACTCCTCCGGGATGCCCAGGCCGAGGATGCCGAGGTCGCCGCACTTGTTGTAGAAGTCGCGCGGCGGCATGCCGCGCTCCTCCCACTCGTCGTAGTGCGCGATGACTTCCTTCTCGAAGAAGGTCCGGACCGCCGCCCGGAAGGCCTCGTGCTCTGAACCGTAGACCGTGCGTCGCATCGGTCGTCACCCTCCGAACCGATCGGGGAAAAGCGTCAGCTACGTCTGCGCGCCGTCCGCGGACCGCGGGTGGCGGGACGACCAGGCCCGCTCGGCCCGGGTCGTCGTGCGTCTGCCGGAACGAGGCGTCTGCTGGAACGAGGCGCCTACCGCCCCGGCGAGGGGATCCCCTCGCCGGGGTCAGGACCCGCTCAGGACTTGCTCGTGAGCTTCGCGACGATGTCGGCGAAGTCCTGCGTCTTGAAGGACTGCTCCTCGGCGTTCGTCGCGTAGTCGAGGCTCGCGAGCACCGCCCGCTCGAGGTGGATGTTCAGCAGCCGCTTCGTCGACTCGACGGCCTGGCGAGGCAGGCCGGCGATCCGCTTCGCGCACTCGAGGGCGTCGGCGAACGGGTCGGCGACGATGTGGTTCGCCAGCCCCATCTGCAGCGCGCGCTCGGCGGAGATCTTCGCCCCGGTGAGCGCGTACTCCTTGGCCCAGTGAAGGCTGGTGTGCAGCGGCCAGGTGAGCGGGCCGCCGTCGGCCGCCACCAGGCCGACCTGCACGTGCGGGTCGAGCAGGTAAGCCTTCTCGGCCAGGTAGACGATGTCGGACAGCGCGACCAGGCTGCAGCCGAGGCCCGCCGCCGGGCCGTTGACCGCGGCCACGACCGGCACCCGGCAGCGCGCCATGCCCAGCACGATCTCCCGGCCATGCATGATCGTCAGCCGCTGCAGCTCTGGGTCCTGGCGCAGCCGGTCCAGGTAGCCGAAGTCGCCGCCGGCCGAGAACGCCCGCCCGGCGCCCGTGAGCACCGCGGCCCGGGCGTCCAGGTCCTCGGAGAGCTGCGTCCACACCTTCGCGAGCCCGAGGTGCAGTTCGTGGTTGACCGCGTTCAGGTGGTCCGGCCGGTTCAGCGTGATGATCCGGATCGGGCCGTCGGCCCGGACCTGGATCTCGTCCGGCAGGTCGTACAGGTGGTCTGACACCGTCGTCCGCCTCTCGTCCCGGTCAGCTCGCCGGCAGGCCGAGGATCCGGCCCGCGATGATGTTCTTCTGGATCTGCGACGTGCCGCCCATGACGCTCTGCGCCCGGCTGTAGAGGTAGGCGTGCAGCATCTCCGGGTCACGGGTGCCGGTGACGGCGAGCGCCGCGTGGCCGACGGACTGCTCCACCCAGGTCATGAGCAGCTTGTCCAGCGAGCCGTCCGGGCCGTGCACCAGGCCGTCGAGCTGCTCGGACAGGCGGCGGCGTACGTGCAGCCGCAGCATCTCGGCCTGCACGGCGGCCCAGCGCAGGTCGTCGGGCACCGCGGCACCGTCGGCGGCGGCCTTCTTCGCGAGCTGGCGGACGAGCTTGCCGTAGCGGGCGGAGAAGCCCAGGGTCGACGGCTCGCGCTCGTGGCTGACGACGGTCATCGCCAGCTTCCAGCCCTCGCCCGGCTTGCCGACCATGTTGGCGGCGGGCACCCGGGCGCCGTCGAAGACGACCTGCCCGAACTCGGCCGACACCCCGTTGATCATTTTGAGCGGCCGCTGCTCGACGCCGGGCTGGTGCATGTCGACGATGAAGCCGGAGATGCCCTTGTGCCGGGGTACGTCCGAGTCGGTCCTGGCGAGCACCAGGCACCAGTCGGCGATGTCCGAGTAGCTCGTCCAGATCTTGTGACCGTGGATGACGTACTCGTCGCCGTCGAGCTCGGCGCGCGTGGTCAGCGAGGCGAGGTCGGAGCCGGCGCCCGGCTCGCTGAAGCCCTGGCACCAGCGCTCCGACCCGTTGATCATCCCGGGCAGGAAGCGCTGCTGCAGTTCCGCGCTCCCGTGATGACCCAGCCCGATCGCCAGGTAGCCGAGGCTCGGGCGGGCGGGGGCGCCGGCGATCGCCAGCTCCTCGTCCAGGATGACGTCGTAGACCGGCGGCAGTTCCTGGCCGCCGAACCTCTTCGGCCAGGAGAGGCCGAAGAATCCGGCCTGGTACAGCGCCTGGTGCCATTCACCCTGCTTGTGCCAGTACTCGTCGCCCGACGTGGGGAACTTTCCGGCGTTCTCGGCGAGCCAGGCCTTCAACCGCGCGCGGAACGCGGCCTCCGCCGGCGAGTCACGAAAGTCCAAGGTCGATCTCCTCCAGCGTCGCCGGGAACAGCTCGGCGGACGTCAGCACCCGCCGCAGGAAGACGTGCGCGAGGCACTCCCAGGTGTTGCCGATGCCGCCGTGCACCTGGATCGAGGTCTCGCAGATGGTGCGGGCCGCGCGCTCGGTGTAGGCCTTGGCGACGAGCGCCGCCTGGACCGCCTCGGCGGCGGCCAGCTCGTCGACCGCCCAGGCGGCGTGGCGCAGGACGCTGACGGCGCCCTCGACGAGAGCGCGCGCCTCGGCGAGCAGGTGGGCGATCGCCTGGTAGGAGCCGATCGCGTGGCCGTACTGCTGGCGCACCTTGGCGTACTCGGCGCCGAGGGTGAGCGCGCCGCGGGCCGCGCCGAGCATGTCGGCGGTGGTGACGACGAGCGCCAGCGCCCGAAAGCGTAGCGCCGTCTCCTCGTCGAGCGTGCCGACCGCCGTGAGCGGGCCGGCGGGCTCACCGGTCAGCCGGGTGAGGTCGACGCCCTCCACGGTCGCGCCGACCGTGCCGGCCAGCACCCGCGTGCCGTCGAGGCCGAGCAGGCCGCGCAGGCCCTTGGCGTCGATCGCGACACCGTCGACGGCCACCGTGGCGCCGCCGGACGCCGCCGCGGCGACACCGTCGGCGGAGACACCGTCGGTGGAGCCCTCCGTCGGACCCCCGGCCTCGGTGAGCCGGGTGTACAGCTCGTCGGCCAGGACCGGCCCGACGAACGGCACGTCGATGAGCCCGCGCGCGAACTCCTCGACGACGAGGGCGACCTCGACGCCGGAGGCGCCGTCGGAGCGCAGCGTGCGCCAGCCGGTCGCCGCGATGGCCTTCTCCAGCCGCGCCGCGCGGTCGTCGTCCGCCAGGTCGAGCACGGACCCGGGGCCGAGATCGTCCGCGAGCCGGGCGGCCGCGTCCCGCAGCTCACGCTGCTCAGTCGTCAGACGAACGTCCATACCGCTCCTTGTTGCTTGGTTCGCTCCGTCCGGGCACGGCGCTCCGGCCCCTTGCTCGCTTCGCTCCCAAGGGACCTCCGCGCCGCGTCCTCCTCCGCTCACGTGCGCTCCGGCGACCTCCGCTGCGTCCCCCTCGCCTCGCTTCGCTCGCGAGGGGGACTCCGCGGAGGCGCGCCTGCGCGCCGGTTGGTGCCGTCCCGGCGCTGGGCGACAAGGTTGTGCCGCCCTTGGTTCTGGCGCCGTGCCCCACCCCCTTCGCTTCGCTCGGGGACGGGACTCCCCGGAGGGGGGCCTCCGCGCTGTGCGGGGCATGGTCCCGGCGCCACGTTTTTGGTGGCTCGCTCCGGCCGGAGCCTCGGCTGGCTGCCGCGCCTGGGCGGGGCCTCACTCGACGCCCTGGGGGGCCTCGGGCGCGAGGACCGTGTCCCGAAGGACGCGGCGCAGCGCCTTGCCAGAGGCCAGCCTCGGGATCTCGGGGACGAAGACCACCTGGCGCGGGCGCTTGTACGAGGCGAGCCGTTCTCCGACCAGACTGACCAGTTCGGTGGCCAGCGTGTCGTCGGACGTGGCGCGGGCAACGCTCGACGCGGCGCGGGTGACCACCGCGATGATCGCCTCGCCGTCGGCGACGTCCGGCACGCCGAACACGGCGCAGTCGGCGACCGCCGGATGACCGTGCAGCACGGCCTCGACCTCCGCCGGGGCGACCTGGAAGCCACGCACTTTGATCATTTCCTTGCGGCGGTCGGTAAGCCGAACCCAGCCGTCGGCGTCGATATTGCCGACGTCGCCGGTGCGGTACCAGCCGTCGTCGAAGGCCTCGCCGTTTGCCTCTTCGGGCAGGTAGCCCGCCATCAGCGACGGCGAACGGCCTTGGATCTCGCCGGTCTCCCCCGGGCCGACCGGCTTGCCGGTGTCCAGGTCGACGACCCGAAGCTCCACCCCGGGGGCGGCCTTCCCGACGCTGTCGAGCCGGGCGCCGCCGATCGGGTTGCACGCGATGACGGGCAGCTCGCTCGCGCCGTAGGCGGGGAGCCACCCTACGCCGGTCCGGCGGGTGACGGTCTCGGCGACGCTGGCCGTCACGGGTGTCGCGCCCCACATGATGAAGCGCAGCGAGGACAGGTCGAACGCCTCCAGATCGGGGTGCGACGCGATCGCGAGCGCGATCGGCGCGACCGCCATCTCGATGGTGATCCGGTCGTCCTGGACCGAGCGCAGCAGCGCGTCCAGATCGAAGCGGCGGTGCAGCCGCATCCAGGCACCGGTCTCCAGCGCCGTGACGATGTTGAGGATGCCGAGGATGTGGGACGGCGGAGTCGCGACCTGGATGCGGTCGGCGGCCGTCATGCCGAGCACGTCGCGCCAGTGGCCGACGGCCGCGGCGAACGAGGCGTGCGTGTGCCGCACCGCTTTCGGGAGGCCGGTCGTGCCGGAGCTGAACACGAGCACGGCGTCGGCCGCCGGGTCGGGTGTGAAATACCCCCCCGGCACCGGATCGGCGGGCTGGATAGGTTCGTCCAGGTGCAGCATGGGCATCAGCTCGGCCAGCACCGGGTGGTCACCGACGGCGTGCGAGGGCTCGCTGACGGCGAGGGCATGCGCGACGTCGCCGTGCTTCCACCCGGGGCTGAGCAGAACCACGGCCGCACCCAGTCGCCAGCAGGCCAGGACGGCGATGATGAACTCGGGCCGGGTCGAGGACATCAACGCGACCCGGTCGCCCGGGCGGACCCCACGGCCGGCGAGCGTGCGCGCTAAGCCGCTCGTCAGCGCGTCCAGCCGGGCGCGGCTGAACACCTGTTCCTCGAAGACGAGGACCACCATGGAGAGGCTCCCGTCTCGTCCGTGGAAACTGTATTCTCGCCTGGCTAGAACCTTAATACCAGAGGATGCCGTCCCATGCCGAGACCTCCGATGTTCCAGCGCGCGACCGTCACCCGGGTGATCGAGGAGACGGCCGACACCCGGACCTTCGTGCTCGCGCCGCACAGCGGCCCGTTCACCTACCAGGCCGGACAGTTTTGCACGTTCCGGGTGGAGTTGGCCGGCGAAGAACTGCTGCGCTCCTACTCCATGTCGAGCGCCCCCGAGACCGACTCCGAGCTGGCCGTCACCGTCAAGCGGGTGAAGGACGGCAAGGTCTCCAACTGGATGATCGACAATCTCGCCAAGGGCGACGAGATCGAGATGACCACGCCGCACGGCGTGTTCTGCCTGCGCGACGACACCGACGCCCCCCTGCTGGGGTTCTGCGGCGGCAGCGGGATCACGCCCGTCATCTCACTGGCCAAGAGCGCGCTGACCGGCACCAACCGCAAAGTCCGGCTCCTGTGCGCCGACCGCGACCGGCCTTCGGCGATCTTCTACGACGCGCTGGCCCAGCTCGCCGAGCGCTTCCCCGGCCGGCTCGAAGTGGTCCGCCACCTCGACTCCGAGCACGGCATCCCGACCGCCGCCACCATCCAGGAGTTCGTGGGCAACGACGCCGGCGCGGACTGCTACATCTGCGGCCCGACGCCGTTCATGGACCTCGTCGAATCGGCCTGGCCGGGGCCCGGGAAGCTGTTCGTCGAGCGGTTCGGCGCCGTCCCGGCCGGCCCCGCCGCACCCGAGACCGCCGAGGACAAGGAAGTCGAGGGCACTGTCACCATCATCCTCGGCCGCAAGAAGATCTCGGTGCCGCGCCGCGCCAACGAGACCTTCCTGGAGAGCGCTCGCCGCGGCGGCCTCACCCCGCCGTTCTCCTGCGAGTCCGGCACCTGCGCCACCTGCATGGCCAAGCTGGTCGACGGCGAGGCCACGATGCGCGTCAACGAGGCGCTGACCGACGACGAGGTCGAGGACGGCTACATCCTCACCTGCCAAGGGCTCCCGAAGTCCGCCAACGTCACTGTCCGCTACGAATAGACAGGAACCCCGCCGGCTCAGGTTGGGGTGTGCTGGCCGAGCGTGGGGGGCGGGCGGTAGCTGGGGGTGTGGCCGGCGATTCTGATGGGGCTGGCTATCAGGCGGAAGCCGCCAGCCTCGATGATCGCGTCGGGGGCGTCGGCCAACGCCTCGGGCAGGGTGCGGACCGCCGCGACCGGCAGGCCCAGCGGGCGCAGCCGTGCCTCCCAGTTGCGGGCGGTGTCGGCGGCCAGGGCCCTCGTCACCACCGCCACCACCTCCTCGCGGTGAGCCGCCCGGTCGGCCATCGTCGGGAAGGCGGCGACCTCGGCCGGGTCGATGGCGGTCTCGGCGACGAACGTCCGCCAGTAGCGGTCGTGCGTCAGGAACATCGCGAGGTGGCCGTCGGCGGTCGGGAACAGCTGCGCCGGCACGTAGAACGCGTGCGCGCCGTACGGGTGTCGGACCGGGGGGTCCCCCTCGTTGAGGTAGGCCGACGCCTTGTAGTTGAGCTGCGAGAGCATCACGTCGCGCAGCGAGACCTCGATCTGGCCGCCCCGGCCGGACAGGATCTGGGCGAGCAGGCCGAGGGCCGCCGTCAGGCCGGCTGAGTTGTCCGCCGCCGAGTACCCCGGCAGCGTCGGCGGGCCGTCGGGCTCGCCCGTCATCGCCGCCACCCCGGTGGCCGCCTGGATGACGTAGTCGAACGCGGGGTCGTCACCGGCGTGCAGGCCGTAGCCGGTGATCGCGACACAGACGATCTTCTCGTTGTGGGGCCGCAGCGCCTCGTAGGTCAGGCCGAGCTTGCGGATCGCGGACGGCTTCTGGTTCACGATGAGCGCGTGCGCGCCGGCGACCAACTCGTGCAGCCCGTTCTGCCCCGCGGGCGTGGTCAGGTCCAGGCAGACGCTGCGCTTGCCCCGGTTGAGGCTCGCGAAGTAGGCATCGCTGACCTGCCGGGACATGTCGCCGGTCGGCGGCTCGATCTTCGTGACCTCGGCGCCGAGATCGGACAGCAGCATCGAGGCATAGGGGCCGGCCAGGATGTGGCCGGCCTCCAGGATCCTGATCCCCGCCAGCGGCCCGGCCGTCACCTTCGCAGGTCCGCCGCGATCTGTGCGTAGACCTCGCGCGTCCGCCGCTTGGAGGCGACGAGCTCGTCGCGGTTGTCGCCGATCGGCAGCAGCCGGGCCGAGATGTCGGTGACCCCGGCGTCGATGAACTGCCTGATCCGGGCGGCGATCATCTCCTCGTCGCCGGCGGCGGCCAGGTCGCCGACGTCCTTGGCGTCACCCTGGTCGAGCAGCCGCTGGTAGTTCGGGGAGACCTCGGCCTCGCCGAGGATGCGGTTGGCGCGGGCCTTGGCCTCTTCGACCTCGTCCGGCCGGCACAGGCAGACCGGAATGCCCGCGACGACGCGGGGCGCCGGCCGGCCGGCCTCCTCGGCCGCCTTGTTGATCCTCGGCGCGATGTGCCCGCCGATGGCGCGCTCGTCGGCGAGCCACAGCACGGTGCCGTCGGCCTGCTCACCGGCGATCCGCAGCATCACCGGGCCGAGCGCCGCGACGAGCACCGGCAGCGGCGCGATCGGGGTGAGGCCGAGCGGGTTGTGCACCTTGAACGTCGCGTTCTCGACGTCGGCGCCGCCAGTGCCGGCGAATGCGGCGTTCAGCACCTCCAGGTAGTCCCGGGTGAACGCGGCCGGCTTCTCATAGGGCAGGCCGAGCATGTCCTGGACGATCCAGTGGTGCGACGGCCCGACGCCGAGCGCGAGGCGCCCGTTGGTCGCGGCGTGCGCCGACATCGCCGAGCGCGCCAGCGCGATCGGGTGCTGCGGCTGCAGCGGGACGACCGCCGTGCCCAGCTCGATCCGCTCGGTCACCGTGCCCATGAGGGCGACCGTGATGAGCGCGTCGAAGTCCGTCGGCACCTGGGGGATCCAGGCCGTGTCCATGCCCGCGCTCTCGGCCCAGCGCACGTCGTCGAGCATCCGCGCCGCCTTGCGCGCGGAGTCCCCGCGCTCGGGCCCGATCATCACGCCGAACCGCACCACTGCGTCCTCCATCTAGCTAAGTCCAAGGCTCACGGCCTGGAAGGTCAGGCGACCCCGATGGCGCCGGTCACCTCGCGAACGCCGGCCACGACGGCGTCCAACGGCGTGCCGGTCGGGAAGACCGCCGCCGCGCCGGCCTCCTGGAGCTTCGGCACATCGGCGCCGGGGATCGTGCCGCCGACGACGACGGCGATGTCATCGGCGCCCGCGGCCCGCAGGCCCTCGATCACCCGGGTGGTCAGCGCCAGATGGGCTCCGGACAGGATCGACAGGCCCACCAGGGCGACGTCCTCCTGCACGGCGACCGCGACGATGTCGTCGACCTTCTGCCGGATGCCGGTAAAGATCACCTCGAAGCCGGCGTCCCGCAGAGCCCGCGACACGATCTTCGCGCCCCGGTCATGCCCGTCCAGCCCCGGCTTGGCCACCAGTACCCGGATGGGAGAGCCAGTCATCAGAACACCACCGGCTGCTGGAACTCGCCCCAGACCGCCTTGAGGGCGGCGACCATCTCGCCGACCGTGCAGTAGGCGTTGGCGCAGTCGATCAGATAGGGCATCAGGTTGGCGTCTCCCTCCGCGGCGCTGCCCAGGGCGGCGAGCCGCTCCTTGACGGCGGCGCCGTCCCGGTCGGCCTTGACCTGAGCGAGCCGCCTGAGCTGCCGGTCGCGGCCCTGGGCGTCCAGTTCGTAGGTCGCGAGATCGGGCGCCGGCTCTTCGGAGACGAACCGGTTGACCCCGACGATCGGCCGGGTACCGTCCTCGATCTCCTGCTGCAGACGGTAGGACTCGTCGGCGATCAGGCCCTGCAGGTAGCCCTCCTCGATCGCGCGGACCATGCCGCCGCGGCGCTCGAGGTCATCCATGACCGCCTTGATCCGGGCCTCGGTCTCGTCGGTGAGCGCCTCGACGAAGTAGGAGCCGCCGAGCGGGTCCGCGGTGCGGGTCACCCCGGTCTCGTAGGCGAGGACCTGCTGGGTGCGCAGCGCCATCGTCGCCGACTCCTCGCTGGGCAGCGCGAACGGCTCGTCCCAGGCGGCGGTGAACATCGACTGCACGCCGCCGAGCACCGAGGCCAGCGCCTCGTAGGCGACCCGGACGATGTTGTTCTGTGCCTGCGGGGCGAACAGCGACGCTCCACCCGACACGCAGCCGAAGCGGAACATCGCCGCCTTGTCGGAGGTCGCGCCCCAGCGCTCCTTGACGATCGTCGCCCAGCGGCGCCGGCCTGCCCGGTACTTGGCGATCTCCTCGAAGAAGTCGCCGTGCGTGTAGAAGAAGAAGGACACCTGCGGCGCGAACTGCTCGATCGTCATCCGGCCGCGTTCGAGCACCGTGTCGACGTAGGTGACGCCGTCGGCCAGCGTGAACGCCATCTCCTGCACGGCGGTCGCGCCGGCGTCCCGGAAGTGCGCGCCGGCGACCGAGATCGCGTTGAACCTCGGCACCTCGGCTGCGCAGAACTCGATGGTGTCGGCGATCAGGCGCAGCGAAGGTGTCGCCGGCCAGATCCAGGTCCCGCGGGAGGCGTACTCCTTGAGGATGTCGTTCTGGATCGTGCCGGTCAGCTTCGCCCGCGGCACGCCGGCCTTCTCCGCGGCGGCGACGTAGAACGCCAGCAGGATCGCGGCGGTGCCGTTGATGGTGAAGCTCGTCGAGATCTTGTCGAGCGGGATGTCGGCGAACAGGACCTCGGCGTCGGCGAGGGTGTCGAGGGCGACGCCGACCCGGCCGACCTCCTCGCCGAACTCCGGGTCGTCGGAGTCGTAGCCGCACTGGGTCGGCAGGTCGAGCGCGACCGACAGGCCGGTGCCGCCCTGGCCCAGCAGGTACTTGTAGCGCTCGTTCGACTCTTCGGCGGTCCCGAAGCCGGAGTACTGCCGAAACGTCCACAACCGGCCGCGGTAGCCGGTGGCGAAGTTGCCCCGGGTGAACGGGTATTTCCCGGGATCCGGCGACTGCTCGCGGCGATCCGCCGGTCCGTAGACCGGCTTGATCGGGATGCCGGAGTTCGTGGTCACGACCGGCTGTTCGGCCTTCTTGTCGGATGGCCCGCCCTTGGCCGGATGAGGTGGCCCGCCGCTGGCCGGCGTGTCACTGGTCACCGCAGCTGGTCCTTCATCACTTTGCCGGTGGCGTTCAACGGAAGCGCGTCCAGGAACTCGACGGAGCGCGGTGCCTTGAAGCCGGCCATCCGTTCCTTGGACCAGGCGATGATCTCGTCGGCCGTCACCTCGGCGCCCGCGCGCCGCACGATGAACGCCTTGCCGACCTGGCCCATCCGGTCGTCGGGCACCCCGATCACCGCCGCCTGGGCGACCGCGGGGTGCTCCAGCAGGTAGCCCTCGATCTCGGCCGGGTAGGCGTTGAACCCGCCGACGATGAACATGTCCTTCTTCCGGCCGACGATCTTCAGATAGCCGCGGTCGTCGAGGGTGCCCAGGTCGCCGGTGTGCAGCCAGCCGTCGGCGTCGATCGTCTCCTCGGTGGCCTTCGGGTCGTCGAAGTAGCCCTGCATGACGCTGTAGCCGCGGATGAGCACCTCGCCGTCGCCGGCGACCGCCACCTCGATGCCGTCGCAGGGGGCGCCCACGGTCGTCGCGATGGACTCGAACGAGTCGCCCGGGCGGGAGGCGGTGGCGGTGCCGGCCTCGGTGAGGCCGTAACCGGTCATGATGTGCTGGAACGGCAGCTCGGCCTTCATCCGGCGGATCAGCTCCACCGGGATGTCGGCGGCGCCGGTGACCGCGCAGCGCAGCGACGACAGGTCGCGCCTGGCCGTGTCGCCTGGGGCCGCATGCGGGCCCTGCGCCTCCAGCAGGCCGTAGTAGATGGTCGGCGCGCCCGGGAGCATGGTGATCTTCTCCCGCTCGACGATCTCGCCCACCTTGTCCACGTCGAACACGGCCAGCGGGAAGATCGTCGCCCCCTTGATCAGCGACGCGACCAGTCCCGCCTTGTAGCCGAACGTGTGGAAGAACGGGTTGACGATCAGGTACTTGTCGCCCTCGCGCAGGCCGGCCTGGTAGCACCACTCGGAGTACAGCCGCAGCGTCTGCCGGTGGTTCATCATCACGCCCTTGGGGCGCCCGGTGGTGCCGGAGGTGAAGATGAGGTCGGCGATGTCGTCGCCGGCGACCTCCCGCTCGAACGGCTTGCCGCTGGTCAGGAAGTCCGACTTCAGGTCGATGTTCGTGATCCCGGCCGGCACCGCGTAGTCGATGCCGAGGAAGCCCGGCTGGGTGACCACGGCCTTCGCCCCGCTGCGCACGATGATGTCCGCCGCCTCGGCCGCCTTGTACCGGGTGTTGACCGGTACGAGAACGCCGCCGGCGGTCAGCACGCCGAACGCCGCGATGACCCACTCCGCGGAGTTCGGCGCCCAGACGGCGACCCGGTCGCCCTTGCCGACGCCGAGCTCGGCGAACGCGCCCGCGGCGCGGCGCACCCGGTCGACCAGCTCGACGTAGCTCAGCCGCAGGTCACCGTCGACGAGCGCCTCGGCGTCGCCGAACCGCTCCGCGGTGCTCGCCACCATCCGCGGGATCGTGTCCCACGGCAGCCCCGCGAACGTCGCGCTCTCGGTGCTCCCGGCAATCGTGAGATCCCCAGCGACCCTGAGGTTCCCTGTCGTCACCTCGACGTCCTCGTCATCTCGGCGCCCCGATCTCTCGACGTCCCTGTCGTGGTCCATGCGGGACCGGGGGCGCCGCCCCCGGTCCCGGCCTGTCGACGGACTGGTCGGTCAGCCGTCGATCAGCTTGGCGAGGTTACCGCCCATGACCTTGAACTTGTCTTCCTCGCTGAGGTTCTTCAGCTCGCTGACGTGGGTCACCGGGTCACCGAGGCCCTCGGGGTGCGGGTAGTCCGAGCCGAACAGGATCCGGTCGATGCCGAGCAGCTCGCCGAGCTCCGCGTAGTCCTCCTCCCAGAAGGGGGAGATGTTGATGTTGCGCCGCATGACGTCGATCGGGTGCTCGTCGAAGCCCTGCGGGTACTTCTTGTAGGCGTCCTTGAGGGACTTCTGCAGCGGGGCCACCCAGGAGGCGCCGTTCTCGATGACGGCGACCTTCAGCTCGGGGAACCGGGACAGCGCGCCGTGGCAGATCATGGCGGCGACCGAGTCCTCGATCGGGCGCCACTGGCTGACCATCTTGAACACGTCCGGCTTGAACGGCAGGTACTCGCGCTTGTTGCTGTCCCAGTCGCTCTGGTAGCGCGCGTAGCCGCTGTCCGACGAGTGCATGCCGACCAGCACGCCGTACTCGACGGCCTTGGCCCAGAACGGGTCGAACTCCGGCAGGCCGAACGAGCGGGAACCGCCGAGACCCGGGACCGGCGCCGGCCGGATCAGGATGGCGCGGGCGCCACGGGCGACGACCCAGTCCAGCTCCTCGATCGCCTTCTCGACGATCGGCAGCGTGATGACCGGGGTGGAGTAGATCCGGTTCTGGTAGTTGAACGTCCAGGTCTCGTGCATCCACTCGTTGAGCGCGTGGACGACGGCGTGCGTCAGCTCCGGGTCGTCCCGCATGCGCTCCTCGAGCAGGCTCGCGAGCGTCGGGAACATCAGCGTCCGGTCGAGGCCCTGCTCGTCCATCAGCGCGAGGCGCGCCTCCGGCTCCCGGAAGGCCGGGATCGAGCGCATCGGCTTGCCGATGATCTCACGGTAGGACTTGCCCTCCGGGTTGCCCACCCGGAAGTAGTCCTCCTGCGCGCCCGGCCTCGCCACCACGTCGAACGTGGGGTTCGGGATGTACTCGCTGATCTGGCCCCGGACGGCGATCTTGGTGCGACCGTCGATCTCCACATATCGGATCGCGCCGTCGAACTCCTTCGGGAGGAACTTGGTGAAGGCGTCCTTGGTCTCGTACATGTGGTTGTCCGCGTCGAAGACCGGGTACGGCGAGCGCGTCGACATGAGATCCCTCCTTGCTGAATGCGAGAATCCTATTCTCTCGCCCGGCGCGCCGCAATGTCCCCTCGGAGCACCACCTTCTGGATCTTGCCGCTCGCGGTCCGGGGGAAGTCCGGCACGGTGTGGATCTCCTCTGGCCACTTCTGCCTGGCCAGGCCCACCCCCGTCAGGTACTCCCTCAGCTCCTCGAGCGTCGGCGCCTCGTGCCCGGGCAGCAGGCGCAGCACCGCGGCGGCCCGCTCGCCCAGGCGCGGGTCCGGGGCGGCGACGACCGCGACCTCGGCGATCGCGGGCATCCCGAGCAGCGCCTCCTCGACCTCCAGGGCACTGATGTTCTCGCCGCCCCGGATGATGAAGTCCGCCTTGCGGTCCACGATCGTGAGATACCCGTCGGCGTCGAGCACTCCCACGTCGCCGGTGTGGTACCAGCCGTCGGCGTCGAACACCTTCGCCGTCAGCTCCGGGTCGAGGTAGCCCAGGCACAGGTCCGGCCCGCGGCTGAGGATCTCGCCGTCCTCGGCGAGCTGGATCTCGACGCCGGTCATCGGGTCGCCGTCGGTGTAGATCCGCTTCTCCAGCGGGGCGCTGTACGGCGATCCGGTGATCGACGGGTGCTCGGTGCTGCCGTAGGAGCGGTAGGCGGTGACGCCGAGCTCGGTGAGCCGGGAGGTGATGGCCACCGGGACCGAGGAGCCGCCGAGGCCGGCGTAGCGCAGCCCCTCGAGGTGCTTGCCCGGCACGAAGTCCGGGTGATCGATCAGGCTGGTGATGAAGTAGGTCGCGCCGCCGCCGACGGTCAGGCCCTCGGCCAGCAGCCGCAGGACCTTCGCCGGGTCCCAGACGTCGATCAGGTTGATGGGCAGCCGGTCCAGCACCGGGAGCAGGAAGGCGTTGAGCATCCCGATGAAGTGGCCGACCGGGGCGCCCGTGAGCTGCGCGCCCCGGTCCGGCGCCAGCAGCCCGCCGAGCTGGCGGGTCTCGAAGACCAGCGTCTGGTGGCTGTGCACCACGCCCTTCGGGTCGCGGGTGGTGCCGGACGTGAACGCGATCACCGTCGGCGCGCCCGGGTCGACCTGGATCACGCCTTCCAGCGGCTCGTCGGCGAGGAGGTCGTCGAAGTCCGCCGCTTCACCGGGTCGGTCGGGGTCGCGGTCGACCACGCCGACGATCGGCACGCCGGCGCTCAGGTCCGGGTGACGCTCCATCCGGCCGAACCGCTCCGCGGTGATGAACACCTTCGGCTGGACCGTGCGCAGGATGTAGTCGAGCTCCTTGCGGCCGTAGAAGTGCACGATCGGCACCAGGACCGTGCCGAGGAACGAGGACGCGTAGAAGACCGCCGCCGCCTCCACCCAGTTCGGCAGCTGTGCCGCGATGACGTCACCGGGGCGGACTCCCCGCGCGCGCAGCCCAGCGGCCAGCCGGCGGGCCAGCCGGTCCACGTCGCCATAGGTCCCCTCGTACGGCCGTACCGCCGAGTGCACCCGGAACTGGGCATCGGGCGCGTCCGCGAGCCCGGCCGCCAGCAGGTCGCCTAATGTCTCCCGGGTCCACCACCCTTCGGCCTCATACCGCTTCACCAGCTCGGCGGGAATCGTTCGCAGGACGGGGCTCACTGGGCTTCCTTCCGTGACGGACTTCGGCTGCGGGCATTGGCTGACGGCCCGGGCGAACACCGCCCGGGCCAGGCACCCGCCGGCGGCCGCGGCCTGCTCCCGGCGCCGGCCGGGGGCCGGCGCGCGGCCCGGCTTCCCTCCTCTTGTCCGGGGGGTTCGCCCGGGTCCTCGCTGGTCTCGGGCTCGCTCGGTCGCGCGGGCGCGCCTGGGTGACGTGATGCTCGGGAAGGCTTTCGCCGGCGCGCGGGCCGGCAGTGAGACGGTACTCTCGCCAAACGAGAACGTTAATACCAACGGCGGAGAAGGCACAGTGATCGATCTCGAAATCGAGGCGGGCCTCGCGGTTGTCACGATCAACCGGCCGGAGGCGCGCAACGCCATCTCGCTCGCCACCATGGACGAGCTGGAGAAGGTGCTCGACACCGTCGACGAGTCGGGGGCGCACGCGCTGGCCATCACCGGCGCCGGCGACCGCGCCTTCATCTCCGGTGGGGACATCAAGGAGCTGGCCGCGATCCGGACGCTGGAAGGCGCCGTCGACATGGCGCTGCGGATGCGCGGGCTGTGTGACCGGATCGCCGCCTTCCCGGGCCCGGTCATCGCCGCCATGAACGGCCACGCCCTCGGTGGCGGCGCCGAGGTCGCCGTCGCCGCCGACATCCGGATCGCCGCTGAAGGGATCCAGATCGGCTTCACCCAGGTGATGCTCGCGATCATGCCCGCGTGGGGCGGCTCGGAGCGGCTCGTCGGGATCGTCGGCCGCGGCCGGGCGCTCATGCTGGCCGGCTCCGGCACCGTGGTCGACGCCGCCGAGGCGGCCCGGCTCGGCCTGGTCGACCAGGTGCTGGGGCGCGAGGAGTTCGACGCCGGCTGGCGGGCGCTCGCGCGGTCCCTGGCGCACCGGCCGGCGAGCGAGATCAAGAGGATCGTGTCCGGCACGACGACGCCTCAGGAGGCGGCCGAGGCGTTCGGACGCCTCTGGGTCACCGACGAGCACTGGGCCGCGGTCGAGAAGGTCCAGAGCCGGATCAAGAAGAAGTAGCCGACAGACGCCCCGAGGGGGCCGCCCGGACGGGCGGCCCCCTCGGCGTCTCGGGAGCGGGCCGAGGACCGCCGCCGCCGCGCTGGCGCCGACTCCTGACACAGCGAGGAGGCCGCCCGGGTGGACGGCCTCCTCGGTGACGCTGATGACCATGCCGCCGGCTGTCGCGGCGCTGGTCACGGTGGTGCTGACGAGCCTCGGGCCCGGCGGCGTCAGGTGACGGCGCCGGCCGACTTCAGCTCGATGATGCGGTCCCAGTCGTAGCCCAGCTCGAGAAGGACCTCCTCGGTCTGGGCGGCGAAGTCCGGGGCCGGCGCGGGGACCGGCGCGGTGACGTCGAACTGGACCGGGTTCGCGACCAGCTCCATCCCGCCCGCGTCGATGATGTACTCGTTCGCCCGGACCTGCGGGTCGGCCGCCACCTGCAGCGAGTCCTGCACCGGCGCCCACGGGCCGGACAGGGTGCCCAGCCGCTCGGTCCACTCGGCCAGGGTCCTGGTGGCGAACGCCTCCCGCAGCAGCCGGACGCCCTCCGGAGTGTTCGCCGCGATCGACTCGGCCGTGGCGAACCGGGGGTCGTCGGCCAGTTCCGGCAGGTCGACGTGCCGGCAGACGTCGGCCCAGAACCGGGTCGGCTGCAGCATCACCAGCGAGATGTAGCGGCCGTCCTTGGTCTTGTAGAGGCCGGACAGCGGGTTCGTCGGCGCGCCGTGCTCCCCGGGCGTGACGCCTTCGAAGGGCATGCCGACGAAGTTCGACAGCGCGATCCCGTGCCCCATCGACCACACCCCGCTGCCCAGCAGCGAGACGTCGACGATGGAAGGCTCACCGGTCCGCTCCCGCCGGAACAGCGCCGCGGCGATGCCGCCGGCGAGGTTCGTGCCGGAGATCGTGTCGCCGTACGCCGGCCCCGGCGGGTTCATCACGCCCTCCGTGCCCGGCGGGGTGAGGCTCGCCGCGGACGAGCCGCGCGACCAGAAGGCCGTCATGTCGAAGCCACCCTTGGTGGACTCCACGCCACGCGGCCCGAGCGCGCTGCCGCGCGCGTAGACGATCTTCGGGTTGACGGCGCGGATGTCGTCGACGTCGATGCCCAGCTTCGTGCGCACCTTCGGCAGGAAGCTGGTCAGGAAGACGTCCGACCGGCGCGCCAGCTCAAGCAGAACCTCACTGCCCGCCGGGTTGGCGAGGTCGAGGCCAACGCTCTTCTTGCCGCGGTTGCCATGCCAGATGTTCGGGTTGGGGCCCGAACCGTCGACCTTCATCCTGCCGATCTGCACGAGGCCACGCTGCGGGTCACCCGAGACCGCGTGCTCGATCTTGATGACCTCCGCGCCCCACTCGGTCAGCACCGCGCCGCACGACGGCACGAAACCGTACATCGCGACCTCGAGGACGCGAACGCCCTCCAGTGGCCGGCTGCTCATCGGCTATGTCCCTTGGTCGGTTTTGCCGCGCTCACCTGACGAGCACCGCCAGCGTCTTGCGCTCGAGGAACTCCTCCATCCCGACCACGCCCATCTCGCGGCCGATGCCGGACTGCTTGTAGCCGCCGAACGGCGAGTCGGGGGCGAACCAGTTGCCGCCGTTGACGCTGATGGTCCCGCTCCGGATCCGCCGGGCGACCGCGATCGCCCGGTCGTCGTCGGCGCCGATGACCGAGCCGGACAGGCCGAAGATCGAGTTGTTCGCGATCTCGACGGCCTCGTCGTCACCTTCGTAGGCGATGACGGCGAGCACCGGGCCGAAGACCTCGTCCTGGGCGATCTCGCTGTCGGGGTCGACGTTCGTCAGGATCGTCGGGGTGTAGAAGAAGCCCGGGTCGATCTTCTCCCCGCCGATCGCCAGCGTCGCGCCGGCCTCGACGGCCCGCTTGACCATCGCGTCGACCTTCTCACGCTGCTTGGCGCTGACCAGCGGGCCGACGTAGGTGTCCTCGTCGGCCGGGTTGCCCACCTTGATGTTGGCGAGCACGCCCTTGATCGCCTCGACGACCTCGTCCTGGCGCTCCCGGGGTACCAGCAGCCGGGAGGTGACCGCGCAGCCCTGGCCGGCATGCGAGCAGATCGTCATGGTCGCGACCAGCGCCACCATGCCCGCGTCCGCGTCGTCCAGCATGATCAGCGCGGACTTGCCGCCGAGCTCGAGGAAGACCTTCTTGACGGTCTTGCTCGCGACCTCCATGATCCGCCGGCCGACCGGAGTGGACCCGGTGAAGGTGATCATGTCAACGTCCGGGTGGCTGGTCAGCACCTCGGCGACCTCGACCGAGGGCGAGGTGATGACGTTGACCACACCCGCCGGGATGTCGGTCTCGTTCGCGATGATCTCGCCAAGGGCGAGCGTCACCAACGGCGTGTCCGGCGCGCCCTTGAGGATGACCGTGCAGCCGGCGGCGAGCGCCGGGGCGACCTTGGCCAGCGCGATCTGCGTCGGGTAGTTGTAGGGGATGATCGCGGAGACGACCCCCGCGGCCTCCTTCTCGACCCAGCGGCGGTGCCGCATGCCGTGGGACTCGGTCTCCGGCAGGTCCTCGGTGAACGAGTAGCCGGCGGCCAGCTCCGTGTAGTACTTCACGATCTCGATCGGGACGTCCAGCGCGGCGCCGTAGGTCATGACCCGCGGGTGCCCGACCTCAGCGATCGTCAGCTCGCGCAGCTCCTCACGGTGCTTGACCAGCGCCTCGTACAGCTGGTTCATGCACCGGATCCGGAACTCGACGTTCGTCGACCAGTCGGTGGTGTCGAACGCGCGCCGGGCCGCCTTGACGGCGGCCTCCGCCTGCTCGACGGTGGCGTCCGGCGCCTCGTCGATGACCTCACCGGTCGTCGGGTTCAGTGACACCGTCGTCCGCGGGGCCTCAACCAGCTGCCCGTCGATCAGTAAGCCCTTCAAGGCCGCTCCCTAGCCCTCGTACCTGTTCACCCTTGGTGTCACCATTACCGACCGGGCCGGCAAAGGCCAGTCATCGGCACCCGGTGGCCACGGCGGCGGAGCTGAAGCCCCCATCGCACGAAGTGGAAGCTACATTCTCGCTTACCGCGAATCAACCTTCCGGCGCCGCCGCGAACCCGCTGACCTCCCAGGTAACGCGCGCGTGGCCCGCGCCCACGGCGGCCGGCCCCAGCCCCGCGAGAGACGCGCGGCGGGGACCGGCCGGCCGGGCGTCAGCCGCCGGTCGCGACCGGCGGACGAAGGAGGCGCGACGGTGTTCTTCGTCGCGCCGCTCTTCGTCGCGTCCCGGAAGGCCTCGCGCCTCCGAAGGCCTCAGACCGTGACGGGCAGCGCGGCCGGGACGTTCATCAGCTTGGCCAGGTTCTCACCCATGACCTTGCGAACGAACGGCTCCGGCTGGCCCTTGAGGTCGTCGATGTAGCTGACCGGGTTGGCCAGGCCCTCCGGATGCGGGTAGTCGGAGCCGAACAGCACGTGGTCCTCACCGAGCAGCTCGGCGAGATTCGCGAAGTTCTCCTCCCAGAACGGGCTGATGTAGATGTTGCGGCGCAGGCCCTCGACCGGGTTCTCGAGGAAGTCCTGCGGCATCTTCTTGTAAAGATCCTTGAGAGTCTTGATCAGCGGCCCGACCCAGGAGGCGCCGTTCTCGACCACGGCGATCTTCAGCCGGGGGAAGCGCGTCACGGCGCCGTGGATGACCAGCGACGCCACAGCGTCCTCGATCGGCCGCCACGAGTGCAGCATCCGGAAGGCGTTCGGCTGGAACGGCAGGTGCTCGGTGGCGGACCCGCTCCACTCGCCGGTGAACCGCGAGTAGCCCGAGTCGGACGAGTGCAGGGCGACGAGGATGTCGGCCTCCTGGACCCGCGCCCAGAACGGGTCGAACTCCGGCAGCGCGAACGAGCGTGGCCCCTCGTAGCCGGGCACCGGCGCCGGCCGGACCAGGATCGCCTTGGCGCCCCGCTCCAGGACCCACTCCAGCTCCTTGATCGCCTCGTCGACGATCGGCAGGGTGATCACCGGGGTGGTGAAGATGCGGTCGAGCCCGTTGTAGTTGAACTGCCACGTCTCGTACAGCCACTCGTTGAGCGCGTGGATCGCGGCGTGGGTCAGCTTCGGGTCGTCCTTCATCCGCTCCTCGAGCAGGCTGGCCAGCGTCGGGAACATCAGGGTGCGGGCGAGGCCCTGCTCCTCGTCCATCAGCTTCAGCCGCGAGGCCGGCTCCCGCCAGGCCGGGATGCTCTTCACCGGCTTGCCGAAGATCTCCCGGCGGGACTTACCGTCCGGGTTGCCCTTGCGGTAGTACTCCTCCTGCGCGCCCGGGCGGGCGACCACCTCGAAGGTCGGGTTCGGGATGTACTCGCTGATCGTCCCGCGCACCACGATCTTCGTGCGGCCGTGCACGTCGACGTAGTCGATCGCCTTCTTGTACCTGGCCGGCAGGTACTTGGTGAACGCGTCCGTGGTCTCGTACAGGTGGTTGTCGGCGTCGAACACCGGGATGTCGGGGGCGGTCATCGTGCCTCCTGCTGCTCTCTGGCTACCGCTCGTCCAAGTTAATTCATAATGCACCTGACGGGCGGATGCTCGGGGCGGGCGCCCGGGGACATCATGAGTGGCGATGGTCACCGCGTCCATGATCCGTCCGGCCGGTCCGGGCTGACGGCCAGGCTGGCGCGCGGCCACCGCTCGCGGTCACCCGGTGGCGCACGGCCGCTACGTGACGCGGCCGACCGAGGGCCGGGGGCCCCTCCGTTCAGGCCAGGTGGGAGCGTTGGGCACCCACCGCTACGCCCGGAAACCATTCAACTTACTATGTGAACGCTCACTCGATAATATCGAGATCATCCGGGCTGGCGACGACCAGCTCAGACGGCCGGCCCTCCCCGCCGGACCCCACAACGCCCCGCCGCCGGGCCCCGTCTTTTTGTTGACGTCAACGTCGAAAGCGTGTATTCACTAAGGCCTGTGACGCCCGCCACGTAACGAATCACCATCGCTTGCTCGGACCGACAGCACGACGCACGCTCGCCCAGACAACGCCGGGATCCACACGCGGGAGATGGGACTGACATGCAGCGCACCAGGCGCCTTGGTACCGCGTCGGTCCCCGCGCGGCTAAGAGGCCGGTTCAAGGCCCGCTTGGCCGTCCCCTTAGCCGTCGTCGCCCTGCTGACCGCGGCCTGCGGCGGTGACGGCGACAGCGACGCCCCGACGCCCGCGGCGTCGTCCCCGGCCGCCGTCGACCTCCTCGGGTCGGCGAACCCGGCGCGGGGAGAACCCGTCAAGATCGGCATGATCTCGGACGGCAAGTACCCGGCAAGCGACACCTCGGTCGAGGGCCGGGTCGCCGACGCCACGGCGAAGTGGATCAACGAGCGGCGCGGCGGGCTGGGCGGGCGGCCGATCCAGCTGGTGAAGTGCGAAAGCCTCGGTGACCCGTCGAAGTCGACCGACTGCGGCAACCGCATGGTCGAGGAGGACGTGGCCGCGGTGGTGTTCGGCGGCCCCGCCTTCCCGGAGGCGGCCTGGCAGCCGCTGCACGACGCCGACATCCCGACGTTCTTCTACGGTGTGAGCGCCGAGAAGCTGCTCGGCGATCCCGAGAACACCTTCGTCCTGGGCGACCCGATCTTCGCGGTGGTCGGCATGCCCCTCGGGCTGGCGCAGGAGAACAAGGCCAAGAAGGTCACCGCGATGGTGATCAACATTCCCGCCGCCGTCGGCATCTACGAGAACCAGGCGCCACCCCTCTACGACGCCGCCGGCATCGAGCTCCAGTTGGTCGCCATCCCGCCCGACCAGGCCGACATGACCCCCCAGGCCCAGCGCATCGCCACGGACGGGACCGGCGTCGTCTTCGTCGTCGGCGGCGAGACCTTCTGCACCGCGGCCTTCAACGCGCTGAACTCGGTCGGCTACTCCGGCCTGACCGCGAGCATCACCCAGTGCCTGGGGGACGCGACCAGGACCGCGGTGCCGGGCAGCTTCCTGAAGGACATGACCATCGGCGCCCAGGCCCCGCTCGGGACCGATGACCCGTCCTACAAACTGTTCTCCGCCGTGGCCACCACCTACGGCAAGGACATCGACCTCGGCAGCGGCGTCGCGATCGGCATGTTCACGTCGATGGCGAGCCTCCGGGAAGCCGTCGAGGGCATCTCGCCGAGCGACCTCACGCCGACCGGCATCACGGCAGCGGTCAAGAAGATGCCGGAGAAGGACCTGCCAGGCGCCGGCGGGGTCCAGTTCCGCTGCAACGGCAAGGCCAACCCGAAGCTGCCGGCCGTGTGCGTGCGCGGCGGGCTGACCACGCTTCTGGACGGCAAGGGCATGCCCACCACCTACAAGCCCCTCGGTCAGTCCCCGATCGAGGACTGAAGGCCGGCCGGATCGGCCGATCCGGCCGGTCCGGCCACCACCGCGGCGACGCGGTCCTGACTGGGAGGACGTCGGGAGACGACATGAGTCATATCGGTTCGCTACTGCTCGGGCTGGGCAACGGCGCGGTCTTCGCCGCGCTGGCGCTGGCGCTCGTGCTGACCTACCGCAGCTCGGGGGTGATCAACTTCGCGACCGGAGCGATCGCGCTCTACGTCGCCTATACCTACGCCGACCTGCGCAACGGCGAGCTGCTCGTGCCGATCCCCGGTTTACCGCGGACGGTGGGTCTTGGCACTGACAGCCTGCCGTTCCTGCCGGCAGCGCTGATAGCCCTGTTGATCGGCGCTCTGCTGGGCGCATTGCTGTACGTCGCGGTGTTCCGCCAGCTGCTGGACGCTCCGCCGCTGGCCAAGGCGGTCGCCTCGCTGGCCGTGCTGATCGTCATCCAGCAGGTCATGGTGATGCGCGTCGGCGTCGCGCCGGTGAGCGTCGAGGCGATCTTCCCGGACGAGCGCTGGACGGCCGGGGACCTGGTCGTGCTGTCCGACCGCTTCTACCTGGCGGTCTCGGTGATCGTCCTGACCCTGGTCCTCACCGCGATCTTCCGGTTCACCCGGTTCGGCCTGCTGACCCGGGCGACCGCCTCCTCGCAGACCGGCGCCTACGTCAGCGGCGTGTCCGCCAACCGGGTGGCCCTGAGTAACTGGATGATCAGCTGCGCCGTCGCCGGCGCGGCCGGCATCCTGATCGCGCCGGTCAGCCCGCTCGCCCCGACCACCTACACGCTGTTCGTCGTCCCGGCGCTCGCCGCGGCCGTGGTCGGCGGCTTCCAGAACCTCGTCCCGGCGGTGGCCGCGGGTCTGGCGATCGGCATGCTGCAGGCCGAGGCGCTCTCGCTGGCCGCGGAGCACAGCTGGCTGCCGCGGACCGGCTCGGCCGAGCTGGTGCCGCTCATCGTGATCATCATCGCGCTGCTGGTGACCGGGCGGGCGATGCCGGTCCGGGGTGGTCTGATGCGCCAGTCGCTGGGGCAGGCGCCCCGCGCCCGCCGGCTGACGATGCCGACGGTGCTGGGCACCGCGATCGGCGTCATCGCGCTGGTGGCCACCACGGGCACCATGCGCTCGGCCGTGATCGGTACGTTCATCGCCGCGATCATCGGCCTGTCGCTGGTGGTCGTCACCGGTTACGCCGGCCAGGTGTCGCTCGCCCAGCTGGCGCTCGCCGGCGCCGGCGCCTTCCTGCTGTCGTTCGTCACCGAGAGCTGGAACATCCCGTTCCCGCTCGCGCCGATCGTCGCGGCGCTGGGGGCGACCGTGCTGGGCGTGCTCATCGGCCTGCCAGCGCTGCGACTACGCGGCCTGACCCTGGGCATCGTCACACTGGCGCTCGCCTACGCCATCGAGGCGGTCTGGTTCCGCAACACCCAGATCGTCAGCACCGAGGGCGCCCGGGTCACCCAGCCGAAGCTGTTCGGCCTGGACCTGTCCATCGGCACGGGCCATGCCTTCCCGCGGATCGAGTTCGGCCTGATGGTGCTGGTCGTGCTGGTGGCGGTCGCCTGGGGTGTCGCCAAGCTGCGGATGAGCGCGCTCGGCTCCGCGATGCTCGCGGTGCGCGCCAACGAGCAGTCCGCCGCGGGCATCGGCATCAACGTGGTGAAGATCAAGGTCATCAGCTTCGCGCTGGCCTCGTTCATCGCGGGCCTGGGCGGCAGCATGCTGGCCTACCGGCGCGGCGTCGTCACCTTCGACTCGTTCACCGCCATCGGCGGCCTCGCGCTGCTGACAGTCGCCTACCTGGCCGGTGTGACGTCGGTCTGGGGCGGTCTCAACGCCGGCCTGATGGCCGCCACCGGCTTCCTCTTCTACGCCATCGACCGCTGGGTCGTGCAGGGCGGCTGGTTCCAGGTCATCACAGGCCTGCTCCTGCTCCTCACGATCATCACCAAGCCCGAGGGCATCGCCAGCGACGGCCACAAACTGGCGGACAAGATAAACAGCGTCATCGAGAAACGCCGTCCGAAGAAGGTCCCGGTGCCCGCCCAGGCCCCGGCCGCCGGCGGGACGAGCGACAGGCCCGCCCCGGCCGCGGCCACCGGGCGGACCGCCGCCCTGGAGGTCTCCGGGCTCTCGGTGCGCTACGGCGGCGTGGTCGCGGTCAACGATGTCGCGCTGCGCGTCGAACCCGGCAAGATCGTCGGTCTCATCGGGCCGAACGGCGCCGGCAAGACCAGCGCGCTGGACGCCATCACCGGCTTCGCCCGCGCCACCGGCGAGGTCGCCTACGGCGGGACACGGCTCGACGGCCTCCCCCCGCACGCCAGGGTCCACCGCGGCCTCGCCCGCACGTTCCAGTCCCTCGAGCTCTACGAGGAGCTGACGGTCGAGGAGAACGTCTCCGCCGCGCTCGCGACCGTCCGCGGCGCCGAACGCCACCGGCGTCTGCACGAGGCCCTCGAGCTCACCGGCATCACCGACCGGGCGCACCGGCGCGCGGGCGAGCTCAGCCAGGGCGAGCGCCAGCTCGTGTCCATCGCGCGTGCCTGCGCGAACAACCCCGGCATCCTGCTCCTCGACGAGCCGGCCGCCGGCCTGGACAGCACCGAGTCGGCCTGGCTCGGCGAGCGCATCCGCGGCATCGCGGCGACCGGCACGGGCGTGCTCCTGGTCGACCACGACGTGGCGCTGGTGCTCGGCATCTGCGACCACATCTACGTGCTGGAGTTCGGCAAGCTCATCGCCGAGGGTGACCCGGCCTCCATCCGGGCCAACCGGGAGGTCGCCGACGCCTACCTCGGCAACGCCCACCACACCGGCGACGACGCCGCGGTGGCCGCCGGGGCGGTGGCCGCCAACGGCACGACCGCCAACGGCTCGGCGACCCTGACGGAGTCGGCCCAGGACACCCCGGCGGTGACGACATGACCGCGACGGTCGAGACGACGAATCCCACGACCACCACGACCGCGCGGCTCGAGTGCGTCAAGCTCTCCGGCGGGCGGGGCTCGGCGCTGGCGTTCCGCGACGTCGACCTGAAGCTGGCGCCCGGCAAGGTGCTCGCGGTGCTCGGGCCGAACGGCGCGGGCAAGACGACGCTGCTGCTCACCCTCGCGGGCCTGCTGCCGTCGAAGGGCGGCAACGTCCTCGTCGACGGCGCCAGGCTGCGCGGCGGGCGGCCCGCGCTCGCGAGCCGGGCGGGCCTCGTCCTCGTCCCCGACAACCGCTGCCTGTTCGTCGGGATGTCCGTCGAGGACAACCTGAAGGTCGCGGCCAAGCGGGGCGGGCCGAAGCCGCGCGAGCTGCTCGAGACCTTCCCCGCGCTCGAGCGGCGGTGGGATCTGGCTGCCGGCGCGCTGTCCGGCGGCGAGCAGCAGATGCTCGCGATGGCGCGCGCTCTCATCCAGCAGCCCAAGGTGCTGCTGGTCGACGAGATGTCCCTCGGGCTGGCTCCGCTCATCGTGGAGCAGCTCTTCGAGACCGTCGGGAAGATCGCCAGAGACCACGGCTGCTCCGTCGTGCTCGTCGAGCAGTACGCCAAGCTCGCCCTCGACGCGGCCGACGACGGGCTCGTGCTCTCCCGCGGCCGGGTCGTCCTCGCCGGGCCGGCGGGCGAGCTCGCCGGCCAGGTCGAACGGCTGGAGAACCTGTACTTCGACGCTCCCGAGGACAAGGCCGGCTGACCGGATAGCACGAGATTCCTTCACCGCTCCGAACCCCTGGCCAGGGCCGACCTGACCAGGACGCGGCGCCGGGCTGCTCGCGGCCCGGCGCCGCGTTTTTTGTGCCGGCTCGCCGGCGCGCCCGGAAGGGGAGATCATGAAACTGGCGTTTCCGATGCCGCACCTGCTGCGGCTGAAGGCCACCGGCCAGCCGTGGGAGGCCGCCGTGACCGGCGCGGACCAGACGCGCCTGGCCAGGTGGGCCGAGCGGCTCGGCTACGCGATGATCGCCGTACCGGAGCATCACATCATCCCGAAGGCGCACGTCGACCTCTCGGGCCCGCACTACTTCAGCGCCTACCCGGCCATGGCGTACTGGGCGGGCGCGACCGAGACGATCCGAGTCAACTCCTGCATCGCGATCCTGCCGCTGCAGCACCCGGTCGTCACCGCCAAGGCGCTGTCCACCATCGACTGGCTGTCCAGCGGCCGGGTCACCGTCACCTTCGCGGTCGGCTGGCTGGAGGAGGAGTTCAGGCTCCTCGGGGTGCCCTTCCACGAGCGCGGGGCCCGGGCCGAGGAGTACATCCAGGCGATCCTCGAGCTCTGGACCGCCGACGAGCCCTCGTTCGAGGGCACCTACGTCTCCTTCAAGGACGTGGCCTTCGAGCCGAAGCCCGTCCAGAAGCCGCACCCGCCGGTCTGGTTCGGCGGCGACGCGGACCCGGTGCTGCGGCGGGTCGCGCGGTACGCCTCCGGCTGGTGGCCCTTCCTCACCAAACCCGAGGACATCCCCGCGAAGATCGACTACATCAGGTCCCAGCCGGACTACGACGGCCGGCTCACCGAGGTCTTCTACGGCCTCGGCACCGCGCGCGTGGGCGAGGGCCACGCCGTCCAGGACGACCCGCACGCCCGCCCCGGCATGCCCCGGCAGGAGATCGTCGACCGCCTCGGCTGGTTCAAGGACCTCGGCGTCACGATGAGCTCGGTCCCGATCCCCCCGCTCGCCAGCCTCGACGAGTACTACGACTACACCCAGTGGGTGGCCGAGGAGATCATGC
>NZ_JADWYU010000217.1:15323-30391 GCF_016786325.1 Frankia nepalensis | reverse complement strand
GGGGCGACGGGGGGGCGCCGCGCGGGCGGGGGGGGGGGGGGGGGGCCCGCCGGGGGGGGGCCCCGGGGGGCGGCGAAGCCGGCCGGGGTGTCCGCGACGGTGATCAGGTCGGTACCAAGCCAGCGAGTCGCCGGCAGGTCGGTGCTCACGACCGGCCGGCCGGCCGCCAGGTACTCCAGCGTCTTGAGCGGGAAGCTCGCCCGGTTGAACGGGGTGTCGGCGTACGGTGTGAGACCGACGTCGATCACTCGTAGGTAGGCCGGCAACGCCTCGAACGGACGCGCCCCGGTCCACCGCACGTTCGGCCGGTCGAGCAGCCCGCCCAGGTCGTAGTCCGGGTCGCGCGGACCGACGAGCAGCAACGAGGCGCCCGTGTCGGCGACCGCGTCCAGGTAGCGCCGGTCGATCCGGTCCGAGACGTGACCGACCAGGCCGGCCACCGGCCCGGGCAGCCCCAGGTCGGCGGCCGGGGCGACGTCGTCGATGCCGGCGAACACCTCGGCGGCGCAGCCGTTGGGAACCACGATCGTGTCCACCCCGTCGAGGCGCCATCGTCGCGCGAGCACCTCGGAGATCACCACCGTGACGTCGGCCGCCCGCACCTGGCGCCACTCGGCCCGCCGCGCGAGGAGCGGCGAGATGCCCATGAGGCCGGCGCCGGCGGCGAAGTCGTCCGTGCAGTAGAAGACGGTGCGCGCCGAGGCCGGCGCGGCGCCGAACACGTCGGCCTGGGACGCGACGAGCATCGCCGTGACCCGGGCACCGAGCCGACGCGCGGCGGCCCGGATGGCCAGGCGGACCCCGGCGTCCGCCGCCCGCGCGAGCACCGGCCGGCTGACCCCCGGAGTCACCACCGGGGTGAGCCGGGTGATGCCCGGCCGGACTCGTCTGAGCAGCCGCGGCCCGCCGGCGCCGGCCAGCGCGCGGCGAGCCGCCGGGTCGCGCGCCAGGGTGAGCGGGGACATCGGCGGATCGACCCACAGCACCTCGACGGCCGCGGCGAGCCGCTCGGCGATCTGGCGTTCGGACGACCAGACCCCGTCCCACGAGGTGCCGCTCACGACGACCACGACGTCCCGCTGGCTGGCCTTCACTGGAACCCCCCGCGATCAGGCGCCGGGCGTGCCCCGTGGATCTTCGGCCGCGCGGGTCGGCCCACCTCGACCGGGATCCACGGTGCGCCCTCGCGCTCGCGGCCACGCGGGCGTGGCCGTCCGCGCCAGAGAATAACGGAATGATCGCGCCGGTCCGATCTCCGCTGGCCGCGGCCGGCGCGACGCCGCCACCCGGGCGCATTCCTCCTCGGGTCGCCCGACGGTGCCGCCCGACGGTGCCGCCCGCGACCAGGTCATCTCTCCACGAGAAGAGACGATTGGGCAACAACTGAGCTGCTATGACGATTAAGTTCCCGCTAACACCCCCAATCCGGGCTTTCCGCGTGGGCCAAGTTCGATAGATTTGCCGGGCTGGCGGGCCGCGGGCGGGTTCATCCCCACGTGGCCGGCTGACCGGCGGCGGGCCTACCACGTAGTCAGCGGCGACAGGCGAAGCGGGACGGGGCGGATACACGGTGGCCAACCAGGCGGACGCGGATGCCAATCCGGCCAGCGACGGCCAGCCGGCTCAGGCGAGCCCGGCGGCTTCCGTCCCGGCGGCCGGCGACACCGCGGCTGGCGAGGCGAGCCCGTCGAGGTGGCAGCGCAGAGCCCGCCGTCGCCAGGCGGGCGGCAAGAAGCGGGCCCGCCCGCTCACCATGACGCGGGTCGCCGCCGTGCCGGCGGTCGGCCTGCTGCTGATGCTCGGCGGTGGCCCGGCCTTCCAGCACGAGGACGAGGCGGCGGCCAGCGCCCCGGCCGAGCAGCAGCCCGTCCGGGGCACCGACTACCCGATGCCGCCGCTGACCGGGGTGGACGTCTTCGACCTCGCGAGCAGCGCCCCGACCAGCACCGACGATCTCGCCACTGCCGCGGCCGACCCGGTAGGGGGCGGCATCGTCCAGCTCACCGGCGCGTACAAGCAGATCCCCGACCGCGTCCTCGCCGCCTACAAGCGGGCCACCGAGACCATGGCCACCGAGCTGCCGGGCTGCAACCTGCGCTGGCAGTTGCTCGCCGCCATCGGCAAGGTCGAGTCCGGCAACGCCTCGGGGCGCTCCATCACGGAGGACGGCACGGTCACGCCGAGGATCGTTGGCATCCCGCTCGATGGCCGGTCCGGCATCGCCCTCATCCGGGACACCGACGACGGCGTGTGGGACGGCGACACCAGCTACGACCGGGCCGTCGGGCCGATGCAGTTCATCCCGAGCACCTGGAAGACCTCCGGCCGGGACGGCAACGCCGACGGCACGAAGAACCCGAACAACATTCACGACGCCGCGCTCGCCGCCGGCGGCTACCTGTGCGCGCGTGGCCGCGACCTGTCCGACTCGGCCCAGCTGCGCGCCGCCATCTTCTCCTACAACCCTTCCGACTCGTACGTGCGCGCGGTCCTGTCCTGGATGGCCGGCTACTCGGAGTCGGACCCGGACGAGGTCCCGATCCCGATCGTCCCACTCGGGGCGGCGGACACCGTGCCCGTGAGCGGGGGCTCCACCCCGGTACCGACTCTCACGCTGGAGGCCAGCGGGTCCAGCCCGACGCCGAACGTCAGCCCGACCATCAGCCCGAGCTCCAGTTGCCCGACGATCACCGTCACCGCCGCGAGCCTGGCCGCGACCATCACCGGGGACGCCGGCCAGCCTGTCCTGGACATCACCGGCGCCTACACCCCGGCGAACGCGACCGCGACCGGCAACGTCGTGATCCACGGTGAGGCCCGCGAGAGCGGCGCGAGCGTCGTCCTCGCGGAGTCGGACGTCACGGTGCCGGCCCAGCCCGGGGACGGCGCGGCGGTCCCGCTGGCCCACCTTGACCTGTCCGACGTCACCACCGGCACGGTCACGGTCTCGCTGACGACCACTCCGGCCGGCTGCGCCGCCCGGACGCTGGTGACGCTCGTCGTGACGAACATCCCCGCCTCGGAACCGTCGCCGCTCCCCACCGCCAGCCTCACCCCGTCGGCCTCGCCCACCCCGTCGCCGTCGCCGTCGGCCACCCCGCCGCCCTCGGCATCGCCGACGGCGAGCCCGACGCCCGCGCGCACGACCACCCCGCCGCCCACCAGCGCGGCACCCACCAGCCCGCCGCCCACCAGCCCGGCGCCGACCACCGCGGCACCGACGAGCGCCAGCCCGGGAGCCGCCGCGACCTCGACGACGGCGGTACCGACCAGCGCGTCGCCCACCGCCGGCTGACCCTGCCCGGCCACGCGGCCCCTGCCTGGCCGTCCCGCGCGAGCCCGCCGACCGCCACGCCGGCGCCGCGTGGGACGCGCCGGGACCGCGGCCGCCCTGCCTGGCCAGGGCCTGGCTCCGCCCGGCCTCGGTCAGGCTCGCGGACCGAGGGCGCCACGGGGGCGGGACCGGCGTGGCTAGGCTGAGCCCGGCGGGATCCGCCGCGTGGCGGGCTTCGCCGCGGGGGCGGTTTCCCGAAATCATCAGGAGCGCGGGAAGACGCACGGCGGATCGGAGCCACCGGGGCTCCGCATGACCGGAGGGACGGCATGAAGGGCATCATCCTGGCCGGTGGCACCGGCTCGAGGCTCTACCCGATCACCCAGGCCGTCTCCAAGCAGCTGATGCCGGTCTACGACAAGCCGATGATCTACTATCCGCTGTCGACGCTGATGGCCGCCGGAATTCGCGAGATCCTGATCATCACCACCCCGGCGGACCAGGCGCAGTTCCGCCGGCTGCTGGGCGACGGCAGCCGGCTCGGCTGCCGCTTCGAGTACGCGGTCCAGGACGAGCCGCGCGGGCTGGCGGACGCCTTCATCGTCGGCGCGGACTTCGTCGGCGACGACAAGGTGTGCCTGATCCTGGGGGACAACATCTTCTACGGGGTGGGGCTCGGCGAGCAGCTCAAGCAGTACACCGACCCCGACGGGGGCGTCATCTTCGCCTACCACGTCTCCGACCCGGAGCGCTACGGCGTCGTCGAGTTCGACGGCGACCGCCGGGCGGTCTCCATCGAGGAGAAGCCGACGAGTCCCAAGTCCAGCTTCGCCGTCACGGGGCTCTACTTCTACGACAACGACGTCGTCAAGATCGCGCGCGAGACGAAGCCCAGCGCCCGCGGCGAGCTGGAGATCACCGCCGTCAACCAGGAGTACCTCGACCAGGGCCGGCTCGGCGTGCACCTGCTCGACCGCGGCACCGCCTGGCTCGACACCGGCACCTTCAACTCCCTCATGCAGGCGGCGCAGTTCGTCCAGGTCATCGAGGAGCGCCAGGGGCTGAAGATCGGCTGCATCGAGGAGGTCGCCTGGCGTGAGGGCTTCGTCACCGACGAGCAGCTGGGCGAGCTGATCCACCCGCTCACCAAGAGCGGCTACGGGGGCTACCTCCAGGGCCTCCTGGGCCGTTAACCGGGGCTTTTTGCGTTCTATCCAGCTCCACGAGGACCGTACGGTTACCTGTTTCGGCGGCCAGACGTCGGACATGTCACGCCCATGTTGCGGATGGTGGTCCACCGCAAGAAGTTGTGTGGCATAGTGCTCTCGTACTCGCACAGGGTTTACGCGTCACCACGGCGCGTCCGGGGGCCTCAGGGGGGACTGTGCGTAAGGTTTGCGTGCTCGGACAAGGCTATGTCGGGCTTCCACTGGCCATACGCTGCGTCGACGTCGGCCACAATGTGGTCGGCTACGACGTCGACGAGGATCGAGTCAAGAGCCTGGCGGCCGGTGAATCGTATATAGAGGACATCTCCGCGCGACAGTTGGCGGCGACGATTGCTACCGGCCGGTATCTCGCGAGTTCCCAGGAAGAGGACCTCACCGGTTTCGACGTCGCGGTGATCACCGTTCCCACGCCGCTGCGGGACGGCAGCCCTGACCTCTCCTTCGTCGAGTCCTCGGCCCGTACGCTGGGCCGACACGTCCGCCCGGGCTGCCTGGTCGTCCTGGAGTCGACCAGCTACCCCGGCACCACCCAGGACTTCCTCGGCCCCGTCCTCGCCGAGGCGTCCGGGCTCCGGGCCGGAGAGGACTTCCAGCTCGCATTCTCGCCGGAGCGTATTGACCCAGGCAACCGCACCTGGACGTTGCGAAATACCCCAAAAGTCGTGGCCGGCGTCGACGAGGCGTCACGAGACGCCGTGATCAGCTTCTACGGCCAGCTCGTGGAAACGGTGGTTCCGGTTTCCGGAACCAGCGAGGCCGAGCTCACCAAGCTGCTGGAGAACACGTTCCGGCACATCAACATCGCCCTGGTGAACGAGCTGGCGATTTTTGCTCACGAGCTTCGTATCGACCTCTGGGAGTCGATCGACGCCGCCGCGACGAAACCCTTCGGTTTCATGCCGTTCCGGCCTGGTCCGGGGGTCGGCGGGCACTGCCTGCCTATCGACCCGTCCTATCTGTCGTGGCGGGTGGAACGCAGTCTCGGACGCAGCTTCCGGTTCGTCGAACTGGCCAACGACATCAACATGCACATGCCCGACTACGTCGTCCAGCGGATCGCGCACGGGCTGAACGAGCGCGGCAAGCCGGTCAAGGGCAGCCGGGTCCTGGTGCTCGGCCTGGCCTACAAGCGCAACACCCGCGACGCGCGCGAGTCGCCCGCGGTGCGCGTCACCGAACTGCTGCTGTCGCAGGGCGCGGACGTACGGGCCGCCGACCCGCACGTCCTCGACGGTCACATCGACACCCGGGTGCCGCGGGTGGACGCGACGCCGGAGGAGGCCGCGGCCAGCGACGCGGTGGTGCTCCTCACCGACCACGACGCGTTCGACCTGGACGCGATCGTGCCGCGCTGCTCGTACTTCCTCGACTGCCGCAGCCGCGTGCGCGGGCACGCGGTCGAGCCGCTCTGACCGGATCCCAACATGCCTGACGGGCCCGGCGGCGCCGGCGTGGGCCGACGGCGCCGGCGCCGGGCCCGACGTCCCCACCGCCCGCGCTTCCGACTTCCGGTGTTCCCGAACTTCCGGTGTTCCCGAACGTCCGGCGTCTCCGGCCACCGGTGGCCCCGACCGCCCAGGTCCCCTGACTATCCGAGGAGCGCAGGCCGCGCAGGCGGCTCGATTCCCATGAAGATCATGTGCGTGGCCGGCGCCCGGCCGAACTACATGAAGATCAAGCCGGTGCTGGACGCGCTGCGCGAGCGCGGCGCGCCAACCATCCTGGTGCACACCGGCCAGCACTACGACGCCCTGATGAGCGACGTCTTCTTCACCGAGCTCGACCTCCCGGCCCCCGACCACTTCCTCGGCGTGGGCTCGGGCAGCCACGCCGCCCAGACGGCCCGCCTGCTGACGGCGTTCGAGCCGCTGGTCGACAAGGAACGGCCCGACGCGGTCGTCGTGGTCGGGGACGTCAACTCGACGGTCGCCTGCGCCCTGGTCGCCGCCAAGGCCGGCTGCCTGGTGGCGCACGTCGAGGCGGGGCTGCGCAGCCGGGACTGGTCGATGCCGGAGGAGGTGAACCGGGTCGTCACCGACCGGTTGTCGGACTACCTGTTCGCCCCGTCGCCGGACGCCGTCGCCAACCTGGTCGCCGAGGGCTACCGGCCGGACCAGGTCCACCTGGCCGGCAACGTCATGGTCGACACGCTGCTGGCCAACCTGGACCGGGCCCGTACCGGGGACACGCTCACCCGGCTGGGACTCGTCCCCGGCGGCTACGGCGTGGTCACGCTGCACCGGCCGGCGAACGTCGACGACCCCGTCGTGCTCGGCGGGCTGCTGACCGCGCTCGGCGAGGTCGCCCGCGACTGCCCCCTGGTGTTCCCGGTGCATCCGCGTACCAGGGCGACCATGGAGGCGCTCGGCGCGCCGCCCGGGGTCCGGCTGGTCCCGCCAGCCGGCTACCTCGACTTCCTCGCGCTGCAGGCCGACGCGCGGCTGGTGCTGACCGACTCGGGCGGGGTCCAGGAGGAGACCACCGTGCTCGGGGTCCCCTGCCTCACCCTGCGGGACAACACCGAGCGGCCGATCACGGTGACCGAGGGGACCAACCAGCTGGTCGGAAGGGACCCGGGGCGGGTCATCGCCGCCGCCCACCAGGTGCTGGCCACCCCGCCGCCCGCGCGGCGACCGGCGTTGTGGGACGGCCAGGCCGGCCGCAGGATCGCGGCCGTCCTCACCATGGGCGGCGTCGCCGCCGGCCGCCCGCGCCCGACGGACCTCGTGGCGCCCGAGTACGTCTCCCAGGCCACGCCCGCGGCCGCCGGCGCGCGCTGGGCCGGCGTGCCGGTCGCGGTGCCGGCTCCCGCCTCGCCGGACCGTTCCGTTCCGCCCGCCGTCCCGGCGGGCACCTGATGGGCGCGCCGGCCGACGCGCGCGTCGCGGCGGTCGTCGTCACCCACAACAGCGAACGGCACATCCCCGGGCTGGCGTCGTCGTTACCCGCCGCGGCCGAGGGCGTGGGCGCGGTCGAGCTGCTGGTGGTGGACAACGCCTCCACCGACCAGACGGTGGCCGCCGTGGGCGAGCACGCGCCGACGGCGACCGTCCTACCGACCGGCCGCAACGCCGGGTACGCCGCCGGGATCAACGCCGGCGTCGCCGCGGCCGGGCCCTTCGACGCCTATGTCGCGCTCAACCCGGACGTCCGGCTCGGCCCGGGCGCGCTCGCCGCGCTGGTCGCCGCGCTGGAGGTCCCGGGCACCGGCATCACCGTGCCCCGGCTCGTCGACGAGCGGGGCCACCACCAGCCCTCGCTGCGCCGCGAGCCCACGGTGCGGCGCGCGCTCGGCGAGGCCGTGCTCGGCGGCCGGCGCGCCGGGCGGGTGGCGTGGCTCGGCGAGGTCGTCCACACCGCTTCGGCCTACGAACGGCCGGGCACCGTCGACTGGGCCACCGGCGCGGTGATGTGCGTGTCGGCCGAGTGCCACCGCCGGGTCGGCCCGTGGGACGAGGGCTTCTTCCTGTACTCCGAGGAGACCGACTTCGCGCTGCGCGCCCGCGACCTGGGCCTGGCCTGTCGCTACGTGCCCGAGGCCACCGCCCTGCACGTCGGGGGCGAGGCGCACACGTCGCCCGAGCTGTACGCGCTGCTGGCACGCAACCGGGTCAGGCTGTACCGGCGGCGGCACCCGGCCGCCGCGGCCGCCGCGTTCCGGGCCGCGGTGCTGCTCGGCGAGTCGATCAGGGCGGCCCGCGGCAGCGTCACCGCCCGCGCGGCCGTCGCGGCGCTGGCCGGGAGGACGGGTCACCTGGCCAGGCCCGCGCCGCCCGCGCGCGCCCCGGCGCGGGTACCCGACGAGGTCCGCACCACGACGACGACAACGACGGGGCAGGTACGGCCATGACGACGAGGCGGGCGCGGCCCACGACGACAGGGCAGGCGCGGCCCATGACGACGAGGCGGGCGCGGCCATGAACGCCGCCGCGACGGCGCTGTCCCTCTCGGCGGTCGCCGTCGGCCTGCCCGGCCTCGGCGCCGCCGCCCACCTCGGTACCCTCGCGCTGGCCTCGCTGGCCTACCGCGAGCCGAGGCCGCGCGGGCCGGTACCGCCGGTCCGGTTCCTCGTGCTCATCCCGGCGCACAACGAGCAGGCCGTGCTCGGCCGGACGCTGAAGGCGATCAACGCCGCGATCCGCCCCCGGGACCGCGTGGTGGTGGTCGCCGACCGGTGCACCGACGCGACCGAGAAGATCGCCCGCGAGCACGGCGCCGACGTGGTGGTCCGTCCCGAGGGCAGCGAGCCGGGGCGCGCGGCGGCCCGGCAGGCGGGCCTCGATCACGCGCGCGGCCTGGACTGGGACGCCATCGTCATGATCGACGCGGACTCGGTCTGCGACGCCGGGTTCTTCGACGCCTGCGAGCGCGCGCTCGCGGGCGGCGCGCAGGCGCTGCAGACGCGCAGCGAGATGCTGCTCGGTGGCGGTCTGGCCGCGCAGGCGTCGGTGGCGTCGTTCGCGTTGCAGGGCGTGCTGATCCCGCGCGGCCGGGACCGCCTCGGCCTGCTCGTCCGGCTGCGCGGGACCGGGATGGTCCTGCGCCGCCCGGTCGTCGAGAGGTACTCGTTCCGCGCGGCCGCCGGCGAGGACCGCTGGTACGGCACGGAGCTGGGGCTCGACGGGATCCTGCCGCGCCACGTCGAGTCGGCCCGGCTGCGCAGCGAGAACGTCGACACCTGGAAGTCCGCGGCGGCGCAGCGGGTCCGTTACGAGGCCGGCCGGATGTCGGCCGCCCGGGAGTTCGTGCCGCGGCTGCTGCGCCGGCCCACGGCGGCGACGGTCGAGGCCGCCGTCGAACTGCTCACCCCCCCGTTCGCGATCGCCGTCGGCTCGGCGGCCGCCGCCACGGCCCTGGCCGTGGCGTCCGGCGGCGTTCCGTTGATCATCGTGACCAGTGGGTCGCTCGCCGTCCTGAGCCTGACGCTGGTCACCGGCCTGCTCCAGGCGGACGCGCCCGCGCGGACCTGGCTCGCGCTCTTGTCGGCGCCGGGCTACATCGCGTGGAAGCTCGCCGTCCAGGCCCGCGCGTTCGCGGCGGTCCGCCGCGAGCAGGACTACTTCCCGCCGACCGCCCGCACCTGACCGGCGCGGTCCCCTAGCCGTCCGGCCGGCGAGGCACCCGGCCGGACGGCTCGGGGACCGGTCAGTGCACGGGCCTGCGGTGGTTGCGGCGGCCGGTCGGCGCGGGACGCGCGTCCGCCCCCAGCAGCGGCAGCCGGTAGGGCGGAGTCGGCCGGCGCAGCTCACGCAACAGGTGCACGGCGAACCTGCTGTTGGTGTCGAGGTAACGCCGCCACATCCGGCGCGGCTCCTGCACCACCCGGTACAGCCATTCCAGCCCCGCTCGCTGCCACAGCAGCGGTGCCCGCCTGGTGATGCCGGCCAGGATGTCGAACGACCCACCGACCCCGTGGCATACCCCCGGCACCGCCTGGGAGCCGAACCGCTGCAGGAACAGCTCCTTCTTCGGCGAGGACATGCCCGCGAACAGCAGGTCCGGCTGGGCGCCGCGGATCCGCTCGGCGACCTCGGCGTTCTCCTCGTCCTTGAAGTAGCCGTCCCGGGCCCCGACGACGACGGCCCTGGGCCAGCGCTCGGCCACCCTGGCGAGCATCCGTTCCAGGACCTCCTGCTTGGCGCCGAGGAAGTACACCCGTAACCCGAGCCGGTCCGCCTCGTCCATCAGCCGGAAGAACAGGTCGATCCCGGCGACCCGCTCGGGCAGCGGCCGCCGCAGCAGCCGGCTCGCCAGCACCACCCCCTGGCCGTCCGCCAGCACGAGGTCGCAGTCGAGCAGCGCGCTCCGGATCTGCGGATCGGCCCGGATCCAGACCATCTTGGCCACATTCACGACCCCGACCGTGGCGCGGTGCCCGCCGAGCGTCGAGGCGACGCACCAGTCCGTCGCCTCGGCCATCGTCATCGGATGGATCGGGACACCGAACAGCATCCGAATGGGTGGAAGCGGCGGCGGCGTCTCCTGGGAGGCGCCGAGCTGGTCCCAGAACGACTCGCTGACGGCGGTCACCGGGCGAGCCAGGCGTCGAGCAACCAGCCCAGCTCGTACGGCCGGGTCTCGTAGTCGACGGCGCGCGGCGTGAACATCACGTCCAGCGCGCCCAGCCGGGCACGGCGGTTCATCCCGATCGCGGCGCCGCGGGCGCCGCGGACCAGCTTGCCCCGATCCTTGCGGGCCACCTTCCGCCAGGTGACCCCAAGCCGCTCATCAACGAGGGTTGTGCCGATCTCCGGGGAGTAGGCGAGCCACCGCAGGCCTGCGCGGATGGCCTCGTCATGCACGGTTCCACCGGCGTCAGCCAGGTCGAGCAGCGCCATCGGCGCCATCGCGTTCTGGTGTACCGCGTAGACCGGATACTCCTCGGCGACCGCGCCCGTCCGCCAGTCGTAATGCCACCACCACTGGCCCGCGCCGCCCTGGAGGTAACAGATCTGCCGGGCGCACCGCTCGGCGGCCTCGAGCGCCTCCGGATCGCCGAACGCGCGGTGGAACCGCGCCAGCGCCTGGATCGGATACACCTGGTCGGCGAAGCAGCCGAGGAAACGCCGGTACCAGGGCAGCGTGGTGACGTCCGTGACGTGCGGAAAGAGCTGGCCGGGCGCGGAGTAGGCGGCGAGCAGCCGGTCGCGCTGGGCCTGGGCGCCCTTCTCGTCGCCGGCGGCGGTGAACGCCGAAACCGCCCAGGAGATCGGGACGATCTGGGTGGCCCGGTCAGCCGCCTGGGAAAGGTGGTCGAGCGACCGTCCCAGGCTCTCGGCGCCGGCCGCGGCGGCCGCCCAGGCGACCATGGCGATGTCGCCGGGGTTCGTCTGGGGCGTCAGCGCGCCCACCAGCTGGTCGACGAAGGCCGGGGCGATCTGCCCGGCGAGAATCCCGCGCTGGTCGGCCTCGTCCAGGTGCCGGGCGCCCAGGGCGACGATCGCGCCGTACCGAAGGCTCGTTCCCTCGGCGACCAGGTCGCGCGCGCTGGTCGCCCGGCTGCCCCCCCGCAGCCTGAAGACGAACCCCTCCGGCGAGCCCTCTTGTGAGCCTTCCGGCGCCGCGCGCCACATCCGCGGCAGGGTCGTGACGGCCGCGGCGAGCTGGCCGCCGAGGAAGGCACGAATGTCCGCGCGTGAACCAGCGACCTTTTCGATCCGTGGTGGGCTTTTTTGCTTCTCGACGGCGGATGACGCCGCCGCGACGGACTCGGGCGCGCCAGACTGGTCGAACACGAGGCTCCCCCCTAGATGCCTGTCTTGTTCATGCTGTCGGCCGCGCTTCACCAGCAACGGCGCAATATCCAGGACTTCGGCACGGCAGAGAGCCGACGAGTCGGCGCCGAATGGCATGACGCCGCCCGCCGGCCGCTGTTGGCCGACCCCCTCGAAGTCACAGACGTGAACAGTGCCTAAGTATGCACAAGAGACACCTCGCCGGCGCTACAGTTCGTGAAATCTGGCCGCAACGGTCTCATAACACGGACGAAGGTGGCGGGCGTGGTGTGACGCCGAGTGACCGACCCTCAGGGTTCCACCGGCACGTTGGTCTCATCCCAGACGTTTCCGGACCAGACGGTGTCCGGCCCAGCTCCGGTTGCCGGACCCCAGTAACCGCACTTCGGGAAGAACTTTTGACTGAACCTGTTGTTGACTACTCGCATGTTCGTCACGGGCCCGCCGCCCGTGGTCCCCGCGTACAGGCAGTAACCACCGCCCGCCAGGTAATTGCCCTCGACGACGACGTCACTGATCGGCGCGGTGTTCGTCGACATGAGGATCGGCGAGGTCTGGCTGAACCGAACCTCGATCCGGTTATGACGGATCAGCACGTTAGACCCGCCGTCGGACTGGATCCCGTCGTTGTGCACGTCGGGGCCGGCAACCAGGTCATGGATGTAGCTATCCTCGATCGTCACGTTGTCGGCGGCGCGCAGCCCATCCCCACAGTCGTGGACGTTGAGCCGACGCGCGGTGTAGTTGCTGAAGGCCACCGCCATGAACTCACCGTTCCCGCCGCAGCTGATCTCAACGTCCTCGATCAGCAGGTTGCGGCTCTCCCGACCGTCCGCGAATGCGCGCACGCCGTACCAGTCCTTGCAGAGGATCCGGGTGTTGCGAATGACAACGTTGTCGGCCGCCACGGTGATGCACCCGTAGACGTCCATGCCGTCGACGACGGTGCCGGGCTTGGTGATCGTCATACTGCCAGAACTGATCAGCCGGGTACCTGGCGGAACCCCGGTGTTGGTCCCATCAGGAAAGGCCTTCGGCGACCCGGCCGTGGGACTGACGGGCGCCGGCGGCCTGGTGTTCTTGTCGATCGGCAGGTCCTCGACGCCGCGGCAGCCAGCCAACGCCGCCGCGACGACCAGCGCGAGGCAGGCGACGCCGGCCCGGGCGGCCAGGCGCGGGCGCGGCGGCGCCAGGGCGCGCCCCCGCCGTCCCCCGTCCGCCCGCGGGTTCGGGTTCGCCGCCGCCACAGCGGTATCTGGCCGGCGGCCGACCGACGGCTTCCTGGATCTGTTCACTGCAGCCCCCGGACTGTGCAGTTCACCGAGACGACCAGGCCGGCCGTCCACAGCCATGCCGGCCAACCACCGACGACGACCCGGCTCGACCCACCGCTGCTCTCACAAGCGGTGCACACCTCGTTACATGAGGGCGCCATTACCCGTCGTTTGCCGACAAGTGTTGCTCACCAGGTGAGAACGGTATCGCAACGCGTCGGCCATCGACACGAAGACGCGCTCATATGTCACCCAGAGCCGCCAGCCCGGATTCTCGGCCAGCGGGTCGCCCCAGGTCGGCGCGCGCGTCGGCGACCCGGGCGGCGCTCCCGCCGCCCGGAGCCGGCGGACCGCCAGCGGCCCGGACGGGCCCGGCTCCCGCCCGCCCGGCCGGCCGGCGCCGGCGGGCGTACCGCGCGGCCATGGTCTCGGCCATGAGGAAGCCGGCCAGCAGGGCCGCGTACGCCCGTTTGGTGTTGACCAGCAACGGCACCGCCGTCGCGGTCGCCCCGGTGACGGCCGAGGTGATCCGGCTGTGCTCACCCACCCCGCTCTCGTCCTGCCAGCGGTCGAGCGTGGCGCTCACGAACGCGGCGACGGCCTCGAAGGTGCGCTGCGCGCGGTCCGGATCACGATCCCGCGCGACGATATCCACCGTCGGCGTGTCGTAGACCGCCTGCCACTGGTCGCCCGTGTTCGTCAGCATGGCCGTGTATCCGCCCAGGCCGGCGCGGTTCATCTCCGCGCGGGTGGCGCCGGAGCTCGCATTGTCCGCGAGCAGCCCGGCCGTCTGGATGAGAGACGAGCTGAACGCGCTGAAGATATTGGGTGCCCGCTGGTTGGCCGGCACGAGCAGCGTCACCGTCCCGTGCGCCTCGTACGTCGGTGGCCGAGTGTGCACGAACAACGCAATGATCATGAAGATACACAGTATTCCGACGGCGGGAAACCAGCGCCGCCGACGGCCGTCGGCACGGCGGTCCGACTCCCCGCCGGCGCCACCCGCGGTATACCGGCCGGGCCGAGGCGCCGCCACCACGCCGGGGTCCCCGTCGGCCGTCCCGGCCGTGTCGGCCCGCGCGGAGGCTGAAGACATCGACATACCCCCGATTGACCACGTCTCGTCATCCCGCCCGGCTATTGCCGGCTCGGCAATATGCGTCCCCGACTGTCCAGCCCGCCGGACCCGCCCTCGTTCGACGGGTAACAGGCCCTACTCTAGTAGCCGCGTAACACCGACGACATGCCGGTGACCGGGCGACATGCCGGTCCCGAGCACCGCCGGCAGGGGGAGAAAGCATGACATTGCGCCAGTTCTGCGCGCTGCTCATCCGTCATTGGCGGGTGGTGCTGCCCGGGCTCATTGTGACGGTGGTGCTCTGCGGCGTGGGCCTGAAGGCCATCCCGCCGGCCTACCAGGCCGAGGCGACCATGGTCATGCTTCCGTCGTCGGCGCCGCCGGCGCCGACAAACCTGAACGCGCCGCCGCCGGAACGGACAAATCCCTATCTTTCCTTCAACGCCTCGCTACGGGTGGCCGCCGACGTGCTCGGGCGCTCGGTCTCCGACCAGGAGACGGCCCAGGCACTGGCGAAGAAGGGCGCGACCGCGGCGTACTCCGTCGAGGTCGCGCTGGACAGTCCCGGGCCACTCGTGAAAATCGTCGCGGAAAGCTCGGACAGCGCGGCCGTCGCCCGGACCGTCGACCTGGTCGTCGCCGAGGTCGAGCGGCGGCTGCAGGCCCTCCAGCTGGCCGCGGGCGCGCCGCAGGACACCTTCATCACCACCGCCCTGGTGACCCAGACGCCGCCGGCCGCCGGCTACAAGAAGGTGATCGAGGTCGTCGGCCTGCTGTTCGTCGCCGGGTTCCTCGTGACGTCCGCGGCCGCGATCCTCGTCGAGCGGCGCTCACGGCGCCGGCCGGCCAGAACCGCGGCCGAGGTCGCGGCCGAGCGGCGCGCGGGCCCGCGCGCCGCGGGGCCCGCCCCCCCGCCGGCCGCCCACCCCCCCCCCCGCCCCCCGCCCGGCCGCCCCCGCGGCCGCCGCCGGGCCCCCC
>NZ_JADWYU010000217.1:0-15313 GCF_016786325.1 Frankia nepalensis | reverse complement strand
GCGGGGGCGGCGGCCGGGGCGGGGGGGGCCCCCCCGGCCCCCGGGGCCCGCCACCACGCGGGCCGCCCACGACGCGCCCGGCGCCGGGCCCGTCGGCGAGCGCGGCCTCGGCGGGACCCACGAGCCCGGCCCGGCCGAACCAGCCCACTCCGGCGGCTCGGTCGACGACGCGACCGTCGTGCTGCGGCGGGCTGACGCGCGAACGCCGCTCACCCCCGGCCGCCACGAGGTGCCCCACGACAACCGGAGCCGACTGGTCACGCCCGACCAGGCCAGCCCAGCCGTGGCCAGGCCGGAAGAGGTAATCGCCGGCCCACCTCCGCGCCAGGGATGACCGCCCCGACGGCCGGGCGGGCAGCCGGGCCCGTCATCGACGCTCCGCCCGGGACCGGGCCGGCCACCGAGCCGGTCACCGAGCCGGCGACAGTCCCGGTGTCGAGAGTGGCGCACCGGATCGCGGGCCTGGACCGCGGCGGCGTGGGTGTCCTGACGATCTACCTCGTCCTGCTGTTCGTGATCCCGGCCCGCCTCGCGGTCGGCCCGGCCGGCACCCCGGCAAGCCTGTTCGGCCTGGTCATGCTCGCGCTCTGGACACTCGGGCGGCTGCTCGGGGCTCCCCGGGCCTCCGGCCTCGCTCCCGTGCAGCGTCTCGGCGCCGCGTTCCTGTTCGCCATGCTGGCCAGCTATGTCGCGGCGACGCTGCGGGCCGCGCCCGGCGGGGAGATCAACGCGGCCGACCGGTTCGTGCTGTTCACGCTGTCGTCGCTGGGCGTGCTGACGTACTCCTGCGACGCGCTGCGCGACACCGACCAGGTCGACCGGGTCGTCGGCCGGATGGTCAACTTCACGGCCGCGCTCGCCGTCGTCGGGATCTTCCAGTTCTTCACCGGATTCGACATCACCACGCTGCTGCAGATCCCGGGGCTCACCGCGACGGCGCCGCTCGAGTCACTGCTGGAACGGGACGAGTTCAACCGCCCGTCCGCCACCGCGACCCATCCGATCGAGTTCGCGGTCGTGCTCGCGATGGCGTTCCCGCTCGCGCTGGCGCGGGCGTTCTACCCGGCGCCGCGCCACGACCGTCGCCGGTGGTTCGCCGTGCTGGCGATCGCCGTGGCGCTGCCGATGTCGCTGTCGCGATCGGGCATCGTCGGGCTGGTGGTCGCCGGCGTCGTGCTGCTGCGCGGCTGGCCACGCTCCCGGGTGCTGCGCGCGCTGCTGATCACCCCGATCTTCGTCGTCGCGATGCGGCTGATGGTGCCGGGCCTCATCGGCACGCTGCGCAACCTGTTCACGTCGATCGGCTCGGACAGCAGCACCCGGTCGCGCACGGACGCCTCCAACACGGCCTTGAACCTGTTTACGGACAACCCGGTTTTCGGCCGCGGGATGGGCACCTTCCTGCCGAGCAACTACGTGATCCTCGACAACCAGTGGCTGCTCACGCTCGTCGACATGGGCGCCGTCGGACTGGCGGTGATCCTCTCGCTGTTCGGCGCGGCGTTCTTCTCGGCCCGCCGCGCCCGCGACCTCACCGACGATCCGCGGGTGCGCGAGCTGGGACTGGCGTTGTCCGCGTCGGTCGCCGCCATCGTCGTCGCGTTCGCCACCTTCGACGCGTTCTCCTTCCCGATGGCCGCCGAGACCGCCTTCCTGATCGTCGGTTGCTGCGGCGCGGTGCTGCGCATCCAGCGCGAGCGGGCTCAGGACGCGGGGGAGAAGACCACGTCGACCCAGTAGTTGGCCGCGTTGTAGGTGCCGGTCGGGAAGGTGGACGACGCCCCGTAGGCATACACGCCGTTGCCCCCGGACCCGCCGCTGGCCAACGCGGTCAGCGGCCCGTTCGTGATGTTCGTCGAGAAGTAGCTCGAGCTGACCGAGTAGTGCCCGGTGTTGGTGTGGTACGACGCCACGTACGTGGTACCCGCGGTCACCTGCACGGGCGTCGCGAACAGAACCTCCTGCCAACCGGTTGTCGACTCGTTCGTGAAGGTGGCACTGGCCAGCGGGGTGCCGCTGCCGTCCCAGAGGGTGCCGACGTGCGAGCCGGTGTTCGCCGCGGACTTGTAGAAGCGGATCCCCGCGATCTGCCCGTTCACCGACGCGGTGAACTTCACCCCCAGCTCGACGGCGCCGGGGTCACCGGCGTCGACCGTGCCGGGAGTCGTCGTGTCGGACCAGAGGGAGTAAAGCCCGTCCGGGGAGCTGGCCCAGGCGGTGGTGAACGACCAGTTGGTCTGGGCCATGACGTTGTTCGCCGCGTCCGCCGCGCCGCTGACGGTCACCGTGTACTGGGTGAGCGGGGCGAGCGGCCCGGTCGGCGTGAACGTCGCCGTCCTCGTCGGGGCGTCGTAGCTGACCGTGCCGCCGGCCTGTCCCGCCGCCGAGCTCACCGTCATCGCGACCGTCGCCGGCGCGACGGCCTCGCTGAAGGTCACCTGCGGGGTGGCCGAGTGCGCGACCGAGGTCGCGCCCGACAGTGGCGAGACGGCGGTCACGGCGGGCGGGGTCGTGTCCGGCGGCGGGATGGTCGTGAAGACCACGTCGACCCAGTAGTTCGCGTTGTGGTAGCTCTCGTTCGGGAAGGCGCCCGACGTGTAGCTGTACACGCCGTTGCCGCCGGCCAGCGCTGTCAGTGGCGCGTTGCTGACGGCGTTGTCGAACGCGTATCCGTCAGCCGAGTAGTGCCCGTTCGGCGCGCGGTACGAGGCGACATAGGTGGTACCGGCGACCACCGGGATCGGGCTGCCGAAGTTCACCTGCTGCCAGCCACTCGCCGTCTCGTTCGTGAAAGTAGCGGTCGCCAGCTGGGTACCGTTCGCCGTCCACAGCTTGCCGGTGTGGGTCCCCGTGTTGGCCGCGGACTTGTAGAACCGGACGCCGCTTATCCAGCCGTCGACGGCCGCGGTGAACCGCACCCCCAGCTCCACCGAGCCGGAGTCGCCCGCGTCGACGATCCCCGGGGTGGCGGTGCTCTCGAAGAGCGTGCACGGACAGACGCCGGACGCCGTGAACGACCAGCTCACCGGGGTCATGGTGTTGCCGGCCTGGTCCTGGGCCCCGGAGACCGCGACGGTGTAGACGCCACCGGACGCGAGCGGCGCCGTCGGGGTCAGGGTGGCGACCCTGGTCGACGCGTCGTAGCCGGGCTGGGCCGCGACGGGCTGGTTCTGGGCGTCGGTGAGCGTCATGGTGACGGACGCCGGCGTGACCGCCTCGCTGAACGTCGCCCGCGCGGCGGCGTTCACCGGAACGCTGGTGGCGCCCGTGCCCGGGCTGCGCGCGGAGAGCGTCGGGGCCGTCGTGTCCGGCGGCAGGGTCATGACGACGTCGACCCAGTAGTTGTGCGGCGTGCCGTTGGTCGGGAACGCATGGCCGCCATAGACGTACACGCCGTTCTGCCCGTCGACGCCGTTGGCGAGCGCGTGCAGCGGCGGGCTGTCCACACCGACGCCGCCGAAGCCGTTCGCGTTCACCGAGTAGCGGCCGGTGGTGGTGTGGTACGAGGCCACATAGGTCGTGTTCTTGTTGATGGGCACCGGGCTGGTGAACGTCAGGGTCTGCCAGCCGGCCGCGCTCTCGTTGGTGAACGTGCCGGTCGCGAGCTGGGTACCCTCCGCGGACCACAGGGTGCCGGTATGGGCGCCGGTATTCTGCGGGCCCTTGTAGAAGCGGATGCCGGTGACGTGGCCATCCTGGTCGGACCGGAACTTCATTCCGAGCTCGACCGCAGCCGGGTCGTTCTCCGTGACGGTCCGCGGCACCGCCGAGTCGGGCCAGACCGAGCAGGGGCAGGTCCCGGGCGGGGGCGCGGCGGCCGCCGTGGTGAAGGTCCAGCCCACGGGCGCGGCCAGGGTGTTGCCGGCCGCGTCCCTGGCCCCGGACACGGTGGCCGTGTGGGCGGTGGCGTTGGCCAGGGGCGTGGACGGGGTGAACGTGGCGGTCCTGGTGGCCGCGTCATAGCCAACCGAGCCGGCGACGTTCGACCCGCCGGCCGCCAGGGTGAACCCGATGGTGGCCGGCTGGACCGCCTCGCTGAACACCGCCGTCACGGCGACGGTGGTCGGCACGCTCGTCGCGCCGGCGATCGGCGCCTGGGCGGTGACGGCGGGCGCCGTCACGTCCGGCGGTTCGACGTCGCTGAACACCGGCTCGACCCAGTAGTTGCTCGCGCCATAGGTGTCCGACGGGAAACCGGCGCTGCCGGAGCGGAACACGCCGTTCGCCGCGCTCGCCGTGTGCCGCGGCGAGCGCAGCGGCGCCGCTTCCAGGCCAGCGGTCTCGAAGTAGCCGGTGTCGCCCGAGAAGTGCCCGTTGGGGGCGAAATACGAGGCTATGTAGGTCGTGTTCGCGGTGATCTGCACCGGCTGCGCGAAGGCGACCTCCTGCCAGCCGGACGCGGTCTCGTTGGTGAAGGTCGCGGTGGCCAGCTGAGTGCTGGTCGTCGTCCAGAGCGATCCGGTGTGGCTGCCGGTGTTGCCGGTTCCCTTGTAGAAACGGATGCCGGTCACCCAGCCGCCGACGTCGGCGGTGAACCGCACACCGACCTCGATCGGGGTCGCGTCGGTGAAGGCCGGCACCTTCGGGGTCATCGAGGAGCCGAACAGCAGGCAGGGGCAGGCGACGGTCACCGACCGGGACACCGGCGTGGACAGGTTCGCGCTGTCGTCCGCGGCGCGCACCTTGATCGACGAGGCGCCCAGCCCGTGCATGACGCCGGTGTAGCTCCAGGTGCCGCGGCCGGTGGCCGGTCGCCAGGTGGTGCCGCCGTCGAGCGACACCTCGACCGCGCCGACCTGACCGCCGGCGTCGCTGGCGGTACCGGAGACCGTGACCTCGCCGCCGTTGCTGACGGTGGCGCCGGCGGCCGGCGCGCCGATCGTGACGCTCGGCGGGGTGGTGTCCGTGCTGGCGGTGGCCGCGGCCAGCCCGGGCTGGAGGCTGGCGGGCTGGATGCCCATGTCCGCGAACAGGTTCACGGTCGCCTGTTGCATCCGCTGGTCCACCGGGGTCGCGGCGCCGTCGTGCCGGTCGTCCAGGCCCCAGCTCCACTGGATCGTGCCCGCGCCGAACACCAGCGCGCCGCTCGGCGCCCGGTACAGCGTCAGGTGATGGGTGGTCGTACCCGGCGCGACCGTGGTGCCGTAGTCCTGGAGGTACTGGGTGACCGGCCCGGTGGTGGTGGACAGCCGCACCAGGCCCGCCGGCCGGGCGGCGTTGAGCAGGTCCTCGTCGGACTCATAGCCGAGGGTGTGCGGGGACAGCGTCGCGACCTGGCCGGCGCCGAGCGTCGCGACGTCGGTGCCGCGCCAGAGGCGCATCCTGCCGTCGGCGGCCGGGACGGTGATCGCCATGTCGACGTCGTTGACCATGTAGCCGACCCCGGTGAGCCCGTTCTCGGGGTGCCCGCCGTCAGCCGGCGGCGACTCGCGCGGGTCGCGCCAGGTGCCGGTCCAGGTCGTCGCCCCCTGCGGGTCGTCGACGTCGCCGTAGGTCTCCTTGTAGGTGACCATCGTGCGCCAGGGGGTGTTCGCGCCGTCGACGCTGTTCTCCCAGCGGGTCTTCCAGTAGACCTCGTTGCCGCTGAAGAACGCCAGGTCGACGCCCGCGTCCCGGGCCGCCGTCACGTGCGCGCGCTGCTCGCCCGACCAGTACTCGTCGTGGCCGACCGAGAGGAAGACGTCGTGGTTGAGCAGCAGCCCGCCGGAGCGGGCGACGTCCACCCCGGTGAGGTAGGTCAGGTCGTAGCCGTTGCGCTCCAGGAAGCGGATCATGGGGTACTCGTTGGCGAAGACGAAGTCGCGGCCCCAGGGGGTGCTGCCGCGGGTGTCGAACGGCCGGTTGTAGCTGACCTTGTAGGCGCGCCCGATCGGCCCGGGGTAGAGGCTGGCGCCGCCGTAGGAGTTGTAGGCCTGCCAGGTGGTGTCCGAGGTCTGGAACACGGCGTCGGAGTGGCTGGAGTCGTCGCGGACGACGAAGACGATGTGGCTGTCGCCGCTGTTGTTGCCCGGGATCAGGCGGGCGAAGTACACGCCGGAGACGGCGTTCGAGGGCACCGCCCAGGTGGCCGACTCCGACCAGTTGCCACAGTCGGTGAGGTTCGTGCTGGCGTCGAACAGGCAGGCCGGCTGGTTGTGCGGCCCGGTGCGGGTGAAGGACGCGATCTCGCGGGCGCCGTCGCCGCCGTACCAGCCGAGCCGGTAGATCTTCACCGTGTAGCTGGTGACGCTCGTCTTGATCTTGAAGTGGACGGTGCCGCCGGTGTTGACGCTGATGTCGGTGGTGAAGCCCTGGAGCGCCTCGTTGCCGACGCCGTCGATCTGCCACTCCGACTCCGGCGTGCCAGGTCTGGTGTTCTCGCACGCCACCGGGTTGACGACCGGCGGGTCGCAGGGGCCCGCCGCCCGGGCCGGCGGGCTCGGCGGTCCCCAGACCGCCATCGCGAGGGCGAGCAGGGCCGCCACCGCGAGCGAGACCGCTCGCCATTTCCATAAAGGCCGGTCATTCAGCAAGGCGAACCCCCGGTACACGCCCGCACGGTGGCGCCACCCACCGCAAGCTCATCCAGGCGGCTCGCGCTGAAGCGCGCCACTGACCGTGGATTCAGTACCCCGGCCGCGCGACGACCGCGACGGCCGCGCGCATGGCATCAGGCGACCGCTGCGCGGCCGTCCCCCTCCTGGATGCCGGCCCCCTCAGCCCGGCGGGCGAGACCATATCGCATTTCTCCTCATCCAGGAACGGACAACCGAGACCGTCATAAAGGTTGACGCCCTGGACAACACACCTTTGCGCCCCTCGACCTGCTCCCAAGCAGATAACGCTTTCTTGGCGACAACCGCGCCGATCTCGACATCTCCGGGCAGGAAGCGCAAAAATCTGCCGCCAGGTAGCGCGACAGTCCATTTTGATCGGTTATGGGCGATAACGGGGCGGGCGCGGCACGGCCGGGCCATAAGACGGATGCGCCACTCCCGCCCTTTTCCGTATGCTCCGTCCGGAACCGGGGGGCCGATGTATTCCACGCTGCGCGACGTGCCGCACGGGCTGGCCGAGGCCGGCGCCGCGAGCCGGCCACGCCGTCGGCGCGGCGCGGTCGGGCGGGTCGTGCTCGTCCTGGGGCTGACCAGCCTGCTGACCGACCTGTCCACCGAGATGGTCGCCGCGGTGCTGCCGCTCTACCTCGTCCTGCAGGCCGGGCTGAGCCCTTTCCAGTTCGGCGTCGTCAACGGGCTCAACCAGGCCGCGACCGCGCCCGTCCGGCTGATCAGCGGGGTGCTGGCCGACCGGTCGGCCCGCCATCGCGAGGTCGCCGCCACGGGGTACGCCATGTCGGCGGTCTCCCGGATCGGGCTGCTCGCCGCCGGCGGCTCGCCCGGCCTGATCGGCGGCGCCATCGCCGTCGACCGGCTCGGCAAGGGCATCCGGACCGCGCCGCGCGACGCCATGCTGTCGCTGGCGACCGACCAGCGCGCCCTCGGCACCGCGTTCGGGGTTCACCGAGCGATGGACACCCTCGGCGCGATGCTCGGCCCGGTGGCCGCGTTCGGGGTGCTCACCGCCGTCGCCGGTGGCTACGACGTCGTCTTCGTCGCCAGCGCCGCCATCGGGGCGATCGGCGTGGCCGTGCTGCTGCTGTTCACGGGCCGGCAGCCGGCGGCCGAGCGGCGCGCGCCAACCGTCGCGCCGGGCGGGTCCCTCGGCGCGCGGCCGGCCGTGGACCTGGCCACGGCGGATGCCGTCGCCGCGCCGCCGGCCAGCCGGGGGGCGCGGGCACGAGAGCTCGCCGCCCTGGTCGTCGACCCCCGGCTGCGCAGGATCCTGCTGGCCGCCTGCGTGCTGGCGCTGGCCACGATCGGGGACGCGTTCCTCTACCTGAAGCTGCAGCGGACGCTCGACCTCCCGGTACGCCTGTTCCCGTTGCTCGCGGCCGGGACCGCGGCCGCGTACCTGCTGGCGGCGCTGCCCGTGGGCGTCCTGGCCGACCGGGTGGGCCGGCGCCGGGTGCTGCTCGGTGGCCACGGCTGCCTGCTGGCCGCCTACCTCACGCTGCTCTCGCCACTGCCGCCGACGGCGATGCTCGTGACCTGCCTGGCGCTGGTCGGCCTGTACTACGCCGCCGCCGACGGGGTGCTGGCCGCGCTGACGAGCGCCGCGCTGCCGGCGGGCACCCGCACGACCGGGCTCGCGCTGGTGCAGACCGGCGTGGCGCTCGGCCAGTTCACCGCGTCCGTCGCTGCCGGCGCGCTGTGGACCGCCCACGGCGCCGACACGGCGCTGGCCGCCGTCGCCGGCGCGCTGGCGGTCGCGCTCGCCGTCGCCGCCTGGGCACTGCGCCAGCCACGCCCCGGGCGAACCCGCGCGGCGCGGCGGCGACGGAACCGACACGGCGGCGCGGCCCTCCCCCACATCGGCGGGGGATCGCCATGACCAGCGCCTCGAAGGACGCCCCGCCGGCCGCGGGCGCCGAACCGCCACCCGGCGCCGCTGAGCCGGAAACCGGCCGGGCCGGGCCGGCGGGGCGGGTCGCGCCGGCCGGGCCCGGCTCGCCGCCCGGCGGGCCGGCGCGGGCCCGGTGGGAACGGTGGTGGCGGGTCGGCGTGCTCGCCGTCGTCGTCGCCCTGGCCGTGGGCGTCAGCATCGGCTACGGCCTGCACGCCGCCCGGCGGACCGCCGCCGGCCACGCCGCGGCCGCCGGCGGCGGGAACGTCACGATCTCCCCGGGCACGATCGTCTTTCGCGACACCGAGCGGGGGCCGGGCTACGGCCAGGTGTCGTTCGTGTCCCTCGACGACCCGGGCGGCCCGCGCACCGTCACCGGGCTGCAGTGCGACCGGGTCGACATGGTGGCCACCGCCGGCCTGTGCCTGGCGGCCAGCCCGGGCATCTACACCTCGTACAAGGCATTCACGTTCGACTCCGCCCTGCGTATCACGCACGGCTTCACCGTGGCCGGAATTCCCAGCCGGGCGCGGCTGTCCCGCGACGGCCGGATGGCCGCGGTCACCACGTTCGTCAGCGGCCATTCCTACACGAGCGCCGGATTCTCCACCGCGACCCTTCTCTACGATGTCGCGGCCGGGCGCGAGCTGGGCAACCTGGAATTCTTCACCATCACCCGCGACGGCGAACGGATCCAGCCGGTGGACGTGAACTTCTGGGGCGTGACCTTCGCCTCGGACAACGACCGTTTCTACGCTACGATGGCGACCGGTGGAACGACCTATCTGGTCGAGGGCAGCGTCGGGGGGCGCGCGGTGCATACCGTTCATTCGGGCGTCGAATGCCCGTCGCTGTCACCCGACGAGACGCGGGTCGCCTTCAAGAAACGTGTCGCCGGCGGCGGCCCGGTGACCTGGCGGGCCACCGTCCTCGACCTGGCCACCGGGCGCGAGACCCCACTCGCGGAAACCCGCGACGTCGACGACCAGCTGGCCTGGTACGACAACGACACGGTGGCCTACGGCCTGCCAAGGACCGGCGCGGACGCCGTGGTCGACGACGTCTGGACCGTGCCGGCCGACGGCACAGGACGACCCGCGCCGCTCGTCTCGGGTGCCTGGTCGCCGGCGTTCGTCCGATGAGCGCGGGCGCCCGGCTGGACCGTCTCCGCGCGTGGGTGACGCCGCGGTCGGCGAGAATCGCCGCCGCCGCGGCGGCGGCCGCCTTCGTGCTGGTCACCGGCCTCGGTGTCGCCCTCGGCGACGACCTGCGTTTCTTCGACGAGCAGTTGTACGTCCGCTACGCCGACCATCTCGTGGCCGACCACACGTATTCCATGGACGGCGAGACGCCGTCCGCCTACCGGCCGCCGGCCTACCCGTTCCTGCTCGCCGCCTTCCGTCTTCTCGACGTCGGGGTCATCGGCCTGCGGATCGTCAACGCGCTCCTGTTCGCCCTCGGCGTGTACGGGATCTACCTGCTCGGGCGGCGGCTCATCACCCCGGCGGCGGGCGCGCTGGCCGCCGTGCTCAGCGCCTGTTATCCGCCGCTGGTCTACACCTCGGCGAACCTCTATCCGCAGGCGCTGTCGCTCGCGCTCATCGTCGGCCTGCTGCTGGCCGCGTTGCGGGCGCTGGACGCGGGCGGTTGGCGGGCGAAGGCGGCCTACGGCCTGGCCGGCGGGCTGGCGCTCGGCGCGCTCGCGCTGGCCGCGCCGTCGTACGGCGCGATCGGCGCGCTGCTCGTCGGCTGGCTCGTCCTGTTCCGGCGCCGCGCGGGCGGCCTCCTGGTCGCCGCGGCGCTGGTGGTGGCCGCGGCCGTGCTGCCGGCCGCGTGGGTCACCCGCAACCTCGTGACGTTGGACGCCTTCGTGCCGGTGTCCACCAACGACGGCTACAACCTGCTGCTCGGGAACAACCCTCAGGCGACGCCCACCAGCGGCGACCGGATCGACGTGACGCCCTACCTGCCGCCGCAAGGCGCCCCGCCCGAGTCCGAGGTGGAGCAGAGCAGGCGGTTCCGGACCGCCGCCGTGGACTGGGTCGGCGACAACCCGGGCGACGCGGCCTGGCTCTACCTCGGCAAGCTGGCCAACCATTACAACATCACCAACGAGTACAGCACGTCGGGCGTGGGTGGCCGGCTCGCGCGCGACGCGCTCACAGCGGTGGTCTACCTCCCGTTGCTCGCGCTCTTCCTCGTCCGGGTCGCCGCGGCGGCGCGCGGCGCGGCGCCGCTGCGCCGCGGCGAGGGACTGCTGCTCACGATCGTCGTCGGCGTGCCGTTCCCGATGGCCGTGTACACCACCCGGATCCGCTACCGGCTGCCGCTCGACTGCCTGATGTTCCTGGTCGCGCTCGGCCTCGCCGGTCGTTCCCGCGACGGGCGCGCGCCGGCGGCCGGGGCCGTGGCGGTGCCCTCCCGCCGCGGCGAGGGCGAGGGCGAGCAGGCCGGCGGGCGGCCGGCCCGCCGCGCGCCCCTGGGCGCGGCCGGCCGGGGCGCCCATCGGCGGAGCAACCGGGACGAGGCGGGCGAAGCGGCTTCGGCCAGGATTCCGCCGGGTCCGCCCGATCGCCTGTCCGACACATTCCGCGACGAGTGTTGACCGCGAAGCGGCGGCCGGATGCCCGTCCCGCGGTTACGCTCCGGGACCATGCAGCTCCGCTCGCCCGCGTCGGCGCGGGCCGGCCGCCTCGTCAGCCTGGGCGTCGTCAGCCTGCTCGTGACGCTCACCGTCCTGCTCACCGGCTGCGAGCCCAGGACAGGGCTCGGCGTGCAGCCGCCGATCGGCGGCACCGACACGGAACCGGTTGATTTCGGCGGACCTGTCACGATTGTCGCTCTTGGGGACTCCTACTCCTCGGGCGAGGGCAACGTTCCGTTCGACACGGACGCGCCAGGCTGTCGCCGCGGCGGCGCCGCGTGGCCGCGGCTGCTCGGCCAGCGGATCGCCAGCTCGGACGTCCGGCTGCTCGCCTGCTCCGGCGCGACGACAGCCGCCTTCACCACGTCGTTCCACGGCCAGCCTCCCCAGGTCGAGGCGCTGCGCGCGCTGGTGGCCTCCGGAGTGCGGCCAACCATCGTCACGATCACGATCGGCGGCAACGACGCCGGTTTCGGACGAACCGTCACGAGCTGTGTCGTCTGGCGCTGCTTCTGGAACGGCAACGACGACCAGAGCCGGGAGTTCGTCACCGACACCCTGCCCCCGTTGCTCGAGTCCGCGTACTCCGCGGTCAAGGAAGCGGCCCCGGAGGCGCGGATCCTCGTCGTCGGCTACCCGGAGCTGATCCCGAACCGTTCCGACAACATCTGCAAGTGGCTCGACAACAACGAGCGCCAGCAGCTCACCGGCCTGAACAACGACCTCAACCGGGTGGCCCGGCGCGCGGCCCACGAGGTGGGCGTCGAGTTCCTGTCCCTCAACGGCGTGTTCGACGGCCACCAGATCTGCACGACGGACGCCTGGGTGTACCCGGTGGCCGTGACCGGCGCCGGGCTGCAGGCCAGCGCCCACCCGAACGCCCAGGGGCAGCAGGCGATCGCCGATGCCGTCTACAAGGACCTCGCCAAGGGCAAATAGCGGGCCGCCATCACCGTCCGGTCCGGCTGATCGCTCCGGGGACGCCCGGTCCGGCCAGGTCAGACGGGCGGGCGGGTCCTCTCCGGCGGCGGGGCGGGCGCCGAGGTGGCCAGGCCCCCGCCGGTGGCGGTGGCGGCAACGGGTCGGCAGCCGGGCGGCGGCTGGTCGTTGACGTAGTGGTCGGAGACCCGGAAATCGGCGAAGTCGACATGCTGGTCGGTGGGGCTCGCCCAGCTCAGGTCGCCGCCGCCGAAGAAGGTCGAGAAGAAGACTCCGTCCACCCGCAACGCGGCCGTCTCCCGGAACAGCACGTCGTCGGCGCGCAGGATGTCGCGGCCGTCCAGCCAGACCGTGACCGATCCGTCGGCCCGGCCGGGCGTGTTCAGCCGAACCCGCTGCTGCACGGTCGCCCACCGGCCCGTCGGCCACGTCCAGCCGCCGAGGCTGGTGCCGAAGTCCTTCGAGGACGGCAGGTAGGCGTAGACCACGCCCGTACCGCCCGTACGCCACATGTAGCGGGTCGAGAACCCGTTCGTCCCGTCCGGCACGTTGCCGCCGGCGACGTGGTCGCCCCCGAACAGGCCGGGCAGCTTCCCGCCCTTGTTGAACTGGAAGCCGGCCGGAAAGCGGACGCGGTAGCTCAGGTGCGCGACGTCGGTGGAGCCGGTCCGCAGCCCCAGGTACACCTGAGCTCCGCCGGTCGGCGCGTCGTGCTCACGCACCGAGAGCTGACTGGCCGACCCGGCCGGGTAGGCGACCCGCAGGTACCTGGACACGCAGCCGTCGTGGCCGTCGACCAGGCGGACACGGTCGAGGTTGAACGAACCCCGGGTACGCATCACCAGCGCGTCGCCGAAGAACTCGGCCAGCGGCCGGCGGCCTCGCGTCTGGCTGGCCGCCGGTCCGGCCGCCGGCGCAGGCCGCCAGGGCGACCGCCGCCGGCAGCAGGGCGCCGAGCGCCGCCCGGGCCATCCGGACGCGCGCCGCCGGCGCGGCGCGACGCTCCAGGAGACGGGTCTCGGCGAGCCGACGCGACGGCCTCACTCCAGGACGGCCGCGAGCGCCGGGCCGAGGAAGGGCGCGAGCAGCGTCGAGTACGTCCCGGTCACGTGGCTCTTGTCGTAGTAGACGATCGTGTTGCCGATGATCGGTGGGCAGCTGTCGCGCGCGCACAGCCACGGGACGGGGTCGACGAGGGTGGCGCCGCCGTCGCGCGCGCCCCGGTTCTCGACCTCGCGCTGCGGTTCGGTCAGCTTCGACGCGCTGATCGGCACCACGCACTCGCCCACCTTCGACGGGTGCCGCGCCAGGCAGTCCGGGACGGCGAAGCCGGGATACGGCGTGTCCTCCAGGAATGCGACCCTGGCGCCGGTCGAGCGCAGTGTGCGCATCAACTCGGCCATGGGCCGCGGCCCGGCGTGGATGGCGTTGGTACGCGCCTCGGAGCCGACTACCACCAGGGCTGGCCGCAGCTCCGCGATCTTCTCGAGAACCGCGGCTCTCCACGTTTCACACTCGGTGTAGACGCGTTTGAGCGCCTCCAGGTAGAAGTCCGGGTACGCGGCCGGTGGGCAGCCGCCCTTCATGTAGGGGATGACCCGCCAGTGGCGCTCCTGGCCGATCGCGTTCATCGCGTTGAACCACTGGTTCGCGTGCGAGTCGCCGAGCAGGACCACGGTCGTCGGCCCGGCGGGATCGCCGTAGACGCAGTCGGTCGGGGTGCTCGACGCGATGGACGTGTAGCACTTGTTCGCCCGGAAGTCGTCCGGCGCGTCCCGCAGCGACGGCTGCAGGCCGTCCGGCAGCGCGCGGATCCCCAGCGACTCCTCGATGAGCGGCGTGAGCGCGCTCGTCCCGACACCCACGAACCGGGTCTCGACGGCGGCCGGGCCGTTCGCCCGCGCCTCGCCGCCGGCCACCGCGAGCGGCTTCGGCGGGCCGGCCGCGCCGCCGCCCGGCACGGTGGCGACGGCGGCGACCACCAGCGCGGTCCCCGACGCCACCCCGGCGAGCGCGACGCCCAGCCCGATGCCCAGGACCGGCCGGCGGACCAGCCCGGGCCTGCGCCGGACCGGGTTCTCCACCAGCCAGTAGGTCAGCGCCGCGAGCACCAGGGACACCGCGATCGCCGCGAGCTTCTGGCCCGTGGTGAACGGCCGGCCGGTCGCCTCCGGCCAGATCCGCAGCACCGGCCAGTGCCACAGGTACCACGAGTAGCTGAGCCGGCCGATCACCCGCGGCGCGGCCCGGCCCAGCAGCAGCTCGGCGCCGCGCGGCGGCGCGGCGCAGCCGCCGGCCACGACGAACGCCGCCGCCAGCACCGGCAGCAGCGCCGCGGACCCCGGGTAGGGGGTGGAATCGTCCAGGAGGAAGGCCGCCGCGACGATCCCCGCCAGCCCCAGCCAGGTCAGCTGCGCCGACAGCGCCCGCGGCATCCGCCCGAACGCCCCCGCCCAGGCCGCGACCAGCGCGCCGAGCGCGAGCTCCCAGGCCCGGGTATGCCCGCCGAAATAGGCCCACGGCGCCGAGCGGGCCGTGATTAGCACGCTCAACGCGAACGAGCCCGCCGTGACCGCGAGCAGCGCGAACACCACGGCGCGGCCGGCGGCGGCGTCCGCGCCGGTCCCGGCCGGCGGCCCGCCGTCGGCCACGCCCGGCGGGGCGCCGGGCCGGCGCGCCGCGAGGCCGCTCGCGGCGAGGGTGGCGAGGATGAGCAGCAGCGGCCACACGAGGTAGAACTGCTCCTCGACCGCCAGCGACCAGTAGTGCTGGAACGGCGACGGCGGCCCGTCGGCCTGGAAGTAGTCGGTCCCCGCCTCGGCCAGCCGGAGGTTGACCGCCGAGAACGCCGCGTACATCCCGTCGACGGCGATAGCGCGCAGCCGCAGCGGGGAAAGCCAGCACCACGACGCGGCGACGGTCGCCACGATGACCACGGCGGCGGCCGGGATGATCCGCCGTGCCCGGCGGGCGTAGAACGCGCGCAGCGAGATCCGCCCGGCGCGGGCCCGCTCCTTCAGCAGCTGCTGGGTGATGAGGAAGCCGGAGATGACGAAGAAGACGTCGACGCCGACATAGCCGCCGGGCACGCCCAGCCCCGAGTGGCCCAGGACGACCAGCAGCACGGCGACCGCGCGCAGGCCCTCGATGTCCGGCCGGAACGAGCGCGCCCGGCGGCCCTCGCCCGGTGGCGGGTGGATGGCTGCCGCGCCGGCCGGCGCGGCCGGCTCGGCGGGCGGGCGGCCGGGGGGGGGCGGGGCCGGGGGGGGCGGGGCGGGGGGGGGCGGC
>NZ_JADWYU010000216.1 GCF_016786325.1 Frankia nepalensis | reverse complement strand
GGACGGGCTTCGCCGCCGCCGCGCCCGCCGCCTGGGCCTCGTCGGCACCGGCGCCACCACGCCCGGAGCCACCGCCACGCCCGGAGCCACCGCCGCGACCGGGACCACCGCCGCGACCGGGGCCACCGCGGCGACCGGGGCCATCCGGCGCGGCCATCCGCGCGACGGGCGCCGCGGCGTTTCTCGACGTCTCCGACCCAGCCGAGTCCCCAACCCAGCCGAGAGGAAGACGGACCGGATCATGCAGCCTTTCGTGTTGCCGCGCTTCTACGTGCCCTATCCGGCGCGGCTCAGCCCGCATCTGGAATCGGCCCGGGCGCACAGCCGGGCCTGGGCCGCCGAGATGGGCATGATCGACGCCCCGGACGCCGGCGTGACGGTCTGGAGCGAGCGCGACTTCGACGCGCACGACTACGCCCTCCTGTGCGCGTACACCCATCCGGACGCCTCCGCCGACCGGCTCGATCTGATCACCGACTGGTACGTCTGGGTGTTCTACTTCGACGACCATTTCCTGGAGCTGTTCAAGCGCACCGGTGACATGGCCGGCGCCCGCGAGTACCTCGACCGGCTTCGCGCCTTCATGCCTCTCGACGATGCCGGGGCCGGCCCGGAAACCGCCGGCACGGACACCGCCGGCCTGGAAGCCGCCGGCGCGGCCCCGGTGAACGCGGTCGAGCGCGGCCTCGCCGACCTGTGGGCGCGGACCGTTCCGGACCGGTCCGCCGACTGGCGGCGGCGGTTCGTGGCCAGCACCCGCAACCTGCTGGACGAGTCGCTGTGGGAACTCGCCAACATCAACGAGAACCGGGTGTCGAACCCGGTCGAGTACGTCGAGATGCGGCGAAAGGTCGGAGGCGCGCCCTGGTCGGCGAATCTCGTCGAGCACGCCGCCGACGCCGAGGTGCCGGCCGCGATCGCCGCCCGCCGCCCGATGCGGGTGCTGCGCGACACCTTCGCCGACGCGATCCACCTGCGCAACGACCTGTTCTCCTACCAGCGCGAGGTCGAGGCCGAGGGCGAGCTGAGCAACGGCGTGCTGGTGGTCGAACGGTTCCTCGACTGCGCCACCCAGACCGCCGCCGACCTGGTGAACGACCTGCTCACCTCCCGGCTGCACCAGTTCGAGCACACCGCCCTCACCGAGGTCCCACCGCTGCTCGACGAGCACGGGATCGACCCGCTGGCCCGCCTCGCGGTGCTCGCGTACGTCAAGGGCCTGCAGGACTGGCAGTCGGGTGGCCATGAGTGGCATCTGCGCTCCAGCCGTTACATGAACGACGGCCCGGCCTCGGCCGGTCTCCTCCCGGCGGGAGGCTCGACCGCCGCGCCGCCCGTCCCCGTGGGGGACGCGACGGCCGCCGCGAGCCCACGCTCCGCCGGCGCCGCCGCTCTGCTGGCCGGCCCGGCCGGGCTCGGCACGTCCGCCGCCCGCGCCGTCGAGTCGATCGTGGTCACCGCGCCGCGGCGGCTACGCGCGTTCAGCCACGTCCCCTTCCAGGTCGTCCGGCCGCCGCGGGATCCGGAGCCGTACATGCCGTTCCCGGTGCGCGACAACCCGCACCTGACGGGCACCCGCCGACAGACCGCGCGATGGGCCCGGGCGATGGGCCTGCTGGACCCGGTGCCCGGGATCTGGGACGAGCACAAGCTCGCCGCCTACGACTTCCCGCTCTGCTCCGCCGGCCTCGACCCGGATGCCACCCGGGACGAGCTGGACCGGTCGGCGCAGTGGCTGACCTGGGGAACCTACGCCGACGACTACTACCCGGTGGTCTTCGGCCGCGCCCGCGACCTCGCCGGCGCCCGGGCCTGCAACGAGCGGCTGCGGCAGTTCCTGCCGGTGGAGTTCGACGAGGAGCGGGTGGCCGAGGCGATGCCGGTGCCGGGCATCCCGCTGGAGCGGGCGCTCGCCGACCTGTGGGCGCGGACCGCGCCGCGGCTCGGCCTCGCCGGCAGGAAGGCCTTCCGCTCGGCGGTCAGCGTGATGCTCGACAGCTGGCTGTGGGAGCTGGGCAACCATGCGGCGAACCGGATTCCCGACCCGATCGACTACCTGGAGATGCGGCGCTTGACCTTCGGTTCGGAGCTGACGATGACCCTGGCCCGGCCGAGCGGCGAGCACGGCATCCCGGCCGAGGTCTACGGGACGCGGCCGATCCGCGCGCTGGAGAACTCGGCGATGGACTACGCCGGCCTGCTCAACGACATCTTCTCCTACCAGAAGGAGATCCAGTTCGAGGGAGAGCTCACCAACGGCGTCCTGGTGGTGGAGAACTTCCTGAACTGCCCGCGTGAGCGCGCCGTCCGGGTCGTCAACGACCTCATGACCGCCCGGATGCGCCAGTTCGAGCACATCGTCGAGCGTGAGCTGCCCGCCCTGTTCGACGCCTACGACCTCGCCGACGAAGCCCGGGGCGCGCTGCTGACCTACGTCGACGACCTGAAGAACTGGCTCGCAGGCATCCTGCGCTGGCATCGGCGCACCCGCCGCTACGACGAGGCCGAGTTGCGCCAGCACCCGGCGGCGGGCGTCCCGCCGTTCGGCTCCGCGACCGGGCTGGGCACCTCCGCCGCCCGGCTCGCGACCGTCAGCCGGCTCGCCCGCGGCGGGTGACCGCGAGTGCCGCCCCGGGCGCGCGGCGGGCCCGGCGTCCGGTCCGGGTCCGTCGGCGCGGCCCGGCGCGACGTCACATCCGCTCGGGAGCGGTGATGCCGAGGAGGGACAGGCCGTGGCCGAGGGTGCGGGCGGTCAGCTGGCAGAGGGCGAGGCGGTTGCCGCGGACGGGCTCGGCGGCGTCGAGGACGCGGCAGGACTCGTAGAAGGCGGTGAAATCCCGCGCGAGCTCGTAGAGGTACCCGCACAGGCGGTGCGGCTCGAGGGTGGCGCCGACCTCGGCCAGCGTGGCGCCGTAGCCGTCGAGTTCCAGGGCGAGGGCGCGTTCCGCCGGCTCGGGGGCCACGCCGGGGTCGACGGCGGCCTCGGGGTCGCCCGCCTTCCGCAGGATCGACCGGATCCGGGCGTGCGCGTACTGCAGGTAGACGCCGGTGTTGCCGTTCAACGAGACCATGCGGTCGGGGTCGAAGACGTAGTCCTTGAGCCGTGAGGTGGCCAGGTCCGCGTACTTGACCGCCCCGATGCCGGCCAGTTCGGCGATCTGGTCGAGATCAGCGGCCGGCAACTCCGGGTTCTTCTCCGCGACCACCGCCCTGGCACGGGCGACCGCCTCGTCCAGGAGGTCCATCAGCCGGACGGTGCCGCCCGCCCTGGTCCTGAACGGGCGGCCGTCCTTGCCGAGCACCGTGCCAAAGGGAACATGCTCGGCCTCGAGACCATCCGTCAGCCAGCCCATCCGGCGGGCGGCCGCGAACACCATCCTGAAGTGCAGCGCCTGCCGGGAGTCGGTGACGTACAGCAGGCGGGCCGCCTTGAGGTCGTGAACGCGGTAGCGGATCGTCGCCAGGTCCGTGGTGTCGTAGCCGTAGCCACCGTCACGCTTGCGGACCATGAGGGGCACCGGCTTGCCGTCGGGGCCGGCGACCTCCTCCGAGAAGATCACCAGGGCGCCCTCGCTCCCGGCGGCCAGCCCGGCCCTGACCAGCTCGTCGACCGTGTCGGCGAGCAGGGGGTTGTAGAACGACTCGCCGACGGAGTCCTCGGGGCGCAGCAGCACGCCGAGGCGGTCGTAGATGACCCGGAACGCCTTCTCGGACTCGGCGACGATCTCCTTCCACATGGCCAGGGTCGCGGGGTCGCCGGACTGCAGGTCGACCACCCGCCGCCGGGACCGGTCCGCGAAGGCGGGATCGGCGTCGAACTCGGCGCGCGCGGTCTTGTACAGCTCGTCCAGGGCCGACACGGCCGAGATGCCGGCCGAAAGCTCGTCGGAGTGCCAGGCGGCCGCGGGATGCTCGTCGAGGTACTGGATCAGCATCCCGAACTGGGTGCCCCAGTCGCCAAGATGGTTCTGCCGGATGACGTCCGCGCCCAGGAAGCCCAGCACCCGCGCGAGGCTGTCACCGATGATCGTCGTCCGCAGGTGCCCGACGTGCATCTCCTTGGCGATGTTCGGCGCGGAGTAGTCGACCACGGTCCGCCGCCCGTCGTCCGGCGAGCCGACCCCCAGGCGAGTACTCCGGAGCCTCGCGGCCACCTGGCCCCAGATCGAGGCGTCAGGAACCCTGATGTTCAGGAAGCCGGGCCCGGAGACCTCGACCGCCTCGATCGGCCCGCCGTCCAGGGCGGCGGCGAGGTCGGCGGCGAGGTCGGCGGGCCTGGCCCGCGCCCGCCTGGCGAGCGCCAGCGCCGCGTTCGCCTGGAAATCGGCGTGCTCCGACCGCCGCACCACGGGGTCCGCTCCCACGAGCGCGGGGCGCGCCCAGCCGATCGCCCCGGACACGGCCTCGGCGACCTGGCCAAGCAGCGGCAGTACCTCGTGGTTGCTCACGGAGACCGTCCTTCCTTCGTCGTCGCCCATTGTCCCGGGCACGTCCACCGGGTTATGGATGGTCACGAACCGTGGGTGACGAAGCCGAACACCGAAGACGAACACCGGCGACAAAGACCGACGACTGACGACAAAGCCGAACACCGGAACGAAGCCGAACGACGAGAACGAGCACCGAAGGGGCGCCGACGGAGGCGCTCGACGGGTCTGGCGCGCGCGGGACTCGCGGACGCGCCGCGAAGGCGCGGCCGCCGAACGCCGGCCCCACGCCGATCAGCCAGCCAGCCCACCCGCCCGCCAGCTGACGAGTTCCTGTCAAGTCCACTCCGGGGCGCGCGAGGCACGGCATGCTGGCGTTCGGGCACGGGGCCCTGGGGGTGGGTGATGGCGGAGGGGCACGGGCCGGCGGACGGGCGGGCGCGGGTGGAGCTGCTCGGGCCGCTGCGGCTGGTCGTGGACGACGCGCCGGTCGACGTGCGCGGCCCGAAACGGCGCGCGGTGCTCGCGCTGCTCGCGCTCGCCGAGGGCCGGATCGTCCCGGTCGACCGGCTGGTGGACGCGCTGTGGCCGGCGGAGGTTCCCCAGGCGGGCCGGGCCGCGCTGCACAGCCACGTCCACCGGCTGCGCGGCCACCTCGCGGGTGCCGCGAGCCGGCTGCGCACGCTGCCCGACGGGTACCTGCTGGAGCTCGGCGACGACGGCCTGGACGTGGCGCGGGCGCGCGCCCTGCTCGCGGCGGCCCGTGGCCAGGCGCGCAGCGACCCCGCGGGGGCGCTCACGCTGCTGCGCCGGGCATACGCGCTGTGGCGCGGACCGGTCCTGGTGGACCTCGAGGACGTGGAGCCGATCGCCGTCGCCGCCCAGGCCTGCGCGCGGCTGCGCGGCGAGGTCACCGACGCGCTCGTCGCGGCTGGGATCGCCGCCGGCGAGGCGGACACGGTCCTCGGCCTGGCCGCGGCCTCGGCCGAGGCCGAGCCGTTGCGCGAGCCCGCCACGCTGCTGCTGGTGCGCGCGCTCGCGGCGACCGGGCAGGCGCCGCGGGCGCTGCGGGTCGCGGCCGACTTCCGGCACCGGCTCGCCGAGGAGACCGGGCTGGACCCAACGCCGGCGCTGGCCGAGTTGGTGGGCGCGGTCGCCGCCGGAACCGTGGACTCGCGGCCGGCCTCGCCATCCGTGTCCCCGCCAGCGGTGTCCCTGTCATCCGTGTCCCCGCCAGCGGTGTCCCTGTCAGCCGTGTCCCCGCCAGCCGTGTCCCCGCCGCCGGTGGGCCCACCGGCCCCGCGCGCCGCGGCGACGGACATCCCGGCGGCGGGCTCACCGGCCGCCGGTCCGCGCGTCGCGGGCCGGCCGGTGCTTCGGCCCGCGACGCGGCTCGTCGGCCGCGAGGCGCAGGTCGCGGCGCTGCACCGGCTGCTCGCCGCCGAACGGCTCGTCACGCTCGTCGGCCCCGGCGGCGTCGGCAAGACCAGGGTGGCCCTGGAGGTGGCCCGGCCGAGCGAGACGGCGACGGTGCTGCCGCTCGCGCCGGTCACCGACCCCGCCGCGCTCCCGCACGCGCTGGCGGCCGCGTTGAACCTGACCGTCGTCCAGGGAGACGTCCTCGCGGCCTGCGTCGCGCTCCTCGGCGAGCGCCCCGCGCTGCTGGTGATCGACAACTGCGAGCATCTGCTCGACGCCGCCCGCGACGCGGTCGACGAGCTGCTGGCCGCGTGCCCCCGGCTGGCCGTCCTCGCCACCAGCCGTGAGCCGCTCGGCCTCGCCGCCGAGCATGTCTGGCGGCTGGCGCCGCTGCCGCTGCCGCTGCCCGGCCCGCCCGGTCAGGACGCGGCGGATCCGGACGCCTCGGCGGAGCTCGCGCGGGTGCCGTCCGTGGCGCTGTTCCTCGACCGGGCCGGGCGGGTGCGGCCCGGCGCGCCGCCCGCGCCGGACGAGCTGTGGATGATCGCGGACATCGTGCGCCGGCTCGACGGGATGCCGCTGGCCATCGAGCTCGCCGCCGGCCGGTTGTCCGCCTTCTCCGTGGCCGACCTGCGCGACCGGCTCGACCGCTCGCTCGACCTGCTCGGCGGCACCCGGACCAGCGGCGACCCGCGCCACCGGACGCTGCGGGCGACCCTCGAGTGGTCCTACCAGCTGCTCACCGACGACGAGCGGCACCTGTTCCGCCAGCTGTCGGTCTTCGCCGACGGCGTCGACCTCGACACCGCGGAGCGGCTCGCCGCCGGCCTGGGCCTGGCCGGCGACCCGGGCGGCATCCTGGCCCGCCTCGTCGACGCGTCCATGGTCAACGCCGATTTCGCCGCCGGGCGGCCCCGTTACCGGATGCTCGAGACGATGCGCGCCTTCGGCCTCGACCGGCTGGTCGCCGAGGGGGAGGACGAGGCGGCCGCCGGCCGCCTGCTGAGCTGGGCCCGGGATCTCACCGGATGGCTCAGGGCCACGTGGGCCACGGAACGTGAGCCCGAGGCTGATGCCACCCTGCGCCGTGAGCTGGCGAACCTGCGGGTCGCGTGGCGGCTGGCCCGCGACCGCGGCGCCGTCGACGACGCGCTCGCCATGGTCACCGCGCTGTACGACGCGATCGCCTACCGCGACCTCCTGGAGATCCGCGGCTGGGCGGAGGAACTAGCCGCCGACCCGGTGATGGCGGCCCACCCGCGGGCCGCCGAGGCGTTCGGCACGGCCGCGGAGGCCCTCTACCACCGCGGCCGCTACGCCGAGACCGAGCGGCTCGCGCGGGCCGGCCTCGCGCTGGCCGCGGACGAGACCGGACGGTGGCACTGCCTGCTGCCGCTGTCGGTCGCCACGCTGGCCCGCGGGGCGTTCGCCGAGACGATCGAGCACTGCCTGAGCGCCGCCGCGCTCGGAGGCCGGCCGCGCGAGAGCCTGGGCGTCGCCGCGCTCGCCGCCACCTACGCCGGCGACCTCGGCCAGGCGCGGCGGCTGAACGAGCGGGGCTCGGCCGTCGCGGTGTCGCCGTCGGCGCGTTCCTGGGACGCCTACGTCGCCGGCGAGATCGAGAACCACGCCGGGCGCGACGAGGTCGCCGAGGAGCACTACTCCCGCGCGATCGACCTCGCCCGCCGCTCGGGCGCCACCTTCCTGGTCGGCGTCGCCACCGTCGGGCTGCTCACCGTGCGCGCGGGCGCCGGCCGGGTGGACGAGGCGCTGGCCGGCTACCGCGAGGTGATCGACTACTTCGCCCGGACGGGCAACTGGACCCACCTGTGGGTCACCCTGCGCAATCTCGCCGATCTGCTACGCCAGCTCGGCGACCTCCCACCCGCCGCGCTGCTCAGCGCCGCCGCCGACCGCGCGCCGGACGCCCCCGCCGCCGGCGAGCGGCGCGACCGGGACGACCTCGCCGCCGGCACCAGCGGCACCAACGAGGGCGGCGACGCGGTGGCGCCCCTCGCCAGGGCCGAGGTGCTCGACGTGGCCCGCCAGGCCATCGCCCGCAACCTCGGCCGCCCCGCCCGCTGACCCGGGCGGGACGCGGCGGGACAGCGGACGCGGCGGGACAGCGGACGCGGCGGGACAGCGGACGCGGTGGGTCAGCGGGCGCCGCGGATCAGGCGGCCGGGGCGGGCGCCGGTGTCGACGCCGTGCCGGCGGGTCACCAGGCCCGCGACCATGGTGACGTCGTAGCCGGACGCGTCCTGGACGAGGCGGCGGCCGCCGGCGGGCAGGTCGTAGGCCATCCGCGGGGTGTGCAGGGTGAGCCGGTCGAGGTCGACGACGTTGAGATCGGCCCGCTTGCCGGGGGCGAGCACGCCGCGGTCGCCGAGGCCGAACAGCGCGGCGGTGTCGGCGGTCTGCTTCTTGACGACGTACTCCAGCGCCAGCCGCTCGCCGCGGTGCCGGTCGCGGGCCCAGTGGGTGAGCAGGAACGTGGGGTAGGAGGCGTCGCAGATCATCCCGCAGTGGGCGCCGCCGTCGGACAGGCCGGAGACGCAGGCCGGATGAGCGAGCATCTCGCGGATGGCGTCGTGGTTGGCGTCGGTGTAGTTGAAGAACGGGATCATCAGCATCGAGGTGGCCGGGTGATCGGTACCGGCGGCCTGCTCGAGCATCAGGTCGTAGAGCGCCTCCAGGCCGCTGACGCCGCGCTGCTCGGCGATGGCGGCGACCGTCCGCTCACGCGTCGGCTCGTAGTCGGGCGGGTCGCCGAGCGCGTAGAGGCGGTCCAGGGACAGCGCGACCAGGTCCTTCATGCCGTCGAACTGCTTCGTCGGGTTGACGGGCAGGTCGTCCTCGCCGAGGATCGCCTTCCTGATCTCGGGTCTGGCCAGCTCGAAGCCGCGTTCCGCCGGGGACAGGTGCGCCAGCGCCCGGAACGTCGGCCGGTGGGTGAAGGCGTGGTGGCCGGCGAAGCCGATGAGCATCCCGAACGGTCGGGCCGCGACCTGGGGGTAGAGCGGCGATCCGGCCTCGAAGGCGGCGGCCGACGTCTCCAGCAGTTCCCGCCACAGGGTGGGCGCGGCGTCGACCTGGAGCAGCGCGTACGAGACCGGGCGGTCGATCTCCTTGGCGAGCCGGCGCATCCAGTCGAGCTCCCGGGCCGGGGCGACGATGTCCTCACCGGCGGCCCCCGTCGGCGCAAGCTCGAAGACGGACCGTCCACCGCGCGCCATCGCCCGGCCAAGCCCGAAGAGCTCGTCCTCGGCGGCGAAGGTGCCGGGAACGGGCTCACCGCCGATCGCGCGGTGCGCGATCGTGCGCGACGTGGAGAAGCCGAGCGCCCCCGCCTCGACAGCGTCCCGCACCAGCTCGGCCATGGCCGCGATGTCGTCGGGGGTGGCGGGTTCGTTGCGGGCGCCGCGGTCGCCCATCACGTAGGCGCGCAGCGGCCCGTGGGCGACCTGGACGCCGAAGTCGACGGCGAGCTCACGTTCGGCGAGCCGGTCGAGGTAGCCGGGGAAGGACTCCCAGCCCCAGGCGATCCCCTCGGTCAGCGCCGTGCCCGGGATGTCCTCGACGCCCTCCATCAGCTCGATGAGCCACTGCTCTCGACCGGGGGTCACCGGCGCGAACCCGACCCCGCAGTTGCCGGACACCACCGTCGTCACCCCGTGTGAGCTGGACGGCTCGAGCAGCGCGTCCCAGGTGACCTGCCCGTCGTAGTGCGTGTGGACGTCGACGAAACCCGGGAGGACATGCCTGCCGGCGGCGTCGATCGTCTCGGCGGCGTCGGTCTCGATGCCGCCGCCGGGTAAGCCGTCGGTCTCGCGGACGTCGACGATCCGGCCGTCCTTGACACCTATGTCGGCCCGGAACGGCTTGGCCCCCGTTCCGTCCACCACCAGGCCGCCGACGATCTTGGAATCCAACATCCCGCAGTCTCCCTTCGATCCGGTCGACCTGGACCGACGCCGACGCGTCGCCAAACCATCACCGAACGGGCATATACAATATGCATTATGACCCGCATCACACGTTGACGGAAGCGGAGCGAAGGCTTGGGCTGAGCCCGCGCCGCCGGGCACGGTCCCGTGCCGCGCCCGCGCCGTGCCCGTGCCGTGCCCGGCGGCGCGATCTGCTGGGGTTCGGCGGCCGCGATGGTCAGGCCGCGGCGCGGGCCCGGAGCGCCTGTTCAGCGGACGCGCGGGAGGACCGGAAGAGCTCGGTGAACTGGGCCAACGCCGGGTTGATGGTCGACGAGGTCATCTCGACGTTGATGAGCACGACGTCGGCGGCGCCGAGCGCGGCGAGCACATGGGAGACATACGGCGAGACGTGGTCCCAGCCTTCCTTCGGCGTGCCCGGACCGTAGGAGCCGCCCTGGGTGGTCACTACCGTGACCTTCGTACCGGTGAGCGGGCCGATGCCGTCCTCGGTCATGATTGTCTGCCCCACCACCATGACCTGGTCGAACCATGCCTTGAGGGTCGACGGCACCGACCAGTTGTGCATCGGCACCGTCAGCAGGAGTTCTCCGGCTGTCGCCAACTCATGGATATACAGCTCGCGGATCTTGACTGCTTCGGTCTGCTCGGGGGTGCGCCGCTCCCGCGTGGTCGTCGGCGCCGAGAAGGCGACCCAGTCCAGGTGCGGCGGCGGCGCCGCCGCGAGATCGCGGTAGGTCACGGTGCCCGCCGGGTCACGCTCCCGCCAGGCGGCGACGTACTCCCGCGCCACGGCACGGGAGACGGAGTCGTCACCGGTGATGCTGGTGTCGACGTGCAGCAGGTTGGCCACGGGGCCCTCCTCGACGGTCGGTGGAGTCGGGTGGCGCCCGGCGGGTCCGTCACCCGGCCCGGCGCCTCGGGGCGACCGTAAGATCGCGCCGGTCCGGCCAACCAGGACGAGCCGTGCCTGGGTGCGCCACACCCAGGCAGACTGGCTCCGCCGCTTCTACCGTGGGTTCATGGGCACGGGCGACCTTGGCGACTTCCTGCGCGCGCGCCGGGCGCGCCTCTCGCCGGAGCAGGCCGGCATCCCGCGGCACGGCTCCCGCCGGGTACCGGGCCTGCGGCGGGAGGAGGTCGCGGTCCTGGCGGGCGTCAGCGTCGACTACTACACGCGCCTGGAGCAGGGTCGGGAGCGCGCGCCGTCGGCGCAGGTCGTCGACGCGCTCAGCCGGGCGCTCGGCCTGGACGAGGACGGCCGCGCCCACCTACTCCGCCTGGCGGGGCTCGCGGCGCCGTTCGGCGCCTGCGCGCCCGGCGAGCAGGTCTCGCCGGCGCTGCGCCGGCTGCTGGACAGCCACCACGGGCAGCCGGCCTTCGTCCTCGACCTGTCCTTCGACTTCCTCGCGGCGAACGACCTCGCCGTCGCGCTGTTCTCGCCGTTCGCGGCCATGGACAACCTGCTGAACATGATCTTCCTTGACCCGGCGGCGCGCGCCTTCTTCGCGGACTGGCCTGGTGCCGCCCAGAACGCCGTCGCGAACCTGCGCGCCAACATCAGCGCCTCGCCGCCGAACGCCTGGGTGGACGCGATGGTCGACCGGCTGCTGGCCGGGAGCGCCGAGTTCGCGCGAATCTGGCGGGCCCACGACGTGCGGGGCAAGGCGCACACGGCCAAACGCTTCCGGCATCCGCGGGTGGGTGACCTGACGCTGGACCTGCTGGCCTTCGACGTGCGCGGCGCGCCCGGCCAGCAGCTGATCGTGTACCAGGCCGAGCCCGGCGGCCCGACCGCGGACGCGCTGGCCGTCCTCGGCTCCCTGCACGCCACCCGGATGCGCGCCGCGCCGCCGCGCTGACCCACTGAACCACCGACCCGCCGAGTCAACCCCGCCACGTCACCCCGCCGCGCGCGGCGGACCAGTCAGCGGGGAGTCGTGTCCAGCGGCCAGGAGGGGTCGTCCGCCAGCGGGGTGCTCCGCGGCCCGAGCGCGTCGCGGAACCAGTGATCGTAGCTGTCGGCCCAGCCGCCGCCGGCCATCCAGTCCCGCAGCGCGCCGTTGACGAACCGGACGAACTCGTCGTCCTGGGCCTGGTCGCCGCTGCGCCACAGGGCGACGCCGTAGGGCTCGGCCAGGGTCTCGAGCTCGGTGCCGAACACCTCGTTGAAGGCCTCCGACTCCACCCTGAGGTACTCGTCCTGGCGGGCCATCCCGGCGAGGATGACGTTGTCGGTCGCGACCGCGTCGGCATCTCCCTGCTGCACGGCGACCAGGCAGTCCGCGGCCCGCGGCCGGCCGATGACCGTGAGGCCCCGGGCGGGCGAGCCGGACGGCGCCGCGGCCGCGGTCCGCCGGCCCGCCCACGCGGCCGCCTGCCGGAGCTTCTCGATCGAGGTGCTGCCGTCCGTCGAGCACACCGTGAAGCCGACGAAGTCGTCGATCGAGTCGAAGCCGGCGTCCTTGGGGACCAGCAGCTGGAAGCCGGACTCGAAGTACGCGCCGGAGAAGAGGATCTTCTCCTTCCGCTGGCAGGTGATCGTGTAGGTCGCGACGACGATGTCGATCCCGGACCTCGAGTCGGTCGCGGTGTCCGCGTCGGGGTGCGCCGGATCCGCGTCGTCCATGATGAGCGCGTTGCGCTGGTTCGTCTGCACCGGTTGGAAATGGATGCGCTCGGCCTCCGCCGAGCCGAACAGCGCCTTGGCGATCGTCTTGGCGACGTCGACGTCGAAGCCCTCGAGCTCCAGCTTCCGCCAGTTCATCGAGCCGACCGGCGGCGCGTCGGTCACGATCGCGACGTTCAGGTAGCCCCGGTCGACGATCCTCTTCATGGTCGAGCCCGCGCGGAAAGCGCCGGGCGGCGGGTTGGGTCCCAGGGGTGCCAGGCTCGAGCGCACGGGCAGCCCGTCCGCGCAGGTCGCCCCGGACGGGGGCACGACCGGCGTCGGCGTCCCAGGGGCCGTGGGCGCCGCGGAAGGCCGGGACGTGGGAGCGGCCGGGCCCGTGGTGGCCGGGGGGAGCGGCCGGGCGTCGGGAGGAAGCTCGGCGCTGGTGGTCCCGCAGGCCGCGACGGCGACCGCGGTGAGCCCGGCGGCGGCGCCGAGAAGCCAGCGGCGGCGCGTCGGTCCCGTCATGGCTGGTACTCCCGGCGCCGTTCCGACATCGCCCACAACACCAGTCCGGCGGCCGCGAACAGCGCGAGCCCGGCCGGTAGGCCGAGGAAGGTACGCGGCGCCGTGGCGGCGGACATCTGATCCCGGAAGTGCCGCGCACCGCGGTCGACGGCCCCCTCCAACCCGCTGTCGAGCTCGTCGAACGCGACGGCCCCACGTCCGGCGGTCAGCAGCGTGGCCCTCCGGAAGTCGCCGCTGGCCACGCCGAGCTCCTCGTCGGTGCCGACGGCGCCGCCCAGCAGGGAGACGACCTCGCCGCGGACGGCCAGCCAGGCCCGCAAGGACCGCTCCAGCGACGGGTCGACCACATCCGCCGGCAGCGTGTCGAGGGCCAGGGACAACGAGCCCCGCCGGTCCGGAAGGGTGCCGGGCGGCAGCCGCCCGCCCGTCTCGGCGTCGTACCCGAGGCCCTCGATGGACCTGGCCAGCCCCGCCTGGTGATCCGCCGTGACGCCCAGTGACGTCAGGTCGAGGTTCTCGTCCGCGTGCGCCTGCAACGCGAAGACCCGCGCCTGGGACAGCATGGCCAGGGGGGCGTAGCCCTTGTCCAGCGCCTCCTGCGCCCGGGCCTGCTGCTCGGCCGTGGCCGTGGCGAGCAGGGCGACGGCGAGCAGGAGGCAGCCGGACGCGGCGAGCAGCCGGACCTCGAAGACCCGCCGGCTGCGCCGGGCGTAGTAGACCTGCAGCGCGACCAGCCCGAGCCCGCCGCAGACGAACAGCGCGAGCAGGAGCGCCTCGCGGTCGCCGTCGGTCGCCTCCCGGAAGTCCCGGTCGACCTCGTTCCCGCCGAGCTGCACCAGGTCGTCGAGGCGCGGGATGATGTCGTCACGCGCGAGGTCGGACGCCACCCGCAGATAGGACTCGCCGATCGCGTTGCCCGTCCGGTTCGTCGACCGAGCCGTGATCACCTGGGTGTGGTAGTCCGTGATCAGCGCCGCCAGCTCGGTCAGGATCTTCTCGGCGCACAGCGGCCGGTCCGCCGGTCGCCCGGGCTCCGGGCGCAGGCAGGTGTCGACGCCGAGCCCGCGCATGCGCACGACCCCGGCGTTCGCCGCCGCGATCCGCTCGCGGAAGCGCGTCAGTTCCCGTGCCCGCTGGTAGGCGGCCCGCTGGGCGGGATCGCCGAGGGCGTTGTCGTTGGCGACGACGAAGGCGAACACCGAGGCCGCGGCCGCGGTGTCGGCGCTCGCCAGCTCACCCCGGACCAGCTGGGCCTCGACGACCAGCTGCCCCGACCGGTCCCGGGCGTGCCGGAGCGCGTCCCGGCGGTCCAGTGACGTGACGAGGGTCAGGCTCGCCAGCAGCGCGAGCCAGAAAGCCGCGCCGACGGCCGTGAGCATGAGCCGCCGCGGCGTGCTCAACCGGTTGCGCGCCAAAGGCCTGTCTGTTCCTGGCGGTGAAGCCACGCTTGGCGCGCTAATGGCCACGGTGAGCGATTTTAGGGCCGGCCCCCCACCTGCCACGCCCCCGGCGTCGGTTACCCGACAGCTGCGCCGCGCCCAGACCGGTTAGAGCTCCTGATTGGGTCGATCGACTTCTGGGATCGCCTCGGCATCCGCGCGCGGAATCGGCGAGAAACACCGCCGGCCGTTCGCCGTCGGCGACCGGTTTGGTTATTCGAGCAGCGCGTCGAGGGTGACGAAGCCGTAGCCGCGGTCGCGCAGCGCCGTGATGAGGCCCGGCAGCGCGTCGGCGTCGAGCGTCGAGCGGTCCTCCGGGTGGGAGCCCAGGTGCATGAGCACGATCTCGCCCGGCCCGAGCGCGTTCAGGACGCGGGTGGTGACGGACTCGACGCTCGCGCCGCCGGACGTGCCCTTCCAGCCGACGGTGTCGACCGTCCAGCGGATCGGCACGTAGCCGAGCCCGTTGAGCACCTCGATCGTGCGCTGATCGCGGTCGCCGAACGGGAACCGGAAGAACGGCGCCGGGTCCCGGCCAGACGCCGCCTGGATGCTGCGCGCCGCGCCGAGGACCTCGTTTCGGATGTCCGCGGCGGTGAGTTTCGTGAAGTACGGGTGGGTCACGGAATGGTTGCCCAGCCGGTGGCCGCGCGCGGCGATGTCGGCGGCCGTCGACGGGAACTTGTCCGCGAACCCGCCGGTGAGAAAGAACGTCGCGGTGATGTTCTCCCGCGCGAGCGTCGCGAGGACGGAGGCCGCGCCGTCCGCGTTGCCGCCGCCGTCGAAGGTCAGCGCGACCACCTTGCGGTCGGTGGGGACACGCTCGACGTCCTTCCCGACCAGCCGCGCCGGCAGCCCGGCCGCCGTCGGCGGCATGGTCGGCCGCGGCGTCGCCGTCGGCGTGCCGAGCGGCGGCGTGCCGCCGCCCGGCCCCTGGTCCCTGGAGCCGCTGGGCGTCGGCTCGACCGGCGTCACCGTGGCACCGGGCGTTCCCGACCCGCCCGCCGAAGGACTCGCCGTGCCGACACCGACCGAGCCGTTCGCCGTGGCGGCGGGCTCCGGCCCGCCGCCTCCGCCGCCGCAGGCCGGGAGCGCGACGACCAGGCACACCAACGCGCCCCACGCGGCGCGACGCACACGGGTCATGGGCGTTTGGACGTCGCCGGCCGCGCCCAGGTTGCGCGGTGACGGGTTCCTGACAACGCGCCCTTCGGACAGCGAACCCTTCGGACAGCACGCCAACCGGACAGGGCACCAACCGGACGGCGCGCCAGCCGGGCCGACGGCGTCCCCCGCCCCCGCCGGCCCGGCCGGGCCTGGCCACGCGGCGGCCCCGCTATGCGAGGTACTCCGCGAGGTGCTGCCCGGTGAGGGTGGAGCGGGCCGCGACGAGCGCGGCCGGGGTGCCCTCGAACACCACCCGCCCGCCGTCGTGGCCGGCGCCCGGGCCGAGGTCGATGATCCAGTCGGCGTGCGCCATGACCGCCTGGTGGTGCTCGATCACGATCACCGACTTGCCCGCGTCGACGAGCCGGTCCAGCAGCCCGAGCAGTTGCGCGACGTCGGCGAGGTGCAGGCCCGTCGTCGGCTCGTCGAGCACGTAGACGCCGCCGGTCTCGGCCATGTGGATCGCGAGCTTGAGCCGCTGGCGCTCCCCGCCGGACAGCGTCGTCAGCGGCTGGCCGAGGCGCAGGTAGCCGAGGCCGACGCTCGCGAGCCGGGTGAGGATGGCGTGCGCGGCCGGCGTGCGCGCCGGCCCGCTCGCGAAGAGCTCCACCGCGTCGGACACCGCCAGGGCGAGCACCTCGCTGATGTCGAGGCCGCCGAGCTTGTACTTGAGCACCTCCGTCTGGAAGCGCCGGCCCTCGCATTCCTCGCACACGGTCGCCACCCCGGCCATCATCGCCAGGTCCGTGTAGATGACGCCGTTGCCGTTGCAGTTCGGGCACGCGCCCGCGGAGTTGGCGCTGAACAGCGCGGGCTTGACGCCGTTCGCCTTCGCGAAGGCCTTCCGGATCGGTTCCAGCAGGCCGGTGTAGGTCGCCGGGTTGCTGCGCCGGGAGCCGCGGATGGCCGTCTGGTCCACCGAGACGACGCCCGCGCCCCTCGGGATCGAGCCGTGGATGAGCGAGCTCTTGCCCGACCCCGCGACCCCGGTGACGACGACCAGCACGCCGAGCGGGACGTCGACGTCGACGTCGCGCAGGTTGTGCTGGCGCGCGCCGCGGATCTCGAGGCGGCCGGTGGGTGTCCTGGTCACCGGCTTGAGCGCCGCCCGGTCGTCGAGGTGGCGGCCGGTGCGGGTGTCGCTCGCCCGCAGGGCGGCGACGGTGCCCTCGAAACAGACCGTCCCGCCCGCGCTCCCGGCACCCGGGCCCAGGTCGACGACGTGGTCGGCGATCGCGATGGTCTCCGGCTTGTGCTCGACGACCAGCACGGTGTTGCCCTTGTCGCGCAGTCGCAGCAACAGCTCGTTCATGCGCTGGATGTCGTGGGGATGCAGCCCTACCGTCGGCTCGTCGAAGATGTACGACACGTCGGTCAGGCTCGAACCGAGGTGGCGGATCATCTTGGTTCGCTGGGCCTCTCCACCGGACAGCGTGCCGGACGGCCGGTCCAGGCTGAGGTAGCCGAGCCCGATCTCGACGAACGAGTCGAGGGTCGCCCGCAGGGTCGCCAGCAGCGGCGCGACCGAGGGCGCGTCGAGCGCGCGCACCCAGTCGGCCAGGTCGCTGATCTGCATCGCGCAGGCGTCGGCGATGTTGACCCCGCCGACGCGGGACGCGAGCGCGGCCTGGTTCAGCCGGGTGCCCGCGCACTCCGGGCAGGCGGTGAAGGTGACGGCGCGTTCCACGAAGGCCCGGATGTGCGGCTGCAACGCCTCCTTGTCCTTCTGCAGAAACGCCTTCTGCACCCGCGGGATGAGGCCCTCGTAGGTGAGGTTCATGCCCTCGACCTTGACCTTGACGGGCTCCTTGTAGAGAAAGTCGCGCATCTCCCGTTCGGTGTAGTTCATGATCGGCTTATCTGGGTCGAGAAGACCGGACGCGGCGAAGATGCGCACCTGCCAGCCGTCGACGGTGTAGCCGGGGATGGTGAGGGCGCCCCCGGCGAGCGACTTCTTCCGGTCGAACAGCTCGTCGAGATCGATGTCGGTCACCGCGCCCATGCCCTCGCAGCGCGGGCAGGCGCCGGCGGGCACGTTGAAGCTGTAGTGGAACGCGGGGCCGGCGCTCGGCACACCCAGCCGGCTGAACACGATCCGCAGCAGCGCGTTCGCGTCCGTCGCGGTTCCCACCGTCGACCGGGAGTTCGCGCCCATGCGTTCCTGGTCGACGATGATCGCGGTGGTGAGCCCCTCGAGCAGGTCGACGTCGGGCCGGGCCAGGCTCGGCATGAAGCCCTGCACGAAGGCGCTGTACGTCTCGTTGATGAGGCGTTGTGACTCGGCCGCGATCGTGCCGAACACAAGCGAGCTCTTGCCGGAGCCCGACACGCCGGTGAACACGGTCAGCCGGCGCTTCGGAATCTCGACGCTCACGTTCTTCAGGTTGTTCTCGCGGGCACCATGGACACGGATGAGGTCATGACTGTCTGCGACGTGCATATGGCCACGCTATCCGCCGCCTCGGACAAATCCTGGCCGCAATTCCCCAGGGCGGGCCAGCCGGGGCGGGCCTTCGGCCTCGGCCGCCTCGCCACGGGCCGGACCGGCCCGGAGGCCGCCGGGTGGAACGCGACGCGGCGGGCACGGGGGCGTCGCGGCAGGCGGCGAACGGCGTGGCGAGCCGCGTCCCCTTGGTTCCGACGCCGGCATTGCTCGCCACATGGGGCGACGGGAAATCACTTCGTAGTCGGCCGGTCCTGGGATCGGCGCATGGGCCGCGGTGCCAGACGACGGGGTTTTCGGCACCATGCCGTCTGGGATCATGGTCGAATGCCCCTCAGGTCATGGCAGCCGTTCGTCGGGGCCGCCCGCTCACCGGTCACGAGGTTTCCCTCGAGCGAGGGCCGTCGTGGCGAGCGGCGTCGGGTGGAGGAACCGCCGGGACCCGCGCGTCCCCGAAACTGTCAGGAACACGGCATATGGTGCCCTCGGCGCGGGTCGCGCGGACGGGAGCGCGACGGCCCCGACTCGGATGCGGCGAGACACGCCGAAGTCGGGCAACACACCGCGGCCGCGGCCGGTCGGATAATGCTAGGCCGGCGTGATCGCGGCCCGGGCGGATGCGTCCCGACCAGAGACCGAGCGCGTCCGCCGCGACGAACGCCGGGCCACGGATCGGTGGCGGCGACGGTGGGTGGCGGTGACGGTGGAGGTGACGTATCCGGTGACGGTGACGGAGGCCGGTGGCCTGCCCGGCGCGCCGCTGAACGGGGCGCGTGAGCCGCGTCCGGACGGCGCGGCCGCCACGGGGGTCGACCCGGCCGCCGGCACCGCGCCGGTGAGCCCCCCGATCGGGCGCGTGATGGGCACCGAAGAGGCGACCCCGCTGCTCTTCCATGTGGCCGTCAACGACGGCAGCTACCTGCAGCTGGACGACGTGGTCGTCACCGTCCGCAACGTGCCCGGGGTCGGGCCGGTGATGACGGCCGGCGTCGTCACGCAGGTCGAGGCGCGGCACGAGGGGGCCAGCTTCGACTCGGACGTGTTCCTCATCGCCGAGGGCGTGCTGCCCGCGCAGGTCCAGGAGATCGCCGAGGTCACGACGACGCGCGTCGAGCCGGAGATCTACGTGCCGCCCCGCCCCGGCGAGCTGGTGCGGCGGGCGACCGGCGACGAGCGCGCGACCGCGCTCTACTTCAACCAGATGGACCGCAAGGTCCCGGCCGGCCTCGGCCGCGACGGTACGCCGATCTTCATCAACCTGGAGTTCCTCGACGGCACCCGCGGCGCGCACGTCTCGATCAGCGGCATCTCCGGCGTCGCGACGAAGACGAGCTTCGCGCTGTTCCTGCTGTACTCGATCTTCCGGTGCGGGGTGCTCGGCCGGGCCGCGGTGAACGCGAAGGCGCTGGTGTTCTCGGTCAAGGGCGAGGACCTGCTGTTCCTCGACCGGCCGAACATCCGGCTGACCGACGAGATCCGGGCCGTCTACGACCGCCTCGGCCTGCCGGCGGAGCCGTTCGCGTCGGCCGGCTTCTTCGCCCCGCCGCTGCCGGGTGACACCACCGGCCGCCCGCACGTCGCGGCGCGCACGTCCGGGGTGAGCGCGTTCTGGTGGACGCCGCTGGAGTTCTGCGCCCAGGAGCTGCTCCCCTACGCCTTCGCGGACGCGGAGGACGACCGGCAGCAGTACACGATGGTCGTCCACCAGGTGACGAACCGGCTGCGTCTCGACGCCGTCCCCTATGGCAGGGACGGCGCGGTCAAGATCGAGGGCGAGGTTCTCAAGACCTACGAGAACCTGGTCGACTTCGTCATCGACCGGGTGAACGACGACGGCTCGCGCGCGAAGTGGGCGGGGCCGGCGACGGGGGCCGGAACGGTGAACGCCTTCGTCCGCCGGCTGCGCTCCTCGCTGCGCGCGCTGCGCCCGCTGATCAGGGCCGACCTGCCGGACGCGCCCGGCCGGCGGGTGAGCACCGCCGAGCACCAGGTGACCGTCGTCGACCTGCACAACCTGCCCGAGCGGGCGCAGCGGTTCGTCGTCGGCGTGGTGCTGGCGGCGGAGACGCGCCGCAAGGAGGAGGCCGGGCCGGGCGGGCTGCTGTTCACGATGCTCGACGAGCTGAACAAGTACGCGCCGCGGGACGGCACGAGCCCGATCAAGGAGGTGCTGCTGGACATCGCGGAGCGCGGCCGGTCGCTGGGCATCATCCTCATCGGCGCCCAGCAGACCGCGAGCGAGGTCGAGCGGCGGATCATCTCGAACAGCGCGATCCGGATCGTCGGCCGGCTCGACCCGGCGGAGGCGTCCCGGCCGGAGTACGGCTTCCTGCCGCCGAGCCAGCGCGCCCGGGCGACGCTGGCCAAGCCGGGCACGATGTTCGTCACCCAGCCGGAGATCCCCGTCCCGCTGGCCGTCACCTTCCCGTTCCCCGCCTGGGCGACGCGCCCTTCGGAGGCCGCCGAGGCCGGCCCGGCGGCACCGGGCGAGCCCGCGGCGCCCGGGCAGTCCCGTCCGGACCCGTTCAGCCTGCTGCCCACCCCCGACGACGACGATCCGCCCCCCTTCTGACCACCGCCACCCCGCCAACGGCCGGCGCGACCCGCGCCCGGTCGCGCCGCGAAGGACCGCTCGCGATGAGGTTTCTGCACACGTCCGACTGGCACATCGGCAAGTCACTGAAGGGCCGCAGCCGGCTCGAGGACCAGGAGGCCGTGCTGCGCGAGCTCGTCGGCGTCGCCCGCGCCCACGAGGTGGACGCGGTGCTGGTGGCTGGGGACGTCTACGACTCGGCCGCGCCGTCGGCGGAGGCGCAGCGGCTCGCCGTCCAGACGCTGCTCGGGTTCCGGAGCACGGGCGCCGAGGTGATCGTGATCGCCGGCAACCACGACCATCCGCGCTCGTTCGAGGCGTACCGGCCGCTGATGCAGGCCGCGGGGATCACGATGGTCGGCACGGTGCGCCGGGCGGACAGGGGCGGGGTGGTCGAGTTCCAGGCCCGAGGCTCGGGCGAACCGGTGCGGGTGGCCCTGCTGCCCTTCGTCTCGCAGCGCTTCGCGGTGCGCGCGGCCGAGCTCGTCACCCAGACGCCGGCCGAGAACGCGGCGAAGTACGACCAGATGGTCCGCGACCTGCTCACCGCCCTGTCCGCCGGCTTCGACGACGACGCCGTCAACCTCGTGCTCGCGCACCTGACGGTGACCGGCGGCAGGTTCGGCGGCGGCGAGCGGCTGGCACAGTCGATCTTCGACTACTACGTGCCGGCGACGGCTTTCCCCGCCGACGCGCACTATGTGGCGCTCGGCCACCTGCATCGCCGCCAGACGCTGCCCGCGCCCTGCCCGGTGGAGTACTGCGGCTCCCCGCTCGCCGTCGACTTCGGCGAGGAGGACTACACGCCCGTCGTCCGGGTCGTCGAGGCGGCGCCGGGCAGCCCGGCCAGGGGTGTCGACATCCCGGTGACGGCCGGCCGGCGGCTGCGGACCGTGCGCGGCACCGTCGCGGAACTCGCCGAGCGGGCCGCCGAGCACGGCGACGCGTACCTGCGGGTGTGGGTGCGCGAGCCGGCGCGGGCGGGGCTGCGCGAGCAGGTGCAGGAGGTGCTGCCGAACGCGCTCGAGGTGCGCATCGACCCCGAGTTCGCCGCCGCGGCCACCGGCGACCGGCCGACCCGGCCGACGGCCGGGCGCGGCCCGGGCGACCTCTTCCGGGAGTACCTCGCCAGCCAGAACGTGGCCGACGAACGCGTCGAGGCGATGTTCGACCTGCTGCACGACGAAATTGTCGGAGCCGAGCGGCATGGTTAGCCCGGCGGCCTCGCCCGGCGCCGCTGGTCAGGGACCCGGCTCGACCCGGCGGGCCCGGCCCGGTGAGCCTGGCCCGGCGCGGCGGGCCGCGCCAGGCGCGGGCCCCGAGCGGTTCTGAAGGGGGACGGCTGATGCGACCGGTGCTGCTGGAGATGGCCGGCTTCGGCTCCTTCCGGGACGCCGCGGCGGTGGACTTCGCCGACGCGGACTACTTCGCGCTGGTCGGGCCGACCGGGTCCGGCAAGTCGACGGTCATCGACGCGATGACGTTCGCGTTGTTCGGGTCGGTGCCGCGGTGGAACGACCGGCGGACCGTGTCGCTGGCCCTGGCCCCGACCGTGGACCGGGGGACCGTGCGGCTGCTCTTCGACGCCGCCGGTGCCCGCTACGTCGTCGCCCGCGAGCTGCGCCGCCTGGGAAACGGCGGCGTCAACGTCCGCAACGCGCGGCTGGAGAGGCTGGCGGACCCGGCAGGGCTCGGCGCGCCCGGCGAGCCGACCGAGGTCCTCGCGGCGGACTCGGCGGTGAGCGGCGAGGTCGAGCGGCTGCTCGGGCTCACGTTCGAGCACTTCTGCGCGTGTGTCGTGCTCCCCCAGGGCGACTTCGCCGAGTTCCTGCACGCCAAGCCGGCCGACCGGCAGAAGATCCTCACCAAGCTGCTCGGCCTGGGTGTCTACGACGAGATCCGGACCGCCGCGAACGACCAGGCGAAGGCCAGCGAGCACACCGCCGAGACGCTGGCGAAGCAGCTCGCCGGTTACGAGGACGCCACCGACGAGGCCGAGCAGGCGGCCGCCACGCGGGTCCAGACGCTGGCCGCGGTGTCCGCCCAGGTCGACACGGCCGTGGCGGGCCTCACGGTCCTGGCCGCGGCGGCCCGGGACGCCGAGGCCGCGCTGGCCCGCGTCTCCAGCGAACGTGCTCTGCTGGCCGCCGTCCAGATGCCGGCGGACGTCGTCGCGCTGACGTCCCGGCTCGCCGCCGCGGTCCGGACCGCCGCCGAGGCGGCCGAGCGGCGGCGGGCGGCCGAGCGGGCCGACAGCGCGGCCCGCGTCGCGCTCACCGAGGCCCCCGAGCGCGCCGGGCTGGAGCAGGCGCGCCGTGACCACGACGAGCTGGCCGAGAAGCTGGCCGCCCGGCCGGGAGCCGAGGCCACCCATGTGGCGGCACGGGCCGCCCTGGGAGGAATCGTCGCCGCCGTCGCCGAGAACCGCGCGGCGCGGGAGGCCGGCGCCGTCGCCCGCGAGGAGGCCGCGCGCACGGCGCGGACGGTGGCCGAGGAGGTGGCGCGGCTGCGGGCCGAACGCGATCAGCTCGCCGGCCTGCGCGCGCCGCCCGGCGTCGTCGAGCTGGCGGGCCGGCTGCGGGAGGCCCAGCGGGCCGCCGCCGCTGCCGCCGCGGGTCGGGCGGCGGCGGAGCGGGCCGACACCGACGCCCGGGCGGTCCTCGCGGCGGCCCCTGACCGCGCGGCGCTGGAGCGGGCGCGGGACGCGCACGGCGAGCTCGCCCTCCTGGCGCCCGCCAGAAGCGCCGCCGAGGACTCCCACGGCCGCGCCCGCGCCGCGCTCGACGCGGCGGTCGCCGCGGTCGAGGCCGCCCGGCGGCGCCGCGACGAGGCGGCCACCGCGGTGGAGCGCGCGCAGACGGCCGACCTGGCGGCCGCGTTGCGCCCGCACCTCGTCGCCGGTGAGCCGTGCCCGGTCTGCGAGCAGGCGGTCGTGACCCCGCCGGCCGCCGGCCAGCCGGGAGCGCTGACGGCCGCCCGCGCCGCGCTCGACGCCACGGCCGGGGATCTCGCCGCCCAGGAACGGCGCTCGGCCGAGGCCGGCGAGGCGGAGTACCGGAGCCGTTTCGACATCCGCCGGCTGGCCGAGCGGGCGGACGAGGCGCGGCGAGCGTTGGCCGGCGCCCCGGACGCGGACGGCGTCGCCGCCGGGCTCGCCGAGCTCGACCGGCGGGAGCGGGCCGCGGCCAGGGCCGCGCGCGAACTGGCCGCCGTCCGCCGGGACGCGCAGGAGGCCGACCACGCCGTCGCGTCGCTCGCGGCGGCCGGCGCCCAGGCGCGCGCGCAGTTCGCCGAGGCCCGCGACCCGCTGGTCGCCCTCGGCGCCCCCGGCTTCGTCGACGACCACTCCAGCGACCACCGCGCCGGTGACGACCGCGCCGGTGACGACCGTGCCAGCGACGGCCGTGCCAGCGATGACCGTGCCGACGACGACCACGGCGGGCGGGAGCCCGGCCCGGCCGACGGCACCCGGCCGGCGGGGACGGGCGTCGCGACCGGCCTGGGGATCGACCTCGCCGCGAGCTGGGCCCGGCTGGTCGGCTGGGCCGGCGAGCTGGCGGCCAGGCGGTCCACCGAGCTCGGCACGGCGGCCGCCCGCGACGCGGCGGCCCGCGAGGCCCTGACCGGCGCCGACCGGGCCCTCGCCCAGGCGAAGGGCGCGGCCGAGCGGGCCGAGCGCGACCACGTCGCCGCCCTGCACGACGAGCGCACCGCCGCTGGCCGGCTGGAAACGCTGGACGCGCGGATCACCGAGCTGCGCGGGCGGCTCGCGGCGGCCCCGTCGGCCGACGACGTGACGGCGAGGCTCGCCGAGCTGGACCGGCTCACCCAGGCGGCGCGCGACGCCGACCAGCGGCTGCGCGCGGCCCGTGCCGACGCCGAGGCGGCCGACACCGCGCTGCGGGACGCCCAGGACGCGCTGCGCGCCGCCCAGGCCGTGCTGGCCCGGGCACGGGACACGGTCGTCACGCTCGGCGCGCCCGCGCTCGCCGGCCAGGACCTGCGCGCGGACTGGGAGACGCTCACCGGCTGGGCGGCGGCCGAGGCCATGGCCCGAGGGGACCGGCTGCCCGCGCTCGGCGCGGCGGTGGCCGACGCCACGAAGGCCTGGGACGCGGCGGCGCGGGGCCTTTCCGACCTGCTCGCGGCGCACGGCATGGCGCCGCCGGCCGACCTGACGGCGGTCGTCGACCGCGCCGCGCGGGCGGTGGCGACGACGCTGGAACGGGCGCGGGCCGCGCGGGACCGGCTCGCCGAACGCCGCGCCGCGGCCTTGGATCTACGGGCGGAGCTGACCAGAACCCGCGAGAACCAGCGGGTCACCCATCAGCTCGGGATCCTGCTGCGCTCGGACCGGTTCCAGCGCTGGCTGGTCGCCGCCGCGCTGGACGTGCTGGTCGCCGACGCGTCCGAGACGCTCGCCGAGCTGTCCGGCGGGCAGTTCGAGCTCACCCATGCCGACGGCGAGTTCATCGTCGTCGACCACGCGGACGCCGACTCCCGCCGCCCGGTCCGTACCCTTTCCGGCGGGGAGACGTTCCAGGCGAGCCTGGCGCTGGCACTGGCGCTGTCCGCGCAGCTCACGACGATGGCGGCGGCCGGCGCCGCCCGGCTCGACTCGATCTTCCTCGACGAGGGTTTCGGCACGCTCGACGAGGCGACGCTCGACGTCGTCGCGACCACCCTGGAAAGCCTCGCGGGCGCGGGCGGCGGGCGGATGGTCGGCATCGTCACCCATGTCCGCGCGCTGGCCGAACGCGTCCCGGTCCGCTTCGCGGTCAGCCGCGACCAGCGCACCTCCACCGTCATCCGGGAGAACACGTGACGACGACAGCGGACCTCACCGCCGCTCGCGGGGCGCCGTTCACCGCCCACGGCGGGATGCGGTTCAGTGTCGACGCCTGGGACCCGAGCTACGGCACCAGCGTGGCCGGGGACGACCTCGCCGACTCCAGCGCCCGGGTCGAGGTGAACATCGAGGTCCGGGCCGCGGCGTGGGGCCCCGTGGCCGTGCCGGCGGCCAGGTCACGGGTCGTCACCGCGCCGGCGGCCGTGCTGTTCGTCGACGGCGTGCGCCGGGTGGAGGCGCGGGCGTGGATCCATGACCTCGCGCCGGACGGCGAGGCGGCGACCTCCGCCGCGCCGGCGATCTGCGCGTCGTACGCGGCGGGCGTCGTGTGCTGCTGCGAGCAGGGCGCCCACCTGCTCGGCGCCCACGTCCGCCGCGGCCTGTTCACCGCGGCCACGCATGCCGGCGACCTGTTCACCGGCGGCGGCAGGTACCGGGCCAAGCCGGCGAAGGAGGGCCCCGACGGCCCGACCCTGTCCCTGCAGCAGGAGCTGCTCGAGCTGGAGGTGCGGACCGCCACCAGGGCCCGCGGCGCCCATGAACTCGTCCAGACCGTCGATGACGACGACGAGCGGCCCGCCGGCGCCGGCGGGCTCGGCGCGGGAGCGGACGGCCCGCCGTGGCCCGACCAGCGCGGCGCCGCGGGGCCGGCCGGCCAGGCCGGCGACCTGCTCGTCGTCGACGGGCCGTTGCGCGGCCGGACGCGCCTGCCCCGCGCGCTCGGCTTCGTCAAGACGCACCACACCCAGTTCCTGCCGGCGGCGCAGCATGCCGTCGTCGGCCGGCTCGGCCCGGCGCAGCGCACCCCGGTCTTCCTCCTGAACAACCGCAGGGACGCCAACTGGGACCGGCTCAGCTGGTACCTGCGCCTTCCCAGCCGGCCGGGCGCCCCCTGGGCCGGCGTCGCCCGCGTCGAGTGCCGCGCCGACCTGTCCCCGGACGAGGCGGTCGCGCTCGCTGACCTGAGCCAGGTCGTGCTCCCCCGGTTCGCGTCCCAGGAGTTCAAGGACGGCCGGGCGCCGCAGAACCTCTACCCCATCGCCGGCCTCGAACGGGCGCTGCGCCGCCGCCTCGGCGACCCGCGGCTCCTCTACCGCTCCCTGCGCCGCGCCGCCGCCGCGTGAGCCTGGCGCCAGCCGGATCTCGGCGGCACGCGCCGCCGCGGGCGGGAAGTCAGATCTTCTCGGCGCGGTAGTAGCGCAACGCCCCGTCGTGCAGCGGGAGGGGGGAGGTCGCGATGGCGCTGCGGTGGTCGAGCGCGATCGCGACCGGCACCCGTTCGGCGATGTCGCCGCGCGCGCCGAAGAGGATCCTGATGACCTCCTCGACCAGGCCGCTGTCGGTGTCGGCCCTGGTGACGATCAGGTTGGGCACGGCGACCGTCAGCGTGTGCCCGGGCTCGGCCAGGCGGTAGGTGTCGCCGGGGATGGTCCCCATGCGGTAGGCGGGGTCCCAGGTGGCGCGCAGGCCGGTGGCGAGCTGGCCGAGCGGCACCAGCCGGACGGCGGCCTCGTCGGTCAGCTCGGTGATCCCCTCGGTCGGGAGGCCACCTGACCAGAAGAAGGCGTCGATCTGACCGGCGAGCAGGGCGTCGACGGACTCGTTGATGCCGAGGTGGCTGACCGCGAGCGTCGCCGGGTCGACCCCGGCGACGCCGAGCATCCGCTCGGCGATCAGCCCGGTGCCCGACCCGTCCGAGCCCATGGAGACCCGCTTGCCGACGAGGTCGGTGATCTCCTTGATCGGGGCGTCGGCGCGGACCACCAGGTGCAGGTAGTCGTCATAGATCCGGGCGAGCGCGCGGATCGGCACCGGCGCGGTGAACGGGAGGCGCCCGTCCACGGCCGCCGACGCCGCGTCGGCGGCGGTGAAGGCGAAGACGTTCGCGGACCTGGCGACCCGCCGCACGTTGTCGACCGATGCCGTGGTGGCCAGCGCCTCGGCCCGCACGCCGTCGAGCCGGCGGTTGATCGCGGCGGCGAGCTCCACCCCGTAGCTGTAGTAGATGCCCTTGGTGCCGCCCGTGAGGATCACGATCGTGCCGCGGCGGTATTCCTGGGCCTGCCCGTCCCGGACGACGGCGACCACGCCGACGGCGACGGCGACGGCGACGGCCAGCGCGGCGGACAAGCCCACCAGCACCCGCCGGTGCGTCCACCACCCACCCGGCGACCCGCCGTCGGCCTGGTGCCCGCCTTGCCGTAACCCCCGCATGTCCGCACGACGATACCGGCCGCCGGGTGGGAGCCGCCGCTAGCCGAGGCCCGGGCCGACCTGCCGGACGACGACCGCGCCGCCAGCCTGGGCGTCCGGGGGCGGGGCCGCGCCCTCACGGGACCGGGACGCGCCCGCGGACTCGTCGCGCCGGCTCCGGTAGACGGCGAGATCGCCCAGGGGCTCGACCGGCCGGGCCGGCGACGGCTGGCCGGCCCGGTGGACGTGCCGACGGGCGCGGACCAGGTCGGCGAGCATCGCCGGAGTGTGCCGAATGATCCGGAAGGTCCCGCCCGGCTCCTCGGTCCAGCGCACCGGGACCTCCACGATCCGGTACCCCAGCGACCGGGCCAGCGACAGCACCTCGACGTCGAAACCGAAGCCCGTCGCCCGCGACAGGCTGAACAGGACCTTGGCCTCCGCCTTGCGGAACGCCTTGAAGCCGCACTGGGTGTCGGCGATGTCCAGATCGGTGATCGAACGGGCGATCTGGTTGAAGGCCCAGCTCCCCAGTTGCCGGGTCCTGGTCCGGTCCGCCCCCGGGCCGATCCGCCGCGACCCGAGGGCGACCTCGGCGTGCTCCAGCGCCGCCAGCAACACCGGCAGATCGGTGACGTCGGACGCCAGGTCCGCGTCCATGAACACGATCGCCTCGCCGGTGGCCGCGGCCACGCCCACCCGGATCGCCGCGCCCTTCCCGCTGTTCCACGGAAGCCTGATCACCCGGCTGCCCGGCAGGCCGCGCAGCAGGCCCGCGGCGATCGCGGCCGTGCCGTCGAGGCTGCCGTCGTCGACGACGATCACCTCGGAGCCCGGGACCTTTCGCAGCGCCGCGACCAGCAACGGCAGCGACCTCGGCAACCGGCGTGCCTCGTTGTAAGCGGGAATCACGACACTCACGGCCACGCGATCCACGTCACACCTCCCGACCGCGCCGCGCCGTGCGCAGACGTTCGCCCCTGGCCGCGCTTCGTGACAACGCGGCCAATATAGGCAAACCTAACTAGCTCGGGAAGGGCCACATCATCCGGGCATACTCCCAGACGGTGCGTTGCCCGGGTGTTGATGTCGCGGACCGCACAGTCCCGGTGCCAGGCCGCGTCGTCCGCTGAGGACGCGCCTTCGGTGGGAACCGGCAACGGTGGTCGGCGAGGAGTGAGTGGCGAGGAGTGGCCGGCGAGTGTTTCAGGAGGTGAACGCCCTCGCGGGTGGCACCGCGGCCGGCGCGGCGGGCGGGCGGCGGGGCACCCGCAGGGTGACCGCGAGCCCGGTCGGCTCCGCGAGCGCGACCGACAGGCCGCCGCCGGAGGAGGTGAGCAGCGCGGTGGCGATGCTCAGCCCGAGGCCGGAACCACCGACGTTGACGTTGCGCGGGCTGCGCCAGAACCGGCGGCCGACGGCCGGCAGCTCGTCCGGCGCGACCCCGGGGCCCCGGTCACGCACCACGATGCCGACCGTGTCGGCGTCCCGGACGACCGTGACGTCGATCGTGGAGTCCGCCGGGGAGAACTTGATCGCGTTGTCGAGCACCGCGTCCAGCGCGCTGCCGAGCGCCGTCCGGTCTGCGTAGCACGCCGACTCGGACAGGCCAAGGCCGCCCTGGACGAGGCTGATCTGACGCGTCGCCGCGACCAGCCGCCAGGCGGCGAGCCGCTCGCGCACCGTCGTCGCCGCGTCGAACCGCGCCGGCCGGGCGGCGGCGTGCTCGGCCTGGGCGAGCGCCAGCAGCTCATCGAGCACCTCCGTCAGCCGGCGCCCCTCCGTACGGGTCTCCTCCAGCTCGTCGAGCCACTCCGGCGGCAGGCCCAGCCCGATGTTCTCGATCCGCAGCAGCAGCGCGGACAGCGGGTTGCGCAGCTGATGGGAGGCGTCCGCCACGAACGCGCGCTGCTGGGAGATGACCTCCTGCAGATGGTCGGCCATCTCGTTGAACGAGGTGGCGAGCCGGCGCAGCTCCGGCGGGCCGACCCGATCGGAGACCCGGCTCGAGAACTGGCCGGTGGCGATCGCGTGGGTGACCGAGTCCAGGTTGTCGACCGGCGCCAGCACCCAGCGGGTGAGCCGCAGCGCGACCAGCATGCACAGCAGCAGGGCCGCGAGCTCGCCGAGGCCGAGCAGCAGCCAGCGCCCCGTCACCTGGTCGCGCAGCCGGTCGGTGGGCGAGACGGTGAGCACGGCCCCGATCACGTCGCCGCCCGACATCACCGGCTCGGCGATCACCAGTGGCCGGTCCTGCCAGGGCCAGATCTGCGCCGGGTTCTCCCCCGCCCGGCCGCGCAGGGCCGCGGCCAGGTTCGCGTGCATCCGGTCGTCCGGTGGCGACAGCACGTCACGGGACTGGGCCAGGACGGTGGCGTCCCGGTTGTAGACGACAGCCTCGATGCCGTAGACCTCGTCGTAACGAACCAGCTCGTCGATGAGCGCCCGCGTTCCCTCTCTGCCGGGGTCCTGGCCCGCGATGTTGGCGAAGCGGGTCGTGTCGCTGAGCCGGTCGAAGAACATCTCCTGCTGCTTGCCCTCGGCCAGGGTGCGCGCCAGCGGCACGCCCAGCGCGACCAGCGCCGTGGCCATCAACGCCAGCAGGATCACCAACAGCCGGACTCGCACGACAGGCTCAGGCGGGCGGTCGCCGTTTCGCCGCCGCGGCGGCGGCCAGGTCCGTCACACTCGCGCCCGCGCCGCGGCCCGAGGCCCCACCCCGACCACGTCCGCGATCGCGTCCAGCGCGCCCACCTCGTGGAAGTGCACCGCGGCGGGATCGATCCCGTGCA
>NZ_JADWYU010000215.1:28633-30451 GCF_016786325.1 Frankia nepalensis | reverse complement strand
ACTCCGGCACGCTCCCGGCCATCGCCACCACCCTCAGAGGGCGTGCCCACCCGCAACCACCTAACGCAACGGCATTGGCCCTAGATGTCGTCGCCGCCCGCCGGCCGGGTCGACCACCAGCGCATCCGGGCCAAGGGCGTAGTCGTCGGGCTCCTTGGCCAGCCGGTCGGCGGCCTCGTAGCGGACCGGCAGGAGGAGAAGATCCTTCGTTCGTCCGGCGGTTTCCTTCGACCGGACAATGTCTTCAATGCTCGCCACATGGATCGTGACATTCTAGTCAGTGACGTCGTACCGGCGCGCGTTTCGCATGATCACGTCGAAGGAGCCGACTCCGGGAAGCTCAATGAGTACGTCGACAGCGCCGTATCGAGTCAGCTGACTTCTTTCGCGTCGCGGCATCGCTGAGCGCGGTGGCGAGGCGCGTCAGGTTCGCGGGGTCAGGATCCGGCACGATGTCCAGATCACCTGTGACGTAGGGGTGCCCTGCAGCCGCGCCCCAACTCCACCGACGACGACGTAGCGCACCCGGTGCTCAGCGAACATCCCGAGCAATCCCGGAAGATGCGGCTCGGGACTGCCAAACGGCTGGCCGGTCACTCAGCGACCAGGCGAGCGCGCGCAAAGACGGAGAGTTCAGCCATGAGCATGTTCAGTCGTTGCGCGGGGGGCATCGCGAGGATCGCCTCGACCTGAATCCGGATACCGGGATCCGACTTCCAGGTCTCCCGGCTCATCGTCTTCAGCAGGGCCTGCGCCCGCGCGCACAAGCTCAGTCCGTTCGCGAAGGTAGGCCGTGCGCGCGGCAGGGTCGGCCGGCGGATCGAAAGGATCTTCCAGATTCACAGCCGGACCTCCAGGCAGACGCCTTGGACAGCGACGAGTCCGCGAGGACGCCGTGACGGAACCTCACGTTCAAACCCGCAGGTCAAGAACTAACAGCCCCCGCCGCCCCGAGATCCACGGCCACCACAGCATCGACCAGCGGCCTTACAGACGGTCACGCCACCCGTCCCGGCGGCTCGCTTCGGCGGCGAGCTGGGTGGTGCGGATCGCCAGGGTGGAGACCGGGCGTTCTCGGGGCCGGCGAGGGCGCCGCGGGTGCGCTCCTGGAGAGGATCCGCCCAGCGGGCGGGGAGGGCTTCCTGGCCGCGCATGAGGCCGGAGACGGAGCCCGCGGTGGCGCCGTCGGGTCCGTGCCCAGGCCAGCCTGGACCGCCAGGCCGACGGTGCGGCCGTAGTCGCCGTCGTCCCCGACCGCCGCCGCGACGACCGCCGCGTTGTCGATCGCGAGGAGCCAGCTGCAGTGGCCGTGGCGGGCCTCGATCGCGTCCAGCGCCCCGTCCCCGTACAGGCCGAGGACGTCGTTCAGCGCCTCCGCCCGCCGCGACCCCGGCGGGATGTGGTCCAGCTAGGCGCGACGCGCCCGCCACGTCGTCGGCGGTCGCCTAGATCGCCAGCAGCGCCACCACTCACATCTCGCCGTGGGATGCCCGTTGGCCGTGTGGGACAGGCTCGCATCGGTGAACGCGAGCCTGGCGGCCCGGCGCGGGTCGCCGGGGCAGACGTAGCCGAACAGGTCGCCGCGGATCCGGGCGCCGATCCACTCGCGGTACGGGTTGCCGACGACCGCCGTCGCCGGCGGCGCCAGGCCGCGCACCAGGTCGCGGTAGGCCGGAGCCTGATCCGTCGAGCGAACGGAGCGCAGGACCGAGCAGGGTGACGGACACGACCCGCTCCACGCGCCCAGTACTACGTGGGCAGCACGGTGTGGGCAGCACGGCCAAAGGGGACGGCGCGCGGCCCCCCGCCCCCCCCCCC
>NZ_JADWYU010000215.1:0-28623 GCF_016786325.1 Frankia nepalensis | reverse complement strand
CGGCCCAGGGCCGCGCGCCGTCGTGGCTAGAGCGGGCTCGCGCCCGCGGTCGAGCTGGGTCGAACTAGAAGGGCTGGACCTTGTCGGCCTGCGGGCCCTTCTGCCCCTGCACGATCTCGAACTGGACGTTCTGGCCCTCGTCGAGGGACTTGTAGCCGTCCGCGAGGATCGACGAGAAGTGGACGAACACGTCCGGACCGCCACCGTCGACGGAGATGAAGCCAAAGCCCTTCTCCGCGTTGAACCACTTGACGGTTCCCTGCGCCACGAGCGTTTCTCCTTGCTGCTTACCCGGCAGACGTCCATCGCCTTCCGGCCTCGCACCGGGCGGGCGCCAGTCAGCCCGCGACCAGTTGTTCCGTTCGACGATGCATGCGGCTCATACAGCGGAGAACAGGTAACGCACACCACCCTACTACCCCGCGGCGCCAACCGTGTCCGCGCTGGCACCGCGGATGGATTTGTCCGCCCCGCCGGCCCGCGGGGCCTGGCATGGTATCACGCATTGCGCTTTTCGTCCGATGTGCAACCATAGGCCGCCTCTGGTCGGAGTCGTGCTCTTCGAAGGCGGAGGCAGCGGATCGGAGCCGTCAGCCGGGGCCTCAGCAACATCCCCGTTGATTCTCCCGCTGGTTGGCGAGAATGCCCACGGCTCGGTTGGCCTCGTGGCTGGCGACGGCCTCCCGCCAGAGACCAGGAACGCGTCGAACTCGGCCAGGAAGCGCGGCCAGGCACGGGCACGCCTGGCGGCGGGCGGCTGGGACCGGCGAGGCCGGCGGCCGCCCGACGAGGCGCCTGTCGCGAACAGGACCGGCCAGGTACACGAGCTGTACTGGCCGGGTGGCGGCCCTGGCCGGAATCGTCGAAGGGGCCGGGACTCCACAGGCGTGGCACCCGGCAGGCACGTTCAGCGCCGGGCGACGAAGGAGGCGACATGGGCCGGGCAGCTACCCCGTTCAGCGAAAGCGACATCAGGCCGCGGGGCACGGGCGGCAGCGTGCCCGCGCCGCCCGGGCAGGGCCGGCTCGAGCGCGGCGCGCCGATCCGCCCGGCGGGCCAGCGGCGGGCCCAGCCCGTGGTCGACATCCGGCTCCTCGGGGAGTTCGAGGTCCTGCTGAGTGGGGACCCCGCCGCGTCGGAACCGGTCGTGGTGCCCGTGGCGGCCTGGGGCCGCCGGCAGGCGATGTCGTTGGTCAAGCTCCTGGCGCTGGCGCCGGGACGGCGGCTGCACCGGGAGCGGGTGCTCGACGCGCTGTGGCCGGAAGTGCCCGTCGACGAGGCGGCGCCGCGCCTGCACAAGGCGGCGCACTATGCCCGCCGCGCGCTCGGCGGCGGCGACGGCGTCGTGCTGCGCGGGGAGACGGTGGCGCTGTGCCCCGACCGGCGTGTCGCGGTGGACGCCGAGGTCTTCGAGGCCGCCGCCCGGCGGGCGCTGGCCGGTGACGCCATGCCGTGGGACATCGCGGGGCCGTGGGACACCTCCGGGCCACGCGACGCCTCCGGGCCACGCGACGAGGCTCGCCGCGTCGATCTCGCCGCGGCGGCCCACGCGGCAAGCCTCTACCGCGGCCCGCTGCTGCCCGACGACCTGTACGAGCCGTGGACGTGGCCGGGCCGGGACCGGCTGTTCCTGCTCTATACCCGGCTGCTGCGGGCGGCCGGCCACTGGGAGCGCCTACTGCTGGAGGACCCAGCCGACGAACAGGCCCACCTGGCGTTGATGCGCCGCCACGCCGCCCGTGGAGACCGTCAGGGGGCGCTTCGCCAGTTCGAGCGGTTGGAACGGGCGTTGCGGGACGAGTTGGGCGTCCCGCCCGGGCCGACCGCGGTCGCGTTGCGGGCGGCCGTGCTCACCGACCTCCCGGTCGCGTCACCGATCTGGCGCCCGGCGGCCGGGCCGGTCCGCTCGCGGCGAGCCGAAGCCCTGCCATGACCGGCCGCCGCGGGAGTGGCGCGGTGGGTGCCGTCGGTTCCGGTGCCCGCGCGATCGTCGCCGGCATACCGAGGCACTGCCTGCTCGCCGCGCCGCCGCCCGCCTGACCTCGCGGGCGGCGGCGGTCACCGCGTCACCGCGTCACCGCGTCACCGCAGCCGCCACAGCCGGACGGAGTTGTCCGTTCCGACCGTGGCGAGGGTCGAGCCGTCCGGGGAGAAGGTGGCGCCCCACTGATCGGGCAGAGGCTGACCGAGCGCCACGACGTTGGCTCGGTCGGTGACGTTCCAGAGATGGACGGTGTTGTCCGACCCGTGGCCGACGAGAACCGTGCCATCCGGGGAGAACCCGACGGCCAGCACCCCGCCCACGGGGCCGGTGAGCGGCGCGCCGACGGGCGCGGGCCGGGCGAGGTCGGTGACGTCCCAGAGCCGGACCGTCGAGTCCCCGCCCGCGGTCGCGAGGGTCTTCCCGTCCGGGGAGAACGCGACGTCCCACACCCCGCTGGCGTGGCCGTCGAGCGAGTCTCCCAGGCCGGTCGGGTGCGTGGGATCGCTGACATCCCAGAGGTGGACCTCGCTGTCCGCGTCCCCCACGGCGAGGGTCTTGCCGTCGGGCGAGAAGGCCAGGCCCAGTGCCTTGGCTCCGCCGCCGAACGCCTCGCCGGCGAGCTTCGGGTCGGCGCGGTCGGCGACGTCCCACAGCCGCGTGGTCCCGTCCGAATTGGCGATCGCGAGGGTCTCGCCATCGGGCGAGAAGGCCGCGACCTGGCCCACGTCCGCGTGCTGACCGAACGGCCGGGTGAGCAGGATCGTCCTGGCGGGGTTGCTGGTGTCCAGCAGGACCGTGTTGACGGCGCCCACCGCGACCGTGTTCAGGTCGGGGGCGAAGGCGACACCGAACCAGTCAGGACCCGAGGCCGCCTGCCGGCCGATCTCGACGGGACTGCCACTGCCGTCGAGCTTCCAGAGCCGGATCGCGGCCTGGCCGCTGTAGTCGATCGACCTGCCGCCGTCCGCGACGGCGAGGCGCTCGCCGTCGTCCGAGAAGGCCACCGCGTACACCGTCCGGGCGCCGTCCGGATCGGCCGGGAGCTGCGCGGCCAGCGTCGGTGGCGCGGCCGTCAGCGCCTCGGCGGCCGTCGGTCCCTCGTCATCGCCAGCGACCAGGATCGTGAGGCCGGTCGCGGCGGCGCCGAGCAGCACGCACACCAGCAGGACGAGCAGGACGAACCCGGCGCGGCCAAGCCTTGGCTGGCGCCGCTGGGGAGCCTGCTGCCCCTGGTCGGCCGGGACCTGCGTCGGGTGGCCGCTCGTCCAGGCGCCTGTCTCCGGGGGGTACTGCCAGGGCGCGGGCCCGGAGCCGGTCCACCCGTAGGCCGGTGGTGCCGGCACGGGCGGAACCGGCGGGGACGTGGGCGTCGGACTGGCCGTCGCCCAGTCCGCGCCAGGCGGCGGGGTGGCCGCCGGCCAGTTCCCGCCGGACGGCGGCGCCGACGGCCAGTTCCCACTGGACGGCGGCGTCGACGGCCAGTTCCCACTGGACGGCGGCGTCGACGGCCAGTCGGCCCGCGGAGCCGAAGGCGTTGCCGTCGACCAGTCCGCCTGCGGAGCCGCGGGCGACCAGTCCGCCTGCTGAGCCGAGGGCGGGGCGGTTGACCAGTCGACACCCGGAGGCGCGGGCGTTCCCCACGGATGCTCGGGTGGCAGGCGGGTGGTCGCCTCGCCGGACGACGCGGACGGCCCCGACGCCGGAGGACCGGGCTGGAGAATCGTCTCGTCCGGGTCGAACGGCGTGCTCGAGGGCACGTCGGCCATCAGTTCTTCCCCCTGCCGCTGACCGCCCGACCGAGTGTTCCCCGCATGGGCGAGGCATGGTCATCTTCGTGCGACGGTATCGCATCATTCTGACGGAAAGACGCGGTCCCGACGAAAGCACCAGGGGTGGCGAGGCGCGGCCCCTGCCCCGGCCGGTCTGGGGCTCCGCGCGCCGGGCCCGGGCGCGGCTGGGCGGATGCCGGCTTCCGCCGGCGGACCGGGACGACGGCGGCTCCAACGCGACGGTCAGGGCCGCTCGTCGCGACGGACGGTTCCCGGCTCGACGGCCGTGTCCGGGGGCGCGGGGCCGGCCGCGCCCGAGCCGGTCGAACGCGCCCTGGCCGAGGCGGCGGCGGTGGTCACCGCGTCTCGGCGGACGGCGCCGGTGACCGGGAAGCCACCGAGAACCAGCGTGCTTCTGGCTCGGTCCGCGAGCTCGCTGTCGACGAGCAGGTCATAGCTTTCCGCGCGGTAGGCACGGCTGTGGGTCACCCGCTGTCGTCGGCCGCCGGCCAGCGCCTGCGCCAGCAGGCCGGCGAACAGCCCGAGGGCCGCGCCGATCAGCAGGCCCCACAGCGCGAGGGTGAAGGCCGCCCGCCACGGGTTCACCCAGTCCAGCAGGCCGAAGATCCAGCCGACGAGGACGCCGGTCACCGCGCCGGTCCCGAGCGTGCGCAGCGTCGCGTCCTTCCACGACATCCGCCCCATCGTCTCCACACTGGTCAGCCCGCGGCCGACGATGGCGGTCCGTTCCACGGGGAATCCCCGCTCGGCCAGGTAGTCGACGGCCCGCGCCGCCCACAGGTGGGTGTCATAGGACGCCACCACCTGCTGCGGCGGGAAGCGCCAGCTCAGCTCGGCTTCCTCGCCCGACGCCCGCGTTCCCGCCGCCTCGCCGGCCGCCGGCCGTTCCCCGGTGCCGGGCTGGCCCGCCGGGGTTCCCGCGGCCGCGGCCGGCTTGCCACCGGCCGGCTCGCCAGCGGGCGTCCGCGCGGGCCCGGCGGGCGCGGCCTGGTCCGGTGAGCCGCCGGGTCCGGCGGCCCAGCCGGTGGACCCGTGGCTCAACGCGGCGCGGCTTGTCGGCCCGGGATCAGGGGACTCGTCGACGTCCCCGGCGCGGAAGGCGCGCCCACCCTCACGCGCCGGCCCACCGAGGTCCCGGTACCCCCGGCCCCGAGGTCCGCCGCCCCGAAGACCCCCGTTCGAGGGGTCGCGGACGAGCGAACCGCCGTCCCCGTGCTGGTCACCGCCGTAGCCGGCGCCGCCCTGGGCGGCCCGGCTGTGCTCGCGCTCCGCGAGACGACCGCGCATCCGGTCAGCCCGGTGGGGCGGGTCGCCTGGATAGGCCCGGTCGCCTGGATAGGTGGCGGCGGCCTCCCGGTACCCACGGTCGTGGAACTGGCGGGCCTCCTGGTATCGATCGCCGCCATCCCCGGCGCCGCCCCGGCGCCGGCGGTCCCTCAGTCCCAGGATCTCGCGCCACCCCATGGCCACCACCTCTCCTCGGGCCACACCGCTCCTTCCCGGGCCGCTCCCCCCTCCCCGTCGGGAGGGCCGGGCCGGCCCGAGCGGTCACCTGATGGAGTCCCCCGGGCACCTTCCGCCAACCAGCCCCTGGGCCGTCCCCAGCGCCGGCCCAGGCCGCGAGATGGCCCGAGCAGGCGGCGCCTCGGGCCGTCCCGGGCCGCGTGAGATGGCCCGAGCGGGTGGCACAGCCGCCGACGGCCCGGGCGACGCGCGGCGGGCCACCCGCCGGGCCGGGCCGCCGAACGACGCCGACGCGGCCGGGGTAAGCGACCGGCGCCGTCGGGGCCCCGCCTGGCGCGGCGTCAGCCGACGGCGGCGCCTTTCGCCGACAAATCGGTGGTAGCCCGGATGCCCGGCCCGCCCGGACGCGCGACAGTGGTCAGGCGGGTGGGCGACGAAGGCACGGCGCCCACCCGCCGTACGCCGGGTCCCACTCGGAAGCCGGCGCCGGAGGTGGGCGTCGTTGTCGGCGGGGCCGCGGCCACGCGGGGGGCCGCCGACAACGCGTCCCGCCCCGGGTCGGGCTGGCCGCTCGGCCGGATCGGCGGTCTTCGCCCCGCGAGTGGTCAGCGGCCTCCGCCGCGCAGGTAGATGAGGACCGCGAGCACCCGGCGGTTGTCGTCGGGCTCCGGCTCCAGGCCCAGGCGAGTGAAGATGCTGCGGATATGCGACTCGACGGTGCGGGGGGTGAGTACCAGCTTGTCGCCGATCGACCTGTTCGACCGGCCCTCGGCCATCAGGGCGAGCACCTCGCGTTCGCGCGCGGACAGGGCGGCGAGCACGTCGCGGCGCCGGCGGCCGTCGAGCAGCGCCGCGACGACCTCCGGGTCGAGCACGCGGCCGCCGGCGGCGACGCGCCGGACGGCGTCCGCGAAGACCGCCGCGCCGCCGATCCGCTCCTTGAGCAGGTAACCGACGCCGGCACGCCCCGTTCTGGCGGCCTCCAGGCCGGCGGGCTCCGATCCGGCGGCGCCCGGCACGCGGGCCGCCGCCGCGTCGGTCGCCGGGCCGGCCATGGCGCCGAACAGCGCGGGCAGGTAGTGCGCCTCGAGATACTGGGAGAGCAGGAGCACGCCGACGTCCGGGTGGTCGCGGCGCAGCGCCAGCGCGGCCTCCAGGCCCTCCAGCCGGTGGGTCGGCGGCATCCGGATGTCGACGACCGCGACCTCGGGGCGCAGGCCGCGCACCGCGGCCAGCAGGCTCACCGGGTCGCCCACCTGGGCGACGACGTCGAACCCGGACCGCTCGAGCAGCCCCGCGACCGCCTCCCGGACGAAGACGGCGTCGTCGGCGAGGACCACCCGCGGCCGCGGCCCCCCGACGCCGGGCGCGGGGGCGTCGTGGGCCGCGGTCATCGGTCGGTTCGCAACGGCGGGCTCCAGATTCGGGCGTCGGGTGCCCCGTGGCCTCGTGGCGGTCCGGCGAAGGCGGCCCAGGGCGTGTCTGATGGCTCTTCGGCCGCGCGGATCGGCGCCCAGGTGGCCGCTCGCATCGACCAAGAGCCATCAGGCGTGCCCTAACCGGCCGGCAGCTCGGCGGCGACGGTGGTGCCGCGGCCCGCGGGACTGTCGACAGTCAAGGTACCGCCGAGCGCGACAAGCCGGTCACGCAGGCCGAGCAGCCCGGTGCCGGCGGTGAGGTCCGCCCCGCCCACACCGTCATCGGTGACGGCGGCGCGCAGCCGGCCGGCGTCGTGACGGATCTCGACTATGACGAGACCGGCCTGGGCATGGCGCAGCGCGTTGGTGACGGCCTCGGCGACGACGAAGTACGCCGAGGCCTCGACGGCGCCGGACAGCCGGGGGACCTCGCCCGCGAGGAGCCGGACGTCGACGGGCAGCCGGTCCACGAGGGCGTCGACCGCGGCCACCAGGCCCGCGTCGGTGAGGATCGCCGGGTGGATGCCGCGGGCGAGCTCGCGCAACTGGGCGATCGCCAGGTCCAGCCCGTCCGCCGCCCGCGCGAGCAAGGCGCCGACCTCGGCGCTCGCCGGAAGGTCCCGCGCCATGCGCAGCAGGAGCCGGGTGGCGACCAGACGCTGCTGGGCGCCGTCGTGCAGGTCGCGCTCGATGCGGCGGCGCTCGGCGTCGGCCGCCTCGACGATCCGTCCGCGCGAGGCGCGCACCTCGGCGAGCTGGGCGCGTACCTCGGCCGCCAGCCGCTGGTTGTCCAACGCCAGGCCCGCCGCGACGACCACCGCGTCCAGCCGGCGCGGGTCCGCCCGCAACGCCGGGTCGTGCAGCAGGGCGGCGACTCGCCGCCCGTCCCGTTCGACCAGCCGCGCCGTCTGCCACGCGGCCCCGGCCTGCCCGGCGACGCCGCCGGTGACCCCGCCGAGGGTGACACCGCCGTGGGCGCCGTCATCTGTGAGGGCGACGGCGAACGGCTGGCCTTCGCCGTCGACGAAGGCGCCGGCCTCCGGTCGCCAGTAGGCGATCCGCAACGACGGATCACCGAGGGCCCGCGCCAGCAGGTCACGCAGCTCGGCGGGCGGGAGCGGCTCGGCGAGCCGGGCCAGCACGGTCGCGACGTCCGTACGGCCGAGCCGCATCCGGGGGACCCCGGCCAGGAAACCCAGCGGCAGCAGCGCGAAGGCAGCCAGGTAGACCCACAGGAGCAGCGCGCGCAGGGAGCTCGTCGGCGCCGTCAGGCCACTGGTGGCGCTCGCGGCGGCGCCGACGATCCCGGTGAGGAACACCGGGGCGAGGACGCGGCGGCGCGGCGAGCTGGCCCGCCACCACCGCCGCGCCAGGGTGGCCAGGACGCCGAGCGCCACCAGCGCGCCAAGGCGCGCCTGGGCCAGGCTCAAGGCCTCGACGAACGGCGGGTAGCTCCAGACGAACAGCGGATTCTCCCGGGCGCCGGGCAGCTGGCTGGTGTCGTTGAACCAGATCCTGAGAACGGCGAGACCCAGCGTCAGGGCGTAGGCCGCGCCGACGAGCAGCCGCTGCGCGCGTGAGCCGAGCCGCCCGTCCGGGAACGCGAGTACCAGGTGGGTCAGCGGCCCGGTCGAGGCCTGGGCCAGCAGCAATCCGGCCGGGAACAGCCAGCGGATCGTGGTCAGTTGCACGTCCTCGGCGAAGTAGCCGCAGCCAGCGAGCACCATCAGCGGGCCGACCCGGTTGCCTGGGTCACGGAAGTGGGCCACCGCGCCGGCCGCGAGGAACAGGTAGCCGCCGGCCAGCCCGGCGAACGCCGGCGCCATCGGATGCGAGCCGTCCTGCGTCTTGAACACCAGCGATCCGACGCCGAGCATGACGCCGACCACGACGCCGAGCACCACGGCCGCGGCTACCGGCGGCGGCAGTTCCCGTGCCTGCTTCGGCCGCGTCGAGGCGGGACCGTCCCGCGGCGGCTCCCGCCCGGCCGTCGTGTCGGTCGTCGTGTCGGCGCCGGCCGGCGCCGCGGTCCCGCCGGAACCCGCCGGAAGACCGGCCGGCGGGTCGAGGCCCGCGTGGCCCGGGGCCGCCGAAGCCATGGCGGGCGCGGCCGGGCGCGCGGGCGGCGCGGCTGGCTGGGCGGGCAGGGCCGTCTCCAGGCGATCCCCGTCGACGCGCACGGCGTGAGGGTGCCGGCACTCAGCGCGCCTGTCAACGGCCATCCAGGCCAGAAGGCCAATCAGGCAGGCAATGGATGTCGCCGCGCGGCAGGGCTCGTCGGCGCGGCTGGCCAGCGGGGTCGCCATCCCGTCCGCCGTGTTCGTCGCCGGGCTGGCCGCCACGTTCCCCGCCCGCCCGGCGCACGCCCGGCGCCGGACGGGGCGCCGCCGACGCGGCCCGCCCACCCGGCTGAGGGCACGACGTGGTCTTGACAGCGTCGAGGCCCAGGAGCGCTGGTCGGGCTGTCTACCCTTGGATCACGGCGCGTGGCCGGTGGTGGGCAGTCGGCGCCCGACGTCGCCGGTGATCGTGGAGGGGGAATCGCTGGTGTTGTCGTATCGGGACCGGGTCAGGGGCTGCCTGCTCGGCGGGGCGCTGGGGGACGCGCTCGGCGCGGGGATCGAGTTCCACGCGCTCGAGGAGATCCGCCGCGCGCACGGGCCGGCGGGGGTCACCGGGCTGACCGACGCCTACGGAGTGTTCGCGCCGATCACCGACGACACCCAGATGACGCTGTTCACCGCCGAGGGCCTGATCCGCGCGTCCGTGCGGGGCCGCTCCCGCGGGATCTGCCACCCGCCGAGCGTCCTGTGGCAGGCCTACCAGCGCTGGCTGGTGACCCAGCGGCAGTCCAAGCCACCGGCCGAGGTGAGCGGGTGGCTGGCCGCGCAGCCGGTGCTCTACGCCCGCCGGGCGCCGGGCAACGCCTGCCTGTCGGGACTGGCCCAGCCGAAGATGGGCACGCCGGACAACCCCGCGAACCCGGACAGCAAGGGCTGCGGCGCCGTGATGCGCTCGGCGCCGTTCGGCCTGCTGCGCCGCGAGCCGGAGGACGCCTGGTCGCTCGCCGTCGAGTGCGCGGTGCTCACCCATGGTCATCCGTCCGGCTACCTGGCGGCCGGGGCGTTCGCCTGGGTCGTCGCCCAGGTGCTCGACGGAGCCTCCGTGCTCGAGGGCGCGCGCTCGGCGCTGCGCCGCGTCGAGGAGGAGCCGAGGGGCGGCGAGGTGGCCGCCGCGCTGCGGGCGGCGCTCGACGCCGCGGGCGGGGCCGCGGCCGACGAGAGCCGCGCGGACGTGGGTGCCGCGCCGGACCTGCTGGCCCGGCGGGTGGCGGGGCTCGGCGAGGGCTGGGTGGCCGAGGAGGCGCTGGCCATCGCCGTCTTCTGCGCGGTCGCCGCGGCCGACGACCCGGCCGCGGCGCTGCTCGCCGCCGTCAACCACTCCGGGGACAGCGACTCCACCGGCGCGATCTGCGGCAACCTCGTCGGTGCCGCCGTGGGCGAGCCGGGTCTGCCGGCGGAGTGGGTGGAGGAGCTGGAGGGCTACGACGTCGTCCGCGAGGTCGCCGACGACCTGGTCCGCGAGATCACCGGCAGCGCGGAGGTCGCCGACCGCTGGGGCGGCGCCACCACCGAGTGGGCGGCCCGCTACCCGGGGGGCTGAGGGCCTCGGGTGCCGCCGGGGCGGATGACGGCTACCCGCGGATCGCGGCTACCGGGGCGGGGGGCGACGTCGGCGCGGGCGGGAGACCAGGCCCAGCGCCACGCCCGCCGCGCTGGTCAGGACCGCGCAGGCGATGCCCACCGCCGGCCGGGGCTCCTCGGCGGTGTAGACGGCCAGGGCCAGCCAGCCCGCCGCGCCGAGCAGCGCGCTGGGCACGACCATCCGCGTCGCGCCCAGCCACGTCGGGCGCCGCCTGCGCCACAGGGCGCGCAGCACCTCGGCCAGCGACGCCACGGCGAGCAGCGCGAGCAGCAGCGAGCCCCAGCCCATCGCCGTGGTGTAGGGCGCCTGCACCGGCGTGATGGTCACCTCGGAATCCGCGAGCACCCGGCCCGGCGCGCCCGCGTCGACCAGCTGTACCTGGCCACGCACCGCTCCACCGGCGACCCAGCGGGTCCACGAGCGCAGGCTGACGGTGGTCGACCACTGCTGCCCCGGCGTCACCGAGAACGGCTCGCTGGTCCCCTCTCCCAGGCCGATCCCGCCGGCCGAGATCGCCAGCCGGACCTGGACGGGCCCGGTCGAGGACGCCGGGCCGACGCCTGAGACGGGCACCGGGCCCGACAGGTCCACGCGCGCGGTCTCGGGCGCGGTGGCGCCCGCGACCAGCGGCCTCGGCGTCGGCCCGTCGAGCAGGGGCGGGCGGGCACCCGGGACGAGCAGCGCGAGCAGCGCCGCGACGGTCAGGCAGCCGGCTGCGACCAGCGGCGGCCACCGCCGCGCCGGCCGCCCCCGCACGACCCGCCGGACCGGCACCGCCTCGTCGACGTCGCCGCCGGTGGCGCCGGGCCGCGCGGCGCCCGGGTCCGGCGTCGCGATGAACGAGCCCATCCGGGCCTGATCGGGCAGCCGCGGCAGGACCCGGGACATCGAGATCAGGACCGTCTCCGGCCCGCCGGTCCTGGCCCGTTCGGCCGCGGCCTGGCTGAGCGCCTGGCCGACCGCCGGCGACAGGTGCAGGGCCACCCCGGACTCGCGCGGCCAGTGCGGGCCGAGGACCTCGGTGCCGGCGCGGGCGAGGTCCACCGCGAACGCCTCGGCCGTCGGGTAACGGTCGGCCGGCTCGAACGCGAGCGCGCGGCTGACGACCGACGCGATCGGCGCCGGCACCGAGGGCGGGACCGGGCTGGCCGGCTCGAAGGCCCGCCGGTCGAGCAGGTCCACCAGGTTCCCGCTCACGTCGTGCGGCAGGTCGCCGCTGAGCAGTTCGTAGAGCACGACGCCGACGGCGTAGACGTCGCACGCCGGCCCCAGCGGCTGCTCGCCACGCGCCTGCTCGGGCGCCATGAAGTGCGGCGTTCCGGCGACCCCGCGGCCGTCGCGGGTGGTGAGGGTCTCCGTGCCGCCGAGGATCTTCGCGATCCCGAAGTCGACCACCTTCGGGGTGCCGTCCCCCGCGAACATGATGTTGTCCGGCTTGATGTCGCGGTGCAGCACGCCCGCGCGGTGGGCGAGTTCCAGCGCCCCGAGCACCCCGAGGACGACCGCGCAGGACTCCCGCCGGGTGAGCCCGCCGCGGAACCGGCCGCCGAGCGTCCCGCCGCCGAGCCATTCCATGACCAGCGCGCAGGCCGCCGGCGAGCGCGCGGCCTGGTGCACGCGGACGATGTGCGGATGCTCGAGGCGGGCCAGGGTCCGGCCCTCGTCGACGAACCGGGCCAGGATCTGCTGGTCGGACAGCCAGCGCGACGAGAGGCTCTTCACCGCCTCGGCCCGGTCCAGGCCGCGGTTGCGGGCCGCGTACACGATGCCGAAGGCGCCCCGGCCCAGCTGATCGCCGAGCTCGTGCTGCGGGAGCAGCGCGGACAGCGCCGGCGATGGCGGTTCGGGAGGACCGGACCGCCGTGAGTATCGCGGCGGCGGCGTCGACGGCGGGGTCGCCCGCGTGGGCCCGGGCCGGGGGGTGGACGGCGGGTCGGCCGGCGGCCAGTGGGGTGTCGTCACAGGGCCGGTCCGCCCTGGCCGTGGGGATTGCCCCAGTCGTAGGGACTGGCCCTCCCGTAGGGGTCGTTCTGTTCCTGTTCCTGGGGGCCGCTCGCGCTGTACGGCTCCCAGCCGCTCCCCCGCGGCCCCGGCCCGCCTACGACCTCGGGGCCCGCTCCAGCCGGCGCGTAGCCCGCGCCCGGCAGCGTGCCCGCGTCGGTCGAATAGGCGCCGGCCGCATGGGTGCCGGCCGCGTACGCGTCGGTCGTGTAGGCGTCGGTCGTGTAGGCGTCGTCGGCGAAGGCGTCGGGCCGGTCGTGGGGCGGCGGCGGGTCTGCCGGCCGCGGGGTCAGGTAGCCCACCACGAACGACACCACGGCCGCGCCCAGAACGAAGGCCAGCTCCGCCGGAGGCGACGGCGCGATGACCCGGAGCACGGCCAGCGAGACCACGGCGACCAGGCCCAGGCCGATGCCGCCCCACACGAACCGCACCGCGCGCAGCCACCGGTTGCGCGGCAGCCGGCCGCGGGCCAGCGCGAACAGGGCCGTCGCCCACAGCACGGCGGTGGCCGCCAGCAGGCCCACTCCGAACAGGCCGAACGCGCACAGCAGCGAGCCGCGCACGTCCGCCGTCCCGTCGGCCGACGCGATCGTGCGCCGATCCACGTCGACGACGGCGACCTCCAGCGGGAGCAGCCCCGTGGCCTGGGAGCCGAGGTCGGCGAGGTCGACCTCCACCTCCCACTCCCTGCTCTCCCTGGCGGGCACCTGCACCGGGATGACCGTGCCGACGGAGTAGAAGGTGAGGCCGAGGACGCTGCCGCGCAACCGGACCGACCGGACCCGCAGCGCCGCGTCGGTGTTGTTGATGAGTTTCACCGTCACCCGGGCCGGCTCGCCCGGGTCGAGCCGAACCCGGTGGTCGAGCGTCGTCTGGTTGACGGCCACCTTCAGGTCCACACCGCCCGCCGCGACGGCGGGCGCGGCGGGGATGACGACAGCTCCCGCGGCCACGGCCAGGAACAGGCCGACGGCGAACAGTCGGCCGACGATGCGCGGCGCCATCGGCGCTCTCCCCCCGGAGACCACGGCACCCGCCGCGGGCCATGCCCCCGCGGGTACGGGGACGCCGTCATTATCACTGAGCGGGCAGTGAAACCTCACGCATTCGACAGACGGAAGAACGGCTCGGTGTCCACAATGCTGCGTAGCGAACGGGGGCGTGCGCTGCAGGTGACTTCCGTCAGTCTCTGGTCGCTACCAGCGCGCGGCCGGCCCGGCCGGGCGGAGTCCACCGGCAGCGCGGCAGGAACGTGACATGAAGGCTCGCGGTCACCCATCCCACCAGCGGCACCGAACCTCCCCGCGGCATCGAGCTGCCCGGCGAGACCGAGCTGCCGGGCGGCACCGTGCCGCCCAGCGGCTCATGCTCCTGCTCGCCGCGCTGTCGGCCCTGCTGGCCCTCGACCTCGGCGGCCCGACGCTGGAACCGCTCGGCTCCTCCCCGGCGTCCGCGGCGACGGCGCCGAGCGCCTGCCCGGGCGGCACGAGGTTCGAGAACGGAACCTGCGTCGCCGACCCCGTGGTGACCTGCGCGCCCGGGGCGACCCGGGAGGGGTCCGAGTGCGTGCGCGCGGCGCAGCCGCGCTGCGACAGCGGGCGGCAGGTCGGCTGGGACTGCCAGACCCCGGCCTCGCCGCCCTGCCCGGACGGCGGCACGCTGGTCGGGTCGTCCTGCGAGTCCGCGGCGCTCTACCGCTGCGAGACAGGCGAGGTGTCGGGCACCAACTGCGTGATCCCGGCCCAGTCACCGTGCCCACCGTCCGCGGTTCCCTATGGCGACCTGTGTGAGCTCCCGGACGACACCCGAGTGTGTCCCGCCGGCGCGGCCGGGATCTCCGCCGACGGAGTGTGCTACGCCGAGCCCAACCTCGTCTGCCCGGAGGGCGACGAACGGGTCGGCGACACCTGCAGGTACGAGGTGGAACCGACCGGCGAGGGTGACTGCGAGAGTCCGTACCACCTCGAGACCGGGCACGCGGAATCCTGGTGCGTGAAGTCAGCGGAATCGGTGTGCCCGAGCGGGTATTCCGGCCCGGGTGAGGACGGGTTCTGCGACGGCCCGCGGGCGACCTGCACCCAGGGCACGCTGAGCGCGGACGGATTCTGCGTGATCCCGGCGGCCCGGCCCTGCTCTGACGGGTTCAACGACAACGGCGATGGCAACTGTGTGCGCGCCGCCACGGCGCGCTGCGCGCTGCCGGACGACACACCCAGCGGCGGGGTGTGCTCCCACCCGGCGGCCCGGCCCTGCCCGGGGTCGGCGGCCTACGGTGACACCTCGCCGTGCGTCACCCCGGCCAGTCCGTACTGCCCGCAGGGAACCGGCACCCTGCGCGGCGACGACTGCGTCGCCCCGGCCACCTCGGGCTGCCCGCCGCCCACCGGGCGGGACGCCGGCGGGCGGTGCGTGGCCCCGCCGACCTGCGCGCAGGGCACCAGCGTCGACGGCCAGGGACGCTGTGTGCTCCCGCCAGGCGGCGGCCCCGGCTGCGCCGCGGGCACCCGCCCCGACGGGCAGGGCCGCTGCCTGCCGACCACGCGGGAATGCCCCGAGGGCACGATCCGGGCGGCCGACGGGTCGTGCCGATACCAGGCCCCTGAGCCGGATCCCGTCGTCCCGCCCCCGCCGCCTCCGCCGCCCCCGAAGCCGGGCGCGATGGACACCTCACCGAGGCAGGTCTCGGCCGGGGACCCGATCACGGCCGCCGGCGCCGGCTGCGACCCCGGCGAGCGGGTCGTGCTGCGCTCCGACGGCGAGGAGGTCGGCCACGCGACCGCGGACGGCGACGGCAGGTTCACCGCGCCGGTGCTGTTCTCGACCTTCGTCGCCGGACCTCGCGAGATCGTCGCGAGCTGCGGCGAGGAGGAGATGACGACGACCCTCACCATGACGCTGGCCGACGCCTCCACCAACACGGCGTCGTCCGGGTACGCGGTGCTGATGTTCTTCTTCGCCGCCGCGTTCTTCGTCCTGCGCTGGCAGCCGGGCCTCACCGGCTCCCGCCGGTAGCGGCCCGGCGACGGACACCGAGACCGGCCGCCTGGCCGCCCGGGTGACCGGGTGACCGGGTGACCGGGTGACCGGGTGACCGGGTGACCGACCGCCGCCGGTCGGGCCGGCGGCCGGCACTCCGGGGCGCCGGTCGTCGCCCAGCCGACAGGCCCGGGCGCTGTCAGCCACGCGACCTCCTCGCGGAAGGTCCGGGGAAGGTTCGCCTCCTAGCTTCTTCCTCGCCGCGCCGGCGCGGCCGGGACAGGCCCGGCCCCCTCGGTGGGGAAGGGGACATGATGACCACCACGTCCGACCCGGCCGTGCGCAACGGCGTCGACAGAGCGGCCCTGTTCGCGACCCTCGACGCGGTCAAGGCCAATCCGGACCTGGCTCGCTTCCAGTTCCGCGCGACCAACCGCTGGCTGACCGGCACCCACAGCCAGGGCCGGATCCGTGGCTTCTACGGCGCCGGCGCCGAGGACAACACCCGGATCGTGGACTTCGTGCTCGACGCCGACCACCCGCGCGTCCTCACCGGCGCGGACTCCGGCCCGACCCCGGTCGAGTTCCTCCTGCACGCGCTCGCCGCGTGCCTGACCGCGGGCCTGGCGAACATCGCCGCCGCCCGCGGCGTCACGCTCACGTCGGTCGAGTCCACCGTCACCGGCGACATCAACCTGCTCGGCATCCTCGGCCTGTCCGACGAGGTACGCAACGGCTACGAGGGCATCAAGGTCGATCTCCGGGTCAGCGGGGACGCGCCGGACGACGTGCTGCGTGACCTGGTCGAGCGGTCCCGCGCCCGCTCCGCCGTCTACGACGTCCTCACGGGCGGCGTACCGGTCGACGTCACCGTCGACGTCGTCAGCTGAGCCCCGCGGCCGGTCGTCACCGGGCCGTGGCCACGCGCCCCCGGCGCCGGTGGCCAGGCCCGTCCGGGGAGGTGGGAAGACATGGAAACCATTGACACCGTCGTCATCGGGGCCGGGCAGGCCGGCCTCGCCGTGAGCCGCTGCCTGGCCTCGGCCGGGCGGGAGCATGTCGTCCTCGACCGGGGCACTGCCGGGCAGCGCTGGCGGGACCGCTGGCGGGCGCAGCGGCTGCTCACCCCCAACTGGATGAACCGGCTGCCGTTCTGGGCCTACCAGGGCGACGACCCCGACGGCTTCCTGCCGGTCGGCGAGTTCGCCGACCACCTCGCCCGCTACGCCGCGTCGTTCGCCGCGCCGCTGCTCACGCGTACCACCGTCGAGTCGGTCACCGTCGCCGCGGGCCGGGGGCCCGCGACCGCCGCCAGGACGAGCGGCGCCCACGCGGGCCGCGGGCCGACCGCCCGGTTCCTGGTACGCACCGACCAGGAGAGCCTCCAGGCCCGCAACGTGGTGATCGCCGCCGGCGCCTGCGACCAGCCGGCGGTCCCGTCGGCGCCCGCGCGGGCACTCGCCCGCGACCTGCGCCAGCTGCACGCCGCGGCCTACCGGGGCGTGGACACGCTCCCCGACGGCGGGGTGCTCGTCGTCGGCGCGTCCTCGTCCGGCCTGCAGATCGCCGAGGACGCGCGCCGTTCGGGCCGCGAGGTGACGATCGCCGTCGGCACGCACAAGCGGTTGCCGCGCAGCTATCGCGGGATGGACATCTGGTGGTGGCTGGACCAGCTCGGCAGCCTCGACCGCCGGGTCGAGGACCTGCCCGAGCGGCCCGGTGGCCGGCGCGAGCCGTCGTCGCAGCTCGTCGCCGGCCGTGACCTCGACCTCGGCCTCCTGCACGACACCGGCGTCCGCCTCGTCGGCCGGCTGCTCGCCGCGGACCGCCACCGGCTCGTCCTCGCCGACGACCTCTCGGCCACCACCGCCACGGCCGACGCGACGATGCGCCGCGTCCTGGCGCGGATCGAGCTGCACCTGCGCCACGGCGGCCCGGGCGGCATCGCCGCCGAGCTGCTCGACCCGGAACCGTTTCGCGCGGTGGCCCCGCCGCCGGCTCCCACCAGCCTGGACCTGAGGGCCGCGGGGATCAGGACCGTCGTCTGGGCGACGGGCTACCGGTACGACTACCCGTGGCTGAAGATCCCGTGGGTGCGCGACGACGCCGGCGGGATCCGCCAGCACGGCGGCATCACCCCCTGGCCCGGTCTGTACGTCGTAGGCCTGCCGTTCCTGACCCGGCGTGGCTCCCATCTCATCGGTGGCGTGCGCCACGACGCGGCGGCCATCACCCGCCACCTCTGCCTGGGGCAGGTCCCGTGGCCCAGGCAGGGCGGGCGCGTCGATCAGGTCACCCGGCCCTGACGCGGGCGCGGGCCGCGCGGCAGCCAGGGCCAGGCGTCATCTCGGGCGGGGCGCATGGCGCGCGGGCCGCCACGGCGACGACGACGACGGCGACGGCGACGGCGCCCACCGGACTGAGCCGATCCGGCCGCGTGACCTGCTAGGCCGGCTCGCCCGGGCGGCCAAGCCCGGCGCCCCGGCCGGACAGCCGAGCGCGAACCAGGTCGGCACCGTCACCGGTGAGCAGGGCCAGGTAGCGGGCGGACTCGGCGGTGATGTAGTCGCCGAGGCCGAGACCTTCCGCCTCGACGAGGCTCTGCTTCATCAGCCGGACCGCCTCGGGACGGCGGCCCGCCAGCTCGGCGACGAGCCTGTCGAGCTCCGCGTGGAACGACTCGGCCGGCCAGACCTGGCTGACGAGGCCGTACTCGTGGGCGGTCTGGGCGTCGATCTTCGGAGAGAGGAACATCAGCTCCCGGGCTCGACTCGCGCCGACGCTGCGCGGCAGCGTCCAGGCCAGTCCCAGCTCGCCGGGCAGCCCCACGGCGATGAAGGCGGTCGCGAACCGCGCCGAGGCGGCGGCCACGCGCAGGTCGCACGCCGACGCCCAGGCGAACCCGGCTCCGGCGCACGCCCCGTTGACCGCGGCGAGGGTCACGGCCGGCATCTCGCGCAGCAGCCGCGCCGAGTGGTAGACCTCCGGGTCGGGAAGCGCCCGGCCGGCCTCGGGATCGTCGGCGGCGGCCCGCAGGTCGGCTCCTGGGCAGAACGTGTCCCCGTTGCCGGTCAGCACCAGCACGCTGACGGAGTCCAGCGCGGCGATCTGGGTGAGCGCGCCGTACATCTCGACCGCCATCTCGGTCGTGACCCCGTTGCGCCGGTGCGGGCGGTCGAACCGTACCCAGGCGACCCGCCCGTCCACGGACACGTCCAGGGTGTTCCACGTGCTGGTGACGCTCATCGAGCATCCTTCCAGGTAGACGGGCCGAACGGTCCCGCCGCGGCGGGCCGTGACCCGCCCGGACCAGCGGACCCGCCGCCCGGGCGCGGCCACCGGACTCCGCCCTCAGGCGGTCGAGGCCTCCTCAGGCGATCGAGCCGCCGTCGATGACGTACTCACCGCCGGAGATGGCGCGGGCGGCGTCGCTGGCCAGGAACAACACGAGATCGGCGACGTCGGTCGGCTCCGCGGGGTAGCCCAGCGGGATCTGCGCGAGGGCTTCCTTCTCGTGGTAGCGCAGCAGGTCCGCGGCCATCTCGGTGCGCACCAGGCCTGGGCAGACGCAGTTCACCCGGATCCGGTCCCGCCCGAGCTCGAGCGCGGCGGCCCGCGACAGGCCGCGCAGCCCGAACTTGGAGGCGACGTACGCGGAGCCGTTCAGCATTCCCTTCATCCCCGCCGCCGAGGACGTGTTGACGATCGAGCCGCCGCCCCGGGCGCGCATCGCCGGCACGACCGCCCGGATGCCGAGGAACGCGCCCACGAGGTTGGTGTCGAGCACCGAGCGCAGCGTGGCCTCGTCGGTGTCCACCAGGCTCCGGCTGACCATGACGCCGGCGTTGTTGACCAGGACGTCGAGGCCGCCGAACTCCTCCGTGGCCACCGCGATCGCCTCGTCCCAGGTCTGCTGGGACGCGACGTCGCCGGGCACGAACCGGGCCGGGGCGCCCAGCCGCTCCGCGGCCGCCTTGCCCTGCTCGCCGAGGACGTCGACGAGCACGACGGACGCCCCCTCGGCCACGAAGCGTTCCGCCTCCGCCAGTCCCTGCCCCCGCGCCGCCCCGGTGATGATCGCGACCTTGCCGTCCAGCACGCCCACGCCCGCTCGCTCCTCTCGCCCAGCGCCGCGCGCCGGCCGCCCGGCCCGCGCGTCGGCCGCGCCCGGCACGGCCACCGCGTGGACAGTCACCGCGAACGTGCCTATCAGACACACCGCCCGGCGAGCAGCCGATAGCGCGGGGAGGCGCTGACGCCGGCGGCGCGCGGGCGGGGCAGGCCGCCCGCCGCCGCCGTCGACTGCCGCCGCCGTCAGCCGCCGCCGTCGTCAGCCGCCGTCGTCAGCCGCCGTCGTCAGCCGCCGTCGTCAGCCGCCGTCGTCAGCTGCCGTCGTCGACGATGTCTGGCTCGATGCCGGTGGTGAGCCAGTCGGCGTAGGACAGGCCGGTGACCTCCTCCAGCAGCGCGATGTCCTCGACGAAGTACGGCAGGACCGCGGCGCGTTCCTCGGGCGACAGCGGGCGGCGCCCGCCCTTCTGGCGCTGCAGCGCGGCCAGGAACGGCGCGCGCGCCGTCTCGCGGACGCGGACGGGAAAGTGGTGGCCGATCTGGCCACCCGTGCGCAGGATGTGCCGCAGGACCGTGTTGACCTGCGTGTCGGCGACATACGGCGTGACGTTCTCCGACGGCGCCCGCTCGAGCAGCCCGGTGGCGACACCGAGGAAGTCACAGACCTTGTCCAGGGTGGCGACGGGCTCCTCGCGCAGCTCGCGGTAGCGCAGCAGCAGCACCTGGTCCCGGGAGAACAGGCCCAGCAGGTGGGCGAGCTGCGCGCCGTAGCGGCCCTGGGAGACGTAGTGCCAGAAGTGCGCCCAGCCCGCCTCGCGGCGGGACTGCTCGAGGGCGCAGGCGCGGACGAAGTCGCGCTCGGACTCGAGCCCCGCCGCCCACAGGTGGGTCCAGTTCGAGTGCGCCCGGTCCACCGGGTTGCGCAGCAGGACGATCAGTTTCGCCTTCGGCAGCAGGCGCTTGATCCGGTTCTGCGCGTCGAGGTCGTACAGGTAGAACGGCGTCGCCTCGCCGCGCAGCGCGCCGGCGGGCGCCGGGTCGAACAGCGCCTCGTAGTCGGCCCGCCGCCAGACGTGCTCCTGGTAGGTCTGCGCGTCGCCGGGGCCGCCCCGTGCCGGTGGCGGCCCCTCGGAGAGAAAGAACTTCGGCTCCTTGACGGCCGGGAGAAACAGCTCCGGGTGCCGGCTGAGAGCGGCATGCATCGCGGTCGTACCGGCCTTCGGCACGCCGATGACCAGGAAGTCGGGTAGGGACATCAGCAGGCACGCTCCTGACACGGAAGAGGACGGTTGCCAGCGACGGCGGTGGCTCTCCGAACGAGCCACCGGAAGGGGCAGAGCGACCAACGTGTGAGCCCACGCCCGGACGCGGCGCCGGTGCCGACGGACAGAGGCGTTCCTTTCCCAGGATAACCAATGATCATATTTTCGACCGAGATGATAGGTATCTCCCCGGGCCATGCGCGCCGTTGTTCACCGAGACGGTAGAGTTCTGCGGGTGCTGATCGCCTCACCAGCCCTCGACCCGACGACGGTCCACGAGGCGGTGCCACTCCCCCGCTTCGAGGCCGGCCTGACCGTCGTGGCGCCGGAGGGTGACGGCCCGGGCCACTGGGTGGGCGCGCCCAGCGCGCTACTGGTCGACGGCACGTTCTACCTGGCCTACCGGTTGCGCCGGCCCGTCGGCGAGGGCCGCGGCCACGCCGTGATGATCGCCAGCTCCCCGGACGGCGAGCGCTTCACCGAGATCGCGCGGATCGGCCGCGACCCGTTCGGCGCCGAGTCACTGGAACGCCCAGCCCTTGTGCGCACCCCGGAGGGCACCTGGCGGCTGTACGTCAGCTGTGCCACCCCTGGCAGCCCGCACTGGTGGGTCGACCTGCTGGAGGCCGACGACCCCGCGCGCTTCGACCCGAACGCCCGGCGCACCGTGCTGCCCGGCGACGCGTCGACCGCGGTCAAGGACCCGGTGGTGCGCTGGCACGGCGGCCGCTGGCACCTGTGGGCGTCCTGCCACCTGCTCGACGACCCGGACCACACCGACCGGATGGACAGCCGCTACGCCACCAGCCCCGACGGGGTCACGTGGACCTGGCACGGCGTCGCCCTCGCCCCCCGCCCCGGCCACTGGGACGCCCGCGGCGTCCGCATCGCCGACGTGCTCCTCGACGGACCGGTCCCGGTCGCCTTCTATGACGGCCGGGCGAGCGCCGCGCAGAACTGGTACGAGCGCACCGGCCTGGCCGCCGCCATCCCGGCGCAGGGCGACGACGGCTTCGCCCGGTTCAGCGCCGTGGGCACCGCCCCGCACGCCGTCTCCCCGCACGGCGACGGCGCGCTGCGCTACGTCAGCGTCGTCCCCCTCCCCGACGGCGCCCACCGCCTCTACTACGAGGCCAGCCGCCCCGACGGCGCGCACGAGCTGCGCACCGAGCTGATCCCCGTCAGCTGACGCTCCCCGTCAGCTGACGCGCGGGGCCCCTCCCTCACCGCCTCGACCCCGCCCCCGGCGCCTTCTCGTCCGGCGCCCGGCGGGCGGATCACCAGCCTTTCCAGCGAGCGGCACGTTTCAGCAGCTCGCGCCTCGGGCCCGGCCCGCCCTCGTGCCGACGGGCAGACCACCGCCGCGCGGCCGCCGGTCTGGGGCACGCCGCGCCGGCGCGATCGGCGTGTCACATCCACGCCACATCGCCGTCGTATCTCTATATCCCCACCGACTTTGTTGACATTGTCGGGCGGGCTGTCTAACGTCGCCTCCATGAGTGCGCGTCCGCTGCTGTTGGTGAGCCGCGCCCACGTCGACCTGCGGCGCGTGGCGAGCGCGCTGTGTCCCTCCACCGGCTGACGCGCCACCCCGCGAGCGCCCCTCTCGGGAACCAGGCCCGTCGGAGCAGGCCAGTCCGGCCGAGGCGCGCCGCGCCCACCGCGAACCCACCGCGGCGCTGGCCGAGCCACCTCGTTGGCCGCGGCCACCGGCCTGGCACCACAGCGACTCCCGCCGTCCAGGAGGTCCTTCCGTGCCCGCGCACTCCTATGCCCGCCTGCCGCGGGCGGGTCAGCACCCGCCCGCTCCCGCCCCGGGCCGGCCGCCCCTCGAGGTCGCCGCGGTGGACGTCACACTCGCCGACGCCGACCCCGCGCGCCCGGGCAACTCGGCGGCCGCCGTGCTGCGCGCCGTGCTCGACCACGGCCCCGTCGCCAGGGCGGCGATCGGCCAGGCCACGGGGCTGAGCCCCGCGGCGGTCTCCCGTCAGGCGGCCGACCTGATCTCGCTCGGCCTGCTGCGCGAGCTGCCCGACGCGCGGCAGGCGGCTGGCCGGGCCGGACGCCCGCACATCCCCGTCGACGTGGACACGGCGCGCCACCTGGCCTGCGGGGTGCACATCGCGGTGCCGATGCTCACGTTCGGCCTCGTCGACCTGCGCGGCCACGTGGTGGCCCAGGAGCAGGTCGAGCATGACGGCGATCCGGCGCGCGTGCTCGCGCTGCTCGGCCGGCACCTGCCCGACTTCCTGCGCCGCCACCACGGCCTCCCTCGGGCCGGCCGGATCGCGCGAGACCGAACCGCGCTGGCTCCGGCGGGCCGGCTGCTGGGCGTGGGCGTGGTGAGCGGCGGTCTGGTCGACACCCGCGGCGGGACGATCCTCGAGCACGCGCCGCTGGGGTGGCGCGACGTGCCGGTCGCGGCGCCGCTCACCGCGGCCACCGGGCTGCCGGTCCACGTCGACAGCCATGCCCGGGCGCTCGCCCAGGCGGAGATCCTCTTCGGCGACCCACGGGCGCGCCGCGGCCTCGTGCACCTGTTCGCGGGGCACGTGGTCGACGCCGCGATCGCCATGGACGGGACCGTGCTACGCGGGCAGCGGTCCGCCGCCGGTGGGGTGGCGCACCTGCGCATCCCCGGCGGTACCCAGCGATGCGCGTGCGGTGGGACCGGATGTGCCGAGGCCACGCTGTCCGAGCGGGCCTGGCTGGCCAGGGCCACCGCCGAGGGAGTCGTCGCCCGGCCGGACATCAGGCTGCTGGCGGACGCGGTGGCGAGGCGCCAGCCCCTGGCGGTGGCGCTGGTCCGGGAACGGCTGCGCCTGGTCGGCCGGCTGGTGGCCCTGCTGATCGATATGATCGACCCCGAGGTCGTCGTGCTCACCGAGATGGCGACGCTCCAGTTGCCGGAGCTGATCGCCGACGTGCACGCCGAGGTGGCGGCCCGCTCGCGGTCCTGCGGCGCGCCGGGCCAGGTGGTGCGACCGAGCAGCTTCGGTCCCGACGTGCTCGCCGTGGCCGCCGCGGCGAGCATCCTCGGCGCGGTGCACCGCAGCCCGCGCAGCGTCCGTCCCTCACTCACCCAGATACCAGCTGACGCGCTCGCGGACGCCATACCGGGCACCCGGACGAAAGCCGGGCCGCGTCCCGAAGCGCTCGCCGGGCGCCGATGACGTCCCTCCACGGCAGCGGCGTTCTCGACGGCGATCGAGGCGGGCCGTGCGTGCCGTTTCACGGCGGGTACACGCGCATATTTCTTCCATTCAGTCCGAAAACGTTGACCCCCCAGCCCCAGCGGGAGAGCATAAAAGCGCAGACGCGAGGGCATCCACTCCGAAAGGGCGGTGAACACCATGGTCGACCTCCGGGAGACGCCGGTTTCCCGCCCGGCCCGCGGGACGCGGCCCCGATGCCACACCCAGGCCCGACGGCGATGTCGGAATCGCGCGTCTGTGGCCTGACCGCCACGGGCTGAAACCGCACGACGCCGCCACGCCAGCGGTAAGGCACGTCGTCCGGCATGCCCGCGCGTGGCGCCGGAAAGATACGCACGCGATCCTCCGGCGCCCGGAGAAGGCAGGATTTCCGGGTTTCTCGCGGCTGTCCGTGACCGGTTTCTGACCGCCGCCGCGCGGTTCCACGGACCACGCGGGCGCCCAGATTCCGCCCCGTTCCCCAAATCACCCGAGGCTGTTCCCGACGCGCCCGGAAAACGCGCGTCCAGGGGCGCCCGGACACAGCGACGTTCCGCACCCGGCCATTCTCACCACCGCCGGTCGGCGGCTGCGCTCATCCCCGAAGGGACCCAGCTGACCATGGCACCTCCGACGACCACCACGACGACCGAGCTGGGCATCGACGTCCGGCCGGTGGCCGGAAACATCGGCGCCGAGATCCACGGCGTCGACCTACGGGAGGAACTCGACGACGCCACGGTCGCCGAGATCCGCTCCGCGCTGCACCGATGGAAGGTCGTCTTCTTCCGCGACCAGCACATCGACCACGCCCAGCAGGTCGCGTTCGGCCGCCGGTTCGGCAAGCTGACCCCGGCGCACCCGCACGAGGACGCGCCGCCGGAGGGCCACCCGGAGATCCTGCCGATCGACAGCCGCCGCTACAACAAGTTCTTCGCCGGCGCCCCCGCGGATGCCAAGAAGCTGAAGGCCACGTACGACAACGGCTGGCACACCGACGTCACCGCGCTGGTGAACCCGCCGGCGGGCTCGATCCTGCGCGCCGAGATCGTGCCGCCCTACGGTGGCGACACCCAGTGGACCAACCTCGTCGCCGCCTACGAGGCGCTGCCGGAACCGCTGGCGCGGCTCGCCGACAGCCTGCGCGCCAAGCACAGCTTCGGCCAACCGATCTTCGAGGGCAGTGAGTACGGAAAGAAGATCAAGGCGAACCCGCTGGTGGCGATCCACCCGGTCGTGCGGGTGCACCCGGAGACCGGGGAGCGGGCGCTGTTCGTCAGCCCGAGCTTCACCAGCCGCGACAACGAGATCATCGACTTCGGGCCGCGCCAGAGCCGCGCGATCCTGGACCTGTTCTACGAGCAGATCTCCCGGCCCGAGTTCACGGTCCGGTTCCGCTGGAACCCGGGTGACGTCGCGTTCTGGGACAACCGGGCGACCGCGCACCTCGGCCCGTCCGACGTCGACATCACCGCGTTCGACCGGGTGCTCTACCGGGTGACGCTCGAGGGCGACGTCCCGGTCGGTGTCGACGGCCGCGAGTCCGAGCTCGTCGCGGGCCAGCAGTTCCTCGGTTCCTGACCGTCCGCCGAGACCTCCGGGCCATGCCGGGAGGCCCTTCCTGAACGGACAGCGCCGTGCGCGTCCTCGCGGGGACGCGCACGGCCATCCGCGCGCCGTCAGCCGCGCCGGTCCCGGCGCGGCCGCGCCACCCGTCCCCACACCCACCTTCCGGTGTCCCAGACCACTTCGCAAAACCTCGTCGCAACGAAACATGGAGAGTCCGATGCAGCACAGACCGCCGCGTAGCCGGCTGTTCGCGATCGCCGCCGCGGGTGTCGCCGCCCTCCTGACGGTGGGCTTGGCCGGCTGCGGCGGCGGTGGCGACGACGATTCCTCATCCGCCTCCGGAGGCGGCGGCCCGGTGACGTTGCGGATCGGCGACCAGTCCAAGACCCTCGAGCTCCCGCTCACCCTCTCCGGCGAGAACAAGGGAACCTCGTACTCCCTGAACTTCAACAACTTCGCCGACGGGCCGCACATGAACGCGGCGTTCTCCGCCAGCAAGATCGACTTTGGCTTCATGGGCGACACCCCGGTGTTGTTCGCCAACGCCGCGGACGCCGGAGTGGTCGCCGTGGCCATCGCGGAGTCGCCGACGAACTCCCAGACGATCTACGCCCGCGAGGGATCCGGAATCCAGACGCCGGCCGACCTGAAGGGCAAGCGGGTCGCCTTCACCGAGGGCACGTCGCTGCACGGCTACCTTCTCCGGCAGCTCGACTTCGCCGGGCTCACCCAGGACGACATCACCCCGGTCAACGTCCCCGCCACGAGCCTCGTGTCGACGTTCGTCTCCGGCGAGGTCGACGCCGTCGTCTGGGTCAACCAGTACAGCGGGGCCATCACCGCCCAGGACAAGAGCGCCTACGAGATCAAGGTGACCCCCCTGCCGCAGTACAGCGTGCTGCTCGCCGCGAGCTCGGCGCTGGACGACCCGGCGAAGCGCGCGGCGGTGACGGACTTCATCCTGCGGGTCGCGCGCGCGTCGACCTGGCCGAAGGCCAACCCGGACACCTGGATCCAGAAGTACTACGTCGAGCTCCTCAAGCAGGACCCGGTCACGTCCCGCAAGTACTTCGACAGCCTTCCGGCCACCCAGTACCAGCCGATCACCGAGGCGTTCCTCGAGAGCCAGCAGGCGCAGGCTGATCTCCTGGTCGGCGTCGACAAGCTGCCGAAGACCTTCGACGTCGACAACGAGATCGACACGGCCTTCAACACCGAGCTCTCGCAGAAGTTCGCCGCGGCCGGGCTGACGAAGTGACGGCCAACCTGACGACAGACGAGTCGGCGCCCGTCGCGGCGGACGCCCCGACGCGCGCGGCCAGCGACACCCCGAGACCACGGCCGGCGGACGCCGCCGCCGGCGGGGCCCTCGCCGCGGCCGTTCCCCTCGCCGCGCCGACACCCGCCGCGGGGCGGGTGCTCGGGGCAGGGCCGGCGCTCGCGGACCCGACCGACGGAAGGCGGTCGGTCGGCAACCGGCGGCCACTGCCCGGCTGGGTGCGCCGCCTGGCGGGCCCAGCGCTGCTGTTCGCGGTGTGGCTCCTGGTCACGGAGGCCGGCCTGGTCGGCGAGCGGACGCTCGCGTCACCGGGCGAGGTCATCGGAGCTGCCCGCGAGCTGGCCAGCTCCGGCGAGCTGGTCGACAACCTGTCGGTGTCGCTCGTCCGGGTGGCCTGGGGCCTGTTGTTCGGCGTCGCGATCGGCCTGGTGCTCGCGGTCGTCGCCGGGTTCTTCCGGCTGGGCGAGGATCTCGTCGACTCATCAATGAACTTCCTGCGGACCGTCCCGGTCATCGCGCTGCTCCCGCTGATCATCGTCTGGATCGGCATCGGCGAGTCAGCGAAGATCTTCCTGATCGCCGTCGGCGTGATCTTCCCGATCTACATGAACACGTTCGCGGCGATCCGCGGCGTGGACCTCAAGCTCGTGGAGGCCGGCCGCTCGTTCGGGCTGGGCCGGCTCGGGCTGATCCGGCGGGTCATCGTCCCCGGGGCGGTGCCGGGATTCCTGGTCGGCCTGCGCTGGTCGCTCGGCGTCGCCTGGCTGCTGCTCGTCTTCGCCGAGCAGGTCAACGCCGAGTCGGGAATCGGCCACCTGCTCAACAGCGCCCAGGCCTGGAACCGCACCGACATCATGATCCTCTGTCTGATCATCTACGGCATCCTCGGACTGCTCTGCGACGGGATCGTGCGCGTACTCGAAAGGACCCTGCTGTCATGGCGACGCAGCTTCACCGGCACCTGAACGGCTCCGCGCCCGCCGCCGCCACGACCGCCGTCGATACCGCAGCCGTCCATGCGGCCACGGTCGATGCGGCAACCGTCGATGCCGCCGTGGACGCCGCCCTCGCCGCGACCGTGGCCGAGACGATCGGCGCTGGCTTCCCCGACGGCCTGGCCACCGGCTCGGCCCGAACCGCTGCCCGGCCCGGTTCCTCGGCCGCGGGCGAGCCGGACGAGGCCAGCGGCGTGGCGGTGCGCGTGCGCGGCCTGCGCCGCGCCTTCGGCGACCACGTCGTGCTCGACGGAATCGACCTGACCATCGCCGCGGGCGAGTTCGTCGCCCTGCTCGGGCGCAGCGGCTCCGGCAAGAGCACGCTGCTGCGCATCCTCGGCGGGTTCGACACCGGCGTCGAGGGCGACGTGCTCGCGGCCACGCGCCGGTCGATCGTCTTCCAGGAGGCGCGGCTGCTCCCGTGGACCAGGGCGCTCGGTAACGTCACCCTCGGCCTGTCCGGCAAGGAGGTCGCGGCCCGCGGCAGGGCCGCGCTCGCCGAGGTGGGGCTGGCCGGGCGTGAGCGGGCCTGGCCGGTCACGCTGTCCGGTGGCGAGGCCCAGCGGGTCGCGCTCGCCAGGGCGCTGGTCCGCGAGCCGGACCTGGTGCTGCTGGACGAGCCGTTCGGCGCGCTCGACGCGCTGACCCGGATCCGGATGCACGCCCTGCTGCGGGAGCTGTGCCGCCGCCACCGCCCGGCCGTCCTGTTCGTCACCCACGACGTCGACGAGGCCGTCCTGCTGGCCGACCGCGTCCTCGTCCTCACAGACGGCGCGCTCTCCCTCGACCTGCCCGTCGACGTCCCGTCCCCGCGCCGACGCTCCAACCCCGCCTTCGCCGCGCTGCGCGCCCGCCTGCTGGCGGAGCTCGGCGTGGACGACCTCGAAGGCACGCACTGAACGGCCCGCGGGG
>NZ_JADWYU010000214.1 GCF_016786325.1 Frankia nepalensis | reverse complement strand
ACGGCACCGTCTGACGGCGCTGTCGGCCGGCGCCGTCAGACGGCGCCCTCGGTCGGGGGCTCGGGCCGGTCGGGTCGGCGGCTCCCAGGGCTCGGGTCGGCGGCGCCGGGGCCAGGGTCAGCGGGAGGTGCGGCGGCGGAACAGGAGGGCGGCGGCGAGGTAGCCGGCGAGCAGGATGCCGACGCACCAGACCACCGCGCGCACCGCCTCGCCGCCGTCGGCGCCGCCACCGACGAGCAGGCCGCGCATCGTCTCGATCACCGGGGTGAGCGGCTGGTGGTCCGCGAACGCGCGCAGCGCGCCGGGCATCGTGTCGGTCGGCACGAAACCGCTGCTGACGTAGGGCAGGAACAGGATGAGGAACGTCAGCCCACTGGCGGCCTCCGGCCCGCCGGCGAGCAGGCCGAGCGCGATGGACACCCACGTCAGCGCGAGCACGTAGAGCGCGAGGAGCCCGACCGCGGCGATCCAACCGCCGACCCCGGCGTCCGGGCGGAACCCGATCGCCAGCGCTATCCCGATGACGAGCGCGGTCGCGACGGCGTTGGCGGCCAGGCTCGCGGCCACGTGCCCGGTGAGCACCGCGGAGCCGCGCACCGGCATCGACCGGAACCGGTCGACGATCCCGGCCTTCAGGTCGCCGGCGACGGCGACCGCGGTCTGGGTCGCGCCCCAGCCCGCGGCGAGCACGATGATCCCGGGCACGGCGTAGGTGAGGTAGTCCCGCCGGCCGCCGTCGGCGATCGCGCCGCCGAACACGTAGACGAACAGCAGCAGCAGGACGATCGGCAGCGCCACGGAGATGATCAACGTGTCGGGTTGGCGCGGCAGCCGCCGCAGGCTGCGCGAGACGAGGGCCAACGTGTCGGAGCCGGCGCGGCCGGGCCGGCGCGCGACGGGCGGGGCGAGGGAGGTCATGGGGAGTCCTTTCAAAATCGGCGAAGGTTTGCCCGCGCCGTGGGCCGGTGCCGGTGAAGTGTCCGCGGTAGCGCGGTCCCTACAGGACGTTCGTTAGCCACTACGAAAGCACCGAGGAAGCTGCTGGCGCTTACTATTGCAAGCGCTAGCAAGCACTCGGCAAGCATTCCGTAATGTCCGATATGTCCCCGCCCCGCACAGGTGCCGCCCATAGCGGGAGCGCGGCGGTGTCAAGGGTCGGCCGTAGGTCGATCGGCGTAGCCGACGCGCGGAGCGCGCCCTTGATGCCGTCGTGCTCCCGTTAGACGATTCGGCGCCACCGGGGAGGGGGATCCCCCGCGACGATCGCTGCCCGGGTCCCATCGCCGGCCCGTGACCTGTGCTTGCAGACCGCTTACTTCTGCAAGCATCCTTCTTCGGCGACGGGCCGACGCTCCGACGCTCGCGGGAGGGTGGCGGCCCGACGCGCCCGGGGTGCCGAGCGAAGCGAGGCGGGGCCCCGGGGCGCGGCGGGCCGCCGGGCCCCGCCCGCGCGCGGCGTGTGCGGCGCGCCCGGCGCGGCGGCCGAAGGCCGCCCTTGAAACCTCACAGAATTTCTGCGACAGCGATCTTCGTTCGGCGTTTGCGCTGGTCAGGAAGTTGCCTCCCGGGAGGGCCTCGGGGTGCCCCAGTTGCCCAGCGACGCCGCGACGGCGGCCAGCATCTCCTCCACCGACAGCGGCACGCCTGCCGTGCCGTAGACCATCACGATCGTCCGGTCGCCGAACGCGTCGGCGAACTCCAGGCCGTCCGGGAGCTGGGCGAGCGTGTAGGCCAGCTCGGCCGGGCTCTGCCCCGGCTGCACGGTGATCGTCGCCACCAGGTCATCGGGCATCGCGAATGCTCCTTCCAGCGGACCCCCGGCCTCAGCAGGGAGCACGCAGGCCGACGCCCGAGCGGGGCGCCTCCGCCCAGGGCTTCCTGTTACTGTCTCATTGTGAGACAGCGCGACTGTCCCACAATGAGACGGGAGGGTGCAAGATGGACCTTGAGGAAGCTCTCCGCGAACTGCTGGCCCAACCGACAACCGAGGGCGGACGCGACGATCTTGTCTCGGCGGCCAAGGAGGCGTGGCGGCGTCGCCGCGTCAACACCGAGGCAGGCGCCGCAGTGATCGCCGCTCTCACCGAACAGGGCCTGTCCTACCGACAGATCGCCGATCTCACCGGCATCCCCGCCGCGACCGCGCACCGGTGGGCGAGACCCCCGGAGCAGGACGGCTGACCCGCCGGTACCTCAGCGTCACCCGGCGGGGGTGGGCGGGTGGGGCCGCCTTGCCGCCCGCTTGGGGGTGCTTGCAACTGCTTACTTTTGCAAGCACCCTTATCCTCTCACTGAATGTCAGTGGTTAACGAGCATGCCGCCTGGCTCGCGTTCTGGCGGACACTTCGGGGCCGCCGCTCACGGGGCGGGTGGGCAGCGGCCGGGTGGACGCCGCTGGGTATGGCACTAGTCGGCGGCGCGGGCCGGGCCGCCGGTGAGGGAGAGGAAGACGTCGTCGAGGGTGGGCCGGCGCAGCTCGACGCGGGCGACGTCGATGCCGCGGTCGTCGAGATCGGCGAGCAGGCGGCGGACGGCGGTGGCCGTGCCGTCGGTGGGCACGCCGACGCGGCGCGCGGCCGGGTCCGTGTCCAGGCCACCCGCCGTGCCGCCACCCGCCGTGCCGCCGCCCGCCGGGCCGGCGATCTCCGCCGCCGGCGCGGCGCCCAGGGCGGCGACGGCCCTGGCGTAGGCGGCGTCGTCGGGGAACGTCAGCTCGGCCCGTTCGGAGCCCAGCCGGGCCTTCAGCTCGTCGGGCGTCCCCCGGGCGATGACGCGGCCGCCGTCGAGGACTGAGACCAGGTCGGCGAGCCGGTCGGCCTCCTCCAGGTACTGGGTGGTGAGCAGGACCGTCGTGCCGTCCTCGGCGAGCCGGCCGACGATCTCCCACACGCCCTGGCGGCTGCGCGGGTCGAGCCCGGTCGTCGGCTCGTCCAGGAAGACCACCTGGGGGTGGGCGACCAGGCCGACGGCGATGTCGAGGCGGCGGCGCATGCCGCCGGAGTAGGTCCTGACCAGCCGGCCGGCGAAGCCCCCGAGGTCGAAGGCGTCGACCAGCTCGCCGACCCGGCGGCGGGCAACCCCCCGCGGCAGCCGGAACAGCCGGGCGGCGAGCAGCAGGTTCTCCTCGCCGGTGAGCAGCTCGTCGACGGCCGCGTGCTGGCCCGTCAGGCTGATCACCTCGCGGACCCGGCGCGGCGAGCGGCCGACGTCGTGGCCGGCGACGCTCGCCGAGCCGGCGTCGGCGCGCAGCAGCGTGGCGAGGATCCGCACCAGCGTCGTCTTGCCGGCGCCGTTCGGGCCGAGCAGCGCGTGCACGCTGCCGGCGGCGACGTCCAGGTCCACCCCGTCGAGCACGGTCACGTCCCCGAACGCCTTGCGCAGCCCGCGGACCCGGATGACGGCGTCCGTGTCGGCGGGAAGGGCGGTGTCAACGGGGGCGGTGTCGGCGAGGGCGGCGCCGGCGGGCAGGGGGGTGGACGCCGGGGCCTGCGCGCGGGCGTCCGTGGTCATGGGCATGGTCGGTGCCTCCTGGTGGGGCGAGGTCGTCGCGACTGGGCTGTCGCGATCGTGGCGGAGTGTCAGGTCCCGGACACGGGTTCTGGGTCCCGTGCGGGGGTGGGCCTATCCCCCCCGGGTCGTCGCGATTAACTGCTTACGTCGTACGCTTCTGGTGTACGTTATACGCAGTTACCGATGGGTGGTCAACCCGCGGCGCGGAGCGCCCGCGACGGCGGTCCTGTCCGGTGGGGGACACTGGGACGCGGCCGCGGGCGGCCGGTGGCGACGGAGGGAACGGTGGGACGGATGGCCGGCGGCGCGCGCGCGGGCGACCGGGCGCCGGGCGGCGAGGGGGCCACGCGCCCCGCCGGCGGCCCGCCGCCGGCGTTGGACCTGCTGTGGGGCGCGCCGGCGCCGCCGCGGCGCGGCCCGAAGCCGGCGCTGCGGCTGGACGACCTCGTCGGCGCGGCGGTCGCGCTGGCCGACGAGGAGGGCCTCTCTGCCCTGTCGATGGGCCGGGTGGCCGAGCGGCTCGGCTTCGCCACCATGTCGCTCTACCGGCACGTCGCCAGCAAGGACGACCTGCTGCTGCTCATGCTCAACACCGCGGTCGGCCCGCCGCCGGCCGAGCTCGACGACCTGGGCGCGGCCGGGTGGCGCGACGGGCTGGACCGCTGGACCAGGGGCATGTACGAGCGGGCGCTGGCGCACCCGTGGATCAACCGGATCAGCCATGCCGGGGCGCCGACCCTGCCCAACCAGGTCGCCTGGATGGACCGGGGGGTCGCGCCGCTCGCCGGCGTCCCGCTGACCGGCCAGGAGAAGCTCTCGACGATCCTCGCGCTGTCCATCTACGCGATGGCCGCCGCGCAGCTGACGACCGACATCGCGGCGGCCGCCGACGCCCGCGCGGCGCAGGGCACGAGTGAGAGCGACTACGGCGCGGTGCTCGCCCGGCTGCTCGACGCGGAGCGCTTCCCCGCGCTGCACGCGATCGCCGCCTCCGGCGAGATCGAGCCGTCCCCGTCCCCGTCCGGGAACAGCGTCGCCGAGGAGCTGCACGGCGAGTTCCACTTCGGCCTGGCGCGGCTGCTCGACGGCGTCGAGGCTCTGCTGCGCTCGCGCGCCGCGCCCACCGGGCCCGCGCGCGCCGGCGGTCGCGCGACCTGACCGGCCGGCCCTGGCCGCCGGCCGCGCGCCGGGGCCGAAAGCGGACGGTGGCCCTGGTCGCGGGCGCACCGGCCCCCGGACACGGCCGGAAGATCACCGGAGATGGTCAGTATCCGGACTCTGGGCCGCTCCTGGCGCGGATCCCGGTACACGATGGGTCCTACCGGCGGGCGCTGGCCCGACGGTGCCAGTTCCGGCCGGTCCTGGCGTGGGCCCGACGCCCCGAATGGCGCGTTCCCGACAGCCAGGGCCCCGCTCGCGGGCACAGAATGGCCCGGTGGCGGGGGAGTTGGCCGGGAATGGTGCGGACTCTGGCGATACGCGCAAGCTCAAGGGGACGGGTGTGACGACGGCTGGGCAGGTGGACGAGACCTACATCGGGGGACCGGAGAAGCGACCGATCGTGATCGTCGCCTACCGGCCCGAGTGGGCCGACCGGTTCGCCGCCGAACACGCCACGATTCGCCGGGCCCTCGGGCCGACGGCGCTGCGCGTCGAGCACATCGGGTCGACCTCGGTGCCCGGGCTCGGCGCGAAGCCGATCATCGACATCCAGGTCGCCGTCCCGGACATCACCGCCGACGAGGCCTTTGTCGCGCCGCTGCTCGCCGCCGGTTACACGGTCCGGGTCCGCGAGCGCGGCGTCCACTGGATGTTCCGCACCGCCGAGCAGGACGTGCACATCCACGTCTGCGGCGCCGGCGGCGACTGGGAGTACCGCCACCTGCTGTTCCGCGACTGGCTGCGCCACGACCCCGAGGACCGGGCCCGCTACGAGGCCGCCAAGCGGGCGCTCGCCGCCCTCGACTGGCCGAGCACCGCCCACTACTCCAACGCCAAGTCCTCGATCATCACCGAGATCACCGCGCGGGCCGTCCCCTGGGCCGCCGCCACCGGCTGGACCGTCCCGGCCGCCTGCGCCTGACCTCCGCTGTCCGGGCATCCAGCAGCAGGGATCCAGGGTGTTGTCCACGCCGTTGACACCGAGGCCCGCTGCCGTTGATCATGAAGCGCGGCGCCTCCGCCAGCGCCCGGCGGGCCCGAGCTGGCTGGCGAGCCTCGCGCGACGGGTGCCCGAGCGGATCGACGCTGGCAGAATGCCCCCGTGAGGCCCCGTCAGCACAGTCGTGAAGTCGCCGGTCGCCGGATGCCCGTCGTTCGCGTGGTCGGGCCCGGGCGGACGGGTGACTGAGGAGCCCGAGGACGCGGTCGCGCCCGAGGTCGCGCCCGTTCGGCCCGGCCAGGAGCTGGACTGGGACCGGATCCGGGACTACCTGAGCCCCCGGCTCGACACGGACGGGGCGATGGAGGTGCTCCAGTTCCCGAACGGGTCGGCGAACCTGACGTACCTGATCCGGTTCGGTGAGCGGCGGTTCGTGCTGCGGCGGCCACCGTTCGGGGTGATCGCCCCGGGGGCGCATGACATGCGGCGGGAGCACCGGGTGCTGTCGCGGCTGTGGCGGGCGTATGACCGGGCGCCTCGGGCGTTCCTGTTCTGCGACGACCCGGGCGTGGCGGGCAGCGACTTCCTGGTGTCGGAGTACCGGCCGGGCATCGTGGTGTGGGGAGCGATCCCCGACGAGCTGGGCGGGCGGGCCGCGGCGCGCGAGCTCGGCTTCGCCACCGTGGACGCGCTCGCGGACCTGCACGCCGTCGATCCCGCCGCCTGCGAGCTGGACCGGCTCGGGCGGCCGGAGGGCTTTCTCGAGCGGCAGCTGTCCGGGTGGCGCGACCGGTGGGGGAGGGTCGCGCCGTGGGCGCAGCCGGCGCACGACGCCGCGATGGTGGCGGCCGCGGACCTGCTCGCCCGGCGACTGCCCGTGAGCCAGCCGGCCTCGCTCGTCCACAACGACTTCAAGGTCAACAACTGCCAGTTCGTCGCCGGCCATCCCGAACGGGTCTCGTCGGTCTTCGACTGGGACATGGCGACGCTCGCCGACCCGCTGGTCGACCTCGGCACCCTGCTGAACTACTGGCCGGACCCGGCCGACACCGCCGACGACCACGCCATCCACGACCCCGGCATGGAGACGATGGGGCTGCCGACCCGCGCCGAGGCCGTGGAACGCTACGCCTCCCGGGGCGGCCTCGACCTGGCGGCGATCGCCTGGTACGAGGCGTTCGCCAGCTGGCGGGTCGCCGTCATCTGCCAGCAGCTCTACGCCCGTTTCGCCCGGGGCGAGTCGACGGACGAGCGGATGGCGTCCCAAGGCGAGCGCGTCGACATGCTCTCCCGCCGCGCCCTGCGCATCCTGCGCACCGGCTGACCGGGTACCGCGCGCGATCGCGCGGCTCGCGCCCGGGGGCCGCCGCGGGCGCCGCCGCCCGGCCGGTGGCGCCCGGCGGCTCGGCAAGGGTATGAAATGTCTGACGTTTCGGGAGTGCCCAGGTGGCGTCCGTGGCCGGCCGCCGGCGGGCTCGCGCGGATGTCCCAGGAACCAGGAGGTCGTCGGCGCGCGACGGCGGCGATCACCCGGGAGAGGGCACGACCCGCTGGCCTCGACGAACCGGGAGAGCGTGGATGAAGGCGACGGCGGCGGTGCTGCGGGCGGCGGACGGGCCATACGTGATCGAGGAGGTCGAGCTCGACCCGCCGGGCCCGGGCGAGGTGCTCGTCCGGGTGGTCAGCGCGGGCATGTGCCACACCGACGTCGTGCCGCGCCAGCCGGGCGCGCCGGCGCCGCCACCGATCATCACCGGCCACGAGGGCGCCGGCGTGGTCGAGGCCGTCGGCGAGGGCGTGACCCGGGTGGCGGTCGGTGACCATGTGGTGCTGTCGTTCGACTCGTGCGGCGACTGCCCGAGCTGCCGCCGCGGTGTCCCGCCGTACTGCGACTGGTTCCTGTTCCGCAACCTGTTCGGCCGGCGCCTCGACGGCACCACCGGGGTCCGCGACGCCAGCGGCGCGGAGGTCGCCTCCCGCTGGTTCGGCCAGTCGTCGTTCGCGACCCACTGTGTCGCCGCCGAGCGGTGCGTCGTCGTCGTGGACTCCGACCTGCCGCTGGAGAAGCTGGGGCCGCTCGGCTGCGGCCTGCTCACCGGCGCGGGCTCGGTGTTCGTCGACCTGGCCGTCCGGGAGGGCTCGAGCTTCGTCGTGTTCGGCGCCGGCGCGGTCGGGCTTGCGGCGATCATGGCGGCGAAGGTCGCCGGCGCGTCGACGATCATCGCGGTCGACCTGCACCGGCACCGGCTCGACCTCGCGACCGAGCTCGGCGCCACCCACGTGCTCGACGGCGCCGGCCTGGACCTCGCCCAGGTCCGCGACCTGACCGGCGGCGGCGCCGACTACAGCTTCGACACCACCGGCAACGTCGCGGTCATCGCGAACGCGGTCGGGGCGCTGCGGATGGGCGGGCACTGCGGGCTGGTCGGCATCCAGACCGAGCCGATCACGTTCGACGCGGCCGCGCTCGTCGGCAAGACCGTGTCGGGCATCCTCGAGGGCGGCGCGGACGCGCAGGTCATCATCCCGCGGCTGATCGAGCTGTGGCGGGCCGGCAGGTTCCCGTTCGACCGGCTGATCGAGACCTTCCCGCTGGAGGCGATCAACACCGCCGAGGAGGCATCCATGTCCGGCAAGGTCATCAAGCCGGTCCTGCTGCCGTCCGCGCGTCCCTGACGGCGCCGGTCCGCGAACCGCCGGCGAGCTGTCCGCCGGCGGTTCGCCCGTGGGAGCCGGTCGGCCGCCGCCCCGGATCTCCTGCCCTGGTGCCCTGGCCCTGGCGCTCGTCCGAGGGCCGCGGCCAGGAGAGGGCGTGGGCCAGGAGCGGACAGGGTCAGGCCCGGGCCATGGCCCGGCGCAGGCCCTGGCCGAACAGGTTGTCGTAGGCGAACGAGGCCGGGAGGACTCCCCGCTCGGCGAGCAGCTTCCCCATCCGCGCCATGATCACGGTGAAGCGCAGGCCGGCGAAGACCTCGAAGTAGGGGAGCGCGTCGGTGGAGCGGCCAGTGGTCTCCCGCCACAGCGCCGCGGTCTCCTCCCGGGACAGGAACCCGGGCAGCCGCTGGGCGCCCACGCCCCTCGTCAGCGTCTCGTCGGTGAACAGCCACCAGCCCAGGTCGAGCAGCGGGTCGCCGATGGTCGCCATCTCCCAGTCGAGGACGGCCGCGACCTCGAAGTCCTCGAAAATGAGGTTGCTGAGCCGCGAGTCCCCCCAGACCAGGGTCGGCCCCTCGGCTGGCGGCGCGGGCTGGTTCTGCCGCAGCCAGGCCAGCGCCTCCCTCGCCAGCGGGTAGGGGTCACCGTCCTCAGCCCAGGCGAGAAAGCGTTCGTAGCGCTCGAGCTCGGCGTCCAGCGGGTCGCGCGGCGTCGGAATCAGCGTGGGGTCAAGGGCGAGGCCGCCCAGGGACGTGGTGTGCACGGCGGCGATCGCGCGGGTTCCGCTGATCCAGGCGCGGCGCTGCAGTCGCGGGGTGGCCTCCGCCAGCCAGCCGCTCAGCGCGTAGGGCTGGGCGTCGCCGGGGATCTGGCCACGTACCCGCTCCATGATCCAGAAGGGGGCGCCGAACCAGCTCTTCTCCGGTTCGAACCAGTGCACGGCGGCCATCGGCACGTTCGACCGTTCGGCCAGCGCGCCCATCACGTGGAACTGGCGCTCGAACGTGTCCTCCGGGAACACCACGTAGCTCGTCGGCGCGATCCGGGCTACCAACTGGTGCTGCTCGGTCCCGGAAGGGCCGGTCCAGGTGGCGTCGAACAGGATCGTCTCGTTCGACGCACCGGTGCTCGACGGGATGCTCAGGTTGTCGATGCCGACGTCGGCCAGCCCGCGGACTTCGCCGAACCAGTCACGAAGCCGGCCGGCGGTCTCGGCGGCATCGCGCCGTAACTGAAAATCCATGCCAGGACATTACGGCGGAACCCCGGAAAGCCTCTAGATGTAGCCGAGGCGGGAACCTGGGCGCGGGCGCCGGCGCCGCTCCAGGCGGGCCAGGCGGCCCGGCGGCGCGGGCCCCCGCCGCGGGGCGGGCCGTCGGCTGACAGTGCAAACATCTAGATGTTAAGGTGCAGCCGTCCGCTCGTGGCGGCCTGGACCGCCAGTCTGGCGCCGGGCCGTCTCCGAACAGGCCCCGCATGGCTCCTCGAGACGAGACCTCTGTATCCAGCGATGGCGCGCGACGAGATGGGTGAGGCGTGGCAGTGAACGAGATCCAGCGGTTCGACGCCGTCGTGGTGGGCGCGGGCTTCTCCGGGCTGTACGCGCTGCACCGGCTGCGCGCGCAGGGTCTTCGGGTGCGGGTCCTGGAAGCGGCCGACAAGGTCGGTGGAACCTGGCTGTTCAACCGCTACCCGGGTGCCCGGTGCGACATCGAGAGCATCGAGTACTCCTACAGCTTCTCCGCGGAGATCCAGCAGGAGTGGAACTGGACGGAGGTCTTACCCGGGCAGCCGGAGATCGAGGCCTATCTGAACTTCGTGGCCGACCGGCTGGACCTGCGCCGCGACATCCAGTTCGACACCCGGGTCGTCGCGATGACGTTCGACGAGGCGGACGCGTCGTGGCTGGTGGAAACCGAGGACGGGCAGCGGTTCGTCGCCCCGTTCGTCGTGGCGGCCACCGGCATCCTCTCGGTGCCGCTCGACCCCGGCATACCGGGCCTGGAAACGTTCGGCGGCACGACGCTGTTCAGCAACAGCTTCCCGCGGGAGGGCTTCGACTTCACCGGGAAGCGGGTCGCCATCATCGGCACCGGCTCGACCGGGGTGCAGGCCACCCCGGTGGTCGCCGAGCAGGCCGAGCAGCTGTACGTGTTCCAGCGGTCGGCCGCCTACACGCTGCCCTCACCGGGACGGCCCTACGAGCCGGGCGAACTCGAGGCGCTCAAGGCCGGCTATGACGAGATCCGGGCCGCGCAGCGGACCGCGCACGTCGGCGCCGCCCGGCTCAGCGTGTTCTCGGTACTGACCAACATGGGCAGCCATCCTGCCCTGAAGACCGCGTCACGCGAGGAGCAACAGCGTGCGATCGCGGAACGCGGCGTCGTAGGCGCGCTCTACTGGCGCGACATCCTGTCCGATCCCGAGGCCGGGGCGATGGCGACCGCGTTGTACGGCGAGGCGGTCGCGCGCATCGTCCGCGACCCGGAGACGGCGGCGTCGCTGGTGCCGAACTATCCGTTCGGCTGCAAGCGGCCGATCATCGACCAGGGCTACTACGAGACGTTCAACCGCGACAACGTGACGCTGGTCGACCTGCGCAAGGGCGGGATCGAGGAGATCACTCCCACCGGGATCCGGACGGCGCAGGGCTTCTATGAGCTTGACGTCATCCTGTTCGCGACCGGATTCGACGCGCTGACCGGCGCGCTCGCCCGGATCGACGTCCGCGGCCGCAAGGGCGAGTCGCTGCGCGAGTTCTGGGCGACGGAAGGGCCCTACTGCTACCTGGGCCTGCAGATGGCCGGGTTCCCGAACCTGTTCACCATCCAGGGGCCGGGCAGCCCGTCGACCGCCTCCAACTTCGTCGCCGCGATGGAGCAGCAGATCGACTGGATCGCCGACTGCGTCGCCCACGTCCGCGACGGCGGCTACCGGACCATCGAGGCGCAGGCAGTGGCCCAGACCGAGTGGATCGACCAGATCGTCGACCTGGTCGCCGGGAGCGTCGTCGTCCACCCGGACTGCACCTCCTGGTGGCTCGGCGCGAACGTGCCCGGCAAGAAGCGGATGTACACCACCTACGCCCTCGGCCTGCCCGAGTACCGGCGGCAGTGCGCCCAGATCGCCGCCGCCGGCTACGCCGGCTTCACGCTTTCCTAGGAGGACCAGGTGCCTTTCGCTGACGTCGGCGACGTCCGGCTGTTCTACACCGACGAGGGCGCCGGCGACCCGCCGTTGTTACTCGTCCACGGCTACAGCGCCGACTCGCACGACTGGAGCTGGCAGCTCCCGCACCTCGTCGCGAACCACCGGGTCATCGCCGTGGACCTGCGCGGGCACGGCCGGTCCAGCGTCCCGCAAGCGGGCTACACCGCGGCGCAGTTCGTCGCCGACCTGGTGGGGCTGCTCGACGGCCTCTCGGTCGACCGGGTCGTGGCCTTCGGGCATTCGATGGGCGGCATCGTGGCCAGCGGCCTGGCCGTGGAACATCCCGACCGGGTCGCCGCCGTGGTCGCCGTCGACCCGGCCTACCTGCTCCCGGACGAGACGGCCGACGGCATCCGGCCGCTGCTCGACCTGCTCGCCGAGACGGACCCGGCGCCGATCATCCAGCAGCTGATCGGCCGGATGGAGTCACCGGCGCAGCCGCCGGCGCTGCGGACCTGGCAGCTGCGCCGGATCGCGGGGATGGAGGGCCACGTGCTGCGCCAGGCGCTGGAGGCGCAGGTCACCGGGCTGGTGCTGCGCTCGAACAGCGAGCCCTACCTGAGCCGCCGGGCATGCCCGGTGCTCACCTTCTACGCCGACCCGACGCGGGCCGACGCCGAGCGGGCCGTGTTCGCTGACACGCGTTCCCGGGTGGTGACCTGGGAGGGCGCGGGCCACTGGCTGCACCAGGAACGTTCGGCCGAGTTCAACGCGCTCGTCACCTCCTGGCTGGCCTCGCTCGCCTGACGGCGGTAATCCGTACAAGTTGCATACATTATACTTTTCGGTAGGCTCGCGAGTGGGATTACTCCCGCGCCGCGCTTCGGCGCACGGGGAGCCATACGCTCGGCGAGCCCGCCGGACGGGTCGAAACGACAGTAATGACTAGGGAGGAAGGCACGTGGAGCTTAAGGGGCTGCGGGCGGTCGTCGTGGGCGGTGCGTCCGGCATGGCCAAGGCGACGGCCGAGCTGGTCGTCGCGCGCGGCGGCAAGGTCGCCATCCTCGATCTTCCGACGAGCGCCGGCCAGGCGGTCGCCGACGAGCTCGGTGGCACCTTCCACGCCATCGACGTGACGGACTTCGACGCCACCGAGGGCATCCTCGACGCGGCGATCGCCGCGCTGGACGGCCTCGACGCCGTCGTCAACACGGCCGGCGGCGGCTCGTCGCACCGGACGATCAGCAAGGACGGCCCGCTTCCGCTCGCGACGTTCCGCAAGATCGTCGACCTCAACCTGGTGAGCACCTTCAACATCGCCCGGCTCGCCGCCTGGCAGATGAGCAAGCAGGAGCCGAACGCCGACGGCGAGCGCGGTGTCATCATCAACACGGCCTCGATCGCCGCGTTCGAGGGCCAGATCGGCCAGATCTCCTACACCGCCGCCAAGGGTGGCATCGCCGCGATGTCCCTGACGATGGCGCGTGACCTCGGCTCCCTGGGCATCCGGGTCAACGCCATCGCGCCGAGCCTGTTCCACACGGGCATCACCAAGGGCATTCCGGAGGACTTCGAGAAGGTGCTGACGAAGGACGCCGCCTTCCCGAAGCGGATGGGCCGGCCCGACGAGTACGCCAAGCTGGCGGTCAGCATCATCGAGAACCCGATGCTGAACGGCCAGACCATCCGCCTCGACGGCGGCCAGCGCTTCGCCCCCAAGTAGACCGCCCACCGCCCACCGCCCGCATCCCGGCCGCCCATCCCGGCCGCTCGCCTGGCGCGGCCCACGCCGCGCCGGGCGGGCCCGGCCGTCGGGTGGCCGCGCGGCGCCCGCGCCCGCCCGTCGGCGTGGCCGGCGGGCTCGCCATCCCTCCGGTGCCGCGGGGGCCGAGGCCCGGAGGAGGCCGGCCGCCGGCGGCCGCGGTAGGTCCGTCCTCCGCGCGACGTCGGCCACCGATGAGTTCGCCCCCCGGCGGGCTGGACGAGGTCCTGGTCGCCGCGAGGTCAGCGCGCTGTCCGGCGGTGCTTGCCAACCCGCCCGGTGGGGACCACCAATGCCCGCCCATGGCTTGTGGAAGAGCTACGCCGTTCCCGCGATCAGTTCTGGGTTTGTTCTTTGCACCCGCGCGTCAGCGGCGCCGAGAAAGGCGCCGGAGCGGTCGCCGGCGGCAATGTTCGAAGGCGGTTTCCTACCGCTTTCTGATGACTGGGAAGTGTCAGGGTGGGTGCCGGCCGGGTAAGAATCCCGCGGGCCCTGGAACCCGTCGTGAACTCGGCGTGAAGTCCGTCGTACCGTCCTTGGCGGGGCGTTCTGGCGCCGACAGGATCCACCGCCATGACCCCGCGGATCTCGCGACGCGCAGCCCTCGGCGGCATGGCCGCCGGCGCGGCGGCGTCGCTGCTTCCCCCGTCCCTGCTCGAGGCCATGGCGATAACCCCGCCGTCCGGCGGTCTCGGGGCCGTCGAGCACGTCATCGTCCTGATGCAGGAGAACCGCTCGTTCGACAACTACTTCGGCCGGCTCAAGGGTGTGCGTGGCTTCGGCGACCGCGTCCCGCCGCGGCTGCCGGACGGCCGGAGCGTGCTCGAGCAGCCGCGGGCCGGCGGGGGCGCGGTCCTGCCCTTCTCGGCGCGCGAGGCCGCCGCGGCGGCCGGCCGCGCGACGACCGACATCGAATACCTCGCCTCGCTGCCGCACGGGTGGCGAGACGCCACCCAGGCCTGGGCCCAGGGGTGGTGGAACGACTGGGTGCAGGCCAAGACCGCGTCGTCGATGGCGTTCTACGACCGCCAGGACATTCCGCTGCAGTACGAGCTCGCGGAACGTTTCACGATCTGTGACGCCTATTTCTGCTCCGTCTACGGCTCGACGAACCCGAACCGCAACTACCTGTGGTCCGGAAAGATCGGAAACGAGCCGGGCAGCTCGGCGCGCGCGGTCACCAACGCGGCCTACGACTACGCGCACGCGGGCTACGACTGGACCACCTACCCGGAGCGGCTGACGGCGGCCGGGATCTCCTGGCAGATCTACCAGGAATGGGACAACTTCACCGACAACGCGGTGGAGTACTTCAAGCCGTTCAAGGCGGTCGGGACGAAGGTGCTCGCGCCGCTCGTCGCGCGGATGGACGACATCCGGGCGGCGCTGGGTGTCACCAGGGACCAACTGCCCGACCCCGTCACCACCGAGATGATGTACGACGGGCTCAACGGGCTGAACCTGCCGGCCCCGCTGCTCCAGCAGGTGCTCGCCCTCGTCCAGACGGGCGTCGACGCGCTCGGCGAACAGGAGCGCGAGTACTTCCACAGGGCGATGTACCGCTCGGCGCCCGGAACCCTGGTCCAGCGCCTTCGCGACGACATCGCGCGGGGGACCCTGCCGAAGGTGAGCTGGCTCGTGCCGCCGGCGGCCGACTCGGAGCACCCGGGTTCGTCGACCCCGGTGGGCAGCGCGAACCTGATCTACGACGTCCTGGACGCGATCGCCTTCAAGCCCACGATCTGGGCCAAGACGGTTCTCTTTCTTAACTTCGACGAGAACGACGGCTACTTCGACCACGTTCCCGCCCCGAGCGCGCCGCGGCCCGCCTCGGGCAACGGCGACGACTGGTACGACGGCAAGCCCGTCGGCCTCGGCCCGCGGGTCCCGATGACGATCGTCTCGCCGTGGACGGTCGGCGGGTTCGTCGCCTCCGAGGTGTTCGACCACACCTCCGTGATCCAGTTCCTCGAGCGGTGGACCGGTGTCACCGAGCCCAACATCAGCGCCTGGCGCCGCGCGGTCTGCGGCGACCTCACGAGCGCCTTCGACTTCCAGCGGGCCCACCCACGGCCCAGGGTCGCCCAGCCGGGCCCCGTCCCCGCGGCCATCGGCCGCTGGCGGCCCGAACCGCCCGCGAGCCAGGCACCGCCGGCGCAGGAGCCGGGCACCCGGCCGACCCGCCCGCTGCCCTACGGCCTCGCCGTGACGGCGAGCACGACCGGCACGGCCGTCGAGTTCGAGCTGGTCAACAAGGGCACGGCCGCCGCGACGGTCGCCGGCTACCCGGCCGGTGGCGGCCTCCCGGCGACGTGGACGGTCCCGGCGAACGGCAGGGCCGCCGCGACGCTCACCCACGCCGCGGGGGGCCGTTACGACATCCGGCTGCACGGCGCCGGCTGGTCGACGTGGGCGCTGCGCGGCACGGGAGTGACGGTCGAGGCCGCCTTCCAGGAGGAGGCGGACGACGGCGAGGTCCTCGTGACGGTGTCCAACCCGTCGCGCGAGACCCGCGCCCTGCTGGTCGGGGAGTCGGTGTACACCCGGGCGACTGGTCATGGCGACCAGTTCGCGTCCTTGCGGCTCAGGCCGGGGCAGCGCGCGCGGGTGCCGGTGAAGGTGGCGTCGCACGGCTGGTACGACGTCGTCGTGCTCGACGCCGCCGACCCCGGTTACCTGCGCCGGGCCACCGGCCGGCTCGCCAGGTCCGGCGTGGGCGTCACCGACCCGGCGACGGGGCTTCTTCCGGTGCTCACCGCCGAGCTCGCCGCCGGCGTGCTCGTCGCGGGCCAGGCCGCTGAGGTCACCGTCACGGTCACCAACACCGGGAACGCGAAGGCGACCGACCTGGCCGTGGGGCTGCTGCTCCCGGCCGGCTGGACGGCGAAGCGCTCCGGCGCGGCGCCGACGACGCTGGCCGGCGGTGCGCCGACGACGCTGGCCGGCGGTGGGTCGACGTTGGCCGGCGGTGCGTCGGCGACGTCCCGGTTCACCGTGACCCCGGCCGCCGGCGGGACGGCCGACCTGGTGGCCGCGGTGTCGGCCCGGGCCGGCGGCCGCCTGCCGGTCGCCGAGGATCTCCTGCGGGTGACCGTCGGCTGACCTCCGCGCAAGGCGGCGCGCCGACCCGGCGACGGCCGCCTCCTGGGCCAGGCCCGAGGGGTCGACGTCCTGTCATCCCCGATGGCGGCGACGCCGCGGGTTCTCATGACCACGAGGGAGGACCCGCGGCCGTGCGGCGGGGGAGGGAGCGCCGGCGGGGCCGGCCCGGTCACCTGGGTGGCCGGGCCGGGCGCCGTTCCGGGACCGGTTACGCGGAGGTCGGGACGCGCCAGAAGACCGCGTCCTGGTCGATGCTGGTCAGGGGCGCGGTGAGGCCGCGCGCGGCGCGGAAGTCCCGCACGGCCTCCTGGCAGGCGGGAATCATGTAGTCGTCGACGATGACGAATCCGCCCGGCGACACCTTGGGGTACAGGTTCGTCAGCGCGTCCATGGTCGACTCGTACAGGTCGCCGTCCAGCCTGAGCACCGCGATCCGCTCGATCGGCGCGGTGGGCAGCGTGTCGCGGAACCAGCCCGGCAGGAACCGGACCTGTTCGTCGAGCAGCCCGTAGGCGGCGAAGTTGGCCCGCACGGTGTCGAGCGAGACGGCCAGCACGCCGTTGGCCAGGTGCAGCGGGATCATCTGGTCGCTGGGATGGCTGTCGGGCCCGCTGACCGGCATCCCCTCGAACGAGTCGGCCGCCCACACCAGGCGGTCGGTCGCCCCGTACGCGCGCAGGACGGCCCGCATGAAGATGGCCGTCCCGCCGCGCCAGACCCCGGTCTCGACCAGGTCACCGGGAATCCCGTCGGCGAGCACGGTGGCGACGCATTCCTGCACATTGTCCAGCCGGGCCCGGCCCACCATCGTGTGCGCGACACTCGGCCAGTCCTGGCCAGTGGCGCGCCGGGTGTCGTCGAACTCGGATTCCGGCCGCATCCGGTTCGGGATCGGCGGGTCCCGGTAGATCGTGTTGGTGAGGATGCGCTTCATCAGGTCGAGATAGTCCTCGTTGCCGAGCTCGGACCTACTCGGGGACGGCGCCAGCGCCACGTGTTCGTCCTATCTCGCGGACTTTGTCCGCGGGCCGCCCGGCATCGCGCCGGGCGCATCGGATAGTGGTTGACTAACTGGTCGGCAGACTACTGCTCCGTTCGCGTTGTTGTGCCGGGTTCGATCGAGATGTCGGGGCCGGCTTCGCCGGGGCCGTCAACGAAACATAAGAGCGCCCAACGAAACACAAGAGCGCCGTCGTGGCTTGTCTCGCCGTGTCGACGCGTCAGCGTCGCGGGCTTGCCGCGCGTGTGTGGCTACTCGGGGCCGGCACGCGCCGTCCTCTTGCCGGGCAGATGACCAAAGGCCGAACGGCAGGTCAATCCGCTTTCTTGCCGGGCAGGGCGCGGACGCCTTCAGGCCTTCGCCGGACCCGTCCGAGGATCTCCCTGACGAACGCGGCATTCTCGGCGGTCAAGGCCGATCTTCCGGGCGAGTGAGCTTCCCGCTCACACCAGGCCCAGCTCGTCGGCCCGCAGCGCCACGGCACGCCGAGTGGGCAGCCCCAGCTTGGTGAGCACGGCGGAGACGTGATGGTCGGCCGTCTTGACCGAGATGTAGAGACGGGCGGCGATCTCCGCGTTGGTCAGCCCGCGGGCCACCAGCTTCGCGACGTCGAGCTGGCGGTTCGTCAGGCCCGCGGGGTTCGCCCGGGTGCTGGTCCGCGGCCGTCTGGGGAGCTGGGTCACGCCGTCGCGACGCAGGGCGGCCCGCTGCCGGTCCGCCGTGCCGGTGGCGCCGAGCTGGTCCAGGAGCTCCACCCCTCGTGCCCGGTGCCCGGGGTCGGGGGAGTCGCACCAGGCCATCGCCTCGGCGAAGGGCTCGCCCGCGCGGCGCCACCACGACGCGGCCTCGTCGTGGCAGCCCTCGAGCGAGAGCCGGAACGGTGGCGCGAGTGGGTCCGGGCGCTCGGTCAGCAGGTCGAGCCGGCCGAGCCAGACCGCGAGCTCGCCCGCCGCCCAGGCCGCGCCGGGCGCGGTGGCCAGCCTCTTGAGCTCGTGGGCCGCGAGGCCGGTGACCAGGGGGTCGGACTGTTCGGTCATCCACATCCGCTCGGCGAGCGTGGACAGCACCGCCAACCGGCGCAGCGGCTCGTCCAGCTGCTCGGCGAGGCGCCACGCGGCGTCGAGGTGGGCGGTGGCGACGTCGGCTCCCCGGCGCAGCGGCACCAGGACGGCCACGAGGTGCGGCCACATCATCGCGAGCGGCATGCCCTGGTCCTCGAGCACCTGTTCCGCGTCCTCGACGGCCGCGCTCCAGCGGCCCCTGGCGAGATGCAGGCGGGAGCGCACGGCGGTCTGCCAGTGGCGGCAGATCGGGATGTCGCGCTCCACGGTGAAGGGCAGGGACTCCTCGAGGACGTGCTCGGCCTCGCGGTAGCGACGCTGTTCCACGTCGAGATTGGCCAGGTTGGAGTAGCCGGTGGACGCCAGCTCGTCCCAGCCACGGGCGCGGGCGGTCTCGATGTCGTCGGCCAGCGTCGCGCGGGCGTCGGCCTCCCCGGCCAGGATGGCACAGGCGGCCCGCACGACGCTGCCGCGCAGCGCCAGCTCCTCGTGCCCCAGCCGGTTCGCCGCGTCGTGCGACTCGTCGCAGTAGCGCTGGGCCAGCGCCACCTCGCCGCGCCAGAAGGCGAGGTACCCGCGCGTCGCGCGGGCCAGCGCGAGGGTCAGCTCGTGGCCTTCGGTGCTGGAGACGCTCGCGGCCCGGTCGGCGTGTGCCTCCGCCTGGCGGCGCCGGGCGTTGTAGTACTCGAAGACGGCGCAGGTGTCATACGCCGCCGCGAGCCCCGCGTGGTCGTCGGCCTGCCGCCACAGCGGGAACGTCGCGGTCACGTTGGTGATCGCCTCGCGCAGGCGGCTGGTCATGTAGTGCTCGAAGGCCAGCTTGTGCAGCAGGTCGGCCCGTTCGGCCGGCGCCGCTTCGCCGAGGTGCTCCAGGGCCGTCTCGAAGAACGCCGCCGCCTCGCTGTGTGAGCCGGCCGCGATCGCCTGGCGGGCGGCCGCGGTGGCGTAGCCGGTCGCCCGGGCGCTGTCCCTGGCCGCGACCGCGTGGTGGGTGAGGACGGCCGGATCGCGCGGTTCGATCCGCTCGAGCGCCGCGAGCAGGCGGGCGTGCAGCCGGGAGGCTCCTCCCGGCGGGATCGTGCTCTCCACGGCCTGCCGGGCGAGTTCGTGGCGAAAGACGAGGCCGCCGCGGGCGCGGGTGAGCAGGCCGGTGGTGTCGAGGCGGCGCAGCGTCGGCAGGTCGACGCCGAGCGCCGGCAGGACGCGGTCGTCCAGCCGGTCCGGCGCGGTCGCCACCAGTTGCAGCACCTCGAAGTCCTCGGGCGTGACGTCGGCGGCGCGGGCCAGCACGGCGTCGCGCACCGACGTGGGCAGCGGCCGGTCGGGGTCCCCGGCGACCTCGGTGACGAAGAACGGGTTCCCGCCGGTGAGGGCGTGCACCTGCCGCGGCTCCAGCCGGGTGTCCCGTACGAGGGTCCCCACCCCCTCGACGGACAGTGGCCGCAGGCGGAGAGTCTGAAAGCCGCCCAGCCGCGCGAAGTCGCCCAGGAGCGGGCGAGCCGAGTGCCCCGGGCCGATCTCGTCATCCCGGTAGCTCACCAGGAGCGCCAGCGGCATGGAGTCGACCCTGCGGGCGAGGAACCGCAGCACCTCGGCCGACGCGGCGTCGACCCAGTGCAGGTCCTCGACCACCAGAACGGTCGTCTCGCCGCGCAGCGCGTCATAGATCTGCTCGCATACCTGGGCGAGCATCAGCTCCTCGCCGCGCAGCAGGGGACCAAGGCCGGCCGCCGCGGCGATGTCGCGGAACGGCCCGAGCGGGCGGGGCGTCCCCAGCGGGTCACAGGAACCCAGCAGGAACCGGACGTCCGGCGCCGCGAGGCGGGCGGCCTCGAGCAGCGCGGACTTCCCGGAGCCCGACTCCCCGGTGACCGCGACGCCCGACCCCTCGCCGGCGGACGCCCGGGTGATCGCCGTACCGAGGGCGGCGCGCTCGCGGTCCCGTTCGAGCAGATCCACCTGTTCAGGGTATGGGTGCGCGGGCGGAACGCCGGGACGCGTGGTCCTGGCGCCCCGCCGCGCTGCCCGCCCCGCCGCCGGGGCCACCGTCACCGCGTCAGTGCCAGCTCGGCGGTGTGCGGGCCGAACTCGTTGACGACGGCCGAGATCCGGTTGGCCGGGAATCCGCCGCGGCGGGCGTGCTCGAGGATGGTCTCCGCGTCCTCCGCCTCGTGCACGCAGTACATCCTGTCCGCGGTCACGTAGCTGGTGATCCAGGTGTAGGGCACACCCAGGGAGGCGGCGGCCTCGTTGGACGTCCGCGCGATCTTGACCAGCTGCTCCTGCGTGAGGTCGCCGGCTCCGGGGATCTCACGCTCGATGATGAAGCGAGGCATTTCCTGCTCCTTTCAGTCTGACGGCCCGTTGCCGTTCGGTGTCATCACTCTCCCGCCGGCCCGACCTCCCGACATCGGGAGCGACTCCCTATGTTTGCCGGCTCCGGTGCCCTGGTCTGGCGGCTGGCGGCGCCGGGCGTAGGTATCCGGCTGGTGCACCGAGCTAACACTTGTTAGTGTCCCGGTGGTCCTGGTTGCGCGGCCTGGGTTCGGTGGTGCCGGTGGAGTCGTCCGTCCTGTTCCTCGGAGCGCGCTCGCGGCCGAGTGACGAGCTCGCGGCGGCGCTGGCGGTCGGTGACCGGCTGGACGTGCCGGATCCGGCGGCGCAGGCGGGGGACGAGGCCGGCTGGCAGGCGATGCTCGCCGCCTGGGAGACCGCGCTGGCCGGGGAGCCGGCCAGCCCGGCCGGTGGCGTGGTGGTCTGTGCCTGGCCCTCGGAGGCCGGGCCCGGCGGCGGGCGGCCGGTGCTCGACCTGGACGGCGCCGCGTGGACCGTCGCCGAGCGGCGGGTGGCGGCCTGGTTCGTGGCCCTGCGGGCGGCGTGCGCGCGGTGCGCGGACGGGGGATCGGTGGCCGTGGTGGTCGAGCGGCCGGCCGCGCTGGACTCGGCGGGCTTCGGACCCGCGGTGCTGGTGGCCGAGGCCGTGGTCGCGGCGGCCCGTTCGCTGGCTCTCGGGGAGGGCAGGCGAGGGGTCCGGGTCAACACGGTGACCACCCAGCTGTGGAGCGTCCCGGACCCGTTGCGCGGCTCACCGCCCCCGTTGGCCTCCTTTCCCGGGACCGTCGCGAGCGAGGTGGCCGGGGCGGTGCGACTGCTCCTGTCGCCCGACGCCGCCGGGATCACCGGCTCGACGCTGCGCGCGGACTGCGGGAGGTCCTGGTAGCCACCGCGTCGGAAACCGAGCCGCCCCTCACTCGACCGGCATCACCCTCCTCCTGGCCGCCGCACCCCGTCAGACACCTGCGCATCTCGAGCATCCCGTCCGATGCCAGGGGCACGAGACGAGGCCTGTTGGCCCGCCGGCGCATGACAGGACTCCCCGTCATGTCGGACAGGCTGCGCGTGGCTGGGGCGGGCGCGGCGGCGGCGTCGGCGGGCCGGCGCAGGCGCGTGGCCACCGTGCCGGTGTGGAGCACGCTCCTGGCTTCCGGCGGTGCCCTCAACAGGAAGGGCGCTGAAAGCCGGTCAACGATGGTCGTCGGTCCCGTGTCGCGATGGGCGTAATTCGGTCGACGGGCGCCGGCTCGCCTGGTCAGATCAGGCGACCCGGAACGTGCTGGATGACAACGTGCTGGATGACGAGGACGGCATGAGCGCGCAACAGTGGGCGACGCCCGAGGAGGTAGCCGCGGCGCGGCGCCGGTTCGAGGCCGCCATTGCCGGCTGGCACCCGCCGGTGGCCTTCGCGATCGGACGGGTGACCGGTGGCCTCGTCGACTTCGTCAAGGTCAACGTCGACGAGGGGCCGCTGCCGGCGGTCGTGCTCGCCACCGTGTGCGGCCACCGTGGCGGATCCGCCTCCTACCCGCTGGACGCGGCCCGCCTCGGCCGCGCGATCGACCTGCTGGCTCCGGCCGAGGCGTGTACCGCCTTCCCGCACCCGAACCTGCGCGCCTGGCGGTGGCTGCGCGCCGACCTCGGCGACGGCGTCGCCCCTGGCGCCGACGACCTGGTGGCGGTGTTCGTCGACCGGTTGGCCGAGCCGTGCGACGACCCGTACGTGGCGGCGCTGCGCGAGCGACTGTGGGCCGGCCGGGTCGAGAACCCCGACGGCACCACGACGCTGTGGCGACCGGTCGGCCCCGACGAGCTGAAGCTGATCGACGAAAGCGGACGGCGGGCCTTTCCGCCCCGCCTTCCCGACCAGCCGATCTTCTACCCCGTGCTCAACGAGGGCTACGCGACCCGGATCGCCCGCGAGTGGAACGTGCCCGCCTCCGGGGCGGGTTTCGTCACCCGGTTCCGCGTGGACACCGCGTTCGCCCGCCGTTATCCGAGCAGAACGGCCGGCGGCCAGGGAATCAGCGAGCTGTGGGTGCCCGCCGCCGAGCTGGCCGAGTTCAACACCCACCTCGTCGGGCCCATCGAGGTCACCGCCGAGTTCCGCGCCGAGGCGGGCTGAGGAGCGAGCGGCAGTGATCGAGATCGGAAGCCGGCGCCGAGGTCAGCCGGCCCCGCCTCACGTCGTCTTCGAGGCGCTGACCAACCCCGACCGGGACCCGGCACGGCCCTGGCTGACCCTGCTGCGCGACGAGCGGCGCCCTCGCGTCGTCACGGCGCGGCCGCCCGACGTGCTGGTCTGGTCGTCGCTGTGGCCCAAGCGCCCGGACGCGACGATCCACTTCGATCTGCCGCGAGCCGGGGACGGCGGTACTGACCTGCGCTGGACGCTGTACGTCGACGAGCCGATCCCGGACGCGAGCACCGTCGGCCATATGCGCAAGCGCCTCAACCAGCTCGTCAACGCCAACCTGCGCTACACCTTCGGCCAGTAGGCCAGGTCGGCCCGTCGGGGCCGGCCGGCGGTCAACACGACGGCGGCCGTCCGGCGGCCGTCCGGCATCCGGCGGAACCGGCACGTCAGGCGCGTGCCGATGGTGGTCAGCGTGCCGGTGGTGGTCAATGAGCGAGAAGCGCGCTCGCCAGGGCACCCGGCCGGGAAGAACGCCGCGAGGCTACGCTTCCAAGCAGACCGACTCGCGCGTCTACGGGTGAGGCCACGAGAAGGCAGGAAACAGTGGTCCGACCAGACCCGACTCTGCCGGGTCAAGCGAGGTGGGGAATGTCCGGCGCGACCGTTTCGCTTGTCGTCGCGGTTGTGGGCGTCTGTGGCACCCTGGCATCCGCGATCTTCAGCCAGCAGTTGTCGCAGCGTGCCAGGCTAAAAGAGCTGGAGCACGCGGAAAGCCAGCGCCTCGCCGAGCGGGAGGCCGCCGATAACCAACGCAAACTGGATCAGCTGCGCGACTGCTATATTCAGTTGAATGCCAATGATCGTAGCTATCGTGACGCGATGCTCGCGTATGCCCATGCCCTGAAGGCTGGATCGCGTGGCGAGGCCGAGGCGGCGGAGGTGGCGACGGCTCGGCGGGCGCAACGTGATAGCCGCGCGGAAGCGCAGATGATCGCCAGTGACAAGGTCCTTCGCAGTGAAGGCCAAGTCAACGCCCAGCTCACGGCGGCCTATGGTTGCCTGAAGCGGATTGAGCGCTTGAGTGACGCGAGCGCACGTGTGCCTCTGCTGGAGGAGGTCCACGGACTTCTGGGCGGGGTTATCCAGCTGTTGTCGCGAATGAGATCGATCATGCGGGAAGAATTAGGGGTGACCGACGGGTCGCCGTCCTAGTAATTGGGCTCCGGCCGGATTCCTCGCTTGGCGGAACAGGGCCCACCGGACGCTGGCTACGGAATCGACAAGGTAGAGGATAGTGCGTGATGGCGCGGTCGTGGGCCAATCGTGTCACCACCGCTGCCTGCGTCGAAGGTGGGTCAGGCGGATGGCAGCGTGGCTTCTGCCTGGGCTATGAGCTGGTCGGAGATGCGCCAGAGGCGGTCGGCGGATGTGGGATTGCGGGCCGCGCGGGCAGGGCGGGTGGGCCTGCCGCGGGACCAGTAGAGGCCGTTCGCCGAGGTTGCCTGGTCGGAGGTCGCCAGGTGAATCGCGGTGGTGGCGCCTTCCTCGGGGGAGAGCGCGAAGCGCCTGAGGATCAGGCGGGCGACCGGGCCGATGACGGGCGCGCGGTCGGCGTCCGCGTAGAAGTTGGTGTGGACGAAGCCGGGGTGGACGGCGTGGGCGATGACGCCGTCGGGGCCGTGGCGACGGGCGAGTTCCCGGGTGAACAGGACCTGGGCGAGCTTGGCGTGGGTGTAGGCCTCGACGGGGGTCCAGCGGCGTTCGAAGGCCAGGTCGTCCCAGCGGATGCCGCGCGAGAACCGGTGGCCGATCGAGCTGACGTTGATGACGCGGCAGATTGGGTCTCGGCGCAGGTGGGAGAGCAGGCGCCTGGTCAGGGCGTAGTGCCCGAGGTAGTTGACCGCGAACGTCTCCTCGAGGCCCTGGGGAGTCAGGGCCCGCTGCCGGCGTATCCCACCGGCATTGTTGATGAGAACGTCGATTCCAGGCGTGGTGGCGACGACCGACTCGGCGCAGCGTTGGACGCTGGTGAGGTCGCTCAGGTCGAGGTGGGCGACCCGCGCGGCGTCCCTGCCGGTGATCCCGCGGATTTCCTCCCGGACCTGTTCGCCCGCGTCCAGGTTGCGGCAGGCCAGGACCAGCTCGGCCCCCCGGGAGGCCAGCTCCAGCGCCGTGGCCTTGCCGATCCCGTTGGTGCCGCCGGTGATCAGGATGATTTTCCCCACCAGGGGCTGGCTCATCGGCGCCCTCGATTCGATCGCCGTCCGCGTGTCGGCGTCGGGCCGGTCCCGCGGCCGGGAGCGGCCGCGGGTGCGGGCGGGGGACGAGCCCAGTCGCGGGCCGGTCGACGTCGAGACGACGCTACGGCCTTGTAGATGGTTCCGACAGTGGAAAGGCCCGGCTTCGCCGGACATGATCGTCTGGCGAAGCCGGGCCGTGCCCGGCTTTCGCTCCTCAGCGCTTTTCATCCTGGCGCGCGCGGGTGCCGAAGCGCCGATCCGCGCACACATCCGGCGATCTTCAGCCTGTCCCGGCTCGGTCGAGTTAGAAGATCGCCAGATGTGTGCGGGGTCTGGGGACGAAACGGACGGGATTCGCCGAACGGCGCACAGATCCGATGATCAAGGGGGTCGTCGGGTTCCTGGTGCCCCATGATCATCAGATGTGTGCGCGCACCGGCGGTCGGGTGACTCGGGCAAGATCGGCGAAGGGGTGTCTAAGCCTCGACGGAGGTGAACGCGTCGTGGTCGGCGACGGCGGTGCCGAGGCGTTCCAGGCGGGCGGCGATCGTGGCTGGTTTGACCAGCAGCGTGATGCCCCACAGAAAGAAGCCGTGGACCATGCCCTGGCGGATGTCCAACCAGGCCTGGTCGAAGGCCGGCGCGTCCACGCCGCCGGCGCGCAACCGGTCGAGGTAGTGGCGCAGCAGGTCGCGCTCGGTGCGGCGGCGGTCGGCGACGCTGATCGTGGCCGCGATGTGGTAGCCGACGTCGAGGTACCAGGGCCCGCGCTGCGCCAGCTGCCAGTCGGTGAACGACGGCCGGCCGGCGCCGTCGAGGAAGACGTTGCCCAGGTGCGTGTCGCCGTGCAGCAGCGTCCAGGGTGCCGCGGTCTTGGCGGCGGTGGCGAGGGCCCGGTAGGCGTCGACGAGCCGCTGGGCGTCGCGGGCCTGTTCGGGCACGACGGCGCCGAGCTCGCTGTCGAAGTTCTTGCTGATCTCCTTCAGGCCGCGCGCCATGAGGTGGGTGTCCAGCCGGGACGCCAGCGAGTCGTCCGCGGCGATGGCCGGGTCCTGCCACATGGCGGCGTGCATGACGGCCAGCTGCTCCAGGCTCTCGGCGGCCTGGTCCGGGGTGTAGTCCTCGATGCCGTCGAGGAAGGTGCCGCCCTGCGCGATCACGTCCTCGGTGATGATGACGTTGGCGTGTGTCTCCGGGTCGATGTCGGCGTAGACGCCGCGCAGTGTCCGGACCCCGGCGCGGGCGGCCAGGTCGCGGTAGAACACCACCTCGTGCTCGCCGGCGCGCCGGGCCAGCCAGCCGACCTCGCCGAAGTACCCCTTCGCGCACAGGTACGGCGTGAAGTCCTCGGGCACGTCGCCCGTGTACTCGACCCGGAACCTGATGTTCGTGGAGAGCCGGCTGACCACCGGGCCGGGGTGCACGGCCGTGACGGTGATGTCCGGGAAGCGCGTGCGCAGCGCCGCGGTCAGCCATTCCGGGGACAGCAGTTCCTCGGCGTCCCGAGGAACGGCGACGCGTAAGCCGTCGGGGCGGTCGGTCTGGGGCGGCGTGGGCATCGTGCTCCTCCAAGAGGTGTTCTCGGCAGGCCCGCCGGCTGGTATGGCGGGTCCGGACAACGGCGCCGGTGCGGGAACCCCCACTCGGGCTCGGTCGCGGTACTCGGGCTCGGCCGCGGCTCGTGGGGCTTCGTCGAGGTCCGTCCGCGTACTCGCCGGTGATCTTCGAGATGTCGCCGTCCGGTCGAGCCGGCTGACCGCCGCGTTGGGATGATGGGCGAGCAACTGGAGGCCGGGATGTCGAACGCCTGGTCCGGGCTGTCGCGCCGGCCCCCGCGGCGAGGCCTCGTGCTCCGAGCGCGGTGGGAATCCCGCCAGAGGCCAGGGAGCACACCACCGGGCGCGGCCCCATGGCTCTGGCGGAACGTTCGTCCCGGCACATCCGAGACTGGCCGGGGTCAGTCCGCGGTCGGGTAAAGAGCTTTGGCCATGCCTTCGAAGTGGTCCATGACCTGCTGGAGGGGCTTGGCGGGGTTGATCTCGAGGACCTCGCTCGCCTCCTCGTAGATGAGCGTGTGGTTCGCCTCGAAGAAGTAGACGTCGCCGGCCTCGGCGACCTCGTCGGGCTTGTCGCTGCCCGGGTAGACGCAGCGCAGCTTGCCCTTGAAGACGTACCCGTAGTGCGCACAGGGGCATAAGTCGTTCGGCAGGCCCTTGTAGCCCGGCGTGCAGTCGATGGGCCCGGCGGCGGTGAAGCCGACCTCCATGTCGCCCCACTGCACCGACCGGAACCCGACCGAGGAAAGCGGCCAGCGGCCGTCCCCCCCGGCCGGAAGCTCGCTCGGTTTGCTTACTGGCATGGTTCCTCCCCTGAGCTCGGTCCGCGGCCGGCCGCGCGCGGACCCGCGGGCGCGCGGCGCCCATGGGCCGCGATTCTGGCACGGCGTCAGCTGACGAGGCCTGGGCCTCGTGGTGGTGCGCTCCCGGCCGGATGCCGGTTGGCGCGGTGCGGCAACGCGGCTGACCGCGAGGCCAGGAGGCGCGCGCGGACCGCGACGGGTGAGATCTGCCGGAGACTGGATGCTGACGCACCCTCAGGTGGAAGTCAAGGTCTACCTAAAACGAGAGTCACGTTCTACAGTCTCGCCTGACGTCGTCCGTTCTCGGGCGGCCGGCCCCGGCCGGTCGCGGCGGGGACGCGCAGGAGGTGCTGAGTGGGTGAGGGAGCGTTCGACGGCTTACGGGTCGTCGAGCTGGCGCAGTGGGTGTTCGTGCCGGTTGCCGGCGCGCTGCTGGCGGACTGGGGCGCGGACGTCATCAGGGTGGAGCGCCCGGAGGGTGACCCGTACCGGGCGCTGGCGACCCAGGGGATCGGAACCGACGGCGGCGGCGGGGTGAACCTGTCGATCGCCATGGCCAACCGCGGCAAGCGTTCGGTCGCGCTCGACCTGCGCGACGAGCGCGGACGGGCCCTGCTCGACGAGCTGCTGGCCACCGCGGATGTCTTCCTGACGAACTTCCGCCCGGGGGCGCTGCGCCGCCTGGGCCTCGACGCCGAGACGCTCATGGCGCGCTTTCCGCGCCTCGTCTACGCCCGCGGGCACGGCTTCGGGGCCCGCGGGCCGGACGCCGACCACCCCGGCTACGACTCGTCGGCCTTCTGGGCGCGCGGCGGGCTGGCGCACGTCCTGACGCCGCCGGTCCTGGAGCATCCGATCAACCAGCGCGGCGCCCTCGGGGACCGCAACGGAGGCATGGCGCTGGCCTTCGGGATCGCCTCGGCGCTGCTGCGCCGGGAGCGCACCGGCGCCGGCTCGGTCGTCGACGTCTCGTTGCTGGCCACGGCGATGTGGACGCTGACCTCGGACGTGCTCGCGGCGCTGGCCGGCGGCACGCCCCGTGCCTTCTACGGGCACGGCGGCGGGCCGAACCCGCTGGTGGGCGCGTACCGGACGAAGGACGGCCGGCACATCCAGCTGGTGTTCCTGGAGGCCGACCGCTACTGGGCGGACTTCTGCCGGCTGATCGGCCGCGACGAGCTGGTCGAGGACCCGCGGTTCGTCGACCTGCGGGCGCGCGGAGCGAACCGGGAGGCGTGCGTCGCGGAACTGTCGGCCGAGTTCGCCAAGCGGACCTTCGACGAGTGGAAGGACCTGCTCACCGGCATCGACGCGCCCTGGGCGCCGATCCAGGCCGTCGAGGAGCTGCTCACCGACCGGCAGGTGGTCGCCAACGACTACATCGGCCAGGTCGAGGAGGACGGCCTTTCCTACCGGTTGCCGACCGGGCCGGTGCAGTTCGACGAGCGCGCGCCGGCGTTGCGCCGTGCTCCCGAGCACGGCGAGCACACCGAGACGGTGCTGCTGGAGCTCGGCCACGACTGGGAGGACATCGGCGCGCTCAAGGACGCGGGGGTGATCCCGTGACGTCGCCGAACCACGCGCCCGGCGGCGCGGCCACCACGCCCGCCGGGGTGTCGGCGCGGCCGTTGCCGGTGCCCGACGAGACGTCCGCGCCGTTCTGGGAGGCCGCGGCCCGGCACGTGCTGACCGTCGCCCGCTGCTCGGTGTGCGCGGCGTTCACGGCCCCGCCCGACCAGGTCTGCCCGCACTGCCACAGCACCGAGCCGGCGTTCGTGTTCACCCCGGTGAGCGGGCGGGGCAGCGTGCGGTCGTGGACGGTGGTCCGCCAGTCGTTCCTGCCGGGGTTCGCGGCCGACGTGCCGTTCGTCCTCGTCGACGTCGAGCTCGTGGAGCAGGCCGAGCTGCGCCTGATCGGCCGGCTTCTCGACGGCCCGGACGTCGCCGTGCGGGTCGGTGACCCGGTGACGGCCGCGTTCGAGGACGTGGCACCGGGCGTCGCCGTTCCCGCGTTCCGGCTGGCGGTCGCGCCGTGAGCGGGCGGATGGCGGCGAGCAACCAGGTCGCCCTCGTCGGCTACGCGCACAGCGCGGTCGAACGGCACTCGGACCGCCCGCTCGGCGTCCTCGCGCTCGAGACGGCGCGCGCCGCGATCGCCGACGCGGGACTGACGCCGGCACAGGTCGACGGCGTCGTCACCTCCGCGCTGTTCCCCACGGCCGGCTCGCACGCCGTCGAGGACGGGGTCAGCTCGGTGACCGCCAGCTGGCTCGCCGAGCGCCTCGGCGCGAGTCCCCGCTACGTCTCCGGTTTCCAGGGCATCGGCCAGATCCCGGGCATGGTCGGGATCGCGGTCAACGCCGTCGCCGCCGGCGCCGCCGACTACGTGGTCGTCTACCGGGCGCTGCACAACCCGCGGGGCAGCTACCACGCGAACCCGATGCGCGCCGCGGCGGGCAGCCAGCAGTGGACCGCGCCGCAGGGCTTCTTCGGGCCGTTGCAGATGATCGCGCTGCCCTACAACGAGTACCTGGCGCGCTATGGCGCGACCCGCGAGGCCATGGCGGCCGTGCTCGTCGAGGCGCGCAAGAACGGCTCCCGGATCCCGTGGTCGTTCTGGAACGGCAAGCCGCTGACGGCGCAGGAGTACCTGGCCGCGCCGATGCTGGCCGACCCGGTGTGCCGCTACGACTGCGACATCCCCGTCAGTGGCGTCGCCGCGTTCGTGCTCACCTCGGCGGAGCGCGCCGCCGACCTGCCGCACCGGCCGGTGTATGTCGCCGGCTACTCGAACGCGACGCCCGCGACCCGTCGGCTGCCGCTGCACTGGCCGCTCGACGACATCATGTCCGTCGGCGCCGAGAACGCGCGGCGGCTGTGGGAGTCCGCCGGCGTCTCGCCGGCCGACGTCGACCTGCCGCAGGTCTACGACGGGTTCTCGCCGTTCGTCTGGTTCTGGCTGGAGGTGCTGGGCTTCTGCCCGGTCGGCGAGGCGCACCGGTTCGTGGCGGACGGCGGGATCGACAGCGACGACCCGAAGGCCCTGCCCGCGCTCTCCGGCGGCGGCGCGCTGGGCAACGGCCGGATGCACGGCATCCCGCAGATGCTCGAGTGCTACCTGCAGCTGTCCGGCCGCGCCGGCGAGCGCCAGCGCGAACGCGCGTCGATCGGCGTCGCCTGTCACTCGTCGCCGCACTACGGCGGCGCGGTCGTCTACAGCGCCGAGCGGTACTGACCGCGCGCCGGCCGCGCGACCCGCGCGGCC
>NZ_JADWYU010000213.1 GCF_016786325.1 Frankia nepalensis | reverse complement strand
CCCCGGGGGGGGGGGGGGGGGGGGGGCCCGGTTACCGGGGGGCCCGCGGGCCCGGGCGGCGGGCGGGGGGGCCCTCGGCGATGCCGCCGCGCGCCGCCTAGGAGGCGCCGGCCTGGGCGAGCAGGCCGCGCGCGATGACGATCTGCTGGATCTGGCTGGTGCCCTCGTAGATCCGGAACAGCCGGGCGTCGCGGTAGAAGCGCTCCACCGGGACGCCGCGGATGTAGCCGGAGCCGCCGTGGATCTGCACCGCCCGGTCGGCGATCCGCCCCACCGCCTCCGAGGCGAAGTACTTCGCGCAGGACGGCCCGATCCGCCGGTCGCTGCCGTCGTCGAACTTCGCGGCCACGTCCGTGACGAGGGCGCGGGCCGCGTACAGGTCGGTCGCCGAGTCGGCGATCAGGCCCTGGACGAGCTGGTAGGTACCGATCACGGCGCCGCCCTGCTCGCGGGTCGCGGCGTAGCCGACCGACTCGTCGACGAGCCGCTGGCACATGCCGACGCACAGCGCCGCGATGTGGATCCGGCCGTGCGCGAGGCAGCGCATCGCGGTCGCGTAGCCGCGGCCGACGCCGCCCTCACCGCCGATCAGCGCCGACGCCGGCACCCGCGCGTCGTCCAGGTAGACGTCCGCGGTCCACGCCCCGGCCTGGCCCATCTTGTGGTCACGGGGGCCGACGGACACCCCCGGGGTGCCCTTCTCGACCATGAACGTGCTGATGCCGCGGCCAGGCGGGGCGTCCGGGTCGGTACGGGCGAAGACCATGAAGACGTCGGCCAGCGGGGCGTTGGTGATGAACCGCTTGGAGCCGTTGATCACCCAGCCGTCACCGTCCCGGCGGGCGACGGTGGCCAGGCCGGCGGGATCGGAGCCCGCGCCCGCCTCGGTCAGCGCGAACGACGCTGTCCACTCCCCGGAGGCCACCTTCGGCAGCCAGGTTTTCTTCTGCTCCTCGGTCGCGCCCTCGAGCAGTACGTGGCCAGCGATTCCGTTGTTCGTTCCAAACATCGACCGAAACGAGGGAGTCGTATAGCCGAGCTCGTAGACGAGCCGGACCTCCTCGCTCATCGACAGGCCCAGCCCTCCGTACAACTCGGGAATGGCGAACCCGAACAGCCCCATCTCGGCGGCGTCGGCCCGCAACGCGGCCGGGATCGCGTCGGTCTCCTCGATCTCCGGCTCCAGCGGCACGACCCGTTCCCGCACGAACCGTCGCACCGAGGCGAGAACCTCGGCGAAGTCACTTTCCTGCACGGCACCCGTCCGTATCTGGTCTCGATCCAGCGTCAGCACGGCACACCTGCCCCGCCGACGCCTGCTGGCGCAGGAGTCGGCAAGGGCCCCGTGCGCCGGTGGGCCGCCGGTCTGGTCACCGGGCGGCCCCACGGGATGCGCCACCGTCCATCCTGCCGACCCGGACCCGCTGACGCACATCGGACGGGACGGGGACGACGAATCCGGCATGTCCGACGGCAGGGTCATCGGTGGCCCGTGACCGGCTGGCGCGACACGATGACGTCGGCGCACCGCCGTTCACGCGGCGGGCGGAGCCCGCCACCCTCCGGTGGGCCGGCACCGTCGCCGAGAGGCCGCCCCGTCCCACGGATGAGCCGATGGCCAGGCGGACCGCTGGGCGGTTAGGTAGGGCGAGGACCGGCGGTACCCGAGCCGAGGGGACCAACGGGGCCCACGGTGGACGGCCGGCCAGCGCGCGAACCACCGGGCGGACACAGCGACGGCGGGCACAGCGACGGCGGGCACAGCGACATCGAGGGAACGGAACCGAAAGACGTGATTAAGGGAGTCCGGGCATGAGCGGGATCTGCGAGGGCCGCATCGTCGTCATCACCGGCGCCGGCGGCGGAATCGGCCGGGAGCACGCGCTCGCGTTCGCCGCCGAAGGAGCCAGGGTCGTCGTCAACGACCTGGGCGGCGCCCGGGACGGCAGCGGCGCGTCCGCGGGCCCGGCGCAGGCCGTGGCGGAGGAGATCAAGGCCAAGGGCGGCGAGGCCGTCGCGCACACCGAGGACATCTCCACCTGGGACGGCAGCCTGTCCCTGATCCAGACCGCCATCGACGCGTTCGGCGGGCTGGACGTGGTGGTGAACAACGCCGGCATCCTGCGCGACCGGATGCTCACCAACATGACCGAGGCCGAGTGGGACTCGGTCATCAAGGTGCACCTCAAGGGCACCTTCGGCCCGGCGCACCACGCCGCCGCCTACTGGCGGGACAGGTCCAAGGCGGGCGAGACCGTCGATGCGCGGATCATCAACACCTCGTCGCCGTCCGGCATCTTCGGCAACGTGGGCCAGTCGAACTACGGCGCCGCCAAGGCCGGCATCGCCGCGTTCACGGTCATCGCCGCCATGGAGCTGGGCCGCTACGGCGTCACCGTGAACGCGATCGCGCCGACCGCGCTCACCCGGATGACCGAGGACCTCGGCTTCGTGCAGCAGCAGGAGTCGGCGGCCAAGGAGCAGCTCGAGCCGGTGAGCACCTGGAGCCCGCTGGGAGCGGAGAACATCTCGCCCCTGGTCGTCTGGCTCGGCTCGCCGCAGTCGAAGGGCGTCACCGGCCGGGTGTTCTCCGTCTCCGGCGGGTTCATCAGCGTCGCCGAGGGCTGGGTGAACGGCCCGTCGGTGGACCGCCAGGGCAAGTGGGAGCCCGGCGAGCTGGGTGAGGTCATCCCCGACCTGGTCGCCAAGGCGGCCCCGAACGCCACCATGCTGGGCACCCGGCCGACCGCCTGACGGTCGGCCGGTCGGCGGGCCGCGGGCCTCGCCTCCGCGCGGCGGCGAGGCCCGCCGGCGCTACGCCCCGCCGGCGCTACGCCCCGCCGGCGCTACGCCCCGCCGGCGGCTAAGCCCCACCGGCGCCATCGCGCCCAGGCGGCCGGGCCTCGCGGCGGCCCCACCAGACCCACCAGTCGAGGGTCCACAGGACGAGCGCGAAACCGAAGAGGAGATCCTCCACGGGGGCGTAGACGACGCGCGGGCCCAGGATGGCGTCGGGGTCGTAGCGGACGATCTCGAAGCCCGTGAGGACGCCGTTCACCAGCAGCTGGAACCCGACGATGATCGCGTAGGCGGCCCAGAACGCCTTACGGCGCAGCAGCCGCACCCGGAACGCGAACAGGTCGGCCGTCGCGGCGGCCGCCACCCCGACGAGCGCCAGCGCCGTGTAGCTCATTCGGCTCCCGGCCCCCGCCCGGCGTCCGGCGACGAGGGCTCGTCGCCGACCAGCCAGTGGCGCCGGCGGGCTCGGACGGCCTCCAGCGTCAGGACGGCGCAGATCGGGATGGCGACGAAGAACAAGACCTCTTCCAGCGGGATCCCACCGGGCAGCCGCGCGCCGGTGACGCCGCGCGGGTCGAACGTCCAGTGCCCGCGCGAGATGGCGTAGAGATCCCAGCCGACGAACACCGCCAGCACCGGTACCAGGGTCCGCGCCAGCCGGCGCCACCGGGCATACACCCGCGTGCGCGGCCAGAACTCCAGCGACGCCGTCCCGACGAGGCAGGCGGCGAGCACCGCGACGTAGCTGAAGTGTCGCACCGGTCGCCGCCGACGGCGGTCAGGCGGCGGCGCGCAGGCGGGCGGCGAGGCGCGCGGCGGCGGCGGCCGGGTCGTCGGCGCCGGTGATCGCGCGGACGACGACGGCGCGGCGGGCGCCGGTCGCCAGCACCTCGTCGAGGCGTTCCTCGTCGATGCCGCCGATCGCGAACCAGGGCTTCGAGCCGAGGGCGAACGGCGGCGCGGCGGCCACGGCCGCGGCGACGAGGCGCAGGCCCACGCCCGGCCGGCCCTCCTTCGTCGGCGTCGGCCAGACCGGGCCGACGCAGAAGTAGTCGACGTCCGGGTCCTCGATCGCCACCTCGAGCTGGCGCTCGTCGTGCGTCGACAGGCCGATGATCACATCTGGGCCCAGCAGCCGCCGGGCGGTCGCCGGCGGGATGTCGTCCTGGCCGACGTGCAGGATGTCGACGCCGACGACGGCCGCGAGGTCGGCCCGGTCGTTGCCGCTGACGAGGGCGCCGTGGCGTCGCCCGGCGGCGAGCATGCGCCCGAGCGCCGACGCCTCGTCCCGCCACTCGAGGCCCTTCTCCCGCAGCTGGACGAGGTCGACGCCGGCAACGGCCGCGCCGGTCGGGCCGCCGGGCGCTGGCGGGGCGAGCACGCCGTCGAGAAACGCCTCGTACCCGTGCCGCCTGGGCGTGCACAGGTAGAGCCGGGCGGCCGCGAGTCTGGCCAGCCGCGCGGCGCGCACGGCCGACACCCCCGCCGCGAGGTCTCCGGGCCCGCCAGGGAAGGCGCCGCCCGCCGCGGCTTGCTCGAGGGCGCGGTCGGCCGGGAGCGGGCCCACCATGGCGAGGTCGGCGACGGCCTGCTCGGCGATCAGGTCGATCGTGGAGGGGGGCCGTGGCACCGCGCCGCCGGGCTCGGCCGGCGGGTCGGTGGCCTTCTGGCGCTCAGCCACCGGCGACCGCCCGGACGAGCTCGAGCCGGTCGCCGGCGCGCAGCCGCACGGCCCTGCCCTCGGCGGCCGTCAGCGCCTCGCCGTTGTACTCCACCACCACCGAGCCCACCCGTAGCCCCAGGTCGGCGATCAGCTCGGCCAGTGGCTGCCCGGCGGGCACCTGCCGCTCCTGGCCGTTCACGACGACCTCGACGGCGGCCACGGACGAATCGACCACGCCCAGAACCCTACGCGTTCCCGCCCGCGTGGTGGAGACACCGGCCCGGGCGCGAGGCCGGGGAGGCCCGCGTGACGGACCTCCCTCACCGGGCGCGCACGGGCCCCGGTGTCGACGGCGGCGGCCGCCGCCGTCCAGGACGGTCAGAAGCCCAGCGCCTGGGCTCGGCGCTTGACCTCCTTGCCGCGGTTCTCGCGCAGGGCCTGCAGGGGGGTGCCGGGCAGGCTCGGGTCGTCGCGCAGCAGCCAGTCGATCGCCTCTTCCTGCGAGTACCCCGCGTCGGCGAGCAGCGTCAGCGTGCCGGACAGGCCCTTGGTGACCATGCCGTCCTGGACGAAGCCGGCCGGGATCCGCAGAATGCCGTCGTCCTGACGGCGAGCGAGCAGGCTACCCTCCCGCACGAGCTGTCGGACCCGGGTGACCGGGACCCCCAGGGCCTCGGCGACGTCGGGCAACGGCAACCAGTTTTCCATGGTCGAAAGTAAACACGACGCTGCCATGTCCTCAAGACCGTCCGCGCGCCCGAGCGGTCGCCTAAGCGGGGCCGATCTGGACACCGCCGGCGGACGCGGAGCGCGTGGCGGCCTCGGCGACCGCGACCACCCTGCGGGCCGCCTCGACCCGGTAGGCGTTCAGCGGCCAGCCGGACAGCAACGCGTCGGCCAGGTCCCGGTAGAACTGGTGCCCGCCGCCCGTGGGCAGCGGCAGCCGGGTGCGGGTGCCGTCGTGGCGGACGACGGTGAGCGGCCCGGCCGACAGTGGCACCGTGGGCGCGCCCTCGCCGGCCTGCCCCGCGTGCCGGCCGCCCCGGCGGGCCGGCTCCGGCTCGGACTCGGCGGCCAGCGCCGCCGTCGCCGGGTCGTCGCCGAACAGCGCGCCGGCGGTGCCAAGGACCTGCAGCCGGGCGGTCGGCACGGCGAGCAGGTCGGAGATCGTGATCTGCGCCTCGGCGCCGCTGGCGAAGCGCAGCAGGACGCGGGCATGGTCGGCGTTGGTCACGTGGTGCCAGACCCGCTTGTGCGTGGTGGCCGTGACCCATTCGACCGGCTCGTCGACCAGGTCGAGCACCCAGTCGAGATGACCGAAGCCACGGTCGTGGATGAGCCCGCCGCTGGCGCGCTCGTCGTCGCGCCAGCCGCCCTCCGGCCGGCGCGGCGCGCCGTGGGTGACCTCGACCGAGAGGATGTCGCCGACCGCGCCGCCGCGGACCGCGGCCCGCAGGCACCGGTAGGCCGGGTCCTCGCGCCGCTCGGGGTACATCGCGAGCAGCGACGAACGGGCGGCGGCGAGCAGCGCCAGGTCGTCGGTCTCCTGGGTGGACAGCGCGAACGGGGAGGCGATGACGACGTCCTTGCCGGCCTCCAGCGCCCGGCTCGCCCACTGGGCGCGGGTCTGGTTCGAGGTGCCGACGACGACCAGGCGGACGTCGCCGTCGGCGAGCAGTTCGTCGGGCTCCTCGTAGCCACGCACCGCGGTGTCGCCGCCGCGGCCGGCGGACCGGCCGGCGCCGCTCACCGCGACCAGGTCCAGGCCCTCGGTGGCCTCGACGGCTGCCTGGTGCGCCGCGACGGCCGGCGGCGTTCCCAGCAGGCCGACGCCGACCGGGCCGGCGTCACGCGCCCCGAGGGCGTGACGAAGCCATCGGCCGACCAGCCGGTGGTAGGCCGGGTCGGCGAGCGTTTCGGCGGTGGATCCCAGGGTGAACATGCCCAGGCCGGTGGCCGGCCGCCAGGTGCAGACCGGGTACTCGGACATCTCGTGCCGGACGAGCAGCAGCCGCTCGATGTCGTCGGCGACCTTGTCGGGCACGACCCAGCTGTCCACGGGCCGGAAGTCGCCCATCCGCGCGGCGACCTGGTCGCCGTTCGGCCCCGCGACCAGCCGTAGCTCGTGCGGCGGGGTGGCGCGGCCAGGAATGAACCCGGAAGCCTCGACCAGCGGGCTTTCGGCCGGCAGCGCGCGCACGGTCGGCCCGGCGAGCAGCACCGGAACCGACTGCCGCGCGCGGTCGAGCAGTTCCTGCTCAACGGAGTCGAGCGGCCGGTCGATGAGGACCAGCAGGGCATCCGCGGACCGGGCCGAGGTCGGCCCAAGCCCGGCGGCCCGCAGGTGGTCACCGAGGGCGCTCACCCCAGGCAGGTTGGAGACCAGGTGAATGCGCGGCACAGCGCCAGACTCTAGTGTCAAGCCCACATCCGACTACCAACGGGGCCAATACACCCGATCGACCCGAACGTGCAGCTAGCCGCCTCGCCGTTCGGCGCACCACCGCGCACCCACCGCGAGCCAGGAGCGGCGACCAGGCCGATCACCACGCGTGGTAGCCGACTCGCCCGGAGTGCCGGCCACACCACGCTCGGCGGCCCGTCATGAGTCCTGGTCATGAGATGTGGAACCAGGACCACCGCTTCCGCCGCCGGACCGCCCGGCCCTCGCCTTCCGGCCTCCCGCCTCCCCCGCTCGCGCGCGAGCGGCGGCGCGCGTCCGACGTACGAGGGCCGCCCGAGCGGCTCACCCCTCGAGCAGGGCCTTCAGGGGAACCGCCGGGTCGGCGAACTGGGCCTGGTCGGGGCGGGCGTCGGCGGCGAGCAGCCGCCGGCCGGCGACCATGTCGATCGGGCGGGCGACGGTCACCAGAGCGGTCAGGGTGCCGTCCGGCGCGAACCAGCCGGCCGACCAGCCCGGGGCCTTCTTCGCGTCCGGCTCCTTGCGGGCCGTCGGGTCGCCGCGGAACACCAGGTGCGCGTCGTCGGCGGGCAGGCCCGCGAACTGCACCATCCTGCCGAACTGCTCCGACCAGAAGTACGGGACCGGGTTGTAGACGGGCAGGTCGCCCACGGGCCGGCCGGCGGCGAGGCCGAGCAGGGTGGTGGCCGCGGCGGCCGGCGCGGTCTGCGCCGTGTCCCAGTGCTCGACGCGCATCCGCTGGCCGTAGCGGACCGACCACCAGGCCGCGCAGTCCCCGACCGCCAGCACCGGCGCCGCGCCGGGGGCGCCGGGCGTGTCCGGCGCCCAGCCGGCGAGCAGGTGCTCGTCGACGACGACGCCGCGCTCCACGACCAGCCCGCAGCCCGCGAGCCAGCCGACGTCGGGACGCGCGCCGACCCCGACGACGATCTCGTCGGCCGGCACGAACTCGCCGCCGGCGAGCAGCAGCCCGTCCTCACCGATCTTGTCGACCATCGCGTCGACCCGCAGCGTGACGCCGGCCTCCTCGTACCAGTGGACGGCGTGGCCGCCGACCTCTCGGCCCAGCGGCGCGAGCGGGTGACCGCCGCCCTCGACGACGGTCACCTCGGCGCCGAGCTTGGCGGCGACGGTCGCGACCTCGGCGCCGATCCAGCCGGCGCCGACGATGACGAGCCGCGCCCCGGGACGCAGCGCCTGGCGCAGCGCGAGGGAGTCGTCGATGGTGCGCAGCACCCGCTGGCCCGGCGCCCCGGGCAGCCGGATCGGGGCCGAACCACTGGCGATCACCAGGGCGTCGTAGGTCACCGGGCCCGCGTCGGTGTGGACGGCCCCCGGCTCGAGGCCGGTCGCGTGCCGGCCGAGCAGCAGCTCGACGCCGTCCAGGTCGTGCAGGCCGTAGGGGAGCTGGGTGCTGTCGGTGCGGCCGGTCAGCACCGCCTTGGACAGCGGCGGCCGGTCGTAGGGCAGGTGCGGCTCCGCCCCGATGAGGGTGATCTGGCCGGTGTATCCCTGCTCGCGCAGCTCGACCACCGTCCGGCCACCGGCCAGCCCCGCTCCCACGATGACAACGCGCTCCATAGCGGCAGGCTATCGAAGCAGGCCCCGCGCGACGCCGGGCAATATCGCGCCGGTCACATCACCTGGACCACCCGCGCGGACGCGCGCCGTGGCCTCAGGAACGGCCCGCGACCAGCGGGAAGGCGTCCTTCCAGACCGGGTCGTAGCCGGCCTCGACGAGCATCGCCGCGACGGCGTCCGGCGGGCGTTCGTCGCTGATCGAGAACTGTTCCTGCGCGCTGCCCGGCGTCCCGTAGCCGCCGGGCTCGGTGGACGAGCCGGCGCTCATCGTGGTCACCGCGATCCGGACCAGCCCGTCGCGCATCGGCGCCGGCTCCCGGGTCGAAAGCGACAGGTCCAGGTCGGGTTCGTAGAGCCGCAGCGCGGCGTGCGCCTGCACGAACTCGGCGTCGTCGACGACGACGACCGGCGGGAACCCCGCCGCGTTCGGCTTGATCCGCGGCAGGGCCGCGGTGACCTCCGTCCGCCAGTACCGCCGGGACAGGAACGTGGCGTGCGCGGCGAGCGCGAGCACGTCGGCCCGCCAGTCGACGGCCAGGCCCAGCAGCACGCCCACGCCCAGCCGGCGGACCCCGGCGGCGCCGGCCCGGTCGAACGACGACAGCCTCCGGTCGAAGTCGCGCTTCCAGCCGGCGACGTGGACCTCGCGGTAGCGGGCCCGGTCGTAGGTCTCCTGGTAATGGACGGCGCCGACGAGGCCCGCGGCGACGAGCCGGGCGTAGGTGTCGTCCGACCAGGTCTGCGTCTCGATCGAGATCGCCGGGAACAGCGGGGACAGCCGTTCGACGATCTCGACCAGGTAGTCGGCGGAGACCTCGACCCGGTGCTCGCCCGAGACGAGCAGCAGGTGGCGGAAACCTCGCTCGGCGAGCAGCCGCGCCTCCGTCTCGGTCTCGCCGGCGGACAACGTCCGGCGCACGACCGGCAGCCCCTTGGAGAAGCCGCAGTACGTGCACGACGACAGGCAGGCGTTCGAGACGTACAACGGGGCGAACAGCCGCACCGCGCGGCCGAAACGGCGCAGCGTCGTCTCGCGGGCGACGCGGGCCAGCTCCTCGAGCCGGCCGGTCGCCGCCGGGGAGAGCAGGACGGCGAGGTCGGACAGGCCAAGCCGGCCACCGGCGCGGGCGGTGGCGAGCACGGAGGTCACGGCGGCGTCGCCGGCGCGCCCTCCCGCGGCCGCGAGCCTCGGCGGGTCCAGGTCTGCGAGGACCTTCGCGAACTCCCCTGGCGGCGCGCTCACGGCGCGACGCTCCCCGGCTGGGCGCCGAGGAAGCCCGTCAGCGGTGAGGACGCCTCGGCCATGGTCGGCGCGCCCACGGCGCCCCGGCCGGCGAGGTAGCCGAGCCGGCCGGCGACTGTCGCGAGCGCGAACGCCCGCGCCATCGCCACCGGGTCGCGCGCCACCGCGATCGCGGTGTTGACGAGGACCGCGGCCGCGCCGATCTCCATCGCCTCGGCGGCGTCGGACGGGACGCCGATACCCGCGTCGACCACGACCGGCACGCCGGCCGCCTCGATGATCACTTCGAGGGCGTCGCGGGTACGCAGGCCACGATTGGAGCCAATCCAGCTGCCCAGCGGCATGACGGTCGCGCAGCCGGCCTCCTCCAGCCGGCGGGCGAGCACCGGGTCGGCCGGGCAGTAGGGCAGCACGGTGAAACCGTCGGAGACCAGCAGCTCCGCGGCGCGCAGCGTCTCCACCGGGTCCGGCGCGAGCGTGCGGGGGTCGGGGGTGACCTCGAGCTTGACGAGCTGGCTGCCGGTCGCGGCCCGGCCAAGCCGGGCGAGCCGGTGCGCCTCCTCGGCGGTCACGGCGCCCGACGTGTTCGGCAGCAGCGTCATTCCCGGCGGGACGAAGTCGAGCACGTCGCCCTCGCCCGCCCGCGCGAGGTCGACCCGGCGCAGCGCGACCGTGACGATCTCGGCCCCGCTGGCCACGAGGCTGTCCCGCATCAGCGCGTGGCTACCGAACTTCCCCGTTCCGACCATGAGCCGGCTGGAGAAGTCCTGCCCCGCGATCCGCAGCGGCTCGTCCTCGGCCAGCGCTTCCAGAATCATCGCTCCCCATCCCCACGCGCGCATGACCGCGATCGGGTCGACGGGTCGCCGACGGATCTGGTCGGCCTCTCAGCCCGCCTCCGCGGGCTCCCCGGGTCCGGCGAGGATTCTATGCCCGGGTCGCCTCCCGCGGGGCCCGGCGAAGCCCGACATCGGGGGACCCGGGCACGTCCCCCTGCGCGTACCACATGGTCCCTGCGCCCGACAGTCAGATGATCTTGTCGTCGCGCGCTCGATCCGTCACTGTCGGTCGTTGCCGCCCGGCTTCGGAAGGAACCGCATGCGACCACGACGCCCGACGCGCCGACCCGCGCCGCCGCGAGTCATCCGGCCCGGCCGGGCGACCCGGCGAGGCGTCGGGATGCTGGCCGGCCTGCTGACCGTCGCGGCCCTGAGCGGCGCGGCGGCCGGTGGGTGGGGTCCGTACGAGGTCGGCCCCGGAGACTCGCTGTGGTCGCTCGCCGAACGGCACGGCACGACGGTCGAGCGGATCAGGACCATGAACGGCCTGTCCACCGACGATCTGAAGATCGGGGAGCTTCTGTACCTGCCGGGCTCCCGCCCCGGGACGGCCCCGGCGGCCCCGCCAGGTCAGGGAGGCGGAGCCGGCGAGACCGGGGCCGCGCCACCCGGGGGGCACGTCGTCGAGCCAGGCGAGTCGCTGTCGCTGCTGGCGGCCCGGGCGGGCCTGACCGTAGCCGAGCTCGCCGAGCTCAACGGGCTCGACCCGGGCGACGGCCTCCAGATCGGCCAGCTCCTGCTGATCGTCCCGCCCGGCTCCCCCGTCGCCGGCGCGACGGGAACGGCCGCGGCGGGCACCGCCGCGGCCGCCATGACGGACACCGCCGCGGCGACCGCCGCCGCCGCGAGCGGTGGCGCCTACGGCGCCGGGGCCGGGCCCGGCGCGGCGGGCGCCGTGGGGGGCGGCCCGCCCGCGAGCGGCGACGAGCGGGCGATCAGGCAGTTGATCCGCGCCGAGGCGGCGCGCCAGGGCGTCGACCCGGCGCTGGCGCTCGCGGTCGCCTCCGTCGAGTCCGGCTTCGACCCGACGGCGGTCAGCCACGTCGGCGCGGTCGGCGTCATGCAGCTGATGCCCCGCACCGCGGCCTGGCTGGCCGGAATGCTCGGCCAGCCGATCGACCGGGCCGACGCGCACGACAACATCACCGGTGGGGTGGCGTTCCTGCGTTTCCTGCTAGGTGCGACTTCACCGGACCAGCTGACCGCGATCGGGGCGTATTACCAGGGGCTTGACTCAGTGCGACGCCACGGTTTCTTCCCGGATACGGCCGGGTATGTCTGGAAGGTGACCACACGACGGGCCGAGTTCGCCCAAGGCGCGCAATCGTAAACTGGCCGACGTGGATGCCACGGTCGCCGACCCCGTCATCGGTCGCCTGCTCGACGGCCGGTACACCGCGCAGGAGCGGCTGGCCGTCGGCGGTATGGCGACGGTCTACGTCGCGCACGACAACCGCCTCGACCGGATGGTCGCCCTCAAGGTGATGCATCCGAACTTGATGCACGAACCGGACTTCGTCGCCCGGTTCCATCGGGAGGCCCGGGCGGTCGCCCAGTTGAACACCCCGCGGGTGGTCTCCGTGATGGATTACGGCTCGGCGCAGACGCCGGCCGGGGTCCTGAACTACCTGGTCATGGAACTGGTGCGCGGCCGGTCTCTGCGCCAGCACCTGGGCGCGCACGGCCACCTCGACCCCTACGAGTCACTGGAGATCGTCGAGGCCGTCGCGGACGCGCTGACCGCCGCCCATGTGGCCGGCATCATTCACCGGGATATCAAGCCGGAGAACATCCTGCTCGGCGACGACGGCCAGGTGAAGGTCGCCGACTTCGGCCTCGCCCGCCCGCTCGCCCAGCCGACCGCCGCGCTCACCCAGGGCGTGGTGATGGGAACGGTCGGATATCTTGCGCCCGAGCAGGTCACGCACGGCACCTCCGACTACCGCAGCGACGTGTACGCGGCCGGTGTCGTGCTGTTCGAGATGCTCACGGGCCAGCTGCCGCACACGGGCGCGACCCCGATGTCGGTCGCCTACCAGTCGGTGCACGGCGACGTCCCCGCGCCGTCGACGATCGTCCCCGGCATTCCGCGCGAGCTCGACGCCCTCGTGCTGCGGGCCACCGCCCGCCGGCCGGACGCGCGGCCGGCCGACGGTGTCGCGTTCCTGGAGGAGATCCGCCAGGTCCTGCCCTACGTCGGCGACGCCATGCCGGCCGGCGCCGCGGTGGCGTCCTACCAGGACGAGTACGCCCCGCCGGCCGCGGCGGACCGCTACGCCCCCACGCGGATGGAGGCCCGGCCGGGCGGGCTGGACGAGTACCACGAGACCCCGGCCTACCTGGACGAGTCCGGCTACCCGCGGGACCCCGGCCACCCGGGCGGCCGCGGCCACCGCGAGGGCCGCGGCGGACCGGACGCTGGCGCGCCGGCCAGGCGGGCCCACGCGAACGCGCCGCGCGCCGGCCACCGCCGCGACGGATTACGGGTCGGCGGCTGGCGGCCGCCGACGTGGGCGTGGGGTGTGGTCGCCGCCGTCGTGGCCCTGATCCTGGTCGTCCTCGCCGCGCGGGCGCTGGTCAGCGGCGGCGCCGGCGGCTCGGTGCCGCTGCTGACCGGGCTGTCCAAGGAGGACGCCGAGGCGGAGCTGAGCACCGACGGCCTGAAGTGGGCCTACGGCACGCCGGTGAACCACCCGACGATCCCCGAGGGCAAGGTCGTCGACCAGTCCCCCAAGGGCAACGCCACGGTCGAGCCGGGTGACACGGTCACCATCATCCTGTCGCTCGGGCCGGAGAAGATCCCCGTCCCCAACCTCAGCGGGATGTCCCTGGAGGCGGCGCAGGACCAGCTCGAGGCGGAGAACCTCGTCTTCGGCGGCACCCAGCAGGAGCCCAGCGACGACGTCGAGGAAGACAAGATCATCAGGACCGACCCGCCGGCCGCCCAGCCGGTCATCGAGGGCACCCAGGTCACCCTGGTGATCAGCAGCGGCAAGAACGAGGTCCAGGTCCCCTCCGACATCATCGGCAAGAGCTACAACGAGGCGAAGGCCGAGCTGGAGGCGCTGGGTCTGCAGGTCAGGCGGGACGTCGACCAGAGCGGCGCGGTCTCGCGCGACCGGGTCGCGCGCACGTCGCCGGACCCGGGCCAGACGGTGAAGGCCGGGGACACCGTCACCCTGTTCGTGTCGGCCGGCGGTGGCGGCGACGGCTCCGGGGTGATGGTCCAGGTGCCCGACGTCCAGGGCAGGACCTGGAAGGACGCCGAGCGGATCCTGCGCGGCGCGGGCCTGAGGCCGGAGAAGGACTGGCTGTCCGGATGGAAGAACGACCGGGACAAGGTGCAGTTCACCGCCCCCGAGGGCGGCACCGTGGTCGAGCGCGGTTCCAAGGTCTCGGTCCGGCTGAACTGACCCGCCGCCGGGCCGCGACCGGCACCAGCCCACGAGAAAGGGGGCGAGCCCGCCGGGCTCGCCCCCTTTCCGTCGTCTCTGGCGTGACCGCGGTCAGGCGTGCCGCGAGTGGGCGGCCCGGCGGGCGCGGGTGGCCTGGAGCATCTCGGCCACCAGGAAGGCCAGCTCCAGCGCCTGGCTGGTGTTCAGCCGCGGGTCGCAGGCCGTCTCGTAGCGGCCGGCGAGGTCGGCCTCGCCGATCTCCTGGCCGCCGCCGAGGCACTCGGTGACGTCGTCGCCGGTCAGCTCGATGTGCAGGCCGCCGGGATGGGTGCCGAGCTCCTTGTGGACCTCGAAGAAGCCCAGTACCTCGTCGAGCACGTCGTCGAAGTGGCGGGTCTTCACCCCGCTCACGTCGCGGGTGTTGCCGTGCATCGGGTCACAGGCCCAGACGACCGGGTGGCCCGCGCCGTTGACCTTCTCGACGATCGAGGGCAGCGCGTCCCGGATCTTGCCGGCGCCCATCCGCGAGATCAGCGTGAGCCGGCCGGGGATGTGATCCGGGTTGAGCTTCTCGACCAGCGCGATGACCTCGTCGGGCGTCGCCTTCGGCCCCACCTTGCAGCCGATCGGGTTGCCGACCCTGGACAGGAAGTCCACGTGCGCGCCGTCGAGGTCGCGGGTGCGCTCGCCGATCCAGATCATGTGGGCGGACAGGTCGCAGACCGCGCCGGTCGCCTCCTCCACCCGGGTGAGCGCCCGCTCGTACTCCAGCAGCAGGCCCTCGTGGCTGGTGTACAGCTCGACGCCGCCGAGCTCGGCGGTGCGCTGCAGGTCGATGCCGCAGGCGGCCATGAACGCCAGCGCCCGCTCGATGTCGGTCGCCATCACCTCGTAGCGCCGGCCAGCGGCCGAGTCCCGCACGAACGCCTTGTTCCACTCGTGCACCTGGGACAGGCTGGAGAAGCCACCGGACGCGAACGCCCGGATCAGGTTCAGGGCGGCGGCGCTGTGGTGGTAGGAGGCCACCATCCGCGCCGGGTCGGGGCGCCGGGCCTGCGCAGTCACCGCGATGTCGTTCACCGCGTCGCCCCGGTACGAGGGCAGGCCGGTGGACGCCTCGATGTCCGCGGACCGCGGCTTGGCGTACTGACCGGCGATCCGGGCGACCTTCACCACCGGGGTGCTCGCGCCGTAGGTGAGCACCACCGCCATCTGCAGCAGCGTCTTCACCTTGTCACGGATCTTGTTCGCGGTGTTGGCCGCGAAGGTCTCGGCGCAGTCGCCCCCCTGCAGCAGGAACGCCTCGCCCCGGGCGACGGCCGCCAGGTGCTCGGTCAGCGAGCGGACCTCGGGGGCGGTCACCAGCGGAGGCAGCGCCGACAGCTGGGTGTAGGCGGCCCGCAGCTCGCCCTGGTCCGGCCAGTTCGGCTGCTGCTTGACGGGGAGCGTGCGCCAGAAGTCCAGGTCCGGCCGCGACCGCTCGAGATCCGTCTGGGCCATCGGCGCCCAGTCCTGTCCGCCGTCAGTTCGGAGGTCACTCACACTGCCAGCGTACGGGCACCCGTAGAACGTTTCCTGTCAGTTTCAGCGCACCCTGGGCGCGGCGGACCTCGACGGGCCAGACGCAGGGACGCCACCTGGTGGTGGCAAACCAGGTGGCGTCCCGCGAGCGCCGGAGTCGAGAGCACGGACGACGCGGCCGGCAAGGGGGCCGCGGGTGACCGTCGCGGCCCGCCCTGGGCTAGTTGAGCGGCCCGTTGACCCAGGACATCAGCGCGCTGTTCGCCCGCAGCTTCTGGAACCACTCCTCGGCGTTCGCGACCTCGGCGGGGTCGTAGTCGGCCGGTGGCGCCGGTGAGCTCTGCTCGATGTCGAGCTTGACCTCGTTCTGCCAGTAGTACGGGCTGGCCGGCGCGAACACCTTCGACGTCAGGTCCTCCGGCGTCAGGAAGTCGGTGAACTCTGTGGCGAGGAGCTTCACCTGGTCCACCGGCAGGCTGCCGGCCGACGCGGTGTTCACCAGGTCGGTGAGCTTGGGCGCCGCGCTGTCGAGGTTGTCGTCGATGTACCGGGACGTCTTCAGGACGACAGCGAGGACCTTGAGTGCCAGCTCCGGGTTCTCGTCCAGCCAGCCCTGGCTGGTCGTCCAGGTGTCGTAGGCCAGCCCGGCCGGGCCGAGCACCTCGTAGCCGCCGACGTTCACGTAGTCATCCGGGTGGTCCAGCAGCAGCGCGCTCTGGATCGGCAGGCTGCCTGTGTAGAAGTCGCCCTCCCCGCTCTGGAACGCGGCCGCCGCCTTGGCGTCGTCGGCGAAGTTGTTGATCTTTACTGACTCCGGGTCGATGCCCGCCGCCTGCAGGCCAGCCGCGATCGGCGCGAAGTTCTGCGAGCCGACGATGTTGAATGTCTTGCCGACCCACGACCGCAGGACGGTCGTCTTCGCCTCCTCGGGCGCGCGGCCCTGGTCGACGAGATCGGCGTACACGGGCGGGTCGTCCTCCGTCCGCCCGACCAGGAAGAAGCCCAGGAACTGGTCGCGGATGATGTAGTTCCGCAGGGTCGGCGCCGTCTGGGCCAGCGGCACCAGCCCTCGGATCGTCCCCGCGCCCACGTCCAGCTGGCCGGTCTGGACAGCCTGGTAGATGGCGTCGTTGGACGGGAGTGTCTTGAACTCGAACTTGATGCCCTGCTCGGTGGCGAAGCCCAACTGCTGAGCCAGCGGCAGCGTCTGGTTGTCGAGGAACGGCCCGATGCCGACCCGGACGGTGGTCAGATCCGGCCCGGATGGCTCATCGGGCGACGAGGACGAGCAGGCACCGAGAGCCACGACCACGAGGGCGGCGACGGCCGCCCCCACGCGTGGGCGCCACGGTCTTCTGGACATTCTTGCTCCCTTTCTCTTCCATTCTTTTCGCCCTGTTTCTGGGCAGGATGTCGCGCTGTTTTTGGGCAGGATGAGGACACGTTCCGGGCGGAGTCGACCGCCGCCGTCCCAGCGGCGCGGCGCCGCGGGTGTTTCGCGGGCGCCCCGCGGCGGCTCGACGTGCCGTCGGCCGTCCCGACGCGCGGGGCCTCCTAGCCCGCGCGGAAGGCCGTTTCCGTGGCGGAGGGCTGTTCTCGGGTGGTCCAGGCGGTGAGCGGCCGCTCCACCAGCACGATGACGCGGTCGAGGACGGTGGCGAGCAGCCCGTAGATGACGACGACGACGAGAACACCCGCGGTGTCTATGTACTGCTGCCGCGTCATCATGAGGTAGCCCAGACCGTTCTGGGACCCGATCAGCTCGGCCGCGACGTCGAGGCCCCAGGCCGCGGCAGCCGAGAAGCGCACCGCCCCGAGCAGGTGCGGGAAGATGCTCGGCAGCACGACCGTGCGGTAGATGGTCCGACGGGTCGCGCCCAGGGTCGCGGCGGCCCGGATATGTGTGGGACTGACGTTGCGTACCGCGTCGAGCGTCGTCACGCTGAGCACGACGCTCGTCCCCATCGCGATCAATGCGATCTGCGGTCCTCTGCCGATTCCAAACCACAGAAGAAACAATGGGATCAGCGCGAATACCGGCGTCGGCCTGATGAAATCGAGGACACCGCCGAGAAGGTCCCGCAGCAGCTGTGAGTACGCGAACGCGAGGCCCATGCCGACACCCAGCGCGAGCCCCAGGCCATATCCGGTGAGCGTCATCCCGACGCTGGTGACGAGCGCCCCGGGCAGGGCATCCCGCATGTCGACGAACGCGGACCACATGGCCGTCGGCGTCGGCAGGTAGATCTCGCGCACGAGCCCGCCGTAGGAGGCCGCGCACCACGCCGCGACGAGCAGCGTGGGGACCAGGGCCCGGAGGAGGGCGCGCCGGGCCAGGCGACGCGCCGACGGCCGGAGCCACGACCGGCGCCTCGACCCTGGCCCAGCACCGGCTGGCCGTGAGGCTCCTGCCCGCGCCGTCGTCGTCGCGGGCGCCGCGGGCGCCGCGGGCGCCGTGCCCGTCAGGGCAGACGGCGGCGCTGTGACGGTGGTCGCTACCGAGGTCGTGGCCGCCACCGGCCTCGTGGGCGCCGTCATGCCGCCCCCCTGACATCGGCTGCCGCCTCGGCGGCCTCGACCAGCCGCCCGAGCCGCCGGCGGAGATCCTGGAACTCGGGCGTCAGCTTCACCTCCGCGGGCCGGGGCCGTGGCAGCGGTATCTCCAAGGTTTCGGCGACCCGGCCAGGCCGCGGCGCCAGCACGACGACCCGGTCGGACAGGTACACCGCCTCCTCGAGGTCGTGGGTGACGAACAGGACCGTCATCCGCGACCGTTCGAAGATCTCCTCGAACTCGGTCTGCAGCCGCTGTTTGGTCATCATGTCGAGCGCGCCGTACGGCTCGTCCATGAGCAGCACCGGCGGGTCGACGGCCAGCGCGCGAGCGATGTCGACCCGCTTGCGCATGCCACCGGAGAGCTGCCGCGGCCACAGGCCGGCGCTGGACCGCAGCCCGACCAGGTCCAGCGCCTCGTCGACGAGGCGCGCCCGCTCGTGGCGCGGCACACCGCGGACCTTCAGCCCGTAGGCGACGTTCGTCCGGACCCGCATCCAGGGGAAGACCGCGTCATCCTGGAATACCATCGCGCGCTCCGGCCCGGCCCCGACGACGGCCCGGCCACCGTAGCGGACCTCGCCGTGCTCGGGTCGGACGAACCCGGCGACCGTGCCGAGCAGTGTGGTCTTGCCGCAGCCGGACGGGCCGACCAACGCGACGAACTCGTGGGGCGCTACCACGAGGTCGATGCCGGCGAGGATGGCCCGCCCACCGAGCCGCACATGCAGCGAGCACAGTTCGAGACACCCCGCGCCCGCCTCCGGCGAGTCGATGTCCTCCGGGTCCATGTCCTCCGGGTCCATGTCCCGCGGACCCCTTGAGCGGTTCATGTCAGTTCATCCCGGCGTTCTTCAGCGGCACGCCGCCCCGGCCGACGCCGTCGGTGTTGACACCGCGGTCCCAGTCGAACGGCAGTGGACGGGCATTGTGCATCGCGATCCAGAGCCGCAGCAGCAGCCGCCGTTGAGCCGGGTCGTCGGCGTCGTGGAACCTCGACCGGCCGTGCAGCACGCTGTAGTTGTTGACGACCATGAGGTCGCCCGAGGTGAAGTCGACCTCCGCCCCGCCCTCGGCGGCGATCTCGTCGAAGACGTCCATAAGGCGTCGCTGGCGCGCCGTGAGCGGGGGCGCGCCGGGCGCGGTCTGGGCCCCCTCGATCATCTCCCGGGAGTAGCGGGTGCTGATCGAGCTTCCGATGATCACGCACAGCCGGGTGAGGTAGAAGGGATCCTCCCCGTCGGGTTGTTCCTCGTTGCGGTCGAACGCGAAGAAGTCCTCCAGCAGCGGCACGAGCAGTTCCGGCTCGCGGCGGGCGATCTCGCGCACTGTGCGGGCCGAGCTGGAGATGAAGGAGTTGCCGCCGGTCACCGCCTGGCGCACGCACATGAGCGCCAGCAGGTCCGATCCGTCCGTGTGGTGGCGCAGCGGGTCGTTGGTGTCCTCAGGTTTCGTGTCCCGGCCCCGCCGCGGGTCGCGCAGGTCCCTCAGGCGAGCCAGCACCTTGCCGCCGCCCATCTGGTTGACCGGGTGGCCGAGTCGGCTACCGATGGCCCAGAGCAGGTTCTCGTTGTAGAGGATGTCGGCGTCGTCGCGGCTCACCGGCAGGTTGCGCAGCCGGGCGATGCCCACGCCGCCCTCCAACGAGCTCTCGCACCGTCCGAAGAAGCCGGCCAGGCCCTCTGTCGCGGGGAGCCAGGCGCCCGGCGACCGGTTCGTCCGCCAGTCGCCGGAGGCGGCGCTCGTCGCGCGCACCGCGTCGCGCAGCTGGTCCGCCTGGGCATCGGTCAGCGTCAGCTCCCAGCTGTCCCGGCGTGCCTGGAGGCTGGCCGCGTCCCAGCAGGCCGGGTCCTCGATCGTCGCGACGTACGCGGCGATCTTCGACAGCCCGGCGCGGTGGGTCGCGCCGGTTGGAGTCGCAACAGTCATCGAGCCCCCTGCGAAGCTTGGCATACCAACTTGGTATGCCAAGCTGGTATGCCAAGTGAAGACAGCACCGATGACAGCCCGCTTGCCCGCCCGTTTCCGGGCGGTAAAAGCATGCGGCCTTCCGATCAAGGCGAGACTACCGACGAGCCACTGGTATGCCAGAATGGTCGCGACGGCTCGGACCTGGGGATGATCGCGGAGATGCGCACGGCATGGACGACGAGGACGCGGTGACCGACCGGCTCGCGGGCGAGGACTCACCCTCGCCGGCGGAGTCGTTGGCGGACAAGGTCTGCCGGGAGATCCGCGATCGCATCATCGCCGGCACCTACGCGCAGGGGTCACGCCTGCGGGAGCGGGAGATCGCGGACGCCCTCGGGGTGTCCCGCATACCGGTGCGAGAGGCGCTGCCCCGCCTGCAGTCGGACGGCTTCATCACCACGTCGCCCCGGCGCGGGGCGACCGTCGCGGAGCTGACGATGCGCGACATCGAGGAGTTGTACGCCGTCCGGCTGGGCGTCGACGTCTACGGCACGCGGCTCGCCGCCCAGCGGGTGGCCGCGGGCGCCTCGCCCGCGGCCCTGGTCGCCGCGGTCGACGCCGCTGACGACGCCCTCGCGAGGGGCGAGTTCACGGAGATCATCGCGGCGAACGCCGACATCCATGAAGTGATCATCGAGCTCGCCCAGAACTCGCTGCTCTCGGCGCTCATGCGCCCGGTCTCCGGACGCGCTCGCTGGATCTCCCGACTGTCCGCGGCACCCGACCCGCGGGTCGCGTGCCGCGAACATCACGACCTTCGGGACGCCATCTGCTCCGGCAACACCGACCTCGCCGCCGCGCTGGCCTACGCGCACATCGAGGGCGGCCGAGAACCGACACTGGCCGTGCTCAAGGGCATCCTGCCGCCCGGTTGATCTCATCGCACGGCCGGCCGCGGGCGCCGCGGCGGCACGATCGTGCTTCGAGCGACCACGGCGCCGGGCCGGGTGGTCGGCACCCGCGGGCACGGGTGCCGGTCAGCCGGTATACCACTGGCTGCCACCCGACCGGCTCCCCGTACGGGCGACCTCAGCCGAAGAAGACCTCGGCCTCGGCGTAGAGCTCCTCCGGGACCAGCTTGAGCTCGCGGACGGCGTCGCGCAGCGGGACGCGCTCGATCCGGGTGCCCCGCAGCGCCGTCATCGTGCCGAAGGCGCCGTCGTGCACCGCGTCGATCGCGTGCAGCCCGAAGCGGGTCGCGAGCCAGCGGTCGAACGCCGTGGGGGTGCCGCCGCGCTGTACGTGCCCGAGGACGGTGGCGCGCGACTCCCGTCCGGTCCTCGCCTTGATCTCCGCCTCCAGCACCCCGGAGATGCCCTGCAACCGGACGTGCCCGAACGCGTCCAGCTCGCCGTCCTTGATCACCATCGTGCCCGCCAGCGGGGTGGCCCCCTCGGAGACCACGATGATCGGCGCGTAGTGGGTCGCGAACCGGCTCTCCACCAGCGCGCAGACCTTGTCGATGTCGAAGGGCCGTTCCGGGATGAGGATGACGTTCGCGCCGCCCGCCATCCCGCTGTGCAGCGCGATCCAGCCCGCGTGGCGGCCCATCACCTCGACGATGAGCACCCGGTGGTGGCTCTCCGCGGTCGTGTGCAGCCGGTCGATGGCCTCCATCGCGATGTTGACGGCGGTATCGAAGCCAAAGGTGTAGTCGGTCGCGGCCAGGTCGTTGTCGATCGTCTTCGGCACCCCGACGACGGGCACGCCGGCCTCCTCGGACAGCCGGCTGGCCACCCCGAGGGTGTCCTCGCCGCCGATCGCGATGAGCGCGTCGACGCCGTGGGCCGCGAGCGTCGCCCTGATCCGGTCGGCGCCGTCGGCCAGCTTGTACGGATTGGTCCGGCTGGAGCCGAGAATCGTGCCCCCACGGGGCAGGATGCCGCGCACCGCCCCCACGTCGAGCGGGACCGTGTCCCCCTCCAGCGGCCCGCGCCAGCCGTCGCGGAACCCGACGAAGCTGTGCCCGTACACGCCGACGCCCTTGCGCACGATCGCGCGGATCACCGCGTTCAGTCCAGGGCAGTCCCCGCCGCCCGTCAGCACACCGATCCTCACGGCACACGCCCTCCAGTGGATGACGACCCCGATCGACGACGGAGCGTAAGGCCGCGTGGTGGCCATCACAAGGTCCACATGCCGACGACCGGAAGACACCGGCGACACCCCGGGCGGCGCGTGGTCCCGCCCTGGGCACGGACCGCTCCCGTCGGGCGCGGCCCACGATCGCGACCCGCGCGCCGTCACCCGGCCGCCGCCCGCTCGCGGCCCGCTCGCGGCCCGCTCGCGAACCCGGTGCGCGGCGGCCCGCGGCCGCCCGGTTTCCCGGGCGGCCGACGTTCCCGGTGAGCGCCCGGGTCAGGCCACCCGTCCAGCCCGCAGCGGCGCGAGGATCCGCCACCGGGCCAGGTTGTGGCGGGCGTCGACCAGCGCGTCGTGCGCGCCCGGCGGCGGCGCGGGCAGCCGCGGCCGGCCGGTCTCGTCCCACAGCTGGCGCAGGTCGCGGGTGAACCGCGGTATCCCGGGCGGCAGCGCCGGCATCATGCCGAACAGCTGGCAGAGCACGACATGGTCGTAGGCGCCGTACCAGGCCCACAGCTCCACCTCGCCGTCGGCGGCGAGGAACGCGGCAAGATCATCACGGATCCTGGCGCGTGAGCGCCACTGGGGCGCCGAGGGCGGCGGCAGCTGGTCGAGGACGTTGCGGCGCACCCACGGCCCGGCCCGGCTCGGGTCGAACTCGGTGGAGACCGCGTAGTACTCGCGTTCCCCGTCCTCGCTGACCACCCCGATGCTCACCAGGTCGAGCCACAGATGGCCGTGGTCCATCCGCTCGATGAACTCGGTGTCGTAGAAGTACCGCTCGCCGCGCACCCCCCCAGTCAACCCGTTGCCGCTCGTCCCCGGCGACGAGGGTCACCAGGGGGCGGGGGTCGCCAGGGGCGGGGCGAGGGCGAGGAACGCGCCAGGGCGGGCCGCGCTCCGGCCGCGGCGAGCGGGCGGGCGGTCAGCGGCCGTCCGCGAAGGTGGCCGGCGGCGTCGGGGGCTGGTAGTCGGGGACGAGCTCCTTGGCCAGGTGTTCGAGGAACAGGCCCGTGTCGGCGACGACGCCGAGCGCCTGGGTGGCGGCCCGGTCGGTCAGCGCCGCGACCGTTGACGGGTTCATGTCGACGGCGGCGAGCGGCACCGAGGCCGGCAGGATGTTGCCGGTCGCGACCGAGTGCAGCGCGGTGGCGACCATGACGGTGAAGCCGACCCCGCGCAGCGCCGCGCGCATCGCGCGCTGGCCCGAGAGCACGTCGGTGTGGACGTCCGGCAGCGGCCCGTCGTCACGCACCGAGCCGACCAGCACGAACGTCTTGTTGGCCTTGACCATCGCGTGCATGACGCCCTGGGTCAGCACGCCCTGCTCGACCGCGGCCCGCACCGAGCCGGCCCGCCGGATCGTGTTGATCGCCCGGATGTGCTGCTCGTTGCCGCGCTGCACCCGCCTGCTGCGCAGCGGGCCGAGGCCGAAGGGGTGGCCGTAGAGGGACTGCTCGATGTCGAGCGTCGCCAGCGCGTTGCCGGCGAACAGCACGTCGACGTACCCGGCCTCGACGAGCGCGACCAGGGCGCCCCCGGCCCCGGTGCTGATCGCCGTCGGGCCGGCCACCCAGAGCACCTGCTGGCGCTCGGCCTTGACCTCGCGGATCTGCCGGGCGATGGCGCGCACCAGCATCGCCTGGGGCTGGGTGGACCCGGCGGGCGGCAGCGACAGCGCGCCGAACGTGCCGAAGGAGCGGGCCGAGTGGGTGGAGTGATCGGTGATCGGCAGCACCACCTTCACCCCGGACGAGCCGCAGACGATCTGGTCGCCGGCGCGGACCTCCGCGACGGGCACCGTGCGCACCCGACCCCCGGAGACGACCAGGCCGCAGTCCATCTCGGGCTGCTCCACCGGCACCCACTGGCCGTCGAGGTGCACGACGGTCTCCAGGTTGGTGGTGGCGTAGAAGTCCGCGGGGAACACCCCGTCGCGGTCGGCCGGCCGCAGCACGACCTCACCTGGCTCGAGCCGGTTGACCCCGTGCACCTGGATGCGCATGAGGACGCGCATCAGGAGGTCCTCGGAGTCGGCGCCAACCGTGATCACCGCGTGGGACTCGTCGTCGTGCGTCCTGCCCAGGTCGATGTGGTCGACCCGGTAGTCACCGCCGTAGTCGAGCACGTCATCGAGCACGCGGGCGAGCACGCCCGTATCCATGAGGTGCCCGTGGACCTCGACCTTCTCGTAGAAACGCACGCCGCCGTCCCTTTCTGTCCAGTTCCGGACGGCCCCAGCCCTGGGCCGCCCGTCCCGCCGGCCGAACCGGCACGCCCACCCGCCGGCGGCCGACCGGCCGCCCCACCCGGCCAGGGCCCTGCCTGGTCAGGGCGGCCACCCCGGTTGGATGACCATGCCAGGCCGGCGCCGCGCGCGCCAGGCACTCCGGCGACGCCGGCGGCCCGGCCGGATCCACCCAGCCTGGCGCACAGATCGTCGGCGCGCCACGGCTCGCCACCTCGTTGGTCGCCCGCCGCGCCGAGCACGAAACCGTGCCAGAGCGTCAGAGGACGGCGCCGTCGTCCGGGCCCTCCTCGTCGGTGGATGGACGATCACCCATCCGCGCGACCAGTACCCCTACTCCTCCCAGGATGAGGAGTACCCCGGCGATCTCCTGACTACCGCCCACAGCCAGGCTGAAGAGCTCCGGGATGAGCAGGATCACGACGCCGAGCACGATCGCGCCGACGGCCAGCCGGGTGACCGGCCGGATCCGGGGGGCCTTCGGCGGTGGCGGCGGCACGTAGTGGTCGTCGGCGGCGTCGGCCGCATCGTGGCCGTCGGCGCGGTCGGTGCCGGAACGCTCGCCCGCGGCGGCGTCGGCGCGGTCCTCGCCCGGCTTGTCGCCACCGCCCGCGCGGCGTGGGCCCGAGGCGCCGGCGAGGCCGCGCGCGATGGCGTCGTCGAGCTCGTCGCGAACGGTCCGGCCCCGTGCCGGCCCATCGCCGGCTCCAGAGCCTGGTGGGGCTGCCTGGTGCGGCCCACCCTCCCCGTCGTCGTCCGAGCCGTCCACGGCCGCGTCGACGGCCCGCGTCGGCTGCTCGCCGGCCCGGGCGGAGGTGACGTCCTCGGCCTCCGGCCAGTCCCGCTCGGCCGGCTCGTCATGGAAGCGGGAGACCAGGTCGGCGAAGACGTCGTCGTCCGCCGGACGGTCGGCGGGGCCGTCGGCCGGCCGGGGGTCGGGGGTGTCAGGCATCGGGCTCGACCGCCATGGCCGGGCCGGGAGCCACGGTCACCCGCGCCACGCCCGCCCGCGCCGCGGTGGCGGGCACGGGGGCGAGCGCCTGGACGAACTCCACGCTGCCCTGGAAGATCGTCTCCCGGTCGTTGTCCAGCGTGGCGACGTGGTAGCTGTCAGGCAGCAGCCGCTCGGTCACCGGAGCCGACGTGACCCCGGCCAGCAGCCGACGCCCGGAGCTGGGCTCGACCACATGGTCGACGACACTCCGGAACGTCAACACCGGGCAGACGATCCGGTGCAGGTCGGGCACCGTGACCGCCCACAGCTCACGCAGGGACGCGAACGCGCGCAGCGGAACCTCGTCGTAGCCGACATCGCGGACTCCGGGTGCCTTGATGTCGCTGTACCTCCCATACAGCCGGCCCCCTCGCGGCGACGAGCGCACCGACCGCACCACCCGGCCGGCGAGCGGGACGAGCCGCGTGGCCCACCGGTCGGAGCCAAGGCTTGGGTTGACGGTGACCACACCGGCCACCTGCGCGCCGCGCTCCTCGGCGAGCCGCAACACCAGTGTCCCGCCCATGGACAACCCCATGACGAAGACCCGCGCGTGCCCGCGGCGCAGATCCTCGAAGGCGTCGTCGACGGCGTCGTACCAGTCACGCCACCCGACGCTCGCCAGGTCCTGCCAACGCGTCCCGTGCCCCGGCAGCAGCGGGCAGCGCACGGTCAGCCCGGCCGCGGCAAGGAACTCGCCCCATTCCCGCACGCTGTACGGCGTCGCCGTCAGCCCGTGCAGGAGAAGGACCCCCGTCTCGTCGTCCAGGCCGCCGCTCCCACCGTCTCGCGCGCCCGCCAGCTCGAACGGCTCGAGGTCAGCCGGCCTGGCGCCCGGCCACCCGCCGGCGCGACTCGGAGCCCCGCCCTCGTCACGGCGGGCGCCACCACGACGGCGGGCGCCATCGTCACCGTGGGCACCATCGGCACGGCGGGCTCTACCAGGGCGGGCACCCTGGCGGGGCCCAGCGGGAGCCATCTGATCCGCCTCCGTCGTCTCAGGCATCGCCGTCCACGGCCGCCGGCCGCTGGGCGGGCGTGCCGGCGTGGACCCGGACGAACTCCACGCTGCCCTGGAAGATCGTCTCCCGGTCGTTGTCCAGCGTGGCGACGTGGTAGCTGTCAGGCAGCAGCCGCTCGGTCACCGGAGCCGACGTGACCCCGGCCAGCAGCCGACGCCCGGAGCTGGGCTCGACCACATGGTCGACGACACTCCGGAACGTCAACACCGGGCAGACGATCCTGGACAGATCCGGCACGGTGATCCTCCAGAGCTCCTGAAGGGAGATGAACGCCCGCACCGGGACCCGGTCGTAGCCGACCTCGCGCGCCCCGGCGGCCTTGATGTCGCTGGCGATCCCGGGGACCGACGGACGCACCCGCGCGATCAGCGGAGCCAGCCTGGCGTCCCAGCGGTCCGTGCCGAGGCTCGGGTTGACCGTGACCACGCCGGCCACCTCGGCGCCACGCTCCTCGGCGAGCCGCAACGTCAGCGTCCCACCCATCGACAGCCCCATCACGAACACCTGGCTGTGGCGCGCCCGCAGCTGCCCGAAGGCCTCGTCGACGGCGCCGTACCAGTCACGCCAGCCTGTCCCGGCCAGGTCCCGCCACCGGGTGCCGTGGCCGGGCAGCAACGGGCACCGCACGTCGAGCCCCGCGGCCGCGAGGGACTCGCCCCATGGCCGCATGCTCTGCGGAGTGCCGGTGAAGCCGTGCACCAGCAGCACCCCGACGTCGCCCGAGGCACCCAGCTCGAACGGCTCGGCGCCGGGCAGCAGGGTGCCCGGCCGCGCCGCGATGCCTGGGGAGGCCAACGCGCCACCCCGTCCCTGGTCGGCAGAAGCCATCGGACCCGCCTTCCCCACGTCGCCTACGGCCCGCGCCTGGCGAAAATGTTGGCACGGCACCCTCTGGTCGAACCACGGCCGGGGCCCGCCCATGCCAGGATCCTCGACCGTCCCGGCCGCGCCGTGCCCCGGAACGCCGGCGACCCCCGCGCCAGGTCGATCGGTGGGTGACGCTACTGAGCCGCACCTGTACCGAACCTACGGAACAACACCGGCCCCGGTCCGGCGGTTCGACCGGAAGCCGGGGACACCCGACGGTGACGCGGGACGGGGGATTGCTCCCGGGCACCGGCCCGGAAGGCTAGGGTCGATTCGACCATCGGGCACGGCCGCCGGGACGACCGGTGGCACCAGGACCGGTGGCATCAAGAATGCTGGCCCCGGGCGCCGGAGACCGTGGGCCGCGGCGCGGCCGAGCAGGGAGCTGCCGTGTTCTACTGGGTCGTCAAGGTGTTCCTGTCCCCGTTCCTGCGCATGTTCTGGCGGCCCTGGGCCGAAGGGCTGGAGCATGTGCCCGCCGAAGGACCGGCGATCCTGGCCAGCAACCACCTGTCCTTCCTCGACTCGATCTTCCTTCCGTTCGTGGTCCCCCGGCGGGTGACGTTCCTGGCGAAGAGCGACTACTTCACCCAGCGCGGGGTGAAGGGCCGGGCGAAACGGATGTTCTTCAGCGGCGTCGGGCAGCTGCCGATCGACCGCAGCGGCGGGAAGGCCAGCGACGCCGCGCTGCGATCCGGAGTGCGCGTGCTCGGGCAGGGCAAGCTGCTCGGCATCTATCCCGAGGGCACCCGCTCGCCGGACGGCCGGCTCTACCGCGGCAAGGTGGGCGTGGCCCGGATGGCCCTGGAGTCCAAGGTCAAGGTGATCCCGGTCGCGATGATCGGCACGTTCGAGGTCCAGCCGCAGGGCCGCACGATGCCGAAGATCCGCCGGGTCGGCATCCGGATCGGCCGGCCGCTGGACTTCAGCCGCTACGAGGACATGGCCGACGACCGGTTCGTACTGCGATCCATCACCGACGAGATCATGTACGAGCTCATGCAGCTGTCGGGCCAGGAGTACGTCGACGTGTACGCCCAGCGGGCCAAGGACGAGATCGCGACCGCCCGCGCCGCCGCGGCGGCCGAGGCCGCCGGCCTCGCCGCCGCGAACGGCTCACCGGCGGCGAAGCCCTCGAAGGCCCCGAAGGCCCCGAAGCCGGCCAAGCCCGCCAGACCCACGAGGCCCGCCAAGCCCAGGGGCGCGGACGCCGCGACGCCGCCGGACACGGGCTCCGCGACGCCCACGGACGGCCGGGACACCTCGGCCGCCGCGCGCCACGGCTCCCCCGGGCTCTGACCGGCTGCCTGGCCGACGCCACCGCCACGCCCGACGTGTCAGCTGCTTCGGCACCACTCCCGCGACACCGTCGGCGAGGATCCGCGCCGGCCGGTAACCACCGTCCGCGCGCCCGGGCGGGCCGACCCCGGCCCGGAGGGCCTCAGGGCGCCTGGCACGGCAGGATAGGGGACGTGGGGGCATATTCCGCGCACGACCAGGCCGCGTGCCCGCCCGCCCGCCGGCGCGCGGCCGGCGCCCTGCTGGCCGGTCTCCTGCTCACGCTGGCGTCCTGGCCGGTGGTGTTCCCGGTGGCGGCGCGCGCCGCCACGGCTCCGGCCACGCGGACGGCTCCGGACCGGCAGACGACTCCGGCCACGCCGGCCGGCCCGACCGGCTCACGGATCTCCCAGCAGACCGCCCAGACCGGCTCCCAGACCTCCCCGGCCGGCTCCGCCGGTCTCGCGACGACCCCGGGCGCCACGCAGGCGCCGCCGGGGACGGTCACCCGGACCAACCAGTACCTGACCGACACCGAGGGCCGGGTGCTCATCGCGCACGGCCTGCTGCTGCCGGCCGGAGTCACCCCGGCCGCGACGGACCTGGACGGCTGGATCGGCATGGGGCTCAGCGTGGTGGGGGTGACGGTCCCGCTGACCACCGCGGGCCGCTTCCCCGACCCGCTCGCCGGCGCCGCCAGCCCCTCCCAGGGCGACCCGGGCCTCACCAGCGCGGCCGCGCTGGTCAGGACGCTGACCGACCGGGGCTTCCGGGTGGTGCTGCGGGTCGTCCCGGCCGACGGGCGCGCCGTCGCGTCGGCCTCCGCGCTGACCGCCGCCGTCGGCCGGCTGGCCGCCGCGTTCCGCGACACCGGTGGGCTGATCGGCTACGAGATCACCGCGCAGGAGGCGGCGCGCGCGCCCGGCGCGGCGGCGGCCGTCCGCGCGGCCGACCCGTTCCACCTGCTCTGGCGGGAGCAGCCGGCTCCGTTCAACTCGGCGGCGACGGTCGCGGTCAACGACCCGGCCGGCTACCTCACCGGCTGGCCGGGCGGCGAGGACGCGGCGTTCACCGCCGCCGCGGACGGCAACCTGATCGGCTGGCTCTACCCGGCGGCCACTGGCGGCGCCCCGGCGGCGCTGGCCAGGCCCTACCCGCTGGCGGTCGCCGGTGACCCGGTCGAGTTCGGAGTCGACGCCGCCGGCACGTTCACCCTGCGTTACCGGGTGGCGCTGCCCACCGGCGGCGCCGCGCCGGCCGGCCTGGCGACCGCGGTCAGCCTGCCGGCGGCGGCCTACCCCACCGGCTACCGGGTCGAGCTGACCGGCGGCCGGGTGCTCTCGCGGCCCGACTCGGCGCTGCTGTGCCTGGCCGCGGACCCGGGCGCGGCCGAGATCACGCTGCGGGTCGCCCGTACCCCGGCGGGGACGGCGCCGCTCGCGCCGCCCGCCGCCGGAGCCGCCGCCTGCGCGGCGGTGGCCGCGGCCCCGACGAGCCCGGCGGCGACCGCCTCCGTCGTCGCCGGCGGCGACGAGGACGAGCACAACAGCCCGCTGCTGTGGGCGCTGCCGCTGCTGGGCGCGGCCGGAATGGCGCTTGTGCTGGCCGTCCCGTTCCGCGCGCTGCGCCGGATGCGAGTCGCCTCCCGCCCCACCGCGACGGGCCTCGATGACGACCCGTCCGAGGGCTATGTGACCCCTGACGGCTATGTGACCCCTGACGACCCGCTCCCCGCCGGGCGGCCGACGCCCCACGCCCAGGCGGTCCAGCCCCATGCCCAGGCTGGCCAGCCGCACGCCGCCGCGGACGCCGGCCGGGAAGCCGGCGACGCATGGGATCCCAGGGACCCGTGGGACGACGACGCCGGCCGGCGGGCGCCCGCGCCGCCCGCCGACACCCGCCGCGACGCCGTGGACGAGGACGAGGGCACCCGGGAACGGGATCCGGCCTTCGGCGGCCTCGAACCGCTCGACGCCGACGAGGACCACGACCGGCCCGCCCCCGCGGCGGGCGCCGAACCCACCACGGGCCACCGGCCCGCCACGCCCCCAGCCGGCCGCCACCGCGCGACCCGCCGCTAGGCCCCCCTTCCAAACGAAACCCAGCCAAGAACCCGACCCGATACCAGGACCGACCCCGGGCCCACAGGTCCTACCCGGCACCAGTCCGGTCGGGGCGCCCCGCGCCCCGACGGCGAAGCGGCAATGGCCGCCCCTGGGCGCCCAAACGAAACCCAGCCAAGAACCCGACCCGATACCAGGACCGACCCCGGGCCCACAGGTCCTACCCGGCACCAGTC
>NZ_JADWYU010000212.1 GCF_016786325.1 Frankia nepalensis | reverse complement strand
GCCGCGGCGCGGCCCGGCGGATCGGCACCGCCAGAGTGGGTTGCTCTCGGCTAGAGGCTCAGGTCGAGCGAGCCGCAGCCGCTGGTGGCGGGTACTCCAGGAAGAGGTTCGTCGGCGCCGAGCCAGAAGGGAGTGCGTGAAGTAAGTGTCAGGGCGCTGCCCTCGAACCGGTATCGACGCACCTCGCCCTGGAAGCTCTGGTTGTCGTCGTCGGAATGGCGTTCCCACTGCACGATCTCGCCCGTCGGGAAATCACAGGCCCAGGAGAACTGGTTCGCCACGCCACCGCCGAGGCTGAGGGACGCGTCGTCGCCGTCCATCGTCACCTGCGTGAGGTGACCGTCGACGTAGCGCAGCACGGTGACGATCTTGGCGTTGGCGCCCTGGACCACGCGGGCGAACACCTCGGCGTGGCCGTCCGCGTCCGCGTCCACCGCGCCGAGCAGCAGAAGGTCCTCGGGGATGCCGTAACTCAACGTGACGATATCCCCGCCGCCGCCCGAGTAGGTGGCTGTCAGCTCGCCTTCGGACGAGAGGGCGAGCTGGTCGATGCCGCCGTCGCCGTCGACGTCCCAGTCCCGCGCGGGACTGGTGGACCCGTCCGGGATGGTCGGCGGCGGGTCCGCCGAAGGCTCCTCGGTCTCCTCGTCCGTGCCGGTCGACGGCGGGTCCACCGGAGGCACGGTCTCCTCATCCGGCGGAACTTCGGAGTCGCCCGGCGCATGGACGGTCGCCGGCGGCGGTGCGTCGACCACGGGTGCGCCGGTGGTGACCGGCTCGCACCCGGTCAGCCCCACGGCGGCCAGCGCGGCGAGCAGCGTCACCGATCCGACAATGCGCGTTCGCGAAATCCTGAACATCTCGCACTTCCTTCCAACCCGCCGTGCCGGCGCATGGCTTGGCGTGGTCCCACGGTCACGTCGGCCTCGTCCGGTCGTAACCGCCCTCCGCACCGCCGCCAGGCACGGATCGACGGACCATGCCCACCTGGTTCGGGCCTGGCAACCAACCTCGGTTGGCCGGTGGCACATCTGAGCCGCGCACCCGCTCGGCACCCCGGGCGATCCCGTCGAGGACGACCATCAGCAGACCAGCCGGCCGTGTGAGCGAGCGTGTGAGCATCCGCCTCAGTCGCTGGCCCGACAGGCACCGACGCGTCGGCCGAGCGCCAGCCGAGGTCTCAGACCGCCGACTCGCCACATCCGTCACCGCGGCCAGCCGGCGGTCGGCAGGGTGCGGGCGTCGACCGGGAATGGCGTAGCCTCGCATGACATGGGTCCCGTCGGTCGCGCTGGCACCGCGCGCCGGCGCTACCGGCGTCCCGTGCCCAGGTACCGGATGCCAGCCCTGGCGCCGCCGATCTTCGTCCGTGGGCTCAGGCGAGCCAGTCCTCCAGCGCGGCGTCCTCCCAGTCGTCGGGGCCGTAGACGGTGCGGGGCAGCGGGGTCATCAGGTGGGTGTCGCCACCGGTGACGAACTCGGCGGACACCCGTTCCCAGGCCACGATGCGGTCGTCGGCGTCGCCGTCGTCGGACAGGCCGCGCGTGGTGTCGCGGGCCTTGCGGTAGCGCAGCTGCGCGGGCAGGTCCGTCGCCCAGACCAGGACGACCTCGTGCTGGTTGCTCAACACCTCGTACAGCCCGGTCGCGTGGTGCCCGTACTCGGCGAGCAGCGGCTTGCGGACCTCGGCGACCGCGTCGAGGAAGTCGAGCGCGCTGCCTGGCCGAACCTGGAGGATCTCGTTGACGAACAGCGTGCCCCTGATCCCGGCGGCCTGGATCTGCTCGGTCGTCGGGCTGCCGGGCACGCCTCCGCACAGCCGGTCGAACCCGCCGCTGCGCCACTTCGCGGCCTCGTCCCACCAGTCGCCGTAGAACGCCTTGCGGCGTTTGAGGTTCATCCGGTCGACGTTCGCCGCCCAGCCGTCCCAGCCCTGGGTGCCGCAGTCCCAGATGTTGACGACCTGGGGCCAGCGCCCGCCGCCGGCGGCGCAGACGTAGAACGAGCCCTGTAACCCGAACATCTCCGGCATCCGCAGCACCGGATCCCGCCACAGGTGCTCCATGTAGTCGTACTGGCCCTGCCCGATGATGTCGACGACCTCGTACAGGTACAGGTCACGCGAACCCATGGCCCCTCCGCCCACCGCTGCGGCATTTTTCGTATAAAATATACGTTGCTGCATGCCCTGGGAACGGGTCACACGTCCTGTGAACGGGTCAAGAGTCGAGAACAGGAACCGCGATGGCTGAGACGGTCGGGATCATCGGGCTCGGGCTGATCGGGGGCGCGCTCGCGGAGCGGCTGGCGACCACCGGGAACGCACCCGTGGTCCACGACCTGCGTGCCGAGGCCGTGGACGCCGCGGTCGCGGCCGGCGCGGTGCGCGCCGGGTCGGCGCGCGAGCTGGGCGAACGCTGCGACCTGGTGCTGATCGCCGTCCGGGACGACAGCCAGTGCGTCGAGGTCGTGTCCGATGTGGTCGACGGCGCCCACCCGGGCACCGTCATCGCGGTGCTCTCGACGGTGACACCGGAGACGGTCACCCGACTGGCGGCCCAGGCGTCGGCCCGGGGCATGCACCTCGTCGACGCCCCGCTGGCCGGGCAGGGCCGCGCGAGCGTGCTGGACGCAACGATGAGCGTCCTCGTCGGCGGACCCGAGGACGTCGTCGCCCGCCTGCTACCGACATTCGAGCGCTTCGCCGCGAGCGTCGTCCCGACCGGCCCGATTGGCAGCGGCGCGGCCCTGAAGCTGGCCCACAACGTGATGGTGTACCTGGGGTACGCCGCCGTCGTCGAGGCGGTCGAGCTCGCCGCCGCCGCGGGAGTACGGGACGGGCTGGTCGAACAGGTCACCCGCCACTCCGGCACGCTGTCCGCGCAGAGCGAGATCTTCCTCCGGATCTACGAGCGTCGGCGGCACGGCATCGGCACCGAGGAGGAGGACGAGGTCATGCGCGTGTCGGCCACCCTTCTCGACAAGGACCTGCGCCACGCCGTGGCCGTCGCCAGGGAGCACGGGCAGTCGCTCCCGGTCTCCGAGCTCCTCCAGGGCACCGGCGAGAACGTCTACCTCGCGCGACGGCGGCCCCGGCCTCGGCCCGGCGGCACGGAGTAGGACCGCCGGGCCCGGCCATCGATATCACCCGAGCTCTGGTACCTGCGGAAGGGCAGGAAGGGTCATAGCTGTGTCGCCGTGCGGATCAGCCCGGCGAGGGCGAGCGAGCGGCTGTGCGGGGGCCAGGCGATGTGGGTGACGACGAGGGGTGCGTCGGTCAGGGGGACGGCGGTGTGCTCGGCCCACAGCCAGGCGCGGGCGGAATCGGGGAAGACGGCCACGGTGCGTCCAAGGGCGACCAGCTGGGCCAGCTGCGCCAGGTCGTGGATCTCGGGACCCGGGCCGGGTGCGTACGTGCCGTGGCGAGGCCAGCGGGCGAGCGGAAGATCGGGGACGTCGCTGACGTCGGACAGGGACAAGGTCCTGCGCGCGGCGAGGGGATGCCCGGTCGGCAGAATGGCGACCTGCCCCTCGGTCAGCAGCTCCTCGCTGTCGAACCCGGCGAGGGAGTTGAACGGCGTGTGCATGAGCGCCACGTCCGCGCGGCCATCGCGCAGCAGCCCTTCCTGCTCACAGAGGCCGCACGGCAGCACCTCGATCTCGGCGGCATCGGGCTCGGCCGCATAGGCGTCAAGAAGCTTCTGCAGCAGTTCGTGAGACCCGGCGGCCTTCACCGCCAGCACCAGGCGACCGCGGGAGCCAGCCGGACTGTCAGCGCCACCGGCGCGACGGGTGCGGCGCGCGGCGGCGGCGGTCGCGTCGAGGGCCGCGCGGCCCTCGTGCAGCAGCACCTCTCCGGCGCCGGTCAGGGAGACGCCGCGGCGGTTACGTTCCAGCAGGGAGACGCCGAGGCGCCGCTCGAGCTGCTGGATCGCCCGGGACAGCGGCGGTTGGGCCATGCCGAGGCGCTCGGCGGCGCGGCCGAAGTGCAGTTCCTCGGCGACGGCCACGAAGTACCTCAGCTCGCGGGTCTCCAAGGTGTCCACGGCCACAACATATCCCAGTGATACCCACAGGGTATGACAGAGCACCGTATCGGTGTTGGATACACCGCTGGCCCGCGAGCGAACATCAACGGCATGAGCGAAACAAAGGTCGCGCTGGTGACCGGCGCGAACAAGGGAATCGGATACGAGATCGCGGCCGGGCTGGGCGCCCTCGGATACCGCGTGGGCGTGGGAGCCCGCGACAAGGCCCGGCTCGAGACCGCCGTTGACAAGCTGCGCGCCGCCGGCGTGGACGCGTTCGGGGTGCCGCTGGACGTGACCAGCGACCAGAGCGTCACGGATGCCGCGGAACTGGTCGAACGGCGGTCCGGGCGCCTGGACGCCCTGATCAACAACGCCGGCATCTCAGGAGAGATGGCCCCGGGGTGGGTGCAGGACCCGACCACGCTCGACCTTGACGTGGTCCGCATGGTTGTGGAGACCAACGTCATCGGCGCCATCCGGGTGACCAACGCGATGCTGCCGCTACTGCGGCGCTCGACGTCGCCACGCATCGTCAACGTCTCCAGTAACGTCGCCTCCCTTACCCGGCAAGCGGACCCGAACATCGAAATCGGCCCCATCATGGCGGCCTACTCGCCGTCGAAGTCGTTCCTCAACGCCGTCACCGTGCAGTACGCCCGGCAGTTCGCCAGTACGAACATCCTGATCAACGCCGCCTGCCCGGGCCTGGTCGCGACCGACTTCACCGGCTTCCGAGGGCCCCGCACTCCTGAACAGGGCGCGGCCATAGCGATCCGGCTCGCCACGCTGCCCGACGGCGGCCCGACCGGTTCCTTCTTCGAGGACGACGGCGTCATCCCCTGGTGACCCGAACCCTGTCGCGATCATGTTGTGAGTCCTGGTCCACGATCGCCCGGTCTGGGCGGCCAGACGTGCGGGCACAGTTCGTCACTGACGACAGCGCGGTGGTTCTGATGCACTACACCGGTCTTGTCCAGCAGACCGCGGCCTTCACCGCGGCAGCGGCAGCCGACCGGCCGACGGACTGGGCCGACCAGTACATGCGGCTTGCGATCTCGTTCGACACCGGCGATCGGCGCTATGCCTGGCTGAACACAAGCCTTTTCGTGGCGGCCGGACGGTTGGAGGGTACGGGCCGGATCGAGTACGCGGTCCTTCGGGTGGCATAACCGGCGCCCTTTCGGATCGTGACGCGACCACCCCGCGATCCGCCAATCCCCCACGTGTCACCTGGTCAACTCGCGCGACGGGAGCGAGGCGCCACCGCGTAGCTCAGCAGCAGGGCCGCGACCAGGAGAGCGCCCTGCACGAAGGTCTGGGTGTAGTACGGCACGTTGAGCATGGTGAGCCCATTGATCAGAACTCCGAGAAACACCGCCCCGACCAGCGTCCCGAACGGGTTTGGCCGGTTGGCGCCGAGGACCGCGAAACCGATCAGCGTCGCCGCCACGGCCTGGAGCAGGTAGACGTCGCCGGCGCCCACATCTCCCCGGCCGAGCCGGGCGGACAGCAGAATACCGGCGCAGGCCGCGCACAGTCCCGAGATCACGTAGGCCAGTGCCCGGTAGCGATTGACGGGGATGCCGGCCAGGCGTGCTGCGACGGGATTTCCGCCGATCGCGTACAGCGCGCGGCCCCACCGGCTGTAAGTCAGGAACACGATGACGACCGCCGCGATCACGATCATCACGAGGACAGCGACTGGAATCGACAGGACCTTCGCGGTCCCGAACCACAGGAAGTCCGGGTCGTACCGACCCGGCGCGACCCGCCCGCCCCCGAGATCCATCCCGACAGAGACCGACTGGCCCGACGTGATGATGAGCGCGAGGCCCTGGAAGGCGAACATCGTGCCGAGCGAGGCGACCAGATCCGGTACCCGCGCGACGACGATCAGCAGTGTGTTGACCGCGGCGACCAGCAGCCCGGCAGCCAGTCCGGCGAGGATCGCGGTGGCGCCGGTCAGGTTGTACCGGACCATCACCTGTGCCGTCACCATCACCACGAAGCCGACGTTCGCGCCGACGGACAGGTCGAAGCCGCCGACCGTCATCGACACCGTGACGCCGAGGGCCACCACCGCGACGATCGACACCGACTGCAGGATGATCAGCGTGTTGTCCCAGGTGTGGAACCGCGACCGGGCGAGCGAGAAGACGACGAGCAGCCCGAGCAGCACCGCCAGCAGCCCGTAGCGGTACGCGAGGCCGCCCAGGGCCCCGAGCCGGCGCGCGGTGCCGGTGGCCGCCGGCGCGGAGACCAGCCCCTGGTCCTGGACGGTGGTCATGTGGTCTCCAAACCGAATGCCCGACGGTTCTCCCGGGCGTCCGTCGTCCGGGAATGCCGGGCCGGGGTGGTCAGGAGGCGGCTCAGCTCCTCGGTCGTCATCTGGTCGGCTCGCAGCTCGCCCGACACGCCGCCATCAGCCATCACCACGACGCGGTCGGCGACCTGGAGAATCTCCGCCGGGTCCGACGACGCCACGACGAGTCCGATGTCGTGGGCGCGCTCCCGCAGGTGGGCGGCGATGTCCGCCCGCGCCCCCACGTCGACTCCGCGAAACGGCTCGTCGAGCAGGACCAGCGTCGAGTGCCCGTCGAACCACCGGCCGACGAGCACCTTCTGCTGGTTGCCCCCGGACAGGTCGCCCAGTTCCGCGTCGGCTCCCGGGCCGACGACGCCGAAGTCACCGAGCGTCCGGCGCGCGGTGGCGCGCTCGAGGCGTGGGTCCATCAGCCCGAACCGGGAGTGCGCCCGCACGCGAGGAAGCGTCACGTGCCGGCGGACCGACCACGTCGGCACGATCTGCTCGGCGCGGCTCTCGGCGACCAGCCCGACCCCGGCACGGACGGCGTCGGCCGGGCTTTGCGGCGCGTACGGCCGGCCGCGTAGGGAAAGCGTCCCGCCGAGCAGCCGGCGGGCTCCGTAGAGCTGCTCGAGCAGCTCGGTCTGGCCGGATCCGACCAGACCGGTGATGCCGACGACCTCGCCGGCGCGCACGACCAGGTCGAACGGCGCGCCGTCCGGTCGTGCCCGCACGCCGCGAGCCTCGAGCACCGGCGACCCACCGCCGCGGATCTCGTGACGCAGCGTGGACAGCGTCCCGCCGAGCATCGCCTCCGCCAGGGCGCGGGCGACGAACGGAGCCGGCACGTCCCGCTGTACGACCCCGTCGCGGAGCACGACGACGCGTTCACAGATCCGCTCGATCTCCGCGAGCCGATGCGACACGTACAGGACGGCCACACCCGCCGCGGCCATCCGCCCCACCGACGCCAGCACCCGCTCGCTCTCCCGGGTCGACAACGTCGCCGTCGGCTCGTCGAGCACGAGCAACCGGGGCCGGGCCGAGAGCGCCCGGGCGATGACGACCTGCTGGCGCTCGCTCGTCGGCAGCTCCTCGATCGGCCGGTCGAGAACGGCTTCGAGGTCGGCACCGAGCCCGGCGGCCGCGGCGATCTCGCGCGCCGCCGCGCGGGTTCGCCGCCTGCTCCGCCACAGCGCGCCGCCGGGGGCGAGCGAGTCCAGGGTCAGGTTCTCCGCGACCGTCGCCCCGGGGATCACCCCGGCGCCGATCTCCTGGTGGACGGTCTGCACGCCGGCCCGCGCGGCCTGGCGCACGGTGGCGGGGTTGGTGACCGCCCCGGCGATCCGCACCTGGCCCGCCGAGGCCGCCACCGCTCCGGAAAGAATCTTGATGAGTGTCGACTTGCCGGCGCCGTTGGCGCCGACAAGCCCGACCACCTCGCCCCTGGCGACGTCGAACGACACCCCGCGCAGGACTTCGACGGGGCCGTAACGCTTCGAGAGGCGCTCGACCGCGAGCGCCGGCGCGTCGACGTCCGCCGTCACCGCGGACAGCTCACGAAAGCCACGGAATCCGGGCGATGTCCGGGGTCGTCAGGGACGGAAACGCGCTCGCCAACCCCGCGATGTTCGTGATCTTCCGGTCGCGCAGGTCCTTCTGCGTGATCAGCGCCGGTGACACCTCGATGCTGGCGTCCACCGGCAGTCCGGCGACCTTCAGCGCCGCCGCGCGTACGGCGATCGCTCCGACGTTGGCCGGGTCGGTGGCCGACGTCGCCACCCAGGGGCTGTTCGGCGCGGTGATGACGCCGATGTCGGCGGTCGAGATGTCGGCCCCGTACACCTTCACCTTGTCCTGCAGGCCCAGCTCGTTGATGGCCTGCACCGCGCCCTTGGCGAACTCGTCATAGGGAGCGAAGATCGCGGTGGCGTCGGGGTTGGCCTGAAGCGCCGCCTTGGCCTGCTCGGCGGTCGCGGCCGCCGTCGAGGTGTTCACCACGCCGATCTGGGCGACCTGCTCGATGCCCGGGTTGTCCTTCTTGAACTGCTCCCACACGGCGTTCCGCTTGTCCAGCGGCGCATAGCCGGCGACGTAGACGTAGACGACCTTAGCCGTTCCGCCGGTGTCGGTCTCGAGAACGCCCAGGGCCTGCGAGGCGATCTCCTTGTCGCTCTGGCCCAGGGAGACGATCTCACTGACGCTGGAGCCGGCGTCGACGTCGAACGCGACGACCGGGATGTCCGCGGCCACCGCCTCGCCGATCGCCGGCGCCACGGTGTCCTCGAAGCCGTGGTCGACGATGATCGCGTCGACGTCGTTGTTGATGGCCTGCTGGAGGTTGATCGGCTGCTGGGCGTTGTTGCCGTCGGCGCTGGACACGTCGAGGGTGACGCCCAGCGCGTCGGCCTGGCGTTGCGCGCCCGCCAGCCACTGCTGGAAGTAGTCGCCCTGCGAGAGCTGGCGGACGAGCGCGATGCGCACCTCCCCGCCCGCGAACGCGGGCGGCACGGTCGTCGAGGCGGAACCCGCGGCCGAGGGTGCCGCGCTGGCAGCGGGTGAATCGCTGGACGAGCCCTGCGAGCAGGCGGTCAGCGCCAGGACGGATGCCGCGCCGATGCCGAGGAGCATCCGGGTGATGCCAGGTCTGTTCATCACATGCCGATCGAGTCGTCGCCGCGCGGGCGCGGCGGGTCGAAACAGGGAGAAGATCGCGAGTTTCGCGACGGTTGATCACGCAGAGTGCGCGGCGCAGGTACAGATGCAGCTCGCCGTCCGCCTGAGATCGATGTGCCGGCGGGACACCAGCAGGCTGGGCACGATCTTCGATCGCATCGGGGACCCGACCCGGCCGCTACGCCGACACCGACGCGCGGCGGCGGGCGACCGGGCCGGCAGCGGCGGATACGTCGAGGTAGGGCACGGTTTCATCATAAACCCGACCGAGTTACTAGTGTTTAGTTTTCTCCCCAGCCGCCTCTCCGACGGCCCCTGCGACCTCTGGGAACCCTGGTGCCTGACATCGCCTACGACGTACTGACCGTCGAAGCAGTCCCCGACTACATACGGTCACGCCCTGCCCTGGCGGCGCGGATCGAACAGATCACCGACGTTCGCGAGGTCGGCGACGGCAACCTCAACCTGGTGTTCGTCGTCTCGGGCAAGGACGGCACCAGCGCTCCGGCGGGCCTCGTGCTCAAGCAGTCCCTCCCGTACGTGCGGGCCGACCCGTCCTGGCCGATGGCTCCGGAACGCAACCACGCGGAGGCACGGGCGCTGCGGGTGCACGGCTCCCTCGCGGCGGACCTGGTCCCCGCGCTCTACGACGCCGACCCCGACCGGTTCGTCCTCGCGGTCGAGGACCTGTCGGATCACCGCGTGTGGCGGGCCGCCCTCGTGGACGGCGAGCGGCACGACGAGGCGGCCGCCGCGCTCGGGCGCTACGTCGCCAGGACCGCGTTCGGCACGTCCGCCTTCGGCCTGGCCAGCGAGCCCCAGAAGCGGCTGCTGGCCGCCACGGTCAACCCGGCCCTGTGTCAGATCACCGAACTGTTGCTGTTCACCGCGCCCTACACTCCCGGCGCCCCGGGGCACGACCCGGTCGCGCGGGGAACCGATCTCGCGGCCGCCATCACCGCCTACGTCACCGACCCGGACGTCGTCACCGCGATCGGCGCCGCGAAGTGGGCGTTCATGACCAGGGCGGAGGCCCTGATCCACGGCGACCTGCACACCGGCTCGGTGATGGTGCGCCCCGCGACCGCGAAGGCCGAGGAATCGACGCGCGCCTTCGACAGCGAGTTCGCCTTCTACGGCCCGGTCGGCTTCGACCTCGGCGTGCTGTGGGCGAACCTCCTGCTGGCCGCCGCGCGCTCCGCCGCCCTCGGCGACACCGACAACCTTCGCTGGCGCCTCGCCCAGCCCGCGGCGGCCTGGAACGCCTTCACGGAAACCTTCCGAGCCCTCTGGCCCGGCCGGGTCGCGCCGGCCACGTTCACCGAGGGCGTCCTCGAGGGGTTCCTCGACCAGGTCCGGCGCGACGCGCTCGCCGCGGCGGCGGCCGAGGCGGCCCGCCGCGTCGTCGGCCCCTACCCGGTCGCCGACCTCGAGACCCTGCCCCGGCCGGAACGCGCCCAGGCAGGCCGCGCCGTCCTCGCGGCCTGCCGCTACCTCCTGCTCGACCCCGGCGCGGCCCGGGCGCCTGTCGAGACCCTCTTCGACCGCGTCGGCGACCGGCTCTGACGGGGCCGGCGCGAGCGGCAACCACGGCACTACCTGTGCGCCGCGGGTCGCGGTGTGCCTGCCCGTGTCCGTGAGCACGTTGATCGGCTTCCGCGGACCGATCACCAGGCCGTAGTCGTCGCGGACGGAGATGTCGCGGACGCCCGCCCTTCAGGACTCGGGCAGGTCGGGTACCCAGGACACGCCGTTGATGTGGCTGCCGCCGTCGACGAACAGCGTGTTGCCGGTGAGGTAACGCGCGTCCTCGCTGGCCAGGAACACGGCGACGCCACCGATGTCGGCCTCGGGGTCGCCGAGGCGCCCCATCGGGTTGATGGCTTCGGCACCGGCGAGCAGCGCGGGGTCCTGTTGGGCGAGCCGCTCGAAGGCGGCCGACCGCGCCGCCGGGCAGATGACGTTGGCGACCACCCCGTACGGCGCCCATTCCCGGGCGGCCGTGCGGGTGAGCGTGCGCAGCGCCTCCTTGGCGGTGTTGTAGTCGACCGACCCGACGTGCGCGTTCACCCCGTTGAGCGAGCAGATGTTGACGACCCGGCCCCAGCCCCGTGCCTTCATCAGCGGGAACGCCGCCTGCATCGCCCAGAACGGCCCGTAGAAGCCAATCCGCATCGCGTGGTCGAGATCGGCGTCGGTCTTGCGTTCTACCCGGGCGAGACCGCCGCCGCCCCAGGCGTTGTTGACCAGGATGTCGAGGGCGCCGAACTCGTCGGCGGCCGCTCGCACCGCGGCCACCACCTGCGCCCGGTCGCCGACGTCCGTGAGCACGAACCGGACGTCGCCACCGGGGTCGTCCGCCAGCTCGGCCGCCGTCGCGCGGCCTAACGGCTCGTTGTACTCGGCGATGACGACCGTCGCCCCCTCGCGCAGGAAGCGGCGGGCGATGCCGCGGCCGATCCCCTCCCCCGCCCCGGTGACGATCGCCACCCGCCCCGCCAACCGCCCTGTCGGACGTGTCATCGGTCCTCCCCTGCTCCGAGGTCACCCACTCCGAGGTCGCCTCGCCCCTGATGTCGCGCGGACGGGCGGACCGTAAGGGGTGATACTTACGAGGGTCAACGATTTTCTGACGACCCGTCAGGTCAGGCGGGTCCGGCGGCCGGCGTCGCCGCCGCCGTCCCGCGCCGCGCCCGCGGCGAGGGACGACGAGGGCGGCCGGCCGGGCGACGGAAAGGACGCGGAGCCATGACAGTCGACACCGGTGCCGGCCTGACGCGGACGGCCGGCGACCCCGACATCTCCGACCCGTCCTTCTGGCTGCGGCCCCGGGCCGAGATAGACGCGGCCTTCGCGGAGCTGCGGGCGCGGCCCGGCCTGCCGTTCTACGCCGAGCCGGTGACCGCCGGCGGCCTGATCCAGCCAGGGCCCGGCTACTACGCCGTGACCCGCCACGCGGACATCGCCCGGATCAGCGCGGAGCCCCAGACCTTCTCCTCCGCCCGCGGCGCCACCTCGATCCCGGACCTCCCGCCCGAGTTCCTGGACTTCTTCGGCGGAATGATCAACATGGACCCGCCACGGCACCACCGGCTGCGGCGGATCGTCTCCCGGGCGTTCACGCCGCGCATCATCGCCCAGACCGAGGCCGACATCGTCACCCTCGCCCGCGGGATCGTGGACGACCTGCTCGCCGACGGGCCGGGCGAGTTCGTCTCGCGGGTCGCCGCCCGGCTGCCGCTGGAGGTCATCTGCCGGATGATGGGCCTGCCCCCCGAGCGGTACGCCGACGTCTTCCGCTGCACGAACGTGATCCTCGGCGCCGCCGACCCGGACTTCATCCCGCAGGACACCGACATCGTGGCCGCGCTGCTCGGCGCCGGCGCCGAGCTCGCCGACCTGCTCCACCAGATGGCCACCCAGCGGCGGGCCGACCCGACCGACGACCTGACGACCGCGCTCGCCCTCGCCGAGGTGGACGGCGAACGGCTGGACAACGCCGAGATCGCGTCGTTCTTCATCCTGCTGCTGGTCGCCGGCAACGAGACCACCCGCAACGCGATCAGTCACACCCTGCGCGCCCTGACGCAGTTCCCGGAGCAGCGGGCGGTCTGGCGCGACGACCTGGCGGGGGTGACCCGGACGGCCGTCGAGGAGGTGGTGCGCTGGGCCAGCCCGGTGCGCTGGATGCGCCGCACCGCCACCCAGGACACCGAGCTTTCCGGGCAACAACTGCGCGCCGGCGACAAGGTGCTGCTGTTCTACTCGTCCGCGAACCGCGACGAGGCCGTGTTCACCGGCCCCGACCGGTTCGACGTCCGCCGGGACCCCAACCCCCACGTGGGTTTCGGCGGCGCCGGCCCGCACTTCTGCCTGGGCGCCCACCTGGCCCGCCGCGAGATCGCGGTGATGTGGCGCGAGCTGCTCACCCGGGCCCCCGACATCCGCGCCGTCGGCGAGCCCGAATGGCTGTCCAGCAGCTTCATCCACGGCATCAAACGACTGACCTGCGACTTCACGCCCCGCTAGCCGTCACCCCGCGGCTCCGCCAGATCAGCAACTGCCTCTCCTGAATGAGACGCCGCGGCCGAGCCCGTCCCGAGGCCCGTGGACCCGAGCTACCGGGTGGATACGGGGCGGTTGCGGTAGCGGCCGATGAGCTCGCGGGCGGCGGGCTGCAGGCGGACTGGCGGCAGGCCACTGGCGAGCAGGACAAGGTCGTCGCGGACCATGGCGCCGATCTCGCGGAACGCCGCCGGGATGCCGCCGGCGCGATGGCCCGACAGCACCAGGCCTTCGAGGCGCCTGGCCGGGTGGTCGGGCGGCAACGGCTCGCGCGGCCAGACGTCTACCGCCGCCAGCAGGTGGCCGGCCGCCACCCGGGCGAGCAGCGCGTCGTAGTCGACCACCGGCGCGCGGCTGACGAGCACCAGCCGCGCGCCGGGCGGCGCCAGGGCCAGCTCTCGCGGCCCAAGCAGGTGATGGTTCTCGGCCGTCGCGGTGGCGAGCACGAACAGGAACTGGCTGCGCGCCACGGTCTCGTCGAGCGGCGCGGGCACCAGGCCGCGCTCGCGCAGCACCGAGGGCGGCAGCCACGGGTCGAACACGCGGATCGTCGGCTGGAACGGCGCGAGCAGCGGGTGCAGCGCGCGTCCCAGGTTGCCGAAGCCGACCAGGCCGACGTCGGCGTGCCGCAACAGGACACCCTGGCCGCCGCCGTACGGGACTCGGCCCTCCTCGCCAGCCCGGAACGCCCGGTCCTCGCGGCTGATGCCCCGGGCCAGGTCGAGCGCCAGGCCGAGGGCGTACTCGGCGACGGGCTGCGCGAACGCCGGCCCGGCCGCCAGCACGTGGATGCCACGCTCGAAGCAGGCCTCGTAGTCCTCGTTCGGCAGGAAGTTGCCCTCGACGTTGAGCACGGCGCGCAGCCGCGGCGCCCGCGCGACCCGCTCCCGTGGCAGGTCCGGCTGCCCGACGATCGCGAACACCTCCGGCAACGCCGCCTCCAGGGCCGCCTCGTCGGCCGCGGGGTCATCGCCCGTCAGATCGATGATCCGGAACCGCTCGGCCAGCTCGGCCCACACCTCGGCGGCGAACAGATCGTCATGCCGCCGCGGCGCCGGCCGAACCACCACCGCCGGCCGCCCGTCGCCGTCACCCACCGGCCGCCCACCCATCCCGCTCCCCGCCGTTCCGCCGCCGTCCGGCCCGTTCTCCGGGCTCTCAGATCCTCCCGGCCCCGCCGTCGGCGGGAACCGCCGGGGCCGGGCGGGCGACGTGGCGCCGCCGTCAGGCCGTCTCGACGTAGAGGAGATCGAGCCGCCGCTCGCGCTGACCACCCAGCACGCGCTCCATCAGGTTCCACGGCCCGCCGGCCTCGGCCGGGCAGAACACGGTCGCCCCCACGGTCAGCCCGGCGTCTCCGACCTTCGGCACGGTCAGCGAGTAGTCGCCGTAACTGTTCGTGGGCGTCTGCAACCAGTCGCCGGCATAGGTGTGGAACCGTACGGCGGTAGGAGTCCAGGATCTCCCCTCGCGCGTCGGGCAGGTGGCCAGCCCGTGCACCACTACGGAATAGTCCTCCTCCGCCTGCGCGGGCAGGGTCGGCAGGAACACGGTCGCGATCGCCACCGCGGCCGTCGCGAAACCAGCTCCACCAATGCGCCGCATCTTCGCTCCCGTTCGTCGGGGAATCCGGCAATGGATTCCGCTCCGGCGCGTCTGCCGCCGCCCCTCCCGACCGGTGGGATGGTCGGGCCGGCGCGGGCAACGGCCTTCAAGCAGTACTACCGACGGTTCACCGTCGAACGAACTCAGCTCACTTCGGCGGAACCACACCAAGCCCGGTTCGGGCAGGTGCCAGTCCCGCTGGAACGCCCTCGTCGTACCCCGCCCTCCACCAGGAGTCGCGGGTCGCCCGGGGTGGTTTGCCGGCGGCGGAGGTATCCGGGCGTGAAAGTTTCGCGCACGTCGGCAACGGGTACCCGCACAGCCTGCGTCAGCCACTCCTCCTGGAGGTTGGTATGCGGCGACTCCAGATTTCCCTGATTTCGGTCGCGGTCACGACGGCCTTTTTGTCGAACGCCGGATCGGCCCAGGCTAGGCACAGTTACGATTCGCCGACGGCGGCCGAGTGCGCCCAGTACCTGACCTCCGTGGTGAACGCGGGACGGCCCACGTCATCGGGCGAGGTCCAGTACCTCTGGCTCAAATGCAACATCCGCTATGACGAACTGACCAAACCGGGCAGGCAGCGGACGCCGGCCGAGTGCGCCCAGTTCCTCAGCGCCGTGGTCAACGCGAACCGACCTCCGACGTCTGGCGAGAACCAGGGCCTCTGGCACGACTGCGGTATTGATCTCAACAGTCTGCCCGGCATGTCCTGAGCACGCCCCTTTGTCGACATGCACGCGATGGCCAGCCCCCGCGCCGGTGGGCTGGCCATCGGCAAGAAGGCGGCGGCGCGGGTACGTTGGCGCTGATCATCGGATGGCACCCGGCGTGGCCACCATTTCCGCTCGAACCCGGCTAGCGGCGGGCGGACTGGGGCGAGCCGCGGCGGGCGGTCCGGCGGGCGCGGCGGCGTCGGTGGTTCTTGGCGGCGTACATCGCCTGGTCGGCGCGGTGCAGCAGGTCCTCGGTGCTCGCGACCGGGACGCCCGCGTCGGCCACGGCGACCCCGACGCTGACCCGGACGGCGCGCTGGTGGCCGTGGATCTGGAAAGGCGGGCGCATCGCCTCCTGGATGCGCCGCGCGGTGGCCTCGCCGGTCGCCCGCGGATCGTCGGCCGGGTCGCGCATCAGGACGGCGAACTCGTCGCCGCCAAGCCGGGCGATGAGGTCCTCCTGGCGCACGGCGCCGCTGAGGCGCCCGGCGACCGCCCGCAGCAGCTCGTCGCCAGCGCCGTGCCCCAGGTTGTCGTTGACCGCCTTGAACTCGTCGAGGTCGCAGAACAGCACGACCAGCGGCCGGCCGCTGGCCTGGTGCTCCTCGACGGCCCGGTCGAGTTCGCTGGTGAACAGCGCGCGGTTGGCGAGGCCGGTCAGCGGGTCGTGCAGCGCCTGGTAGCGCAGCCCGCGCTGGGCCGCCCGCAGGCCCGCCAGCAGCCGGGTGTTCTGCGCCACCGTGAGCATCTGCCTGATCACGACCAGCGTGGCGAGGGCGATCGCGAGCTGCAGGGTGAGGCCCTGCAGCGCGTCCCCCCGTGCGGCGGGCACCACGACGAACAGGGTGGCGACGCCCAGCGGCAGGTACGGCAGGTAGGCATGCGCCCACAGCGACCGGTCCTCGTTGCCGCCGCGGTCGCGCCGCGCCGGTCGCCTTCTGGCGGATCCGGGCGGGACCACCATCGCCAGCCCGAGCAACGGGGGGCCGACGACGATGCCGACCCAGTACAGCGACGTGTCGTCGATCTCGAACCGTCCGCGCACCGCCAGGTGCACCAGTGCCGCCTCCGAGACCGCGAAGAACAGCAGGCTGGCGGCCACCAGCCCCATAGCCCGGCCGTTGCGCGGCCGTCGGAACGTCATCAGCAGGATGACGACCACGATCAGCATCGTCTCGCTGATCGGGTAGGCGAGAGCCACGACGAACGGCCAGCCGCTCATCCCGCTGGTGGTGATGCGTTCCAGCACCGCGACCCAGGCGATGAGGAACATCGACACCAGGATCACCAGGCTGTCCAGCGCGACCACCACGGCCGCGGCGTGCCGCCCGTCCTCATGGTCGAGCGGTGGCCCGCGCTGCCCGGCTGGCCGGTCGCCCGGCCGGGTCGGAATGCGCAACAGGCCCAGCAGGGCCAGCAGCGGAGCCAAGAGGTACAACGCGTCCCGGGTGCCCAGGGTGAGTGAGATGTATTCGGCGGTCGCCCAGCTGAAACTCCAGTAGATCGCCCCGATGAGCGTGGAGAGCAGGCCGCTGCTGAGCAGCAGCCGCCAGCGGCGCTCGACGCCGTGGCTACGCATGATGGCGGTGCCAGCCAGGCCGACCGCGAACAGGCTGCAGGCGATCAGGGTGGCGCCCTGGAAGACCACCAGTGGCCGGCCGCTCAGGAAGAGCAGCGGCGCGAGCGCCACCACCAGCAACAGCCCGGTCGCGCCGGCCAGCCAGCAGAACGTCCGTTCGCGCACCGTTCCATCCGCGCCCGCCGTCGGCTCGCTCGTCGGCCCGGTCCCGGCCGGTCCTCGGGACGAGCCAGCCGGGCGCTGCCCGCTGGCCGGCCCGGCCGGGCGGTGGAGCCCTTCTAGATCAGCGTCGCGCAACACGACCTCCCCCTCCCCTCCAGGTTCTCCGACCACGCCTGTCCGCACACGCCCGAACCCTCCGCTAGGTGACCGGGCCGAGCGGGCCGACGAGCATGCCTACCGATTCGTACTGTGGATGGATGTAGGCCGGCCGGGCCGCCAGCAGGCAGACAAAGCGGCCGGAGCCCGTGAGACGACGTGGGAGATGATGTGAGCCAGCGTGCGTTCGGGGCGATCCACAGCCACGGGCTGGTCCGGGCCGCGGCGGCGACCCCGCTCGTCGCGACCGCCGACCCGGCGCGCAACGCGGAGGCGACGACCGCGCTGGCTCGCCGGGCGGACGCGGACGGCGTCGACGTCGTCGTGTATCCCGAGCTCGGCATCTCGTCCTACGCGATCGACGACCTGCACCTGCAGGACGCGCTGCTGGACGCGGTGGAGGACGCGGTGGCCGCCGTGCGCGACGCCACTCGCGACCTCGCGCCGCTGCTGCTCGTCGGTGCGCCGCTGCGCCGGCGCGGCCGGCTGTACAACACGGCGCTGGCGATCTCGCGTGGGCGGGTCCTCGGGGTGGTGCCGAAGACATATCTGCCCAACTATCGGGAGTACTACGAGAAGCGCTGGTTCGCGTCGGGCGGCGGCATCGTCGGCGAGGAGATCACGGTGGCCGGCGACACCGTGCCCTTCGGGACCGACCTGCTCTTCGCGGCGAAAGACCTGCCCGAGCTGGTAGTCGGCGTCGAGATCTGCGAGGACTACTGGGGGCCGCTCCCGCCGTCGTCGTACCAGGCGCTGGCTGGCGCCACGCTGCTCACCAACCTTTCGGCGTCGAACATCGTGGTGGGCAAGTCAGCCGAACGCGCCCTGCTCTCGGCCGCCCAGTCGGCGCGCGCGATGGCGGCCTACGTCTACTCGGCGGCCGGGACGGGCGAGAGCACCACCGACCTGTCCTGGGACGGCCAGGGCACGATCCACGAGCTCGGGGACCTGCTGGCCGAGTCCGACCGGTTCGCCGAGACGCCGCAGCTCCTCGTCGCCGACGTCGACCTCGCCCGGGTGCGGCTGGAACGGATGCGCACCCCGACGTTCAACGACAACGCGGTGCAGGCTGGCCATCCCGAGCGCCGGTTCCGGACCGTCGGGTTCGAGCACCGGCCGCACCGGCGCGACGTGGGGCTGCGGCGTCGGCAGCGCCGTTTTCCCTACGTGCCCGACACGCCCGAGCGGCTTGACCTCGACTGCTACGAGGCGTTCAACATCCAGGTGCATGGCCTCGCCCGGCGTTTCCGGTCGGCCGGCGGGAAGACGATGGTGATCGGCGTCTCCGGCGGCCTCGACTCCACGCACGCGCTGATCGTCGCGGCGAAGGCCTGCGACCGGCTCGGCGTCCCGCGCTCCTCGATCCTCGCCTACACCCTCCCCGGCTTCGCCACCGGAGAGAAGACCAAGGCGAACGCGTGGGCGCTGATGCGCGCGCTCGGCGTCGAGGCCGCGGAGATCGACATCCGCCCCGCCGCCCGCCAGATGCTCGCCGACCTGGGGCACCCCGTCGCCGCCGGCGAACCGGTGTACGACGTGACCTTCGAGAACGTCCAGGCCGGTCTGCGTACCGACTACCTGTTCCGGCTGGCGAACCAGCGCGGCGGGTTCGTCATCGGCACCGGCGACCTGAGCGAGCTGGCGCTCGGCTGGTGCACCTACGGCGTGGGCGACCAGATGAGCCACTATGCCGTCAACGCGGGCGTGCCCAAGACGCTCATCCAGTACCTCATCCGCTGGACGATCACCTCCGGGCAGTTCGACGAGGCGACCGGCGAGCTGCTCACGGCGATCCTGGGCACCGAGATCTCACCCGAGCTGGTGCCCGCCGACGAGGAGACGGGGGCGATGCAGAGCACGGAGGACCGCATCGGCCCCTACGAGCTGCACGACTTCTTCCTCTACCACGTCCTGCGCTACGGGCTGCCGCCGTCGAAGGTCGCGTTCCTGGCCTGGCATGCCTGGGGCGACGCCGACGCGGGCCGCTGGCCAGCCGGTTTCCCGGACGATCGTCGGCACGCCTACGACGTGGCGACGATCGTGCGCTGGCTCGAGGAGTTCCTCCAGCGCTTCTTCCAGCTCTCCCAGTTCAAGCGTTCCGCGCTGCCCAACGGGCCGAAGGTGTCCTACGGCGGCACGCTGTCGCCGCGGGGCGACTGGCGCGCTCCCTCGGACGGGAGCGCCGCCGTGTGGCTGGCGGAGCTGCGCCGCAACGGCCCGACTCTCTGAGAGCGCCTCTCGCCTCGTGGAGGACTCCCGGTCCGCGGCCCGGCGGCGGGCCGGTCGGGGCCGACGTCAGGCCGGCCGACGTCAGGCTGGGTTGAGGCGGAAGTAGCCACCGAACGACCAGCGTTGCGGGCTGGCCGCCGAGACCTGCACGACCTGCTCCACCTCGAAGTCGACGAGCCGCCGCGCGCCGGGCACCCCCGCGGCCCGGTCGGGGTTCCAGTCGACCCGGGCACGGCCGGTGAGCTGCAGGGTGTGGCCGTGCTCCCAGTCGAGGAAGAGCAGGCCGCAGCGCGGGTCGAGGTCGAGGTTGCCCAGCGTCATGTACATCGAGTTGCCGACGTAGTCGGGCCAGGTGAGCCGCCGGTCGGCGGTGGCCGTGACGAAACCTGGGTTTCCGCCCCGATGCGAGGTGTCCGCGCCGAGACCGGCGGCCTGGGTCGCGACGAAGAAGGTGTCGGCCTCGGCGATCCAGCGCCGCTGGCTGGCGGTGAGCGCGGTGGTCACCGAGACTGGCCGGCGCGCCGCCTCGGCGTCGTCGGGCGCCAGGTGGCGCAGCTGGATGTACTTCGGGCAGTTCGAGTAGACCTGCTCGGTGCGGACCACCAGGCGGTCGCCGTCGCGGCGGGCCTTCCCGTTGGCCCGCATCCGCCTGCGGGCGGCGGGGTCGAGGGCGAGCAGGCCGACGTCTCGTTCGACGGTGAAGACACCTTCGAGCGGGTCCCCGGCCCCGGGCAGGGCATGGACGACGATGGTCTCCTCGTCCGCCGCCGCGACGAAGCCGGCCGCGCCGGTCAGCGGGCTCGCCCAGACCGCGCCGGCCTCGTCGGCGGCCCCGATCAGGAGCATCCGTTGCTGTTCGAGGAAGTGCGCGGCCACCGGCGGAATGGTGGCGCCGACGACAGCCGATCCACGTGGGTCGGCCGGCAGGCCCGCGCGCGCCTGCACCGCCCGCTCACCCGGGTGGAACATGACCGGCTCCTTCCGTCAGGTCGGGTTGGTTCGCCGCCCGGCCCGCCTGGGCCGTTCGGCTCGCGCCGGCTCGGCCCGTCGCGGTGGCCTGGCCAGGCCACCGCCGTGGCCCGGGGCGCTCGCGCAGGGCCACGGCGGATCTCACGGGGATCCGAGCCGCTAGAAGAAACCGCAGGTCGGGGCGCCCTGGGTGGGAACGGGCGCGGCCTCGGCGCCGGCCGGCGCGAAGATCTCCAGCCGGATCCCGTCCGGATCGGTGAAGAACACGCCCCCGGACGACGCGCCCTCGCCGTGCGCGACGACGCCGTCGTAGAGCGGCTCGACGCCGAGCTCGCGCAGCACCGCCTCCGCCTCGCGGACCGCCTCGACGTCGGCGACCTGGAAGGACAGGTGGTGCAGCCCGGGCCGCCCGGTGGGGAACGTCCCGTCGCTCTGCTCCCACAGGGTGAGGACGATCGCGCCGTCGCGACCGAGGAAGACGAACTTCCGGTCGCCGCCGGTCTGCCCGCCCAGCTCCTCAAGCCCGAGAAGCCGCCGGTAGAAGGCGGTCGAACGGGCCAGGTCGGTCACGTTCAGACCAACGTGGCCGGTCTGCGGCCCAGGAGTGCCCATGTGTACCTCCAACGTGAGGACCGATCGACGTGGGGATCGATCGTTCTAACGGCAAGCCCACCCTCTTCCCGTTAGAAGATGCAGGAACTTTCTAACGGCGTCAACCCCGAGGTAGCGTTAGATTGATGGAACAGGCGCATCCCGAGCGCGGTGGCGCTCCGATCCTGGGCGAACCGCCGGCGATCGAGCTGGGCAACACGATCCATGCCGCGCGGGGCCGTCCGCGGGACGCGCTGCTGACGGTGCCGGACCTGGTCGACTGGCTGCGGGCGATGCGGCCGCGGCTCGCGGCCGCGCTCACCGACGACGACCTGCTCGACGCCGGCGAGGACGACCTGCGGATGGCCCGCGCGCTACGCGACACGATCCGGGCGCTGGCCGACGCCGCGGCGAACGGCCGCGCGCCGGACCCGGACGTCGTCACAGCCCTCAACCGGCTCGCCCGACGGACTTCGTGGTGGCGCGAGCTGCGGGTCGACCCCGAGCCCAGGGTGGTGGTGAGCTCCGCGGAGCGGCCCGTCGCGCTCGTGCTCACCGCGCTGGCCGACGACGCGGTGGGCCTGTTCGGCGGGCCCGCCGGGGCCGAGGTGCGGGCCTGTCACGGGCCCGGCTGCATCCTCTACTTTCTCCACGGCGCGCCGCGGCGCGAGTACTGTTCAGCCGGCTGCGGAAACCGGGCCCGGGCCGCCCGTCACTACGCCAGGACCCGCCGCGCCCATTAGCCGGAGCCAGCGGCCTTCACCCGGCGGGGATTACCCTGCCGCCCGGGCCACCGGCCCGGGCGGAAAGCCTAGCGGCGGAGCCAGAACCATACGGTCTTCCCCGCGTCGTCATCCCCGTACGTGCCCCATCCAGCGGCGAGCGTCGCGATGAGCTGGAGGCCACGACCACCGGATGCGCCGAGATTCGTCGGCAATTGGACCGGCCACTGACGGCTGTCGGTGTCGCGAACGCCGAACCAGACCAACCGCCTGGTGGCCCGGACCTCGATGCGGGCCGCGCTGTGCGCGTGGACGACGGCGTTGGTGACGACCTCGCTCAACAACAGGACCGCGGTGTCCACCAGCGCCGACGCGCACCCGTGGCGGGCGAGAACATCAGCCGCCCGCAGCCGGGCTGTTCGAGGTGATCGAGGGCTGGCGGGCACCGTAAACGTGTCGAGCACCATACCTCGGCGAGAATCCTGGGAAGGTCGCGTTGAACGCGGCTCATCGGCCGGAGGGATCGTCAAACTCACGGCGCGACCTACCTTTCGCTGGATTCGCGGGAAAGGCGACGTTGTGGGCCTACTACCCGACCGACCGGCGATATCACCCCTCTTACGCTTGCAACTCGATGATGACCAGACAGGTGTCGTCATCCGTGTCTGGCGTGCACTGGGCCAGCAGGAAGTCCGCTCGCCGGGCGGCGTCGGGCTGAGGCTCGGCGGCGAGGCGCAGCAGGTCGCGCAGCGACTCGTCGAGGCCGGCCCGCCGCCGCTCGACGAGCCCGTCGGTGTAGAGCAGCAGCGCATCGCCCGCGGACAGCTGGGTGACGGTCTCCTCATACGAGACATCGGGGACCACGCCCAGCAGCAGGCCCTCGGAGGTGGTCAGCGCCTCGGCCCGGCCGGCACGGATGAGCACGGGCGGCAGGTGCCCGGCGCGCGCCCAGCGCAGGACACGGTCGCCCGGCCGGTAGAGGCCACAGACGACGGTGGCGGTGATCTCGTCCGTGAGGTGGCAGGCGACGTTGTTCAGCCACTCCAGCAGCCGCCCGGGGCCGGCGCCGGTGACGGCCAGGCCTCGCAGGCTGTTGCGCAGCGCGGTCATCGCCGAGACGGACCGGATGCTGTGCCCGGCGACGTCGCCGACGGCCAGCAGGATCTGCCCGTCGGGCAGCGCCACGGCGTCGTACCAGTCGCCGCCGACCAGGCTCTCCTGCTCCGCGGGCCGGTAGCGGGCGGCGGCGGCGAGGCCGCTGGCGGACAGCGGCGGCGGGGTGTCCGGGAGGATCGCCTTCTGCAGCGCGAGGGCGAGCCTGTGCTGGCTGTCGGCCCGCGCCTCGGAATCGGCGAGCTGGCTTCTCGCGGCGTGCAGGACCAGCTCGGTCCGGTACTGGTCGGTCAGGTCCTGGTAGACCCCGCGGATGCCGGCCAGGGTGCCCGAGGTGTCGATGACCGGTTCGGCGAACATCCGCCAGTGCCGCAGCTCGCCGTCCGGCAGCAGGATGCGGAAGGAAGTGGTCGCCGCCCGGCCGAGCCGGAGCAGCGCCTCGCGGACGTGGTCGAGCGCGTCCCGGTCCTCGGCGAGGACCCACTGGTGCAGGTCCTCCAGCGGGATCGGCGGCGCCGACCGCGGGAGGCGAAAGAGGCCGTAGGTGTTGTCCATCCATCGGATGGCCCCGCTTCCAACGTCCTCCTGCCACCCGCCGAACCCGCCAAGCCGTTGGACGTGCGTGTCCAGGGAGGCCGGCGAGTCCGCCTCGTCGGTGAACCGCCAGCTGATCGCCACGCCGTCGGCGTGCCTGGTGACACGGATGTCCATCTCGCGGCTGACGACCACGTCGCCGACGAGGCAGAGCAGCGCCGTCCGGTCGGCCGCGTAGGGGACGCCGGTCCGCGCCACGTCCACCGCGCGGCCGAACAGGCCGTCGTCCGCGCCCATCAGGGGGTAGATGTCGAGCAGCCGGGCGCCGCGTACCTCGTCCGCCGACAACCCGGCGGGGTCGACGAAGTCGCGGTTGACGTGGGTAATCTGGAAGTCGGCGATCTCGCCGTCGGCGTCGCGCACGGCCGCGGCGAGCAGCACCGAGCCAGCGAGCCCGTCGAGCAGGGCCGGCAGCCAGGCGTCCCGCGCGCGCTCGCCGCCGTCCGCGGCGCCAGCCGGGGCGTCCTCGTCGCCGCGCCGCCGCAGCGCGCGCTGGCAGACGTCCGCCAGGGCGACGAGCTCCCACAGCAGGGGGGTGTCGCGGGCGTCGTCGGTGTCCATCGGCCGGGCCCAGCAGATCTCCACGGCGCCCACCAGCGTGCCCGAGGCCAGCAGCGGCAGCGCCGCCCGGGCTCCGGTCCAGGCGCCGAGCCTCGCTGGTGGCCGCGGGCCGGCATCGGCGTCCCGCGCCGGCGTCCCGGCCGGCCACCACACCGGCCGCCCCAGGGTGATCGCCCTGGTGGCCGCGCAGTCCAGCTGCGGGGGTATCCGCCGCCAGCGGCTCGCGTCCAGCGCGGTGAGGCCATGCTGCCCGACCAGGGTGAGCGCGCCGTCCGGTTCCAGCGTCCAGAGCGCGACGGCGCAGGCTCCGTGCGCGGCAAGACCCTCCCGCGCGACGGCCTCGGCGACGGCGTCACCGTCGGCGGCATGGCGCACCGCCGCGGCGGCGCGCCAGAGCCGCCGGCCCGTGGGCGCGTCCACCGCGGCGGAGATGGGGGGCCGCGACTCGCCGAGCACCTCGGCGGCGAACTCGACCTCGTCGGTGCCGGCGGAATGTGCCAGCAGCCGGAGCTGGTCGGCGGCGTCGGTCGGGGACACGTCGAGGCGCTCCATGAGGACGCCGATCGCCAGGTCCACGAGCCGGCTGCCGGACACCCTGGATTCCAGCTCGAAGATCCGCTGCCGTTGCCGGATGACGATGTCGAGGAGCCGATTGCGGCGGTCTGGCGCCGGCTCAGGCTCATGCGGCATCCAGGCCACCCGCCTCCTCATAACCTGCTGCTTGGCCCCCGTTGGTGACTTCCGACCTGCGTCGGTATGGCGCCGCTTACCCTACTGGGGTGCTGTTCACGGCATGATGGCTGCCGCTGCACGCCCGCTGTCGCCACCCGGTGCCGGCATCTGAGCATTCTCCGGGAGGACGTCGGTGACAGAGACCCAGCTTCCCGCCAAGGCATCCCTCGCCAGACCCGACGACAGCGCCCTGCGCCAGCTCCTCGCCGGGCTCACCGCGGTGCGCGGCGGCGACTTCGGCACGCGGCTGCCGCAGGTCGGCGACGAGCTGATGGACGAGATCGCCCTCGTCTTCAACGGCATGATCGACCAGCTCGCGCTCTTCACCTCCGAGGTGACCCGGGTGGCCCGCGAGGTCGGCAGCGAGGGCAAGCTCGGCGGCCAGGCCGAGGTGCCGGGGGTGTCCGGGTCCTGGAAGGATCTCACCGACAACGTCAACGCGATGGCCGGCAACCTGACCGGCCAGGTCCGCGACATCGCCCAGGTGGCGACGGCGGTCGCCCGGGGGGACCTCTCCCAGAAGATCACCGTGCAGGCTCGCGGGGAGATCCTGGAGCTGAAGAGCACCATCAACACGATGGTCGACCAGCTCTCCTCGTTCGCCGACGAGGTGACCCGGGTGGCCCGCGAGGTCGGCACGGACGGCCGCCTCGGCGGCCAGGCCGACGTCAAGGGCGTCTCCGGCACCTGGCGCGACCTCACCGAGTCGGTCAACGTGATGGCCAGCAACCTCACCGACCAGGTGCGGTCCATCGCGGAGGTCACTACGGCGGTCGCCAAGGGCGACCTGTCCCAGAAGATCCGCGTCGACGCGCGCGGCGAGATCCTCGAGCTGAAGGAAACCATCAACACGATGGTCGACCAGCTCTCCGCCTTCGCCGACGAGGTCACCCGCGTGGCCCGCGAGGTCGGCACGGACGGCCGCCTCGGCGGCCAGGCCGACGTCAAGGGCGTCTCCGGCACCTGGCGCGACCTCACCGAGTCGGTCAACGTGATGGCCAGCAACCTCACCGACCAGGTGCGGTCCATCGCGGAGGTCACTACGGCGGTCGCCAAGGGCGACCTGTCCCAGAAGATCCGCGTCGACGCGCGCGGCGAGATCCTCGAGCTGAAGGAAACCATCAACACGATGGTCGACCAGCTCTCCGCCTTCGCCGACGAGGTCACCCGCGTGGCCCGCGAGGTCGGCACCCAGGGCAACCTGGGCGGCCAGGCCATCGTGCGGGGCGTGTCGGGCACCTGGAAGGACCTGACCGACAACGTCAACGTGATGGCGTCGAACCTGACGGCGCAGGTGCGCTCGATCGCCCAGGTCGCCACCGGGGTCGCGCGCGGCGACCTCTCCCAGAAGATCACGGTCGAGGCGAAGGGCGAGGTCGCGGCGCTCGCGGCGGCCATCAACACGATGGTGGACACGCTGGGCGCCTTCGCCGACGAGGTGACCCGCGTGGCCCGCGAGGTCGGCACCGACGGCCGGCTCGGCGGCCAGGCGAGCGTGAAGGGCGTATCGGGCACCTGGAAGGACCTGACCGACAACGTCAACTTCATGGCGAACAACCTGACCAGCCAGGTGCGCAACATCGCCCAGGTCACCACCGCGGTGGCCCAGGGGGATCTCACCCGCAAGATCGACGTCGACGCGCGCGGGGAGATCCTCGAGCTGAAGGAGACCATCAACACGATGGTCGACCAGCTCTCCTCGTTCGCCGCCGAGGTGACCCGGGTGGCCCGCGAGGTCGGCACCGACGGCATCCTGGGCGGCCAGGCCGAGGTCGAGGGCCTGTCCGGCACCTGGAAGCGGCTGACGGAGAACGTCAACGAGCTCGCCGGGAACCTCACCCGCCAGGTCCGGGCCATCGCGGCGGTGACCAGCGCCGTCGCCACCGGCGACCTCACCCGCTCGATCACCGTCGACGCGCAGGGCGAGGTGGCCGAGCTCAAGGACAACATCAACGCCATGGTGCGCTCGCTGCGCGACACCACCCGGATGAACGAGGAACAGGACTGGCTGAAGACCAATCTGGCGCGCATCGCCGGCCTGATGCAGGGCCACCGCGACCTGGCCACCGTCGCGCAGCTGGTCATCGACGAGCTCGCCCCGCTGGTCGGCGCCCAGCACGGCACGTTCTTCCTGGTCGACACCGCGGTCGAGCAGCCCGCCTTCGACCTCATCGCCAGCTACGGCTACCGGCCCTCCTCGACGACGCCGCGCCGCTTCGGCCTCGGCGACTCCCTGATCGGCCAGGCCGCCCGCACGCGGCGCACGATCGTGGTGGACCAGACCCCCACCGACTACATCACGATCGGTTCGAGCGTCGGCCGGGCCGCGCCCGTCGCCCTCGTCGTGCTGCCCATCGTGTTCGAGGACCAGGCGCTGGGCGTCATCGAGCTGGCGTCGTTCGCCCCGTTCACCGAGGTCCACCACGCGTTCCTGAACCAGCTCACCGAGACGATCGGCGTCAACGTCAACACGATCGTCGCGAACGCCCGCACCGACGCCCTCCTGGTGGAGTCCCAGCGGCTGGCCGGCGAGCTGCAGGCGCGCTCGGAGGAGCTGCAGTCCCGCCAGGAGGACCTGCAGCGCTCGAACGACGAGCTCGAGGAGAAGGCCGATCTCCTGGCCCAGCAGAAGCACGACATCGAGATCAAGAACCGCGAGATCGAGCATGCCCGGCAGGAGCTCGAGGAACGTGCCCGCCAGCTCGCGCTCGCCTCGAAGTACAAGTCCGAGTTCCTCGCCAACATGTCGCACGAGCTGCGTACGCCGCTCAACAGCCTGCTCATCCTCGCCGGCCTGCTTGCTCGGAACCCGAAGGGCAACCTGACCGCCAAGCAGGTCGAGTACGCCCACGTCATCCATTCGGCGGGCTCGGACCTGCTGCAGCTCATCAACGACATCCTCGACCTGTCCAAGGTCGAGGCGGGCAAGATGGACCTGCACGTCGAGCCGGTCGCGCTAGCCTCGCTGGTCGACGACCTGCGGGCCACGTTCACGCCCGTCACCACGGAGAAGGGCCTGCTGCTCAGCATCGACATCGCGCCGGACGTGCCCGACCGCCTGCTCACCGATCGGCACCGGCTCGCCCAGATCCTGCGCAACCTGCTGTCGAACGCCGTGAAGTTCACGGAGCACGGCCGCGTCGAGCTGGCCATCACCCGGACCCAGGCGCCCGGCACCACCGGTGGCGGCCACGTCCTGTTCGCCGTCGCCGACACGGGGATCGGCATCGCCGAGGAGAACCTCGACCGGATCTTCGGCGCCTTCCAGCAGGGCGACGGCACCACCAGCCGCCGCTACGGCGGCACCGGGCTGGGCCTGTCCATCTGCCGCGAGGTCGCGACCCTGCTCGGCGGCGAGATCCGCGCGCGCAGCGTCTACGGCACCGGAAGCACCTTCACCCTGCGGCTGCCCACCACGCCACCGGCCGAGATGACCAGCGCCGAACCGCGCGGGGCCACGCCGGACGACCTCTCCCACGCCCCGTCCGCCGCCCTGAACGGCGCCGTCGGCGACGGTCGGCCCGCCTCCGTGGGCGCGGCGCCCGGCGACGCCGCGGCGAGCTTCGCTACCGACCGGTCGCCGGCCGCGGCCAGCGCGCGGGCGGTATCCGAGGACCGGCCGGCTGACCAGCCGAACCAGGCCGGACGCATCGGCCCCGCGTCCGCCGGCGATCTGGCGCCCGCCGGGGACCCCGCCCCGCGCCACGATCACCCGGTGGACGCGAACGACGGCGACGAGGAGGACATCCTCACCGGGCGATCGGTCCTCGTGGTCGACGACGACGTGCGCAACGTCTTCGCCATCACCAGCATCCTCGAGTTCTACGGAGCGGCCGTCGACCACGCTCCCGATGGTCGGAAGGGGATCGAGAAACTGCTGGTCAACCCGTCGACCGACCTGGTCCTCATGGACGTGATGATGCCGGAGATGGACGGCTACACCACCATGGCCGCCATCAGGGCCATGCCCCGGTTCGCCGACATCCCGATCATCGCGGTCACGGCGAAGGCGATGCCCGACGACCGGCAGAAGTGCCTCGACGCCGGCGCCAGCGAGTACGTGACCAAGCCCGTGGACGTCGACGAACTGCTTGCCCGCGTCCAGGACGTGCTGGTCCCGCGCGCACCCCGCAGGCGGCCCGCGGCCGGGTAACCGCTCGCCATTCACTTCACGGGTTTTCGCCCGCAGGTGTAGCAGGCGACCGCTCGGGAACTGACGGATCAACTCTTGTCGGTGATCGGTCTGTTCCAGAGGCGGTGGGGTCAGCAATGGCCATTGGCACTACCGGCGCGCCCACGTCGGCGCGCAACGCGTCCGTCGGCTGGCTCGTCAGGCGTCTGTCGGGCGAGGTCCGGCGGCTCGTTCGCGACGAGAAGGCCCTCGCCGGCGCGGAAATGAAGCGGAAAGGCGCGAAGGCCGTCGCGGGCGGGGGCCTGTTCGGTGGCGCCGCCGCCGTCGGCCTTTTCGGCGTCGGCGTGCTCATCGCCTGCGCGGTGCTGGGCCTGGCGACGGTGCTGGCGGCGTGGCTCGCCGCGCTGATCGTCGCCGTCGCGTTGCTGGCCGTGGCCGGCGCGCTGGCGCTGGCCGGCAGGAGGAAGTTCAGCGCGGCGACGCCGCCGTTGCCCACTGACGTGATCGACAGCGTGAAACAGGACATCCACACGATTGCGGAGGCCCGGCAGCGATGACGAACCAGAACACGAACACGGCGACCCTGTCCGACACGCCCGCGCGCGACCCCGACGAGCTGCGCGCGGACATCGACCGCACCCGCGCCGAGCTCGCCGAGACCGTCGACGCCCTCACCGAGAAGATCGACGTCCGCCGCCAGGTCAAGGCGAAGACGGCCCAGGCGGGCCACGCGGCCAGCGACCTCGCCGGCCGCGCGCAGCAAAAGGCCGGCGAGCTGGCCGGGCCGGCGATGACCAGGGCCGCGGCGGCGACCGCGGTCGCGCGGGCGCGGGCCGCCGCCGTCGCCCAGCCAGCCCTGGCCAAGGCCCAGCCAGCCTTCGCCAAGGCCAAGGTGGTCACCGCGCCAGCGCGGGCCAAGGCTGCCCAGCTGACGGACCGGGTCAGGCCCGCCAACAGCGGCGCGGCCGAACCGATCGCCAACGCGGCGGCCACGGTCGCGGGCACGGTCCGGCGGCCGGCGGTCCTGATCCCCACGGCGACCGGCGTGCTGGTGCTGGTCGTGCTCGCGAGCCGGCGGGGAAAGTGAGCAGGGCCGCGAAGCTCGCCTACCGGCCGGTGAGCATGGTCGGCGGGATCGCCGCCGGCGCGGCCGCCGGCGTGGTCGTGAACCGGCTGTGGACGGCGGTGTCGGGCGAGTCCGAACCACCTAGCGCGCTGAAGTCCGACAGCAACTGGGCAAAGGTCGTTCTCGCCGCCGCGTTGCAGGGCGCCGTGTTCGCGGCCACCAAGACGGCGGTGGACCGCGCCTCCGCCGTCGGATTCGCCCGCGTCACCGGCACCTGGCCCGGCGACTGACGACCTGTCTTTCGGCCCTTTCGACCGGCGCGTTTGTTATCACGGATCGTGACGATTGTCCTGGACGGGTATCTCCGGACAAGGACGGGTATCTCGACAGCAAGAACGTGACCGACGTCGAGAAGAGGAGCGTCATGAGCGCCATTCGCGGCCCGCTGTCGGACGAGGCTCGCACCGTGACCGGTAAGGCCCTCCAGGGCATGGTCGTCGACCTGACCGATCTTTCACTGGTGGCAAAGCAGCTGCACTGGAACGTGATCGGCCGGTCCTTTCGGTCGGTTCACCTTCAGCTCGACCAGGTCGTCGACATCGCGCGCCGCTACACCGATGAGGCGGCCGAGCGCGCCGTGGCCATCGGCGTGAACCCGGACGGCCAGGTGGGCACCATCGCCGGCCAGAGCAAGATCCAGGCGGTGGAGCCCGGTTTCATCCAGGACGAGAAGGTCATCCGCGCGATGACCGACATCCTGGCGGACGTCATCACCCGGATGCGCGAGCGGATGGACACGACCGAGCAGCCGGACCCGGTGACCCAGGACCTGGTCATCCAGGTGATCCGCGAGCTGGAGATGCAGCACTGGATGTTCCAGGCGATGGTCTGACTCCCGGCGGCCTGACCCGCGGCCTGTTTCGCCGAGGCCCGCCGGCCGTACGGCCGG
>NZ_JADWYU010000211.1 GCF_016786325.1 Frankia nepalensis | reverse complement strand
GGGGCCGCGCCGCCGGTCCCGGCGGCGCGGCGGGCCTCAGCGGGGCAGGCCGAGGCCCCGCTCGGCGATGACGTTGCGCTGGATCTCGTCGGTGCCGCCGCCGAGGCGCAGGCCCGGGGCGAACAGCAGCCGCTCGATCCACTCCTGCGCCAGCGGGTCGTCGACGACGGTCCCCGCCATCCCGAGCAGCGTCATCGCCGCGTCGGCGCTGTGCCGGGCGTGCTCGGAGTACAGCAGCTTCGTCGCCGGGCCGGCCGCCGCGATCTCGTGCCCGGCGGCCATCCTGGCCCGGAGCAGGTCCAGGGTCCGTTCGCGGATGACGGCCCGCGCCACCAGGTCGCGCGCGGCCGGGTCGTCGGCCCTGCCGAGCCGCCGGGCGAGCGCGACGAGCCGGGTGGCCGAGCGGCCGCTGGTGCCGCCGCCGATCGCGGCGCGCTCGCTCGCGAGCATCGTGCGCAGCACGGCCCAGCCGTCCCCGAGGCGGCCGATGAGACCGCCCGCGGGCACGAGGACGTCGTCGAGGAAGACCTCGTTGAAGTGGTAGGCGCCGTTCATCTGGCGCAGCGGGCGGACGTCCACACCGGGCTGCTCCATGTCCAGCGCGAAGCACGACAGGCCGGCGCGGCCCTCCTCCTTCGTCCCGGTCCTGGCCACGAGCAGCGCGTACCGCGCGCTGGTGGCGTTGGACGTCCAGACCTTCTGCCCGGTGACGGACCAGCCGCCGTCGACGGGCGTGGCCCGCGTCGACGCGCTCGCCAGGTCGGAGCCGGCGCCCGGCTCGGACAGCAGTTGGCACCAGCCGTGCTCGCCGCGCAGGATCGGCGGAAGGTAGGCGACCCGCTGCTCGTGGGTGCCGTGCGCGAACAGGACGGCCGGCACCATCTCGAGCGCGACGGCGAACATCTTCGTCGAGACGCCGAAGCGGGCCTGTTCCTCGGTGACGACCTCGTCCTGCCAGGCGGGCGCGCCGAGGCCGCCGCAGTCGGCCGGCCACGACCGGCCCGCCAGCCCCGCGTCGTACAGCCGCCGCTGCCAGGCGCGGGTCACGGCGAGGGCGTGCCGCTCGTGGGCGTGGTAGTCGGCGAGTGTCGTCGCGGTGACCGCGTGGACGGCCGAGAAGTCCTCGGGTGAGCCCTTGCGCGGCGCGGTCGACTCGAACCACGCGCGGACGCGGGCGGTGAACTCCTCCCGGCTCCCGGCGTCCTCCAGCCCGTCCAGGGAGGGCGCGTCGGCGGCGGTGCCGGGGTCCGGCGCGGATGGGTGCGACATCAGGTACTCGCCTCCACGGGGTTGGGCTCTGGTCGGGTGGCCTGGCTCGCGGGTGCTCGGCTCGCGGGCGCCCGGCAGGCTCTCGCGGGCCGGCGGCCGCGGGCCGGGCGCGGCCGGGCGGGGCCGGGCGGGGCCGGGCGGGGCAGGCCGGCGGGGGCAGCGTTCCCGACCATATGTCAACATCGATGTCAATTACAGGTCTATCAGGGCCCGCCCGCCAGCCGCTCGGCCTGCCGCCGGGCGCCGCCCGGTGATGGCCGCCGGGCGGCCTTCTCTGGCCGCGGCGCTGACCGGGTGGTACCACGACGGAACGGGCGGCGCGCGACGGGCCGGACCGCGCCGAGGGTGCCGCCGCGGGCCGGCGTGGGTCTGGTGGTCGTCAAGGGGTCGGGTGGCCCGCGGCCCCCGCCGGAGAGCCCTTCTGGCTATATCGACATCGATATTGACAATTGGATTGCGGGGACGGTCTCATGGGCTCTGTGCGACAGGATGAGTGGATCTTCGACTTCGACAACCACTACTACGAGGCGCCGGACGCCTTCACCCGCCACCAGGACCGGTCGCTCGGCAGCCGCGGGATCCGGTGGGCCGACATCGACGGCCGTCGCCGCCTGGTCGTGGGCGGAAAGATCAACAACTACATCGCCAACCCCACGTTCGACCCGGTGGCCCGCCCCGGTTGCCTGTACTCCTGGTACCGCGGCAACCCGGACCGCCAGGGCATCCGGGAGGCGTTCGGCAGGCTGGAGCCGCTGAGCGAGCACCCGGAGTACCAGGACCGCGAGGCCCGGCTGCGGGTGCTCGACGAGCAGCGCGTGGCCGCGACGCTGCTGTTCCCGACCCTCGGCGTCGGGGTGGAGGACGCGCTCAAGGACGACCCGGACGCCGCGGCGAAGGTGTTCCACGGGTTCAACCGGTGGCTCGAGGAGGACTGGGGCTACCGGTACGAGGACCGGCTGTACGCGGTGCCCTACGTACCGCTGCTCGACCCCGCGGCCGCCGTCGCCGAGCTGCGCGACGTGCTGGGCCGCGGCGCGGTCGCGGTGAACGTCCGCAACGCGCCGGTCCCCGTGCCCGGCGGCTACCGGTCGCCGTTCGACCCCGCCTACGACGGCTTCTGGGGCCTGGCCGAGGAGTCCGGGATCGTGGTGGCCACCCACGCGGGCGTCGACGGCTACGACACGCTCGTGCAGATGTGGGAGCCCGGCCGCGAGGAGCAGTCGGTCCTGCGCTCGCCGCTGCGGGGCGTGCTGACCAAGGGCCGGGCGGTGGCGGACTTCTACGGCGCCGCGCTGTGCCACCTCATCTTCGAGCGGTTTCCCCGGCTGCGCATGGCCAGCGTCGAGAACGGCGCGGGCTGGATCCCCGACTTGCTCCACCGGCTCGACGACGTCGCCAACCGCAACCCCGGCTTCTTCAAGGAGCACCCCCGCGACGTGTTCGGCGAGCACGTCTGGGTCACCCCGTTCTGGGAGGACCAGATCGACGAGCGCCTGCTCGCCGACGTGCGTGTCGACCGGCTGCTGCTCGGCTCCGACTGGCCGCATGCCGAGGGGGTCGTGGCGCCCGTCGACTTCGTCACCGAGTCGCTCGGCCACCTGCCGGCCGAGGACCTCCAGAAGGTCGCGCGCGACAACGCGCTGGACGTCTTGGCCCTGGCGAAGGCCTGACTCGCTACCGTTGAGGCGCCGGGCCCCGCGCAGACGCCCCGGGCGCGGGGACAGGCGGCTGTCCCGCCCGCGCGCCGGGCATCTGCGCGCGCCCGGTGGTGGTTCTTGTCCGAGGGAAGGCGAGTGACGAGTGACGGCGAGCGAGCAGTGACGGCGAGTGACCAGCGGACGGCGGACGTGGTCGGCGCGGCGGCGACGGGCGGCGACGTGGCGGTGGTGGCCGAGGGGCCGGTGCTGCTCACCGTCGGCGCCGACGGCGTCGGCGTCGTCACGCTGAACCGCCCGGAACGGCGCAACGCCTGGAACCCGGAGCTGGAGCGCCACTACTTCGAGGTGCTCGAGCGGGTCGACCGCGACCCTCGGGTCCGGGTCGTGGTCGTGACCGGCGCCGGGCGCACCTTCTGTCCTGGCGTGGACAGCGAGCGCCTCGACGGGATCGCGGACGCCGGTCTCGACCTGTCCGGGCGTCGCTCGCCGGTGCTGGCCTGGTCGCTGCGCAAGCCGATGATCGCCGCCGTCAACGGCGCGTGCGCTGGCATGGGCCTTGTCCAGGCCCTGTTGTGCGACGTCCGGTTCGCCGCCCGAGGAGCGCGGTTCACCACGGCGTTCGCCCGGCGTGGCCTGGCTGGCGAGTTCGGCGTCACCTGGCTGCTGCCGCGGCTGATAGGCGCGGAACGGGCGGCGGACCTCCTGCTGTCCGGACGGGTCTTCGACGCGGACGAGGCGTCCGCGCTGGGCCTCGTGAGCCGGGTCGTCGAGCCGGGCGAGCTCGTCGCGGCGGCCCGCGCCTACGCCGCGGACATCGCCGCGAACTGCTCGCCGGCGTCGCTCGCCCTCCTGCGCCACCAGCTGCACGCCGACCAGCAGAGTGATCTGGAGACCGCGCTGCGCCGCTCCTACCGCGCGATGGCGGTCGCCGTGAAGGGCGCCGACTTCCGCGAGGGCCTGGACAGCTTCCTGGAGAAGCGGAAGCCCGCGTTCCCGCCCCTGGCCGACGACCTCGACCCGGTGGCGGTCACCGGCGCGGGCCTGCCGGAGACCGCCGTCGTCCCCCAGGAGGCCCTGGAGTCGTGACGGCGGCTCCCGCGCCGTCCCGCGCCGGCGCGCCCGAAGAGGCGTACGGTCGCTAGCCCCCGGCGGCCGCGGCGCGTTCGGCCGCCCACCGCCGCAGGTCAGCCTTGATGATCTTCGCGGTTGACGTGCGGGGGAAGTCGTCCACCGTGCCGAGGTACTCCGGCAGCTTCTGGCGGCCGAGCCCGGCGTCGAGCAGGAGCGCCCGCGCGGCGTCGAGGCCGGGCGCTGCCGCGCCCGGCGCCATCCGCAGCACGGCGGCGACCTTCTCGCCGAACCGGGCGTCCGGGATCGAGACGACCGCGACCTCCAGCAGGCCGGGGACGACCCGCAGGAGCAGCTCCTCGACCTCGGCGGCGCTGATGTTCTCGCCGCCCCGGATGATGATGTCCTTCTTCCGGTCGGTGATCGTCAGGCACCCGGTGTCGTCGAGCACGCCGACGTCCTCGGTGCGGTACCAGCCGTCGGCGTCGAACGCGCGCGCCGTGACCGCCGGGTCGGTGTAGCCGACGCAGCAGTCCGGCCCGCGTGACCAGATCTCGCCCGGCGCTCCCACGGGCACCGCCGCGCCGTCGTCGTCGAGCAGCCTGATCTCGACCCCGGGCATGGGCCGGCCGTCGGTGCGCAGCCGGGACCGGGCGTCGTCGGCGTGCCGGGAACCGGTGATGGAGGGATGCTCGGTCGCGCCGTAGCTGCGCAGGACGGAGAGCCCGGCCGCGGTCGCCCGGTCCGCGACGGCCGGCGGCACCGCCGACCCGCCCAGCCCGACGTAGCGCATGAGGCTCAGGTGCTCGGCGGTCAGGTCGGGGTGGTCGAGCAGGCTCGTCAGGAAGAACGTCGACCCTGACCCGGCGGCAAGGCCCCACGTGCGCATCGTGGACAGCACCCTGGCCGGGTCCCAGACGTCGATCAGGTGCACCGGCCGGTCGTGTACGGCGGGCAGCAGCAGCGCGCCGAGCATGCCCATGAAGTGGCCCACGGGGGCACCGACCAGCGAGGACAGGCCGCCGCCCGCGTCCATGTCGTCGAGCTGGCGCAGCTCCGCCCCGAGCGTGTTGTGGGAGTGCACCACCCCCTTCGGGTCGGCGGTCGTGCCCGACGTGTAGGCGACGACGGCCGGCCCGTCGGGATCGACCTCGACCGGCCCGGCCAGCGCCCGACCGGCCGCCAGCGTGTCGAACCCGACGGCGCCGGCCGGCAGCGGCCCGTCGCCCGCGCCGACGACGGCTGCCACCTTCACCGACGGGGCGCCGTCGAGGACCTTCGGAAGATCGGCGAGGAAGTCACGCCGGCCGAACCGGGCGGCCGTGACGAACGCGGCCACCTCGGTGCGCCGCAGGATGTAGGAGACCTCCTTGACGCCGTAGAAGTGCACGATCGGCACGACGACGGCGCCGAGGAACGAGCTGGCGTAGAAGACGACCGCCGCCTCCGCCCAGTTGGGCAGCTGGAAGGCGACCGCGTCGCCCGGGCGCACCCCGCGCGCGGCCAGCCCGCCGGCCACCGCCAGCGCCCGCTCCCGTAACTCGCCGAAGGTCCCCTTCCAGGGCCGCTCCAGCGAATGAACGTGGAACTCCTGCCCGGCGTGCTCCCGCAGCGCCCCGTCGATCCGGGCGCCGAGCGTCGTGTCGTCCCACAGGCCCGCCCGCCGCCACTCGTCGGTCAGGTCGCTCGGTACTGGCCGCACCGGCCAGCGTTGTACGGACATCGGGTCTCCTCGGGACGGGCCGGCGCGGTCGGCGACGGTGGCTGGCGACGGTGGCTGGCGACGGCGGACGACGGCGGACGACGGCAGCGGCGGACCAGGGCAGGGGCGGGCCAGAGCGGGGCGGAGCACCGCGGGGGCTGGGCACGGCGAGGCGGAGCGGGCGCCGCGGACGCCTCGGGCATCCGCCGCGCGTCACCTGGCGGCGGTTTCGGGGCTAGTGAGTGGGGATGCGCGTCTGCGCGCCGGAGTCCTCGCCCAGGTCCGCCCCGCCCAGCTCCGCCCCGGGCGGGTCGGCGACCCGGGTGATCGTGGCGTTGAGCCGCGCGACATCCGAACGGCTGATGCCGCCCAGGCAGAACTCCCAGAGGTAGTCGCCGAGGTCCTGGGCCGACCGGTGGCTTGGCGCGAACGCGTAGTGATGGAACACGGACATCGCGAGCCGGGCGACCATCTCCGCGTCCCGTCCGACGTCACTCGGCGGCAGCAGGCCGGCGTCCTGGGCCGCTCGCAGCTCCCGCTCGATCAGGTCGACGAAGGGCTGGTCGGCGGCCGCGATCTCGTCCGGGAAGCGCTCCCGGAGCCGCCAGTGCTCGGAGGTGACGAAGCGGGCCCCGGCCAGGTCGTCGAACAGCCCGGTCACCGTCGCCGTGAGGTAGTACCGCAGCCGCGACAGCGGGTCCGGGAGATGACGCGCGGCCTGCTCGTACCGTCCGGCGTAGCGCGAGACCAGGTCCTCGATGACGGCGAGGAGTAGCTGGTCCTTCCCCGTGAAATGCCGGTAGAAGGTCTGCATCGCCACCCCGGCCTCCTTCACGAGCTCCTGCGTCGTGAAGGAGGCGCCTTTCGCGGCGATCAGCCGGTGGGCGGCCTCCACGATGGTCCGCGTCTGCTGGAGGCTCCGCGAGCGGGAACGGTGCACCAGCGGTGACCGGTCGGCGGCGCGTTCAGCCCAGGCCATGGCAGGAACGTTACCCGTATCCCGGCCGGCGGCCGGCACGAACATCCACTGGGCGAGCTCGACGACCCTTGAACCGTCGAATGCGTGCTCCGTCACGCGGCTCCTCCTCGGTTGGTCGCCATCGGGATGGCCGACCCGTCGCCTGGCCCGGCGGCCCCCTCCGCCTTCGCCTCGGCCTGCGTCTCGATCCCGCTGTCTCGATCCCTGTGCCTCGATCCCTGGCTCGACGCTGGGGGACCGTTCGAATGTAGGTCGCCAGTCTCGTGCTTGGGAAGACCTCATATCGCTTTGGGTAGAACGTTGACTTCTGCGCGGGGCGCTGCGATCCTCCTCACAGTCAGCCGGACGGTCCCGATCCAGGTCACGGCCCGCGAGCCGCGAGCGCGAGCCACGTGACGGCGGCGGCGCGGCCGAGCACGGCTTCCTGATCACTCTCGTCTTCCCCGGTCCCGGGTCTCGGGACGAACAACCGAAACGAGGTACCCGCCCATGCGGCACGAGCGCTACCGCCGTGGCACGACCCGCCGGAGAACGACGGGGCGACGCCCGGCCGCGGCCCGCTTAGGAGCGTTAGCCGGCGGGCTGGCCGTGAGCCTGTTCCTGGTCGCGGCCTGTGGGGGCGGCGACGACAGCGACGCGGCAGACCCCGGCACGGCCACCGGAGCCCCGGCCGCGGCCGGCGTGCTCGGGCCGGTCGCGAAGGCGGCCGGCGAGCCGGTGCTGATCGGGCTCGTCTCCGACGGGAAGTCGTCGATCGTCGACCAGTCGGTCGAGTTCGCGGTCGGCAAGGCCACGGTGGGCTACCTCAACGAGCACCGCTCGGGGATCGCTGGCCGGCCGATCGAGCTGGTGACCTGCGAGTCCCTGGCCGATCCGGGCAAGACCGCCGACTGTGCCAACAGCCTGATCGAGCAGGACGTAGCCGCCGTGGTGATCGGCGGGGTCGCCTCCCAGGAGAGCGCCTGGACACCGCTGCACGAGGCGGGCGTGCCGACCGTGTTCTACTCCACCGGCACGCCGGCGCTGCTCAATGACCCCGAGAACACGTTCATGTTCGCCGACCCGAGCTTCGGGACCATCGGCCTGCCGATCGAGACCGCGAAGCAGGCCGGCGTCAAGAAGGTCACCGCCGTGGTGATCGACGTGCCGGCAGCCAAGGGACTGCTCGAAGCCAGCGCGCCCGCCGCCTACGAGAAGGCCGGCCTCGACTTCGAACTGGTCGCCATCGCCCCTGGCACCGCTGACATGACCCCACAGATGCAGCAGATCGCCGCCGACGGCGGAGGCGTCTTCATCCTCGGCAACGACTCGTTCTGCATCAGCGCCTTCAACGGCCTGCGCGCCGTCGGGTTCACCGGCCCGATCTCCGCGATCGCCCAGTGCATCACCGACGCCACCCGCACCGCCGTCCCCGGCGACATGCTGGAGGGCATCAGCGTCTCCGCCACGGCGCCGCTCGGCACGGACAACCCGTCGACCCAGCTCTACAACGCCGTCGCCGCCACCTACGGCAAGGACATCGACACCAGCAAGATCGCGGGAATCAACACCTTCATGGCGGTCGCCGGCCTGCAGGTGGCGGTGGAGGACCTCACCGGCGACATTACGCCGGCGACGGTCATCGCGGCGATCAAGGCGATGCCCGCGAAGGAACTGCCCGCGGCGGGTGGCCTGCAGTTCCAGTGCGGCGGCAAGGCGATACCGGCCTCGCCGGCCGCCTGCGTCAGTGGCGGCCTGATCACCAAGCTCGACGGCAAGGGGCAGCCGACGACGTACGAGGTCGGCGGCTCGTAGCTGGCCAAGGACCGACCCGGCTGGCCGCCGGTCCGCGCCCGGCGCGCGGCGGCCAGCCGAGCGCGGCGAGCGGCCCTCGCCGGGCCGCCCCCGCGGTTGCCATCGTTCGTCGCCGACCGACGACCGTCCGGATCGAACCTGGAGCGAACCATGCCGAAGGGCATTCTGCTGGTGCAGTCGAATCCCGTGAGCGCCGAGCGCGAGGCCGAGTACAACAGGTGGTACGACGAGGAGCACATTCCCGACGTCCGGGCGGTCCCGGGATTCGTGGCCGCCCGCCGCTATCGGGTGCGTGACGCCGGAGGGATCAAGGCCGGCCCGTCGACACCCTCCTACGTCATCATCTACGAGGTCGAGGCCGACGACTTCGACGTCCCCATGGAGGAGCTGGGACTGCGCACCCAGCAGGGGCGCATCCGCCTGAGCGACGCGATCGACCTTCCCTCGATCGTCGCCTTCTACGAGCTCATCGAGTAGCGCCGGCGGTACGTCGTCGATGTGGTCTGGCTGGGCCGGGCGGCGCGGCCGCCCGGCCCTGGAGACGAGAGGCACGGAAATGACGCCGAGCAACGGTCGGCTGCGGGGCAAGGTCGCGTTCATCACCGGCGCGGCGCGCGGCCAGGGACGGTCCCATGCCGTGGCGCTCGCCCGCGAGGGCGCCGACATCGCGGCCCTCGACATCGCCGACCAGATCGAGTCGGTGCCCTACCCGATGGCGACCAGGGGCGATCTCGAGGAGACGGTGGCGCTCGTGGCGGCGGCCGGCGGCCGCTGCGTGCCCATCGTCGCGGACGTGCGGGACATCCACGCCATGGACGGGGCGGTCAAGCAGACGCTGGGCGAGTTCGGCCGGCTCGACATCGTGCTGGCGAACGCCGGCATCCTGCACATCTCACGGGGTGCCGAGACGCTCGACCAGTCGGCGCGGAACTGGGCCGATGCCGTTGGCGTGATGCTGACCGGCGTCTACAACACGATCCGGGTCGCCGCCCAGCCGATGATCGACCAGGGAGACGGCGGGTCGATCGTCATCACCAGCTCCACCGCGGGGCTCGCCGGGATGCACGACGGCACCGGCGGCATCGCCGGCTACAGCGCCGCCAAGCACGGCGTCGTCGGCCTGATGCGGGGCTACGCCAAGGTGCTCGGGCGGCACGGCATCCGGGTCAACACCGTCCATCCGATGGGCGTCGCCACGCCGATGGTGATGAACGACCGGTTCGCGGAGCTCTACGAGGACCCGGAGGGCGCCAGGATCCTCGATGTCTCACCGCGGCTGCTGCCCATCAACATCCTGGAGCCGGCCGACGTCACCAACGCGATCGTCTGGCTCGTCTCGGACGAGGCGCGCGCGATCACCGGAATCACCCTCCCGGTCGACGCCGGCGTCACGAGTCCCTGAGGCGCGGCCCGGCGCCGACCGCGACCGCGCCCGCGTCGGCCCAGCCGGCGAGCCGCGCCAGCGAGCGCAGGGCGCGGCGCGGGTCGCGGGACAGGCGGGCGTCCAGGTGGGCGCGCCGCTCGTAGAGGTGCAGGCCGTACTCCCAGGTGAAGCCGATCGCGCCGGTGAGCTGCAGCAGGTCGTGCAGCATCGGCACCGCGCTCTCGGCGACCGAGGCGGTGGCCGCCAGCGCGTGGCGGTCCGCGCCCTCGGCGCCGTCGGTGAGCCGGTTCGCCGCCTCGTCGGCCAGCAGGGACAGGCCGCGCAGGCGCACGGTGTGGTCGACCAGCCGGTGCTGGACGGCCTGGAAGCCGCCGAGGGGCCGGCCGAACGCCGTGCGCTGGCCGGCGTAGTCCACCGTCCGGCCGAGCGTCCGCTCGAGGCCGCCCAGCGCGTCGCCCGCCAGCAGCAGGCCGTGCAGCAGCTCGACCCGCGCGCTCCCGTCGGGCGGCGCCGCGAGCGGCCGCGCGGCCGCCCCGGAGAAGGCGACGTCCGCGCACGAGCGGGTGACGTCGAAGGAATGGGCGTGGATCGTCGCGCAGGTGGCCGCCTTCGGGACGAACAGCATCCGGTCGCCGTCCGCGGCCAGGAGCACGAACGAGTCGGCGTCGGCCGCCCCGGCCACCAGGCGGGCCCGGCCGCTGACCAGCACCGTGGGGCCGTCGCCCTCCGTGACCGCGTCCGCGTCCAGGAACGCGAGCGTCGGCACGTGCGTCCCGTCGACGAGGCCGGCGAGCGGGCCGGCGCGGTGGTCCTCGTCGAGCCAGCGGGACAGCGCGTAGGAGGCGGCGGTCAGCGCGGCGTAGGGGCCGGGGTGCAGCGCCGCCCCGAGCTCCCGGCTGACGACCAGCGCGGCCGCCACCTCGGCGCCGAAGCCGTCGCACTCCTCGGTGACGCACAGCGCGGCGATCCCGAGCTGGGCGAGCGCCGGCCAGCCCGCCCGCCAGTCCTGGCCGGGCTCGGTCGGTTGGGCGCCCGCGTCCGTGCCGAGCGCCCTGCGCAGGGTGGCGGCCAGCTCCAGCAGGTCGGCGCGCGTCGTCGTCATGCGGTAAACCTTTTCCGTCGTCGCTGCGGATGTTTCCCTGAACCTTGGATCCCGCGCGGGATCCCGCGCGGGAGGTGACTCACCGCTCGTGCCTGGCAGGCCGGTCCCCGGCGGGCGCTGGACGTGGTCCGGGCCGGCGCCACGCCGCTCGTGCCCAGGCGCGGCGCCGGCCCGCCGCACGCCGGCACGCCAAGTTCAACATTGACATCAATATAGACATTATGGAATGGTCGGCGCAATATCGATGTCGACTTTGACATCCTGGACGGACCGCGGGAGTGACATGGCCGACGGCCAGCCTGAGAACAGCCAGGATCCGGGAGACCCGGTCCTGATCGAGGCGCGCGGCGCCGTGCGGGTCGTGACCCTGAACCGGCCGGCGTCGCTCAACGCGACGGACGAGGAGCTGCACGGCGCGCTCGAGCGGACCTGGCGGGAGCTCGCCGCCGACCAGGAGGCCCGCGCCGTCGTCCTCACCGGGGCCGGCAGGGCCTTCTCCGCCGGCGGCGACCTCGGCCTGCTGGACCGGATGGTCGGCGACACCGCGCTGCGCGCGGCCATCATGGCCGAGGCCGCCGAGATCGTCCGCGGGATGACCTCGCTGCGCGTCCCGATCGTGTCGGCCGTGGCCGGCCCGGCGGTCGGCCTCGGGTGCAGCCTCGCCGCGATGAGCGACCTCGTGATCGTCGAGGAGCACGCCTACTTCGCCGACCCGCACGTCGCGCTCGGGCTGGTCGCCGCCGACGGGGGAGCGCTGACCTGGCCCCTGCTGATGAGCCTGCTGCGCGCCAAGGAGTTCATCCTTCTCGGCGACCGCCTGCCCGCCGAGGAGGCGTTCCGGCTGGGCCTGGCCAACAGGGTCGTCGGCCGCGGCGAGGCGCTGCCCGTGGCGCTCGGGCTCGCGGAGCGCCTGGCCGCCCTGCCGCCCCAGGCGGTCGCGGAGACCAAGGCGCTGCTCAACAGCGCCCTGCGCGCCGGGGTCGACACGCTGCTCGCGGCGGCGATGGACAGGGAGGCGGCCTCCTTCGACGAGCCGGCGTTCCAGAACAACCTCGCGCGGATGCTGCGCCGGGCCGGGTCGGCCTGAGCGATGGAACCCGGCATCGAAACCGGCGCAGTGGCAACGACGATCGACGACCGGCACGGCGGCGACGACCGGCACGGTGGCGACGTCTCCGACGAGGCGTTCCGCGCCGGCGTGCGGGACTTCATCGCCGAGCGCGCCCCGCGCTTCCGGATGCCCGAGGGTGTCCGGGTGCCCGCGGGCACGGACGAGGAACAGGCGATCCGCGCCTGGCTGCGGGGCCTGTACGAGGCCGGCTATCTCGGCGCCGGCTGGCCGGCCGAGTGGGGCGGCAACCCCCACCACCGGCCGACGCGGGACCTCATCCTCATGGAGGAGCTGTTCCGCGCGCGGGCCTACCGCCCGCTGGACCAGGTGATGCTGGCCAGCCACGCGATCCTGACGTTCGGCTCGGACGCGCAGAAGCGGGCGTACCTGCCGCGCATCCGGTCCGGCGAGCACGTCTGGTGCCAGCTGTTCAGCGAGCCGGGCGCCGGCAGCGACCTGGCCTCGCTGCGCACCCGGGCCGAGCCGGACGGCGCGGGCTACGTCGTCACCGGTCAGAAGGTCTGGTGCACCGACGGGCAGTGGGCCGACCAGGGCATGCTGCTCGCGCGCACCGACCCGACGGTGGACCGCCATGCCGGGTTGACCGCGTTCGTCGTGCCGATGGGCAGCCCCGGCATCACCGTCCGCCCGATCCGGGAGATGACGGGCCACGCGGAGTTCTGCGAGGTCTTCCTCGACGAGCTGCGGCTCGATCCCGAGGCCGTGCTGGGCGAGGTCGGCGGCGGCTGGAAGGTCATCAGCTCCGGGCTCGCGTCGGAGCGCGCGTTCGTCGGCGCGAACGCGGTCCAGCTGGAGATGATGTACGACGACCTGGTGGCGCTCGCGCGGCACGCGCGCCTGGCGGACGGAAGCCCGCTGCTGGGCCGCGAGGACGTCCAGGTGACGCTGGCCGGGGTGCTGGCACGCGTGGAGGCCGCGCGGCTCGTCGTGGCGGACACGGTCCGGCGGGTCATGCGCGACGAGGAGCACCCCAGCGACGGGGCCGTGGCGAAGCTCGTCTACACCGAGCTCAACGTCGAGCTGTGCGAGCGGGCGCTCGAGCTGCTCGCGGCGGCCTCCTGGGTGGACGACGAGGGCAGGGAGGTCGAGCGGCGGTGGTACGAGGCGTTCCTGTGGTCACGGGCCCTCACGATCTCCGGCGGGGCGTCGGAGATCCTGCGCGGCATCGTCGGCCGGCAGTTGCTCGGCCTTCCCCGCGCCTGAGGCCGGGCCCGGCCCGGCGAGGGGGACCGACGTGGTGACCGAGGCGCTCGCCGGGTTCCCGCGCGTCCGGGCGGCCGACGCGGCGCGTTACCGGGCGCTGGGCCTGTGGGACGACCGCGCGCTCGCCGACGGCGTCGAGGCGGCGGCCGCCCGGCGGCCCGGCGCGTCCGCGCTCGTCGACGGCGCCGGCCGGCTCACCTATGCCGAGCTCGCGGCGGCCGTGCGCGCGGGCCTGGCCACCCTGGCCGGGCGCGGGATCGGCGCCGGCGACGGCGTCGTGCTGGTCAGCGGCAACACCCGGCACGGTGTGATCGCCTATCACGCCCTGGCGCGCGCGGGCGTGACCCTCGTCGTCCTCGACCGCCGCTGCGGCGAGGCCGACCTGCTGGTGGCCCTCGACAGCCTGCCCGCCGGGGCGCCCGTGCTCTTGCCCACCGCCGAGGCCGACCGGCTGGCGGGGGCGCTGACCGGGGTCCCCGTGGTGCCGCTGGAACTGTTCGGCGCGGCGTCCGCCGCCGCGCCCTCGACCGCCTCGCCGACGGCGTCGGCCGAGCCCGGGAACGAGCCGGAGCCGTTCCCCGAGCCGGACCGGGACCGGCCCGCCGTTGTCCTGTTCTCGTCGGGGACGACGAGCCGGCCCAAGGGCGTCGTCCACTCGCTCAACACGCTGACCGCCGGCGCCCGCAACATGGCCCAGGTCACCGGCGCGGACGAGAACACGGTGGCGTTCCTCGTCAGCCCGCTGACCAGCATCACGGGGATCATGCAGCTGCACCTGGCGGCGGACACGCACGCGACCCTCGTGCTCGAGGACGCCTTCTCCCCGCGGGAGTCGCTGGCGCGGATGAACGCCGTGGGCGCCACCCTGCTGGGCGGCGCCCCCGTCATCGCCGAGCGGCTGCTGCGCGCCGCCGGCGACGCCGGGTCGTCGCCGGGCGGGTCGTCGCCGGGCGGGGGACTGTCCCTGCGCACGCTCGCGCTGGGGGGCTCGATGCTGCCGCGGCCGCTGCTGGAGCTGGCCATGGACGGGTTCGGCATCGAGATCGCGCGCGTCTACGGCTCGTCGGAGGCACCCAACTTCAGCGGCAGCCTGCCGGCCGACGACCGCGAGCGGCGGCTGTCGGACGACGGGGCGCCGCTGCCGGGCGGCGAGGCGCGGGTCGGCTCGGCGCGGCACCCGGGAGAGGGCCTGCTGCGCGGGCCGTGCCTGTTCCTGGGCTACCTCGACCCGGCGGACAACGCCGCCGCGTTCGAGGACGGCTGGTACCGCTGCGGCGACCAGATCGAGCTGCACGACGGCCGGCTGACGGTGACGGGGCGGCTGACGGAGATCGTGAACCGCAACGGCCTGAAGATCTCGCTGACCGAGGTCGACGCGGCGCTGGCCGGCCTGCCGGGCGCGCTGGAGGTCGCGTCCTTCGCGATGCCCGACCCGTCGACCGGGGAACGGCTGGCCGTGGCGGTCCAGCCCGCCGAGGGAGCGGCGGTGACGCTGGACGACGCCGTCGCCTTCCTGCTCGCCCACGGCCTGGCCCGGCGCAAGCTGCCGGAGCAGCTCGTGCGCTGGGACGGGCCGCTGCCCAGGACCGCCTCCGGCAAAGTCGTCCGGTCGCGGCTGGTCATGGAAAGCCCCGCGAAGAGCTCCGACCTCGCCGACCGGCTGCGGGGTACCTGACCAGCGGGCCGGGCGCCGGGCAGGTGGTCCTCCGGACCGGCGGCCGGATCAGCCGGGCCCGCCCGCGGCTCGCGCCCACGCGTCCGCCGTGGGCGCGGGCGCCCGTGTGGCCCCGCCACGGCCGGCGCACGAAGCGCCGGAATCCTTCTCGAAGACGAGGTGCATGTGAGCGACTTCCCGCTCGCGGACGAGCTCGCCGTCCGCGCCGCCCTGGCCCGTTACTGCCACTGCTGCGACGACGGCGACCTCGACGGCGTGGCGGCGCTGTTCGCTCCGGACGGCCTGTTCACCTTCGGTGGCCGCACGGCGCGGGGGACACGGGAGATCCTCGAGTTCTTCCAGGCCTCCTCCGGGAAGGAAGAGCAGCGCGGCAAGCACCTGACGGTCAACGTCGTGGTGACACCGCCAGCCACCCCGGGCGGCACGGCGCGCGTGGCGTCCGACTTCGTCTTCCTGCGCTTCGAGGAGGGCCGCCTGGTGCCGGCCCTCGCGGGCCGCTACGACGACGAGTTCGTCCGCGTCGACGGCCAGTGGCGGTTCGCGAGCCGCCAGGCGCGGCTCATGCGTCAGCCGAGGACCACACAGCCCTAGGGCACGCTTCGCCCTAGGCGCGCACCAGCCCGCCGCCGCGAAACCCGTCGACGGGCCGAGGCCACCCGGCCTCCGCGAAGCGCGGGACGGCTCCGGTCACGGCGCGAACAGGTGGCCGGCGTTCACGTCGAGCAGCGCGCCCGTGATTCCGGGCGGGGCTGTCTGAGGCGGCACGCCGCGCACCCGCGCGGCGGTCACCAGATCTTCGCGAGGTCCTCGAGCATGTCGGGGTCCGTCGGCTCGAGGATCATCGTGGTGACCGGGCTGTCGCGCCACGCCGCGAGCTGCTCGGCGACGCGGGGGAGTGGGCCGACCAGGGCGAGGTCGTCGACGAGTTCGTCGGGGACGGCGGCGCAGGCGGCGGCACGCTGCCCGCCGAGGTAGAGGTCCTGGATGCGGGCGACCTCGTCGGCGTAGCCGTAGCGGGAGACCAGCGAGGCGTAGAAGTTCTTCGTCCGGGAGCCCATGCCGCCGATGTGCAGCGCGATGCGCGGACGCACCCGGTCGCGGCAGGCGTCGAGGTCGTCGCCGACGCAGGCGAGCACCGTGGGCGCGACCTGGAATCCGGCGCGCGCCTTGCCGAGGGCCTCGCCCCAGGTGTCGCGCCACCTGGTCGGGCTCCACAGGTAGGGGAGCAGGCCATCGGCGTGCTCGACGGCCATGGCCACGTTTTTCGGGCCCATCGCGGCGACCAGCAGGGGTGTGTGCGGGGCGGGCGGCATGGTGGTGCGCAGGGGGCGTCCCTGGCCGGTGGCGCCGGTCCCGGTGTAGGGGATCTGGTAGGTCGAGCCGGTGAACTGGAGCTTGTCGGTGCCGGTGAGGGCGGTGCGCAGGATGGTCAGGTACTCGCGGGTCATCTGGACGGGAGGGTGGTAGGGCACGCCGTGCCAGCCTTCGACGACCTGTGGCCCCGACGCGCCCAGGCCGAGGATGAGCCGGCCCTCGGACAGCTGTTGCAGGGTCAGCACGGTCATCGCGGTCGCCGCCGGGGTGCGCGCCGCCATCTGCGCGATGGCGGTGCCCAGCCGCAGGCCGCTGGTCCGCGCGGCGAGGTACGCCAGCGGGGTGAACGCGTCGCTTCCCCAGGCCTCGGCCGACCAGACGGAGTCGTATCCGGCCGCTTCGGCCCGCAGCGCGACGTCCGCGAGCGACCGTGGGTCCCCGCCGCGGATTGCGGCGAGGCTCAGCCCGAGCGCGGGCTTTGGGACCATTGCGGCACCCCCATCATGTGCAACATCGAGGTCAACTTCAGATCTGTGCCCGGCCGCCATCGCCGCCGACCGGCCGGCGCGGTCGGCGGTGGCACCGGGCTGTTCGGTGGCGTGGGGCCTGTTCGGTGACGTCGGCGTCCGCGACGACGCCCGGCCCGGGCACCGCCTGGTTCGTCAGCCGCTCGGGCGGTGGTCCGCGCGCGGGTCGCCCGAGGGCGCGTCGTCCTCGGCGGGGACGGGAATGCCGAGCGCGTTCGTCCAGATACGGGTGAGCTGCTCGGTGGCGCCGTCGAGGTCGAAGCCAAAGAGGTTGTTGGTGTTGAAGAGGTATTCGGCGAAGTAGGCGACCATTCCGCCGAGTGCCTGGGCGGCGTAGGCCGCGTCGATCGTGGGGTCGGCGATGCCGGCTTCCTGGAGGTGGCGGACGCGGCGTTCGATGGCCCGGCCGAAGGCGTCCTGCCGCTGGATGCGGGTCTCGCGCACGCGCTCGTCGATGGTGGAGACCTGATGGATGACCCGCATGAGCTTGGCGTTGGCGCCGTACACCCGCAGGTAGTGCTCGTTCGCCAGCCGGATCCGCTCGATCGGGTCGGCGTCCTCGGGCGCCGGGTCGAGGGTCAGCAGGTCGAGCTCGACGGAGTCGGTGATCTCGTTGAAGATCTCTTCCTTCGAGACGAAATAGGTGTAGAACGAGCCGTGCGAGATCCCGGCGAGGTCGCAGATGTCGACGATCCGGGCGTGCACGAAGCCGTCGCGCTCGAACACGACCTTGGCGGCGTCAAGAAGCTGGCGGCGCGTCTGGCGGCCCCGGATGGTGCGCCCGGTGCCGCGACGCTGCTTCTCCGGCGCGTCGGTGTCGCGCCGGCCACGGCTGGCATTGGACACGGCAGCCCGGAGCTCAGTGCGTTCCTGCACGCGTCAGTCCCTTCTCACCGGTGAGCGGTGGCGGCCGCCAGGCTGGCTCCGGTCGAAGCCAGCGGGCGGGCCGTCAGTCTGACAGACCGTCAGACCGGACCGCGCGCCGGTGACCATGGTCGCACGTCGCGGGCGTCTTCGGACCGTGCGAGGGCCCGCGTCGGGCGCCGTCCCGCCCGGGCCGCCACGTTCGGGTGGCCGCTGTCGTCCGATCATCAGGTCGCCCCTAGTCGGGAAGGCCCGCGAGCACCAGCTCCGCGAGCCTCTGACGGTGGTGGGCGGCGTTGCCGAACAGCTGGGCGGAGCCGTGCGCCCGCTTGAAGTAGAGGTGCCCCGGGTGTTCCCAGGTGACTCCGATCCCGCCGTGCACCTGGATGTTCTCCGCCGCGGCCCTGACGAACGCGTCGCCGCAGCAGGCCTTGGCCAGGCTCGCGGCTTCTCGAAGCCCGGCGGGGTCCTCGTCCGCGGCCCACAGGCCGGCGTAGGCGGCCGAGCGGGCCGACTCCACCTCGAGGTGCAGGTCGGCGAGCTTGTGCTTGACGGCCTGGAAGGAGCCGATCGGCCGGCCGAACTGGACACGGGTCTTCGCGTAGTCGACCGCCATGTCGAGTACCCGAGCGGCGCCGCCGGCCTGCTCGGTGGCGGTCGCGACGGCCGCGAGGTCGAGCACCCGGGACAGCGCCGGCCCCGCCGCGCCCTCCTCGCCGAGCAGCCGGGCCGGCGTCGCGTCGAAGGTGAGCGTGGCCTGCCTGCGGGTCTGGTCGAGCGTGGCCTGGGGCCGGCGGCGCAGGCCGGGCGCGCCGTCGCCGAGGCCCGCGCCGGGGCGGGCCTCGACGGCGAACACGCCGAGGCCCGCGCCGGTGCGCGCGGGGACCAGCAGGAGCGTGGCGGTGTGGCCGTCGAGCACGAACGCCGTGGTCCCGGTCAGCCGCCAGCCGTCCGCGCCGCGCGTGGCCGTGGTCGTGACCGCGTCCGCGCTGGGAAGCCCGGAGGGCTCGGTGAGCGCGAGCGTGGCGACGGTCTCGCCCGCGGCGATGGCCGGCAGGTAGTCGGCGCACGCCGCCTCGTCGCCGAGCGCGAGCAGGGTGGGGGCGGCCAGCACGACGGTCGAGAGGATCGGCGCGCACAGCAGCGCCCGGCCGGCCTCCTCGAGGACGACTCCCAGTTCGACGAACCCGCAGCCCGCGCCGCCGTACCGTTCGGGCAGGGCGAGCCCCGCGAGGCCGAGGTCGGCGGCGAGTGCCCGCCAGACGTCGGCGTCGTAGCCCTCGTCGGTGTCCATCAGCCGCCTGACCTCGGCCTCCGGCGAGGCCTTGGCGAGGAAGTCGCGCACGGTCCGGCGCAGCTCCGCCAGCTCCGGCGTCACGGAGAGGTCCACGTGGCCCTCCTTCGGGGTGACGTCCGGCGAGACGCCGTCGGCGGGGCGCTCATGGGTGCGGCGCTGCTCAGGGGCGGGGCGCTCATGGGCGAGGCGCTCATCGGCCGGGCTCGTCGGCGAGGCCGAGCAGGCGGGCGGCGTTGTGGCGCAGGAACTTCGGCCACACGTCGTCCTTCAGTCCCACATGTGGCAGCTCGGCCATGATGCGGTCGAGCGTGAGTCCCATCGGGAAGTAGCCGCCGTAGAGGATCTTGTCCGCGCCGCGGGTGTTGGCGTAGTTGATGATGTCCGCCGGGTAGTAACGCGGCGCGAACGCGCTGGTCGAGTAGTAGAGGTTCGGCCACTTGAGCATGAGCTTCACGGCCAGCTCGGTCCACGGCTCGGCGCCGTGGCGCATGACGAACACCAGCTCGGGGAAGTCGTACATCACCTGGTCGATGAGCTCGACGCGCTGGCAGGCCGAGGGCAGCCGTGGGCCGGCGATCCCGACGGTCACGAAGATGGGAATCCCCAGCTCGACGCACTTCGCGTAGATCGGGTACATCTGCGGCCCGTCGATCGGCACCTGCGGCAGCCCGCCGTGGGGGAAGACGGTCGCCGCCCGGATCCCGTAGGTCTCGTGGGCGTGGACGAGCTCGCGGATGCCCGCCATGCCCCTGTTCGGGTCGCAGCTCCAGGAGCCGACGAACCGGTCCGGGTGCTCGGCCAGCGCGCGGGCGGCCACTTCCTCGTTCGCGCTGACGCTGACCAGCGCGACGTCGACGCCGTGCCGGTCCAGCTCGCCGAGCACGAGCGCCACCGGGTCGACGCCGTCGGCGAGCTCGTTGTCGGGGATCTCGCGGAACATGTACTGCGCCGGCATCACGAACTCGTCGCGGGACTGCGCGTCGCGCAGCACCGCGCGAAGTTGCTTGTACAGCGCCGCCGGGTCCTGAGGGAACCCGACCATCGTGTCGATCACCCCGACGCCGAACGGCCGCGGCCGGCCGGCCGTGACAGGCGGGTCCGACGGGAGGTCTGGCGTCACCTCGGCACCTTTCGTCGCACTGCTGGTGCGTGCACCATAGCCACGATCTGGGTTAATGTCGACATCGATATTGAGTTGCGGTAGCTCTCCGTCACCCGCGGCGGCCCGCCCGTCCGAAGCGCCATCGCCGAATGCTGGAGGCCATATGTATCCCGGCACACACGCGGTGACCACCCCCGACAAGCCGGCCGTCGTGATGGCCGGCGGCGAGGTCGTTACCTACCGCCAGCTCGACGAACGCTCCGCCCGGCTCGCCCGGCTGCTGGCGGCCCGTGGCCTGCGGGCCGGCGACGTCGTCGCCCTGCTCGCCGAGAACCACCCACGCTTCTGCGAGGTGCTCTGGGCGGCCACCCGCTCGGGCCTGTACCTCACGGCCCTCAACCGCTACGCCACCGCCGCCGAGGCCGCCTACGTCCTGCGTGACTGCGGCGCGTCGGCGCTGGTGACGACGGCCCGGCTCGCGACTGTCGCCGCCGAGGCCCTCGGTGACGTCCCCGGCTGCGGCACCCGGTTGCTGATCGACGGCGACCGCGACGGCTTCGAGTCCTACGAACGAGCGGTCGAGCGGTTCCCCGCCGCGCCGCTCGACCACCAGCCACGAGGGGACTTCCTGCAGTACTCCTCAGGCACGACCGGGCTGCCCAAGGGGATCAGGCGCCCGCTGTCCGGCGTCGACGTCGCCGACCCGGCGGGTGTGCGCAGCGCGCTGATGTGCCGGCAGGTCGGCGAGATGGACGCGAGCTCGGTCTACCTGTGCCCCGCGCCGCTCTACCACACCGCCCCGCTTGGCTGGTCCCGCGGCGTCCACGAGCTGGGCGCCACCCTCGTCGTGATGGAGAAGTTCGACGCCGAGCAGATGCTGGCGGTCGTCGAGCGGGAACGGGTCACCCACCTGCAGGTGGTGCCCACCATGCTGGTGCGGCTGCTCAAGCTGCCCGCCGAGACCCGGGCGGCCTACGACCTTTCCAGCCTGAAGGTCGTCATCCACGCGGGCGCGCCCTGCCCGGTCCCGGTGAAACGGCAGGTCATCGACTGGCTCGGCCCGATCCTCACCGAGTACTACTCGGGCACCGAGGGCGCCGGCATGACGCTCATCCGCTCGGCGGAGTGGCTGGCGCATCCCGGGTCGGTCGGGCGGCCGGTCATGGGCACCATCCACGTCTGCGGCCCCGACGGCGCCGAGCTCCCACCGGGGCAGACCGGCTCGGTCTACTTCGAGCGCGAGACGGCGGCCTTCGAGTACCACAACGACCCGGCCAAGACCGCCGCGGCGCGTCACCCCAAGCACGACAACTGGTCGTCGCTCGGCGACCTGGGCTACGTCGACGACGAGGGATACCTCTACCTCACCGACCGCGGCGCCTTCACCATCATCTCCGGCGGGGTGAACATCTATCCCGCCGAGATCGAGGCCTGCCTGGTGGTGCACCCCGACGTCGCCGACGTCGCCGTCTTCGGCCTCCCCGACGACGAGATGGGCGAGTACGTGCACGCCGTGGTGCAGCCCGCCGAGGGCGTGGCCCCGTCCGCGGAGCTGGCCGAGAGGCTACGGGCCCACGTGCGCGCCCACCTGGCCGGGCCGAAGGTGCCCCGGGCCGTCGACTTCCGCGCCGAGCTGCCGCGGCTGCCTACCGGCAAGCTCTACAAGGTCCCGCTGCGCCAGGAGTACCTCGACCGCCTGGCCGCCGCCCGACAGGAGGCAAATATTTAGATAAATGGCCGGCCATCGCCGACCCGGAGGGGCCTTGATGGTCTGCACACCCGCGGCGCGCGGCGACGGCCGCCGCGCAGGCAGGGGCCGATCGTGGCGGGGTGGGCGAGCCTCAGGCCTCGCCTACCCCGCCACGGCCCGGGTCAGGCCGGCCAGCCGACGGTCTTGGTCTCGGTGAAGATCTCCAGGCCCTCGATGCCGCACTGGCGGCCGATGCCGGACTGCTTGTAGCCACCGAAGGGGGCGTCCGCGCCGTACCACAGGCCGCCGTTGAGGCCGACCGTGCCGGTGCGGATCCGGCGCGCGACGCTCTTGGCCCGGTCCAGGTCGCTCGACGTGATCACGCCAGAGAGGCCGTAGACGGAGTCGTTGGCGATGCGCACGGCGTCGTCGTCGTCCTCGAAGCCGATGACGACGAGGACCGGGCCGAAGATCTCCTCCTGGGCGATCGTCATGCCGGGGGTGACGTCGGCGAACAGCGTCGGCTCCACGAAGTAGCCGCGGTCGAGGTCCTTGGGTACGCCGCCGCCGAGGACGACGCGGGCGCCCTCGGCGCGGCCGGTCTCGATGTAGCCGAGCACCCGCTCCTGCTGGCGCTTGGAGACCTGGGGGCCCTGCAGCACCGACGGGTCGGTGGGGTCGCCGTACTTGACGCCCTCGAAGGCCGCCCTGGCCAGCTCGATGGCCTCGTCGTAGCGCGAGTTCGGGACGAGCAGCCGGGTCGGCATCGCGCAGCCCTGGCCGGCGTGCATGCACACCATCGCCGCGCTCGGGATGGCCTGGGCGAAGTCGGCGTCGTCGAGCACCAGGTTGACCGACTTGCCGCCGAGCTCGAGGAACGTCGGCTTCACCGTGGCGGCCGCGGCCGCCATGATGCGCCGGCCGGTCACCGTCGAGCCGGTGAAGGCGATCATGTCGACCAGGGGGGAGGTCGAGAGGACCTCGCCGACGAGGTGGTCGGACGAGGGGACGATGTTGACGACACCCGGTGGGATGTCGGTGTGCTCGGCGATCAGCCGGCCGAGGCGGGTCGTGTTCCAGGGCGTGTCCGGCGCGGGCTTGAGCACGCAGGTGTTGCCCATGGCGAGGATCGGGCCGAGCTTGTTGAGCGCGATCTCGAACGGGAAGTTCCACGGAGTGACCACGCCGACGACCCCGACGGGCTCCTTCCAGACCTCGCGGGCGGAGGGGTAGCCCATCCCGAAGGCGTCCTTCTCGCCGAGCGCCCGGCTCCACGGGAACTGTTCGATCTGGTCGGCGGGCCAGCGCAGCGCCTCCTTCAGCGGCGCGTCGAGCTGCGGCCCGTAGGTGGTGATCACCGGGCAGCCGACCTCGGCGACGAGCTCGGCCCGCAGTTCCTCCACCTCGGCCTCGATCGCCGCCTGGAGCTGCAGGAGCGCCTTCTTGCGGCCGGCGTGGTCGCGGGCCCAGTCCGACGTGTCGAACGCGGCCCGGGCCGCGGCGACGGCCCGCTCCATGTCGGCGCGCGACCCGTCGGCGGTGACGCCGATGACCTCTTCGGTCGCCGGGTTGACGTTGTCGAAGACGCGGCCGCCCTCGGCGTCGACGAGCTTGCCGTTGACTAACATGCGCTGCTCGGGCATCACTTCTCCGGAAGAGCGGGCGTCGAAAGGACGCGGCGAACGGGAGGTGCGGGACGGCGGGCGCACACGCGGCGTGGCCCGCCGTTCGACCTTGTGCGGGCAAGGGGAGTGTGATCGACGAGGGGTGGTCCGTCGAGGCCGCGGCGGCCGGGGTCCCAGGCGGCGATCAGGTCGGTGCTCACCGTCACCGGGCCGTCTCCCGGGCCTCGCCCGCCGCTCGCGTGCCCGCCCGGCGGCGCTGGCTGGCCTGCGGCAGAGCGCGGCGGGACATACGGTCCACCCTACGCATTCCGCCCAATAAGCTCTAGACCTTTGGGGCTGGAGTGCCGCCGGTCGGCCCGGGCCTGGTCACGGCGCCTTTCCGCCGAAGAAGAAGGCGTCGGCGTTGGCGTAGAGCCAGTTGTCGCGGACCTCGTCGGTCAGGTCGAGGGCGGCGGCCTCGCCGAGGGTCCGTTTGAACGACAGGACCGGGTAGTCGGAGGCGAAGATGACGCGGTCCTTGCCGCGGGTCGACATGTAGTGCAGCAGCGAGGCGGGCAGCCGCTTCGGCGACCAGGCGGAGGTCATCAGCCGCAGGTTCTTATATTTGATCATGAGGCGGATGGCGGTGTCCCACCAGGGATCGGCGCCGTGGATCATGCACAGCTTGAGTTCGGGGAACCGGTAGCAGACCCGGTCGATGTAGATCGGGTTCTGGGGCTCGGCGGGCAGCGGCGGCCCGGGGATGCCGGTGTTCATGCACAACGGCAGGTCGAGCTCGCAGCACTTGACGTAGAGCGGGTAGTAGACCGGGTCGGTGGGCGGGTACATGCCGTCGCCCCAGAAGCTCGGCCCGACATTCGTACACACGACCGGGAAGTCGCGGACGAACCCCTCCAGCGCCTTCAGGGTCGGCATGGGGCGGAGCAGGTTGAAGCCGCCGATCGCGAGGGCGAAGCGGTCGGGGCGGGCCTCGGCGAACTGGAACGCCCGTCCGTCGGGCTGCCCGGCCTTCGCGATCAGGATCGCGCGCTCGACGCCGTTGGCGTCCATGTCGTCGAGCAGTTCGGGCAGTTCCGGGCTGCGGAAGAAGTCGTCACCGCCCTTGAAGTAGTCCTCCTTCACCCGGACCATCCAGTCCGGCTGCTTCTTCGTGTCACCGAAGTCGACGTTCACCAGGCAGTCCATGGCGCGGGCCATCGGTCTCCTCTCGAGGGTGTCGGGTGCGCGGCGTCGAGCGCGGCGTGGTCACCCGTGTGCGTCCCGGCGTGCTCCGGAGGGTGGTCAGCCCACCAGTTCCGGCTCCGCCGGCCGCGGAACGACCTTCCTGGGCAGGGGGAGCGGAAGGTCGGTGTAGGTCACGATGCCGGGCGGCGCGGCGACGACGGCGGGGATGGCGTGCACCGCGGGCATCGCCGTCATGACCATGCCCAGAACCATGAAGTCCGAGAGCGTGCTGCCCTGGAAGTCGGCGGGCGGCAGGATCTCGACCTTCGTCCGGATCGTCGGGCGGCCCTGGACCTCGATGAAGTAGCCGGTGTCCATCTTCCAGTCGGGCTCCAGGGACTGGCCCTTGCGCCACCGGAAGCGCAGGTCGACGACCGTCCGCCCGGCGATCCTGCCCTGCCAGCTGCCGGCGATCCCCGCGACGCAGCCGGCGGCGATCTTCCAGGAGCCGAGGTCGAGGTCCTCGGTGGTCTTCGCGTACTCGGCCTCGCAGACGATCTCGTCGAACTCGACGCCGAGGGCGCTGCCGAGCAGGCGGACGGCGTCCTCGAACACCGAGGTGCCCTTGGTGGTCATCGCCAGCAGGTCCGGGTCGTCGATGGGGCGGGCGAACCCGACCGGCAGCTCGGTGGCGGGGGAGTCGTAGCCGGTGGCGTCGGCCGTCTCGCTCACCACGATCTTGTCGACGCGGTCGCAGCCGGCGGCGGAGACCATCGCGATCAGGTTCGCCAGGCCCGGGTTGATGCCGGAGCCGAAGACCGAGCTCTGGCCCCGGGCGCAGGCCTCCAGGATGCGGTCACGGCCGTCGCCGAGGGAATGACCGGTGATGAATCCCGCCGTGCTGACGATGTTCGCGCCGGACTCGAGGATGCGCACCATCTCGGCGACGTCGAGCCACATGGGGTTGTAGACGACGCAGTCGGGCTTGAGCGCCAGCAGCGCGTCGACGTCGTTGGTCGCGGCCACCCCGGCGGGCGACGTGCCGCACAGCTCCCCGACGTCCTTGCCTGCCTTGTCGGGCGACCACGCGTAGCAGCCCACTAACTCCAGGTCCGGGTGGGCGAGTATCGCCTCGACCGACTGCCGGCCGACGTTGCCGGTCGTCCACTGCACAACCCGATAGGTCATCGCGCATCTCCGCTCCGGACGCGACGAGCCGGCGGTGGCATGGGCGTCCTAGCAAAGGTTCTACCGGATGCGAGCAAAGACATCTAGATGTATTGCGAGGGCTTCTCGCCGGTGACCAGCGCGCGGATCTCGTGCTTGAGGAGCTTGCCGGTGGCCGTGCGGGGAAGCGGCTCGGTGACGAGATGCCAGCGGGTCGGCACCTTGTAGTGCGCGAGAGCGGCGCGGCACCACGCGTCGAGAGCGCCCCCGTCCAGCTTCGCGTCCGGCCCGGTGACGACGGCGGCGCAGACCCCGTCACCGGTCACCTCGTCGTCGACCGCGAAGACGGCGGCCTCGAGCACCTCAGGATGATCCTCGAGGCGGTGCTCGACCTCGGTCGGCGCGACGTTCTCGGCGTTGACCAGGATCAGGTCCCGGGCGCGGCTGTCGATGTAGAGCAGCCCGTCGACGACGCGCCCGACGTCCCCCATCGCCAGCCAGCCGTCGTCCCTGAGGACGGCGGCCGAGGCCGCGGGGTCGTCCCAGTAGCCGAGCATGAGATAGGGACTGCGGACGTGCACCTCGCCGAGCGTCCCCTCAGGCACGGGGACGCCGGCCGGGTCGCGCAGCTCGAGCCGGGTGGTCACCGAGGGCCGTCCGGTGGACGCGGGGTGCCGCTCGAGGGCGGGCCCGGCGAGGTTGGCGACGACCGCCACGCTCTCGGTGCTGGCGTAGCCGATGCTCAGGCTGTTCGCCACCCCGGGGAAGGTGTCGCGGATCGCCCGCTGGACCGCCGGGCTGACCGGGGCCCCGCCGACCCCCATGTGCCGCAGGCTGGCCGTGTCGTACCGCTCCCGCCCCGGCACCGCGCAGACCCTGGCCGCCGCGCCGCCCAGCGCGAGCCAGCTCGTGACCCGCTCGCGCTCGATCGCCGCGAGAACCCGCTCGGGATCGAAGCGGCCCGGCAGCAGCACGCCCGTGAAGCCGCGCACGACCGCGCGCAGCACGACCCCGAACAGCATCGACGTGTGGAACAGCGGCGAGGTCATGAGCACGACGTCGTCGTGGGCGGGCAGCGTGTCGCCCGCGGCCGGCACCGCGCCGCCTCTGGCCACCATCGCCAGCGTCTCGCCGAAGGCGGCGAGCTGGAGCGCCCCGCACAGCCCGCGGTGCCCGATGGTGACGGCCTTCGGCCGGCCGGTGGTCCCGCTCGTGAAGATCAGGACCGCGGGGTCGTCCTCGTCGACGCTCACCGGCGCCGGCCGGGCGCCGCGCCGGGCCTCGACGATCGCGGGCACCTCGTCGAGGTCGAGCACCGGCGGCGTGGCCCCGGCCTCGGCCGCGCGCTCGAGACGCCGCGAGTCCCCGATGACCAGCGACGGCTCGACCAGGCCGGTCGCGTAGGCGAACTCGTCGGGCGTCCACCAGCCGTTGTAGGTGGCGGGGATCGCGCCGGCCGTCGCGACGGCCCAGAAGGCGACGATCCACTCCCACCGGTTCGCGGCGTAGATCGCGACGCGCTCGCCCGGCCGCAGCCGGTAGTCGTCCTGGAGCGCGGCCGCGAGGGCGTCGACGTACTCGAGGTGGGTGGCGAAGCCGACGCGGACGTCGCCCTCGACCAGGTAGGTCCGCTCCCCGAACCGCGCCGTGCCCGCCAGCAGCTCCCGTAACGACCGGATCCGATGCCTGAAGACCGGCATCCGGACGCCGCGCACGTCCTCGTCCGCGACCTCGAAGTACGACCCGGGTGCAACCAGCGCGGCTCGCGGGTCGCCCGCCGGCGCCGTCAACGCGGCCTCCGCGGCCCGTGCGGAAGGTTCTCCGCGGCCCGGTGACCCGGCGCGCCCGTGGCTGACCAACGTGGTGGCATGACCAAATAGTCTAGAGATTTAGGCCGAGCACGCCAAGGGTGCGCGGTCGTGCCGATGTCGCGTGGCCGTGGAGGACGTACGGCGCGCAACCATTGAAGACGTGTAGATGTATGCCCTAGCCTCTGCCAGCAGCGCCCAAGGCCGTCGCGCGAAGGAGCCTGCATGGACGTCGAGATGGACCACGAGATGGACGGCTCCGGCTTACCGGACGACGGCCCTGACTCGGCTGCCTGGGGCGCCGGCGCGCCGGGAGACGGCGTCGACGCGCGGCTGCTCGCCGCCTGGCTCGGCGCGAGCCTGGACCCCGCCCCGTCGTCGGTCGCCGTCAGCAGGCTGCCTGGCGGCCACTCCAGCGGGGTGTGGCGCGTCGACACCGTCACCGGCGGCGGCGTCGTGCCGATGATCCTCAAGGCTCCCGACGAGCCCAGCGTCGTCTACCAGCGAGACGCCTGCCGCGAGGCCCGGATCCTCGCCGGCGTCCACAGGATGGGCGCGCCGGTGCCGGAGGTGCTCGCCGTCGACACCGGGGAGGCGACCGGGCGGCGGTGCTTCGTTATGGAGCACGTCGAGGGGCGCGGCGTGGCCGACTCGTCGGCGGCGGGCCCGCACGACGACCCCTGGCTGCGGGACGCGGGCCCGGCGGCCACCCGGGCGATCTGGGAGTCCTTCCACGACGCGCTCGCCGCCCTGCACTCCGTGGACGCGGCGAAGGTCCCCGAGGCGAGCCACGGGCCGCGTGGCGTGCTCGACGTCCTCGACTACTGGCGGGCGGCGCTGGTGGACGTCGCGCCGGCCGAGAGCGTGCCGCGGCAGCTGCGCCTGCTGGACTGGCTGCGGGACAACGTCCCCCCGGGCGCCGACGACGCGCCGGCGGTCTGCATGGGCGACGCCCGCATCGCCAACTGCCTCATCGCCGGGACCGAGGCGCGGGCACTCGTCGACTTCGAGGTCGCCTACGTCGGCAACCCCGCCGCCGACATCGCTTACAGCATCTTCTTCGACGGCCTGCACCGGGCCAGCGCCCAGCAGCCCCTGGACGGGCAACCGGGCGCGGACGAGACCTGGGAGCGGTGGAGCCGCGCGACGGGGCGGCCCGCGGCCAACCGCGCCTACTGGACGGCCTTCGGGGTGACGATCCTGTGCGTCACGGCCACCCGGGCGATGGTCCAGTGGGGTCTGGCGGACGGCGGGATCGAGTCGGCCAACACGCTGGTCGACCGCTGGGAGGACTGCGTGGACAGGGCCGCCCGTGCCTGAGCAACCGGCCAGGTTCAGCGCCGCCGACGAGAACCTGCACGCGTCCGATCCGGACGAGTGGTCGTGGAACGAGTCCTGGTACTTCTCCTTCATCGACCTGGACGGCGGGCCGGCCGGCTTCTTCCGCCTCGGGCTCCTGCCGAACCAGCGGCGGGCGATGCTGTGGTGCTTCGTCCACGTCGACGGCGCCTGGCTCGGCGTCGAGGAGACGCGGCTCGACCTCGACCACTTCGACCTCGCCGCCGGGCACTCCTACGACCGGTGGGCCCTGCGGTTCGGCTGGCGGCCGGAACCGCCGCTGGACGGCGCCCGCTTCACCTTCGCCGGCACGCTGCTCGCCCGGTCGGGCCCGGGCGCGGGCGCCCACGTGCCGGTCTCGATCGACCTCGTCTGCGCGGCCACGAGCGCGTGCGTGGGCGCGGCGCCGGGCGCCGGCACGGCGTACCCGACGGACCGCTTCGAGCAGTCGCTGCGGGCGTCCGGGACGGTCGTCGTCGACGGCGTGGAGCGCCAGGTGCGCGCCGGGGCGCACCGGGACCGGTCGTGGGGGCCACGCGAGTGGCGTCTGCCGTTCGCGATCGGCGACCTGCAGGGCGGCGACCGCCAGCTCTACTTCGTCGGCTCGCCCAGGTACGGACGCGGCTCCGGGTACCTGCGGGAGGGCTCCGGCGAGCCCCGCCGCCTCAGCTGGGCCGGGGGGACCGTCGGGTACGACGACAAGGCACGGACCATCACCCCGGGCACCCTTCGCTTCGAGTCCGCCGACGGCGAGCCGATCGAGGTGGAGCTCGAGCCGATCATGCCCAGCGTCTGCTTCGACATGGCCCACACCTGCCAGGAGCCGGAGCAGTGGCCGTACTGGCGCACCCTCGTGGCGGCCAGGGTGCCCGGGTGGGACGGCCCGTGCCGCGGCTGGTTCGAGGCCAGCCGCTACGAGCCCCGCTGACCACCCGGGAGGGTGGCCAGCGGGCGCGGCCCGCCCGGGCCCGGCGCCGCCGGGCCCGCGCCGGTCGCGGCTAGGCGGGCGCGGAGCGCCGGTACTCGGCGACGATCGGGGCGAGCTCGGCCGGGGTGGCGCCGTGCATGATGACGCCGTCACAGCCGAGGGCGAGCTGGTTGCGGACCGCGGCGACGCACTGCGCCGGGGTGCCGGTCGCCGCTGGCTCGAGCCACTCGGACGGGATCAGTGTCGCGGCGTGCGCCAGCTGCTCGGGGGTGCCGACGATGTCGAGGCCGCGGATGCCCGAGATCACCGGGTCGGCCTTGTACCGCCGGAGCACCTCGGGGTCCCAGCCGTTGGTACGCACCAGCAGGTCGCCGTACCCCTCCAGGTAGGTGCCGAGGCGGCCGACGAGCTTCATGAGCCGCTGGTCGGCGGGGACGTGCTCGCCGACGGTCGCGAAGCAGGACCAGACCTTGACCGAGTCGGGGTCGCGCCCCGCCTCCTCGGCGGCGCGCTTGACCGTCGCGACGGCGCGCGCCGTGGTCTCGTCGGTGAAGAACGTGTGCAGCACGACCTGGTCGAACAGTCGGCCGCCGAGCTTGAGCGTGTTGGGCCCGAACGCCACGATGCCCATCGGCAGGTGCTCGTCGAGCGTCGCGTCGAGGTGGAGCACGGGCCAGGAGCCGGCCGGGCCGTTGTGACCGACGATCGCCTCGCCCCGGAAGAGCCGGCGCATGAGGCCGACGAAGTCCTCGAGCTGCGCGGTCGTCACCCGGGGGATGCCGTAGATGTCCTGCATACGCGGGACCCCACGGCCGAGCCCGAGCACGAAGCGGCCGCCGGTGAGGCTCTGCATGGTGCGGGCGTAGCCGGCGGTCACCATCGGGTGGCGGGTGTTGTGGTTCGTGGCCCCGGTCGCGATCGTGATGCGCTCGGTGACGGCGCCCGCGGCGCCGGACAGCGCCGCGGCTTCCTTCTTGTTGAACCGCTCGGAGATGTAGGCAGTGCCGAGGCCGAGCCGCTCGGCCTCGGCTGCCTCGGCGACGATGTCGTGCGACGACTTCGGCTGGCCGGCCAGGAGGTAGCAGGCGAGCTCGTCGTGCACCTGGCCGGTGCCGCTCGCGTCGTTCGCCGTGGCGGTGTTCATGGTTCGCTCCCAGGAGGACGTCGGGTCGGCGCCGAAAAAGATCTAGATGGATCTCATCAGTCGGACGGCATCCGCGCAAGCGGCCGGCGTCCGACCCGGCGCGGGCGGCGCTCAGGCCATCTTGTAGCGGATGGGGACGCTCTTGGGGCCGCCGACGAAGAGGGTCTCGATGTACTCGGCGGGTGCGGCGAGTTCGATGTCGCGGATGCGGGGGACGAGTTCGGC
>NZ_JADWYU010000210.1 GCF_016786325.1 Frankia nepalensis | reverse complement strand
TCGTCGACCACGCCACCCACTGCCCCCCGCCCGCCGCTGCCGCCGCACCACACTCCACGCTCTGAGTCTCGCGGCCCGGCAGGAGCGCATGGCGCCGAACGCCTGATCGCCGCTGGCCCTGGTCGGCCGCCATCCGTGGGCAGGTGCCGTCCTCGTCGCTTTCGCCTCGCTGCTGTTCGTCGAGAACCTGCCCTACGTGCGCCTGTCGGACTGTCGCCTGCCTGTCTCTCCGCTCTCCACACCCTCGCATTGACGTGATACCCATGGGGGGTATAGACATGAAGGCATGATACCCCCATGGGGTATAAGAGGTTCGAAGGAGTGAACGGGATGACCACGAGCGAGTACCAGGTGACGGGCATGACCTGCGGGCACTGCGAGGCCGCGGTTCGAGACGAGGTCGGCAAGATCGTCGGTGTTGAGGGCATCCAGGTAAGCGCGCAGACCGGCCGCCTTGTCGTGACCGTGACCGGGCCGGTGGACGACACGCAGGTGCTGGCCGCCGTGGACGAGGCCGGCTACGAGGCGGCCCGGGTCCGATGAACGTCGCGACCCGGCTCGGCGCCTATGCCGCCGGTCTGGCGCTCCTGTTCGGCGGCGCCTTCGCCGCCGGGGCCGCCGTCGTCCCTGACTCGACGGTCGTCTCGTGGACGAACACAGCACAGGAGAGCTCGATGGATCACACCTCGACGCAGGCTTCGGCCGGTGCCCCGCTGGCGCACGGGCTCTCGATCGAGCAGGACGGATATCTGCTCGGCGAGGTGGCCGCGCCCAGCCGGGTCGGGAAGGCCGGTGCCCTGTCCTTCCAGATACAGGACGGCGACGACAACCCGTTGACGGCGTACGCGACGTCGCACGACAAGGACCTCCACCTCATCGTGGTGCGTTCGGACGGCACCCAGTTTCGTCACGTGCATCCGACGATGAGCTCCGATGGGACCTGGTCGATCCCGTGGATGTGGAACGCCGCCGGCACCTACCGGGTGTTCGCCGACTTCGTGCCCGCCGACCGGGACACCTCTGACGCCCCCGACGTGACCCTCACCCGCACGATCGACGTCGCCGGCGACGTCACCCCGGCCCCGGCCACCCACACCTCGACGACGTCGCAGGTCGACGGATTCACCGCGTCCCTGCACGGCGAGCTGCGCGCCGGCGAGATGTCAGACCTGACCGTCGAGATCACCCGCGCTGGCGCGCCGGTCACCACCCTGCAGCCCTATCTCGGCGCCTTTGGCCACCTGGTCGCGCTGCGCGCGGGGGACCTGACCTACCTGCACGTTCACCCCCAAGGCGGAGTACCGGCCGCGAGTGACCTGTCAGGCCCGAAGATCGGCTTCATGGCCGAGGTACCCACCGAGGGCCGCTACCTGCTCTACCTCGACTTCCAGGTCGACGGACAGGTTCACACCGCGACCTTCGTCGTCGACACCACGTCCGGCACCTCGGGCCACGCGGGCACCGACGTCCACACCGGCCATTGATCCGAGAAGCGCGGCAGGGAGCGACAACCACCATGGCCACATCCCCGGCCCAGCCGGCACCGTCCATAGCCAGCTTCGAGCTCGAGATCGGCGGGATGACCTGCGCCGCATGCGCGATGCGGATCGAGAAGAAGCTCAACAAGCTCGACGGCGTACAGGCTTCGGTCAACTTCGCCACCGAGAAGGCCAAAGCAACCGTGCCGGCGGGCTATGACCCGCAGCTCCTGATCGCCGAGGTCGAGAAGACCGGCTACACCGCGAAGCTGCCCACCCCGCCGAAGGCTGCCAACGCCGCGGCCGATGCGGCGGCGGAACAGCCCGACCACGAGCTGCTCACGCTACGGAACCGGTTGGCCGGGGCCGTGACGCTGACCGTCCCGGTCATCGTGCTCGCCATGGTGCCCGCGCTGCAGTTCGAGTACTGGCAGTGGGCCTCCCTCGCACTGGCCTGGCCAGTGATCATCTGGGCGGCCTGGCCGTTCCACCGGGCGGCGTGGACCAACCTGCGGCACGGCGCGGCCACGATGGACACCCTCGTCTCGATCGGCACCCTCGCGGCGTTCGTCTGGTCGTTGTACGCCCTGTTCTGGGGCACCGCGGGTACGCCAGGGATGAAGCACGGTTTCGAGCTCTCCGTGACCCCGACCGACGGCGCGGCCAACATCTACCTTGAGGTCGCCGCTGGCGTGACGATGTTCGTACTGGCCGGCCGCTACTTCGAGAAGCGGTCCAAGCGCCAGGCCGGCGCCGCGCTGCGCGCCCTGCTCGAACTCGGCGCCAAGGACGTCGCGGTTCTGCGCGACGGCGTCGAGAGCAGGATTCCGGTCGAGGACCTGGCGGTGGGCGACGAGTTCGTCGTCCGCCCCGGCGAGAAGATCGCAACCGACGGAGTCGTCGTCCTGGGAACCTCGGCGGTCGACCTGTCGATGCTCACCGGCGAGTCCGTACCGGCCGAGGTCGGCGAGGGCGACCCGGTCACGGGCGCCACCGTGAACGCCGGCGGCCGTCTGGTCGTGCGCGCCACCCGGGTCGGCGCCGACACCCAGCTGGCCCAGATGGCCAGGCTGGTCGAGGACGCCCAGTCCGGCAAGGCCGAGGTCCAGCGGCTGGCCGACAAGGTAGCCGGTGTCTTCGTACCGGTCGTGATCGCAATCGCCGTGGTGGTCCTCGGCGCCTGGCTCGGCGCCGGATTCCCCATAGCCGCCGCGTTCACCGCCGCCGTGGCCGTGCTGATCATCGCCTGCCCGTGCGCCCTGGGCCTGGCCACCCCGACCGCCCTGCTGGTCGCCACCGGCCGCGGCGCCCAGCTGGGCGTGCTCATCAAGGGCCCCGAGATCCTGGAGTCCACCCGCCGGATCGACACCGTCGTTCTCGACAAGACCGGCACCGTGACCACCGGGAAGATGACGCTCGTCGAGGTGGTCACCGCCGACGGCGTGGACCGGGCCGAGCTGCTGCGCCTGGCCGGCGCCCTCGAGAACGCCTCCGAGCACCCCATCGCCCAGGCAATCGCGAAGAGCGCCACCCAACAGGTCGGCGACCTGCCGACGCCGGAAGACTTCGCGAACATCGAGGGCAAGGGCGTCCAGGGCATCGTCGAGGGCCACGCCGTCCTTGTCGGCCGCCAGTCCCTGCTCTCTGACTGGTCGCAGCCCCTCACCGCCGAACTGGTCGAGCGCAAGGCCCACTTCGAGCAGGCCGGAAAAACGGTCGTCGCGGTCGGCTGGGACGGCCAGGCCCGCGGCCTGCTGGCCGTGGCCGACCAGGTCAAGCCGACCAGCCGCGAGGCGATCAACCAGCTCAAGGCACTCGGCTTGGCGCCAGTGCTACTCACCGGCGACAACCAAACGGTGGCCGACCAGATAGCCGCCGAGGTCGGCATCGACCAGGTCATCGCCGAGGTCCTGCCCGCCGACAAGGTCAACGCGGTCAAGCGGCTCCAGTCCGAGGGCAAGATTGTCGCGATGGTCGGCGACGGCGTCAACGACGCCGCCGCACTGGCCCAGGCCGACCTGGGCCTGGCGATGGGCACCGGCACCGACGTCGCGATCGAAGCCGCGGACATCGCCCTGGTACGCGGCGACCTGCGCAGCGCAGCCGACGCCATCCGGCTCTCCCGCAGGACGCTCGGCACGATCAAGGCGAACCTGTTCTGGGCCTTCGCCTACAACACGGCGGCGATCCCGCTCGCCGCCTTCGGGCTGCTCAACCCGATGCTCGCCGGTGCCGCGATGGCGTTCTCCAGCGTCTTCGTCGTCGGCAACAGCCTGCGCCTGCGCTCCTTCACCAGCCAGGCGTTGGACAGCGCACCCTCAACGAACGCGCCGCGCACGGACTCACCGCGCCTCGCCAACGCGTGACAACACGACACCGGCCCCGCCCCCGACAACGGGGCTGGTGGGAGATCTTGACGGGCCCTCGCCGTCGCCGCCCTCGCCGGCGGCGGCGAAGGGCTGACCCGCGGTCCGTGGCCGCCGCGTGGGGCGAGGGTGCCCGCCCTTTGGAAAGCCGACGTCGTCAGTGACCAGCGAGAACCTTGGAGGCGAGGATCTGTGCTGCCCTGCCGGCTACAGGCGGCCGTGAGCGAGCTGGACAGCGCATTTGATCAGTTACTTGGCCGCGCGGTGCAGGTGCGCCGCCAGCCATGCGGGGTGGCGGTTGACCCCGATGGGGCGGCTTCGCGACACCTGCCGCCGGGCCCGTTCGCAGGAACGGGCCCGGCGGTGCTTCGGAGCGGTCATCCGCGCTTCATCAGCCGGCCCACGGCGGCCATCATCTCAGTCGCCATCTCGTCGGCATGCCCGTCCGCGGCGCCCGCGTGCATGCAGTGGCGCGCGTGACCGTCGAGCAGACCGAGCGCCACCTTGTCGAGAGCTGCCTGGATCGCGGATATCTGGGTCAGCACGTCGATGCAGTAGCGGTCGTCGTCAACCATGGTCTGGACGCCGCGTACCTGCCCCTCGATCCGACGCAGGCGGGCCTGTAGCTGCTCCTTGGTGGCGGTGTAGCCCCGGACGGGGGGCGATGTCTCCATGAGTCCACGCTATGACCCCCGGGGGGTATAGCGGCACAGGAACGGGGCGGTGCAGATCGTTGGGCTGTTGCCCAGGTCGTCTCTCCGCCCACCGTGTCCTCCCTCCTGGTCGGAGACGCTCTGCCTCCTGGCCCGGAGCCGGGGCTGGCCGTATCCCGGATCGCTGCCCGGGTCCTCGCGAGATGAACGGATGGGCGTTCCCGGCCACTACACCGCCAATATGATCATTGGGTGCGTCGTGGTGCGGGCGTGACGACGAGCGTCAGGAACGCGGCAACGACAGCGACGATCGCACCTGTGGCGAAGCCTCGGGAGAAGCCGGACGCGCTGGTCCCGGCGATACTGACGGCCGCCATGCTCGACACGACTGCCGCGCCGACTGATGCGCCGAACTCGTGGAACGTGCTGACGATGCCTGATGCCAAGCCGGCTTCCTGGGGTTCGACCTGCCCGAGTGCCGTGGCGGACGCGACCACGAACGCCACTCCGGTTCCGGTGGCGGCGACGCTCACACCAATCACCATGGCCGCGGTGCCGTCCCAGATGACGGGGGTGCTCATGCCCGCGGCGGCGACGAGCAGCCCTACCACGCCGAGTACTCGGGAGCCCACGTGCCCGATGACACGGCCGGCCGCGTTCGCGCCGGCCATGGTCGCCAGCGCCACGGGCAGGAAGAGTAGGCCGGTGGTGAGCGCACCGTGGCCGCGGTAGTCCTGAAGGTAAAAGGTGCCGAGGAAGAACGTCATGATCATCAAAGCTGTGGCGATGAAGATCAGCAGGGTGCCGGTGGCGACCGGTCGACGGATCAGTAGCTTCACGTCCATGAGCGGGCTGGCGGTCGAGCGCTGGCGGACCACGAAACCTACGTAGAGGACCGCCGCGGTGGCGACGAGGGCGGCCGTCGTCGCCGTGACCCATCCGTGCTCTCCGGCCCTGATGAACGCGTAGATCAAGATTCCGGTGGCCGCGGTCACGAGTACTGCGCCTGGTATGTCGAGGCGGCCCCTTCCGGCTGTGCGCGGCTGCTGTGGCAGCTGAACACGAAGCGCGAAGAAGAGCGCGACGCCTACGGGCACGTTGATGTAGAAGACCCACGACCAGCCCGGTCCGGCTGTCAGGAGACCGCCGAGGAGGACACCCAGGGCGGCTCCGCTCCCGCCCAGCGACGACCAGATCCCGAGGGCCTTGTTGCGTTCTTCGCCTTCGAAACTGGTGACGACCAGCGACAGCGCGGCGGGGGAGAGTGCGGCCGCGGCCAGCCCCTGAGCGATACGTCCGCCCAGGAGCATCGGTCCCGAGGTCGCCAGGCCCGCGATCAGTGACGACGCGGCGAAGAACAGCAGCGCGGCGAGCACGAGACGGCGCGCGCCGAACAGGTCGACGGCACGGCCACCGAGGAGGAGGAGACCTCCGAAGGTGAGGGTGTAGGCGCTGACCACCCACGTGAGCGTCTCGCGTCCCAGTCCGAGGTCCGCGCCCATGTGGGGCAAGGCGATCGCCACCACGGTGACATCCAAGATCAACATCAGCTGTGCGACGCCGACGAACCCCAGGATCTTCCAGCGCCGCGGGTCCGGCTGCTGCGCCTGCGCCGATGTCCCGGAGGGCAAGGTCTCGGTCATGACGCACCACCCACCTTCTAATTCGTATAGCCATGTACGAGTTCTCTCCGAGTACTGTAACCCAAGCATGGGTGTACGAGTTGGGAGGCCGCATGTCTCGCCCAGTGGCCAAGCCGGTTCGCCGGGCCGACGCTCGGCAGAACGTCGAGAAGATCCTCGAGGCCGCGATCGCCTGCCTCGGTCGGGACCCGAGCACGAGTGCGATCCAGATCGCCGAGTGCGCAGGGGTGGGGCGGATGACCCTGTACGGGCACTTCCCCTCCCGGGAGGCCCTGGTAGAAGCGGCCCTGACACGGCTCCTGGACAAGGGCGACCAAGTTCTGGAAGGAGTGGACCTCACGGGCGATGCCCCTGCGGCACTGTGCGCGCTGATCGAGTCGAGTTGGTTGCTGATCGCCCAGTCGAGTGCCGTCCTCGAAGCGGCGCAGGCGACCCTGCCGCCGACGCGAGTGCGCGATCTCCACGCGAAACCCGAGCAGCGGGTGAACAATCTGATCGCTCGCGGCCAGGCCGAGGGAGCCTTCCGCGACGACCTCCCGAGGACCTGGCTGGCCAGTGTCCTGCACTACATCATCAAGGGGGCGGCGACGGACGTGGCCAGCGGACGCTTGGATCCGACCGTCGCCCCGCGCTTCATCTCGGAAACGGTTCTCGCCGCTTACGCGCCCGCTCCCAGCGAGGAGCGCTCGACCGGCCGCTGATCCAGCGCAGCTACCGGGTTCGTCGCCTGCATGGACATCCGCTCGCCGCGGGCGGCCAGCAGCTGGGCCTGCCGGTCGCCCGGCGTGGGTCCAGCTGCATCGCGGTGGGGCACCGGGTCCTTGGGCCTCGCAGCTCGCTGGCACCTCGACCGGCCTCAGGAGGGCCGGCGCGTAGCCCGGGCCGCCTGCCTACCGATGAAACGCTTTGATCGCTTGGAGTTCGTTGGCCGGCAGTTCGACGCTGTACCTGCCGAAAATTACGTCCGGGCAGGTCAGGCCGCATGTTCGTACTCGTGCAGGATGCCGCCGAGCCGGTCGCGTCGGCGGACGTCGAGACGGTCGAGCCGGCGTGGGTCAGTGATCGGTTCGGGCAGCGGCTGGAGTGGTCCGGCGTTCGCGAGACCCTGGTGAGGACGATGCGTGTTGTAGAACGCCTCGTATGCGCGGAGGGTGTGGAGGAGATGTCGCTGGTTGTAGATCAGGGTGCGGTCGAGGAGCTCTCGGCGGCAGGTGCGTACCCAACGTTCCATGATCGCGTTTATTCGGGGAATCTGGACGCCGCTGCGGACGATCATGATGCCGGTGTCGGCGAGGATCGCGTCGAACAGCGCCGGGTACTTGCCGTCGCGGTCGCGGACGAGGAAGCGGGCGCTCGAGGCTGTGTCGTTCAGGTCCATGGCGAGGTTGCGGGCGGCCTGGGTGACCCAGGCGGCGGTGGGGTGCGCGGTGGCGCCGAGGATCCGGATCCTGCGGGTGGAGTGCTCGATCACCGCGAGGATGTAGAGGCGTGTCCCCGTCAGGGTGACCGTTTCGAAGAAGTCGGCGGCCAGCAGGGCGTGGGCTTGGGCACGAAGGAAGCCGGCCCAGCTGGTAGCGGTCCGGGTGGGTGCGGGGTCGAGGCCCGCGTCGCGCAGGATCTCCCAGACCGTCGACGGCGCCACTTTGATACCGAGGACCAGCAATTCGCCGTGGATCCGGCGGTAACCCCAGCTGCTGTTTTCGCGGGCCAGCCGCAGTACCAGCGCGCGGATCGAGGCCACGGTGCGGGGACGGCCGCGCCGCCTGGGACCGGAGGCCGCGGCGTGGTGGCGGGCGATCAGCGTGCGGTGCCAGCGCAGGACGGTCTCCGGGCGCACCAACAGTCGCAGGCTGTGCAGGGTTGGCTTCGGCAGCGGGTGCAGGAGTGCGGCGAGTAGGGCGCGGTCGGCGGGCTGGAACTGGATCCGGTGGCCGTCGAGCTGACGATGGAGCACGGCGATCTGGTGGCGCAGGGTGAGGATCTCGATGTCCTTGTCACGATCCCCGCGGGGGAGTAAGCGCAGCAGGGCGAACGCGTTCGTGACACCGAGGTAGGTCAGCCGAAGCAGCACGAACCGACATCCTCGCGCAGCCACGGGGGCCATGCCGGGCGAGGGCTGGACGCCGGAGTGGTCACGATCAGTCCCGACGGCCGCAGCTGCTCTGACCAGCGCGGATGGGATTGTCGGCAGGCACAACGGTACAGGTGTTCGGGAAGCCCGGCCCATCCGTAACGCATCGCCACCTAAGCCCCGGATGTGCGGATGTCGGCCACTGGACGTGTCCGCCTCGTTGCTCTTACAACATTCGCCAGGCCCGGCGGTCAACCCGACCGTGACGCGCCGGCCCGGCCGTCCGGGCGCGCCGGGCCGGTGGCGCTACTGGAGCGTGCGCGCGTCGGTGGTGACCCGGTCGGAGCTGTCCGTCGCGTTGTCAACCCAGATGGATATGTAGTAGTCGGTCCCGGCCCGCAGTCCGGTGAAGGTGTAGGACGTCGCGCTGGCCGGCAGAGTGTCCATGACGCGGTCGGTGCAGTACCGGCTGTTGTAGCTCTGGCATGGGCTGGCGACCGCGTCGACGTTGATCTTCTGGACGTCGGCTGCGGTGTTCGTCCAGGTCACTCGCAGCACGTCCGAGCCAATCTCGGCGACGAACAGGTCGGCCGGTGCGCTCGGCGGACCGTCCGGAGGCTGCGGGGGCGCCATGGTCGGCTGCGGGCCCGCCGTGGTGCGCCGCGGCGTCGGGGACGACGTGTGCTGGGGCGGGGCGACCGGCGCGGTGGACGTGGGCTCCGTCGCGGCGGTCGTCGCGGTGCCTGTCGGCGTCGGTGACAGGTTCGTCCGCTGGGCGCTGGCCGGCCCGGCGGAGACGGACGGTGTCGTGCCCGTGGCCACGCCGACGGTGTCGTCACCCTTGGTGCCCACCACATAGGCTGCGAGGGCTATCGCGAGGATGGCCAGCACGGCCGCGCCCGCCGCCCCGGCGCGCCAGGGGAAGCCCCGCCGGGCCGCGCCGGGCGGCCGGTCGTCCTCGCGCAGGCCGGGCGGTGGGCCTTCGCGGTAGGGCGGCGGGCCGGCCGGCACCGGCACGGGGGTCGGCGGCCGAAGCGTCCCGGCGGTCCGCGTCGGGGGCGCGTCGTCGCGCGGGCGCGGCGGGAGCCCGGCCGGCGCGGGCTTGCTCATCCGCGCGGGGGCGGTCCGCGTCGCCGGCTCGGCGCCGTCGGTCGGGATCGCCGGGATTGGGAGCGACCCGGTACGCAGCCGGTGCAGCTCGACCAGCAGTTCGTCGGGCGTCGGGCGGTCGGCCGGGGCCTTGGCCATGGTCTGGGCGACGAGCGGTCGTAGCATGTCCGGCACGCCGGTCAGGTCGGGCGGCTCGGTCGCGATTCGCCCCATGATCCTCGGTACGCTGTCCGCCCCGAATGGGCTCTTGCCCGTCGCGGCGAAGACCAGGACGGCGCCCAGGGCATGTACGTCTGCCGCCCCGGTGACGGCCTCACCGAGCGCCTGTTCCGGCGCCATGTAGGCGGGGGTACCGATCGCGCCCTGCGTCGCGATGGTCGCCGAGTCGAGGGCCCGGGCGACCCCGAAGTCGATGACCCGCGCACCGAACCGGGACAACAGGATGTTCGACGGCTTGAGGTCGCGGTGGACCACGCCGGCCGCGTGAATGGCGCGCAGGGCCGACGCGACGGCCTCGGCCAGCCACTCCACCTGCGCGGGCGGCAGCGGCCCGTGCGCCTGGACATGCGCGGCCAGGGTCGGCCCGTCGATGTACTCGGTCACCAGGTAGGGCTGTGCCGCGTCGGTCCCGACGTCGAGCACGGCGGCGGTGTACGAGCGGGCCACCCGCCGCGCGGCCTGCGCCTCACGCACGAACCGGCGGCGGAACTCCGTCTCCCCGGCCATGTCGGACCGGATGACCTTCACGGCGAGGAACGGACCGTCGGCGCTGTCGGTGCGCCGCGCCAGGTAGACGTTGCCCATCCCGCCGCGGCCCAGCCGGCCGAGCAGCGTGTACGCACCGAGCTGCCGGGGGTCGGAGGAGCCGAGCGGTGTCACACCCGCGGGTAGCTCTGTCACGCCGTCCCCCGTGCGAAGACCCATCCTCTGTCCCAACACAAATGTCCCAACACAAAGCTGTAGAAGGCCCTCTCGGGCACAGGTTCCATCCGACCGTTTCGGCTAGTTAGTCAGGTGACGGCCTGTCGATGGTCGGCGGGTTCGCGGCACGGTCGAGGAGGTCGAGCAGCTCGATCCATCCCGAGAACGCCCGGGTGGCGTCGTCGCCGTCGACCTTGATCTCGCCGTCGACATGCCCGTCGTCGGCACGGCGCAGGATGACGATTGCCCGCATCGCGGACTCCCTCCACCGGGAGCAGAGCGGAATGTGGAAGGCTCGACCGTAGCGGCCGGCGCCGTCGTCTGACACTGGGGAATCCACCAGGGTCGCCACCGGGATCCCGCGGGCCTGGCTTAGGGTGCTTCCGCGGGAAGCACCTAGTGGGGGCTCAGCTCCGAGGCGAGCTGGGTGCGTCGCAGGCCGGTCTTGGCGTAGACGTTGCTCAGGTGGAACTCGATCGTCCGCACCGACAGCACCATCTGGTCGGCTATCTCGTTGTTCGACAGTCCGTCGGCGGCCAGGCGGGCGACGTTGAGCTCCTGGGGGGTCAGCCTGGTGGCCAGCGGAGCCGTCCCGTTGGTGGGGGACAGTTCAAGCGTCGCCAGCGCGCCCTCGCACCGAGCGAGGTAGGGCGCGGCACCGAGGGCGGCGAACCGGTCGCGGGCGGCGCGTAGCGCCGCGGTCGCCTCGGTGCGTCGTCTCTCGGCTAGCAGGAAAAGGCCGTGGTCGTGGTCGAGGATGGCTCGTTCGAACGGCAGCGGCAGATCGCGGGCCGCCTCCTGCGCCCGCTGGTAGGCGATGGCGGCCCGCGCCGGCTCCCCGCGGGCCTGGTCGACCACCGCCTGGGCGCGAAACCCGAGGAACTGCCCGGTCCGATGACCACGCGCGTCCGCGGCGTCCCGCCACGGGGCGAGCACGGCGGCGGCCTCGTCGGTACGGCCCAACCGGGCGAGCGCCTCGGCGTACATCGGCTGCCATCCCACCGGCGCGGGTTCGATCGGGTCGTCGCTGGGCTGGTAGGTGAACGGGACCAGCGCGGCGGCGACCCCGGCGTCGTCGGCGGCGGAATGCGCGACCCGTGCCCTCGCGAGCAGCAGCATGGCCGAGAAGGCACCGGTCAGCCTGGCGAAGTCGGCCTCGGCCTGGCGAAGGTAGGTAGTCGTCTCCGCGGCCCCGCGCCCAGCCAGCGGCCAGGCGGTCACCGCCGCGAGATTCTCGGCGATCCAGAGCTGGTCGCCGTCGGCCGCGAGCGATGCGGCCAACGCCCCGTGGGCGATGGCGTCGTCCCAGTGGCCCAGCTGGTACTCCACCCAGGCCAGCTGAAGCAGGGCGACCAGGCCGCTGGGCGAGGCCGGATGGCCGCGACGCAGCATGGCGGCGGCGGCGCGCAGCTCGGCGAGCGCCTCGCGGTGCCGCTCATCCAGCCACAGCAGCTCGCCGCGTAGCAACGCGAGCATGCCAGCCGCCTCGTCGCCGACGTGCGCCGCACCAGCGAACGTCGCCGCCGCGGTGGCGACGAGCTCGCGGCCGCGGTCCGGCCGTCCGCAGCAGAGGTTGGCGACCAGGGCGAGGTAGTGCACCAGCCGGGGTTGGCCAGCCGTCTCGGCCCGCAGCGCATGGTCCGCCCAGTCGGCGGCCTGTGCGTAGGTGCCGGGGTTGCAGAGGGCGGCGGCCAGCGATTCAGCGACGACGGCCGCGAGCGCCGGGTCGCTCCGGTGCTCGAGCTCCTGCCAGGCACGGCGCAGCGACGCGGTTCCGCTCGCGAAGTCACCACGCACCAGCGCGAGCGCCCCGGTCACGAACGCCCGGCGCGCGGGGTCCTGCACCGGGGCGCTGGCCGCGAGCGCCCTCGCCGCCGCCTCGGCCTGGCCACCGTAGACGCTGATCGCGACGGCGTCGGTCAGGTACCGGTCCCGAGCGGCGACGTCGGCGGTGAGCCGGGCGGCGGCGAACCAGAGGTCGCCTGCGTTGGCCCAGCGGCCCGCCATCGCCGCGGCCATGGCGGCGTCCGCGACCTCGCCAGCCATCGGCTCGTCGGCGAGCGGGGATCCCTCGACCCGGTGACGCAGGCGGACGGACGGGTCGGCGACGATGTCCGCGGCCCGCCGGTGCAGCGCGCCGCGCCGCGCCGGTCCGAGGTCGTGGTAGACGGCGGCGCGGGTGAGCGGGTGGGGGAAGGCCACCCGCGGGCCGCCCTCGTCGCGCTGCTCGGTGAGCAGGCCGGCGACGATGGCGGGCTCGAGTGCGGCCAGCGGCTCGTCGACGTCGGCGAGGCGGGCGGCGTCGGCGAGCGGGCACGAGCGGCCGAGCACCGCGGCCGCGACGACGAGCCGCTGCGTCGGCGGTGGGCAGCCCGCGAGCCGTCCGAGCACCATGAGCCCGAACGAGCGGGGCGCGGGCAGCGGGTCGACCCTGCCCGCCAGCGCCTCGGGTGACAGTTCCTCGAGCAGGGCTCGGGCATGCAGCAGGTTCCCGCTGGTGAGCTCGTGGATCTGCCGGGCGACTCGAACCGTGGGGGGCACCACGCCCAGCGCGTCGGCCAGCGTCCGGATCTCCTCGACGGTCAGCCCGGTCAGGCGCAGTCGGTGCCCCGCCTCAGCGCAGACCCGGCGCAGGCTGTCCGACAGCTGGTCCGCCACGGTGCTCGGCACGGTGAACAGGCACAGCACGGGGTCTGCCCGCAGCCGGCGCAGCGCGAACGCCAGGACCTGCTGGGAGGAGAGATCTGCCCAGGGAACGTCGTCGACCACGAGGACGGTGAGCCGGCCGCCCGCGGCCCGCCGGCCGACCAGAGAGACCAGCGCGCCGCCTACCTGGATGGGCTCGGCGGCGGCTGAGGCCTGAGCCAGCACGCCTTCGTCGGCGTCGGCCGACAGCCCGTCGAGCAGCTGGCTGACCACCCCGAACGGCACGGCCTGCTCGACCTCGTCCGCACTCGCGTACAGCACCCGCGCACCGGACCCGCCGGCACGAAGTCCCTCGAGGAAACGCCGGACCAGGGAGGTCTTCCCGGTGCCCTGGTCGCCTTCGACCGTGACGACGCGAAGCTGGCCGGCGCGGGCGAACTCGAGCTCACCGGCCAGGAAGGCCAGCTCCGGCTGCCGGCCCACGAAGTCGTCCATGCACCTACGGCTTTCTCCTGGCACCTTCATGGCGGATGCCCGGGTGCCCGTCGCTGGCGCGAGGACGTGGGCAGAGCTCGCCGCACACACACCTTAGGAGGGCGGCCGCCCCGGGTCAGGAGCACCCCTTCCCTGTCGCCCAGTCGACATGCACCCGTGATGGCACGGTGACCCTCCGGTGCTGGCGCGGGGTGCCGCCGCCCGGTACCTGAATGATGAGTCCCGTGGTGCTGACCGGCCATTTCGCCGCGGCTCGCTCCTAGCATCAGGGGCAAGAAATCCGACGGGTTCGCGAGAACGCCGGCCGTGTACAGCGGCCAGCGAGAACGTGATTGCCCGCCGCCTGGTCCGCCATATCGGCCTGGCTCGATCCGGCCAAGGCCCTTCTTTCTCGCACCGACTACCGCCATTCGCAGCTGACAGGAGTCGTCCGCCTGGCCGAGGTCGACGGGCCGGCCCGGGCGGTCCTCGCGGCGGCGGAGGGCCTCACGCCCGAAGGCTGTGACGACGGCGTCCTCGCCGGATCGTGGAGTACCGCTGTCCCCAGGGTTACTCCCCGCAGCTGTCTCACGCTGCCGAAAAGCGCAGTGCAACTGACAGGAGAAGTGAACGTGAAGCGCATTCTCGCCCCCGTATCCCGCCGAGTCGGCACGGCGCTTACGCTCAGCGCCCTCGCGGTGGGCCTGGCCACCGCCGCGTGCAGCGCCGAGAGCACCAGCGACGCGGCCGCGCCGGCCGCGGCGACGTCCACCGCCCCGGCACCGGACGTGACCACACCGGGAACGCCGCAGCCGGTCGACGAAGCCGTCCCGACGGCCGGCGCGGCACTCGCCCAGGGCGCCTCGACGAACTGCGGCAACGGCTACGCCGGCGTCTGGGTGGCGAAGGACCCGGGCGCGTTCATCGCGAGCATCACGATCTCGCAGACCGACTGCGGCCGCCTCGACACCGCCCGGTTCCGGATCGTCTCCCGCCCCTGGATGGGCCTGGGGAGCAAATACACCGACTGGGGCTACGCCAAGAACATCAGCTGGGGCTACATGGGCACGTCGGTGACCCTGACCTACTACTTCCAGAGCGGCCTGGTCGAGAAGGTCTACATCCTTCCCGCGGCCAACGGCTCCACGCTCAGCGCCAAGAACACCGAGTACTACACCAACGGGACCAGCTCGACGCCCGGCACCGAGTACTACAACCGCTACGGCAGCTGACCACCGTCTCGCGCCCCGGGGTCTGGCGCGTCCAAGGGCGCCGGGCCCGGGGACGCGCGCCGCGGCGGCGTCCCCCCGCCGCGCGGCACGGCCCCAACTCACCCGTCAGGAGAGCACGTGTTCAGGAAGCCTGTCCGCCTGTCCGTCGCCATCGCCGCGATCCTGATCGGCGTCGTCGCTTGTCTGCCCGAGAACACGGGAACGGCCCCTCCCGCGCCCACCACGGTGCCACAGGGCCCAGCCACCGCCGCCGCCACCGATACGACCACCGGCGGAAGCGCTGGCGGCGATCGCGCGGGCGCCGGGCCCGCGACGGGGGGCACCATCGCGAGCCCGGCGAACAGCACGCTTGACGTGCTCGTCACGAGCGACGACGGGGTCGGTTCGGAGGGTATCGAGGCGCTCGTCCAAGGCCTGATCAGGGCGGGGGAAGACGGCACCGTACAGATCGTGGCGCCGGCCGCGAACCAGAGCGGAACCGGCGGACAGACGTCGGATGGCCCGGTCAACTACACCGTGAGCGATGCGTCCAACGGCACGCCCGTGACCGAGGTCAACGGCTTCCCGGCCGACGCGGTCAACGTCGCCCTCGACAACCTCGGAATGCGGCCGGACCTCGTCATCGCCGGCATTCACGAGGGCCAGTCCCTCGGCCCCGACGTCGACGAGTCGGGCACCGTCGGCGCGGCCCGCGCCGCCGCCCAGCGCGGTATCCCCGCCCTGGCCGTCAGCCTCGGGCTCGGCGACACCTACGACTACGCCCCCGCCGTGCTGCTGGTCCAAGACTGGATCTCCCAGAACAGAACGAACCTGCTCAACCCGCCCGAGACTCGCCAGACCATGGTGTCCAACCTCAACGTCCCCAACTGCTTCGCCGGTGGCAAGGTCCGCGGCCTGCTCGAAGTGGACACCGAACCGCAGATCAAGGACCCATCCGCCGCGCGACAGCTACAGGACTGCACCTCGACGAGCACCCCCGGCGACGAGGTCGGCGCCTTCAACGCCGGATACGCCACCATCACCCGGCTCTACGCGCGCCCATAGAACAGACCAGCACGCAGCCCGCCGTCCGACCCCACATCCGGCCCGCGACCCCGGCCACCGCCGCACTCGACGAGTACGCCCGCCACGTCAACGATCATCGCCCTCATCAAGGGGGCGACCGACGCCCGCCGAACCGCGACCGGGCCACCGTGACACCCCTCGACCGGCCCGATCCGCCGCCGCAAAATCCTCAGAGGCGTGATCAACGAGTACCGCCGAGCCGCCTGACCGAGTAGCGAAGCCGCAGGCCAGGCGCCCGACCGGGCTCTGGCACGCTACACCCCGACGCGTGGCACCCCTGTAGCGGGCCAGAACTCGACCTGAAACTGTGACCTACTGCCGAGTTCTTGCCGTTCGGCTAGGCGGCGCGGTGGAACTCCTGACGGTCCGGAATCACCACACCAAGATCCACATGTTGGCAACTACGTATCGTAACTATGGTGATCGACGCGGCGACGCTGGCAGTAACCGCGCCGCGGCGTCCGATGTGTGCTCAATGTGTGATCGGACGTTGTAGCATCGGCCGACACCCGAAAGCACGGCCCAACATCGTCTAGGGCCGTGACATGGACGTATGGGTAGCACGCGGCAGGTTCGGGCACCAGGAAACACCAGGGACGGCGACTTGTAATCGGGCGGCTAACAGGGTTCGAGTCCTGTTGTTGGCTCTCGATCGTAGGTACCCGTCCTGTGGCTCGGTGTGGTCGGTGAGGTGCTTTTTTTACTGGTGATCGTCGGCGTTCGACCGGGCTGGTTTCGTAGGCGGCCATGCGGGTCGCCTATTTTGAGTTTCTGTTCCTTGGAGGCTGTGTTCCGCTTTCTTGTCGGCATGGGATGTGGTCCTGTTCGGGTGTTCTGCCAGGGTCAGCTTCGGTCGTGTGCCGCGTTGGCCCGGGCGGTTTGAACGCCTGTTGCCGTGACTGCGGGCGCCGTGCCGTTTCTCGGAGCGAGGCACGGCGCCAGCGGTTCTGTGGGCTGATGGGCTGATGGGCTGATGGGCCAGGCTGTCTCACGGGAGCCGACGGGGCCGGGCGGGAGTGGGCAGATCCGTCGTGCTGCAGCACTGTTCGGGTACTCCGGTTCGGGGTCGCGCCTGGCCGTTGAGGTGCGTGCCTCGACTCTGCGGGGTCTTCGGCCGGTGGGGGGCGAACTGGCCGTGTTCAGGCCTGTCACCGGGGGTGTTGACGCGCGTTGGGGGAGCAGAATCGGTCTGAACTGGATCTGAGGACCGAGTCCGGATGGGGCTGGCGCTGATCTTTCAGATCGTTTTGAGATCACCTTCAGGCAGGGTGTCGTCTACTGGCGGCGCACTGCCTCGAGGCAGTGCCCGCGCCCGCCTACCCGTCCTGTTTGGGTTCGCGGCGCTGGGTGTGTCGCCGGTCGCCGAGGAAGGTCCGGGTTGCGAACCGTGCCCGACGGCGGGCGCCGCGTCACCCCACGGCCTGGTAACTCGGCGCCCGTATCCGGTCGCGCCGGACTGACGGTGGCTAGGTGCGATCGCTTGCTGAGCGGCTGGGTTCGGCGTCACCGTCCCCGAACCAGGAAACGGCCGTAGGCCTCCGACGACAGGAATATCAATGGGAAGTGGGCGATGTCCAAGATGGCGGCTTGACAGCAAAAAATCGGCGAGCGTAAATCGGCCAAGGAACAATCGTTCCCGGCTTGCTGCTAGCGGCCGGCCGGGCTGCCTACCGAACAGAAACGTGGGCTGACCCAAGTGCCGCCGATCTCTCGAACGGGCGGTCTGTTCGAGTGGCGGCCTCTTATCGCGCTGAAACGGTGGAGACTCTGACGTGCAGATTCAGACGGAAAGGCGCTGTGGTTGCCGCGACCCCGAAACTGGGAGGCAACTCGGTCAACGTTGCCCCAGGCTCAAGAACCGCAAGCCACACGGCAAGTGGTCCTGGCGGCTTGAGGTGCCGGACGAACTCGTACCCCTCGTCGGGAAGACGCAGCTTCGCGGTTCGGGGTTCGCCAGCGAGGAAGCAGCCAAACAGGACGCCGAGACGCAGCTGTCGAAGGTCCGGGCCGGCCGCAAGCACCTCGGCACCCTGACCACCGGCGACTACCTCGACCAGTGGCTGGCCGGCAAGCGGCGGCTACGTCCGACCACCCGGCGCAGCTACGAGACCCACATCCGGATCTACCTGCGGCCGCTGCTCGGCTCGGTTCCCCTGGCCGGACTCGACAAGACCCATATCGACGCGGCCTACCGGCGGATCGAGGCCGACGGCGCGAACAGGGCGCGGGCCGCCGGACCGGCGACCATCGCTCGCATCCACGCCACCCTGCGCGCCGCGCTGAACGACGCCGTGCGCAACCGGCGCCTGGACTTCAACCCGGCCGCCGGCGTCGAACTCCCCGAGCACGAGGCGTCCGAGGTCGAACCGTGGGACGCGCGCGATGTCGGCCGGTTCCTCGACGAAGCAGCCAAGGACCGGCTCGGACCGATGTACGAGCTGATGGCTCTGGCCGGCCTGCGCCGCGGGGAAGCCTGCGGCGCGACCTGGGATGGCCTCGATGAAACGGCCGGCGTCCTGGTCATCCGTCAGCAGATCGTCGAGTACGGCGGCACGTTCGCGGTCTGGCCCCCCAAGACCAAGTCGGGCAGACGTAAGGTCGACCTCGACGCGACCCTGCTCGGCTCGCTTGCCCTGCACCGCCTCGCCCAGGACGCCGAACGCGCCGTGGCCGGCGGAAGCTGGGACAACGGCATCCTGTCGAACCAGCACGGCAAGCCGGTGGCCCTGTCAGGTCTGATCTTCACCAAGCCCGACGGCCGGCACCTCGACCCGCAGTACGTCTCCAACCACATGCAGATCATCGCCCGCAACGTCGGCCTGTGCTGCACCATCTCCGCGGACGCCCCGGCCGGGGCGCTGACGATCGACGTCGGCCGCCGCCACGTGGCGCCCGAGCGGACGTGGACGGTCTACCGGGACCGCGAACCGGTCGGCCAGGTCACCGTGACCCGCTGCGCCCGCCGCCGCGGCGCCGGCGCCACCCTCACACTGACCGGGCGACTCGGCCTCGACCTCCGCAAGGGCGACGAACTTGGCGAGGACCTGCTGTCCAGAAGACGGCTGCACGACCTGCGGCATTCCTCCGCGTCGATCCAGCTCGACCAGGGCATCGACCTGACCCTCGTCTCCAAACGGCTCGGGCACTCGTCCACGACGATCACCGGCACGCTCTACGCCCACCTGCTGCGCTCGACCGGACAGCGCGCCGCCGAAACCGTCGCGAACGCGATCCCACGGCGTTTGCAAGATCACGCCCACTTGACGCCCACAACGATCACCAACGAAAAAGGCCGGCTCTAAGCCGGCCAGTTCCCGCAGGTCACCGACCTGCAATCGGGTGCGCCGCCAGGGACTTGAACCCCGAACCCGCGGATTAAGAGCGCGATAGGTCCTAGTTCGGATAGGGTTGTCGGAGATCGTTGCCTGCCGCAAAGTCCAGTAATTTCAGGGCCTTCCACGGCCCGCCCTGCCGTCCGGTGTCGAGCCGTGCCGGGTTCGGCCGGGAGGTCTCCACCCACATTTCACCCACAATGATCTTGGATGTGGGTGGCCGGTGGTCTGAGCCGTGCGCGGCGCTCCAGTGTCCGCCGGGTCTGTGGCATCGAGTCAAGCTGGCCGATCTTGACCGTGGATTTGTGATCAAGGCGCCTGGTCGCTTGGCCCGGCTGCCCTCAGGGCAGCAGCGCGATCGGTTTCTTGAGGCGGACGACGGAGAAGTGCCGTCGGTCGAGGGTCGCGATGGCGTCGGCGCCGAGCCGTTCGGCGACCGCGAGGACCGAGGCGTCTACGGCGCCGAGTGGGAAGTCGCTGTACTTCTCGACCAGCTCGACCATCCGGTCCAGGTCCTGGCGGGCCAGCGGGATCAGGCTGATCTGTCCAGTGCCGATGGAGCGCAGGAAGGCGGCCTCGGCGCGGGTGCCCTTCTCACGTTCGAGCATGAAGCAGACCTCGGTCAGCACCGGGTAGGGGACGAGCAGTGGCTGGGGTGTACGCCGCATCAGTGCGACGCTGCGGGCGTGGTGGTCGTCGTCGGCGTCCGCGGCGGCGATCAGTGGCCCGGTGTCCCAGACGATCACTCGGGGTCGCGCCCCAGTTCCTCGCGCAGGATCTCGCCAGAGCGGGCGGCGAGGTCACCCTTGCCGCTGGACAGCGCGCCGACGAAGTCCGGCAATGGCCATTCGTCACCGCCGTCCTCAGCCGGCGCGCTCTCGCGCACGAGGGCGAGGATCGGCGCCACCTGCGACTCTGGCAGGCGGTCGATCAGCCTGTGCAGCTCGTCCCGCAGGATGCTCACCCGTCCAGGATACGACCATCGCCCTAACCAGCCACCGTGATCCACTCACGCAGACCTGGTGAAGGTGCGTCGGTCCCACCAGAAGGTCCAGGGCGTCGCCGCCGGCAGTTGGTAGCACCCACGGCGACGACCCTGAAGGATGAAAGTATGCGATTCCGCTGGTCAGGAGCTTGATCAGGAGGCTCGTTGGTATTCGTGGAGGAGGCCGCCGAGGCGGTCGGTGCGTCTGATCGGGCCGCTCGGATCGCCGACTGAGGCCGGCCGATCGGGGATGTCGAGGTCAAGGCCGCGGTGGGGCCGAGCCGTGTTGTAGTGCTCGACGTAGATCGACAGCACCTGTTCCGCGTGGCGGCGGTTCCAGATCAAGGTGCAGTCCAGGCACTCGGCGCGGACGGTTCGCACCCAGCGTTCGGCGAAGGCGTTGACGCGCGGAGCCTGGACTGATGTCTTGAGGATCCGGATGTCCTCGTCGGCGAAGACATCGTCGAAGCCGGCGACGAACTTGGTGTCCCGGTCTCGGATCAGGAACTTGTACGGTCCGCCCTCGCCGAGCTGGTGGGTGAGGTTGCGGCCTGCTGGGTGACCCATGCTGTGGTCGGGTGGGCGGTGACACCGGCGAGCCAGACGTGGCGGCGGTCGAGGCTGATGAAGAACAGCACGTACAGCCTGGCCATCGTGACGGTGTCGACGGTGAGGAAGTCGCAGGCCAACACTCCTTGGGCCTGGGCGCGCAGGAACTGCGACCAGTTCGGACCTGCCGTGCGCCGGGGTGCTGGGCCGAGGCCGTGGTGACGCAGGACGGTGCGGACCGAGGTGGCCGAGACCTGGACGTTCAGCTTGCGGCACTCCCCGACGATCCGCAGGTAGCCCCAGCGGGGATTCTCCCGGGCCAGCCGGAGCATTAGCTGTACCGTCGCGTCCTCCAGACGGCGCCCACGGCGCTGCTGCGGGTAGGTCCAGCGTCGGCGGACGAGTTCGCGGTGCCAGCGCAACAGCGTGGCGGGAGTGACGAGGAACGCCGACCAATGCGGGCGGGGGAGGAGTTGGGCGAGCGTGGCCAGCAGCATCCGATCGGACGGGGTGTACCGCGGGCGAGCGACCTGCCGGCGTAGTACGGCCAGTTGGTGGCGTAGGACGGCGATCTCAACATCCTTCTCGTCCGCCCGGTGGCCGAGACCGAGGACTGCGAGCAGCCTGCGCACCAGCAGGAACACGACGGTCGACGCCATGCCCTCATGATCTACGACGTGCTATCCGCCCTGCTCAGAGGCCCTGACCGTCTACTTGCACCCCACAGGGTCTGTGGCTACCGCCGGCCCGTGAACCGGCGAGCCGCAGTCTGGTCCCGCCGTGTGCTGGCGAGCACCTCGATGACCTGGCCGAGCTGGTCGACGACCCCACAGATGTCCCCACCGGTCGGCGGTGTTGACGCGGGTCGCGTCGACGAACCAACGACCGGCCGGACTGCGCAGGCACGACCGGGCAGCATCGGCCAGCACAGGCGTGAACCGCTGCACTCAGCGGTAGAGGATCACACGGCCGACGGTGATGGCGCGCTCGGCCGGTAGCTCCTCGATGTCCCGGTACGACGTCCCGGTGACGAGAGATCGTCACGCCGGGATCTGTGGGAGCCCGGGGATGCGATCCCCCCGGGCTACCCGACCCTACAGGCAGTGACCCATCATTCGATCATGCCCGATTGTCGGGGCGGGCAGCGGGCAGCGGCGCGGGCGACAGTGGCTTCTGGTCTACCGCTCGATGTCGTCGTCGCCCATCCAGTGGACGAACCGCTGCAGCGCGAACATCGCGTCGTGGGGGCCTCCTGGGACGTGCATGTTGGCTGTGCCGACGCGGCAGACGCGCTGGGCGCCGGCGCTGGCCAGGGCGTCGCGTAGTTCGGTCTTGCGGTCCCAGGGATAGACGCCGACGGTCTGGGTGGCGACGGTGACGTGGGCGAGGGCGTCGCGCAGTGAGGGCACGATGACGACGTTGGAGGTCTTGTTGGCGGGGTGGAAGTCGACGGGCTGGTCGGACAGGACGACCAGGCCGCGGCCGTCGAACCCGCCCCACATGGCGAGTTCGCCCATGGTGACCATGACCTCGACCTCGTCGCGGAGGTCGGCGGCGGGGGGCGGTGCCTGCGCGGAGGCGAAGGTCCGGTCGACGGCCAGTCGGTCCGCCAACTCGGCGCAGAAGCCCTCGACCTGTGCCCGCTCGCCCTCGATGAAGACGAAGCGGCTGGCCAGGCATGCCTCCTGGTTGTAGACGGTGGTGTCCTCGGCGACCCGTTCCGCGACCTCGGCGACGGTTTCGGGGGAGGCGAACGCCTCCCGGCCGACCAGCGAGATCGATGACTTCGGGTCGAAGGAGATCAGCTGGATGCCTGGTCCGAGGTACTTGATGACGTTCATGATGGCTGGGCCGCCGCCCCAGGCGACGATCCGGTCGAAGAACTGGGGCCGGTAGAGGGTGCTCTCGATGGTCTCGTCGCCGCCTTGCCAGTAGACCGCGGACATCGACCGCACGACCGGGTGGGCTGGGTCGAGTTCGGCCATGGTTCGCAGGACGGCCACGGTGGTGAACGGGTCGCTGGATGGCATCTTGAACAGGTTGATGGCCTTGACCAGCGCGCCTTGGGCGATCGAGGCGATGCAGCCGGCGGGGGCGTTGCCGGCCAGCATGTGCACCATGCGGGGTGGGAACGCGCGCAGGTGGCCCCGGTTGCCGCGCCGGTCGGTCCGGGTCACCCAGCCGTCCAGTGCCTGCGGGCCGCCGAAGTTCGAGGTGACCATCGACTCCAGCGAGGCGCGGGAGAGCAGTTCGGGCGCCGTGCGGTACAGGTTCTCGACGACGCGGCGGGGCAGCGGGTTGGTCGCCGCGAGCAGTTCCAGGCAGGCCCGCATGTGCGGGTTGCGGTCGAACGCGAGCGCGTGGCCGGTCTCCACGAGGAAGTCGATGATCTCGGAGACCTTGACGCCCAGCAGCGGTGGCAGTTCGGAGCGGGGGGTGACCACCTGGTCCAGGTCGAGCGCGGGGGTGGTGAAGTCCGCGCCCAGATCGCGGGAGGTGTGCCGGACGTCCTGTCCCTCGACGAGGGCGCCGCGCACGAAGAACGGCGCGGTGGCGATGCCGGCCGGGGTCCCTGCCGGATCGACGGAGCTCGCGGAGTCGATCGGGGAGGTCCGATTCATACCGTTCCCCGGACGTAGGCGTCGATCGTGCCGGCACAGCTGATCTTGTCGCCGCTGGCGAGATCCGAGAACCGCACGATCTCCGGGCCGATCGTCGGGCCCTGGTGCCCACAGGCGCAGGGTCGGAAGTCGATGGCGATCCGGTCACCGGAGATGATCCCGCCCCAGCGGCCGTCCAGTGACAGGTCGAGGAAGGCGGCCCTGGCCTGGATCTCACCGCCGGTGGCGTCGAGGAGCCGCTCTCCCGGTTCGTCCAACGGGAGCGCGATGACCCATGGGGCTACGTGGTAGCGGCCGGCGCCGCAGCGCGGGAACGGCGTGTTGAGCTCCTGCATGGAGTACAGGTGGAAGACGCGCCGCTCCGAGACGTTGAACGTTTCCAGGATCACCTCGCGGTAGTCCGGCGGTAGTGTCACGCCCTTGAGGCCGCCGCCGGTCAGCACCGCGTTGTCCGGATGAAAGGCCCTGCCGGCGAAGCCCTGCTCGCGCACCGCCAGAGCGAGCGGGTACAGGCTGGGGAAGAAGCCGGTGAGCAGCAGCTTGTGTTCACGGGACTTGATGAGGGTCTCCACGGCGTCCGCCTGCGCGGCGTCGAGCCCGGCCTGGCGCTCGCCGCTCAGCCGCTCGAACTCGGCGATCTCGGCCGCGCGGGCGCTCCCCTCGGCGATCCGCCGGCGCAGCAGGATCATCGCCATGGTCGACCCCACGGTGATCGGCGGGACCGGTAGTTGGTACGGCTCCTCGGTCGCGGATCCGTACGCGTCGATCATCGCCTGGCGGATCCGTTCGTTGCGGGTGACGTTCATCCGCGGGCCCAGCCCGAAGAACTTCCGGTCGCCCGCCGGCGCGATCCCGGTCGCCCAGGCGAACGCCGACACGCCCGCCCGCGACGAGAACGCCAGATCCGCCTCGGTCGCGCCCAGCATCGCGGGCTTGCCCGTCGTACCGGACGAGCAGGCCACGAACCGCCCCTCGGCCTCGAGCCGAGCGATCCACGCGTCGAGCCCGTCCACCCCCGCGAAGCTCCCGCCGCCGGCATAGGTCGACACCGTCGCCAACCACCGCGCCATCCGGTCCCACTGGCCGCCCGCCAGCCACGACTCGCCATAGCTCTTGTACGTGTTGTGCGCGAACAGCAACGGCACCAGGTCGGCCGGCCTCGTGATCCTGGTCAGACCACTGCTGGCCAGCCGGTTCCTCAGCAGCGGAATCCGCGCCGCGTGCGTCTCGAGCCGCTCATTGGCCGCGTCGAGCTGCAGCGGCAGCAGCTCCTCGACCGGCCGATCGTGGCGATCAGCCACGTCCCGGAGACGGAGTAATTGCTCAAGCGCCGAAGCCATGAGGCCTCCCACGAAACGAGTCTGGGCTTGGAGAGGGGGCGCCGCGTCACTGCTGGGCGCCCGACCAGCATCCGATAACTAGACCCACCGGTCAAGTTTTCGTATCCGGCAAACCTCCGGATCTTTAAGTGATCGACCTGATGCGGAAAGACAAGGCACCGCTCGTCGCGGATCGGCGCCCAACACATGGTTCGGTCACCATCAACAACGAGGGCATGCTCGACGCGACGAAGGTGGCAATGTCCCCAGCACGGCCCCCGCACCGCCGAGTCGACCTGCCCGGGCCGCTGCACCAGATGGCCAGCAGCGTCTTGATCACGCAGCGTTCGCCTATGGTCCGGTAGCCCTCAGCAGCGTCGTCGAGGGGCACGGTCAGGTTGAAGACCTTGCCCGGGTCGATCTGCCGACGCCAGATCAGATCGATCAACTCGGGCAGGAAACGGCGCACCGGGGGGTTCGCCGTGCAGGTGCACGCCGGCGAAGAACAGCTCCTCGCCAGGCAACCGCACGTTGTAGGCGACACCGGCGTAGCCGACGTGCCCACCGGGACGGGTAGACCGAATGGCCTGCATCACCGACTCCGTCGTGCCGACGGCCTCAATCACCGAGTGCGCCTCAAGCCCACCGGTGAGCTCCTTGATCATGGAGACGAACTCGCGGGCCAACGCCTGCCGATCGGCGTGCCGGCTCATCGCGATGACTCGCTCCGCGCCCAACTGGCGGGCGACCAGCACCCCGAGCAGGCCGATAGCGCCGTCACCCACGACCGCCACCGTCTTGCCCGGCCCCGGCCCCGGCCCCGGCCGCGCCGCGACGCGGCGAACCATCCGGTGCCCGGCACGTCGGAGGCAGCGAGCGGGCTCGGGACCCAACTCCGCTGGTGGCATCTCCGGGAATGGCGACCGACATCCCGTCCGCGAGCGGGATACGTGCCAGCTCGGCCTGCGTCCTGATCGCGCCCATCAGGACGGTGTTCACACAGCGGATCTGGTGACCGGTCTGGCAGATCTCGCGAGTGTTGTCCGACCCGAAGAACGACCCGACGACGAACTGCCCGGGCTCGATGGTCCTGACCGCGCTGCCGACCTATTCGACGACGTCGAGCTACCTATGCACCATCGGGGCGGGGCCGTCGAGGACGTCCACACCGCGCCCTGGGCCGTCGGTTATACGACGTCCGCGGGCGATGGATCCACCCAGATATGGTCAGCCAAGGTCCGCGGCGAGCGCCGCCGTTCATGCGATGGCCCGTCCCGCTGGGATCTCAGCCCGTGAGGGTGGCCAACAGGTCCATCGTGCGTTGCCGCGACGCACGACGATCGGGACCGACCGGCACGATGAACACCTGGATGTCAGTCGCGCCCGCATCGAGCAGCCCTTGGAGTTGTTGGGTCACGCTCTTCTCGTCACCGAGGATGGCTGCGTCGGCCGCGGTCTCGGCGCCGCCGATCTCCATGATCCGGCGGTAGTTCGGCAGACTCTCGTACACCATCGATGTCGCGGCCGTCGCGGCGCGGGCCTCGGCGAGGTCGTCGTGCACCGCCACCGGCAGACCGGCGACGATTCGTGGCTCGGGCCGTCCCGCGTTCGACGCGGCGGCCCGCAGCCGGGGCGCGACATGGGTCTCGATCGCCTTCGTCGGCGCCATGAAGAGGACGACGCCGTCGGCCAGTTCGCCGGCAACGCGCAGGAGCCGCGGACCGAGGGCGGCCAGGAGCACCGGTACCGGCTGTTTCGTCGGTACTCGTGCGCCTCGCGCGGTCCAGTCCGATCCCTCGAAGGTCACCGTCTCGCCACGCAGTAGGCCGGCCAGGATTTGGATGTACTCCTCCGTGTTGCGACCAGGGTGGTCGTACGACAGGCCGTACATACCGCTGACGAGCGGTCCGTGTGAGGGTCCGATGCCCAGGGTGAAGCCGGGCCGCCCCATCGCTTCGGCGACCGCGGCGGCGCGGTTCGCCTGAAGGACGGGATGGCAGGGATACGTCTGCAGGACCGCGGTCCCCAGCTCGATCGTGGAGGTTTCGCGTCCCGCAACCGCCATCGCAGCGAGCGGGTCGCCGAGGGCCGTGCTGTCATACCAGACGGAGCTGAAGCCGTCCCGCTCGGCCGCCTTGGCCTGCTCGACGAGTTTGTCGGCGTTGGCCGGTCGCCCCGTTAGTCCAATCCTCATGTGTCGGTACCTTTCAGCTGCGTAAGCGTCTTTTCAGGGCTGAAATCCGGCGAAGGCGTCGATGGCCACGTATGGATCCAGAAGAGCCGCTCTTGGTCCACGTCCCAGAGCGGTCCTTCGACCATCGTCATCCGTGACTCGTTCACGACGCGCGTTCCATGACAGGTGCCCGCTGCCCGCGTCTCCCCGCGTAGGTCGCCCCTACAGTGTGGTGACGAGTTCCTGGCCTACGAGTGTGGTGCGGTGCATCAGACGGGACGAGGTCGGCTGGAACGGCAGCGCTCGGTGGAGCATCCCAGTGTTGTCCCAGACCACGAGGTCGCCGCGGCGCCAGTGATGGCGCAGCGTGAACCGCGGCTGGGCCGACCACGCGAGCAGGCGGTTGAGCAGTTCCCTGCTCCGGTCGGCGCGCCAGCCGACGACCGCGCCTGCAGTCGCCCCGATCAGCAGGGACCTGCGTCCGTTGCGGCGGGTCCATACGAGCGGATGCACCCTCGAGGGCACCTTGTCCCACCCGGCCCGCTGCTTGTCGGTGGCGTCGGGGTAGGCGACGCGCTGGGCGGCGGCGAAGCTGTGCACCACCTGTAGATCGGCGATCTCGGCCTTCTCCTCGTCGGAGAGCTCGGCGTAGGCGGCGTAGGTGTTGGCGAACTCCGTGTCCCCGCCGGCGGGGTCGACCTCCCGGGCGGTGAGAAGCGTCCCCTTCTGCGGGAGTTCGTCGGTGGCGCCATCGATGTGCCACAGGAAGTTCCCCTGGCGGTAGCCGGCCAGCACGCTCTTCGTCGGGTCGAGGGTGATCCTGGCGATCTCGGAGTGCTCGCCGGGGTCGTTGACCTTGGGGACCACGACCTCCCCCAGCATGCGGCTGAAGGCGACCAGGTCGGTGTCGTCGATGTGAACCTCTCGGTACACGACGACACCGTGCTGGTCCAGCGCCGCCTGGCAGTCCTTGGTCGCCGTCCGGTCCACGAGATCCCGACCGGTAAGTCCGGTAATCTCGACACCGATCCTCGGCGACAGCTGGGTGACGCTGATAGACATGACTTCCTCCGGCTCTTCGAGCGGTGGCACAGCGATCGGCGGTCGGAGCGCGCACGCGCTCACGTCCTCGCGGCATCTGGGCGTCGGCTGGGCGCTTCCACGGCCCTCCCCGTGATCGCGTCCAGATGGCACCCTGGCCAACCGGTGCTTTACGTTCGTATCACAGGTCGTGGCGACGATGCGGTACGTCCGTATCGCACGTCGCATGAGCCCGGCCTTACCGGCCGGTGCCCGCCATGGGCGACGGCCAGCGCGGCTCACGCCGGTGACGGGACATGATCCGTGGGAACGGCTCGATGGTAAGGTCGCCATCATCACCGGGGCTGGCGTGGGCGTTGGACGCGCGACTGCCCAGTTCTTCGGCACAGGAACTGTCCAACCTTGCTGCGAGCAGCCTGGATCACCTGATCGGCGTCATCGGGGCGGCGGTCAGACATATCTGTTACCGCCCCGACCTGCCCTGGATTTTCTCACCGCAACCGAGTTCCGGCTCGACCCCTGGCAGCCACCTCGCGAGTTCCGCGTTTGGTATACACCTCGGCGATCAAGCCCCGCGGTCCTGGTTCGACTATCAATCGCCCAGCAGCTAATTCATCTGTTCCGGGGTGATCGGGTCACCGCATAGCGGCGCGGCGTTGAACAGCGGAACAAATTCGCTACCCTCGGGGTTGACCTGGACGACGCTGTAGCAGGAGTTGGGCTCCTTGTAGTTCGTGCTCAGGTCGACCTCGGTTGGGGTAAGGCCGGCGCCTGGGTAGTTCGGCACCTTCCGCAATTCGGAGATTAACGCCTCTCGGGTGGGGGCACTCGCCGGCGAGCTTGAGGCCCTCGATAAACAGGTCGGCGGCGACGTAGCCAGCGACGGCCATGTCGGTGTTCGCTGGCTGGGCCTGGCTGGGCCTGGCTCGGTCGGTCGGCTCGGGTCTCGCCTGGAACGGGTTGGTTATCGGTGTGACGAGGCCAGCAAGACCATCCTCGCGACGTGGCGAAACGCGAGTAACCTTGGCCCATCCGCTGCGCGTGGCACTGTCCCGTCAGCGTCACCTGACGGACTGCAGCCAGTTGATCGTTCACGGTGGCTGGGATCGCGGATTCGACCTCGGTGAATCCGCGACCCTAGCGAACGCCCGCTGCGATCTCGGGTGATCGTCAGTGGCGGACTTGCGGTGCGGCGACGCTATCGCATGGTCACTCCACCATCGACCGAGAACGTCTGCCCGTTGACCCATTCGGATAGGTCCGAGAGCAGGAACGCGACGAGGGCCCCGATGTCGTCGGGCTCACCGTGGCGTCGCGCGGGTGTTACTGCGAGAATCGCGTCCCGAAAATCCTCCGGCAGGCTCAGTTTCGCCATCTCTGTCAGGACCAGGCCGGGCGCCACGCCGTTGGCGCGTATCCCCTCTTTGCCGTATCTGCTGGCGACGTGCCTGGTGAGGGCACCGATCCCGGCCTTCGTCGCCGAGTAGGCGACCTTGTCGGCCATGCCGCCGAACGCGGCGCCGGACATCGTGTTGACCACGGATCCGCCGCCGGTGGCGATCATGTGGGGGAGTGTGTGCCTGAGGGTCAGAAGATAGCCGGTGAGGTTGACGTCGAGGGTGCGCTGCCAGGCGGCGAGGTCGATGTCGATCACATTGGTGTCGCGGCGGACCTCGTCAGGATGGACGTTGGCCGCGACGTTGAACAGGCCGTCAATGCGGCCGTACTCGCCGACTGCGAGATCGACTTGGCGCTTGACCTGGGACTCGTCCGAGATGTCCACCACTACCGCGATCCCGTTGCCTCCGGCGTCCTTGGCGGCTCGTACCACGCTTTCGGCCGAGGCTTCGACGACGTCACCGACGACGACTGTCGCTCCGCCGGCTCCCAGGAATTTCGCCGCCGCGGTGGCCAGACCACCGCCGCCGGCGAAGATGATGACCTTGTCCTTGAGTCCTTCCATGCGTCTCTCCTTGTGAAGTAGGTTGCCGAGACTCGGTGCCGTTCCGAGTCCCAGTCGCTCTTCCTGTGCTGTCGGCAGTGCCGATCTGCGTGAGCGTCCGTGCCCGCGCCGTGCCGCACCGGCGCCGTTGGCAGAGTGCATGTCGTGGCTGTTGGCTGTCTGGTGCCGACGATCCCGAATCCGAGCAGGAGGTCGCCACCAGGGCGACCGCCACGGCCGGACAGGCCGACAGCCGCCCTAACCGGGACGCGGTTCTGCCGGTTTTGGCATGTGGAACTCCTCTGTGCGGCATGGGCGGGGGGTGGGGCTTGGCAGCCCGTTCGCCGAGACCGGCCGCGTAAATCAAGCCCTTGGACGCGCATAGTGAGAGCGCCAAAAAGGTCAATTCCCGAGAGCGGCGAGCGCTGAAGGCCGACGCCGGTATGGGTCTTTTGTGATCAGACCCGCATGCGACGAATCGCCGATGGGCAGTTGCGTCTCGTACCCGCAGACGCACCCTCGCTGTACCTGTCCGCGAGATCGCGGCCACCCTCGGTCAGGTCTGTGCGGTTCAAGGCGCCATCAAGGGACAAGCTCCAACAGCCGGCTGCCGCGACGGGCTGATGATCGGACCTTTCTCGGCCATCTCGTCGACGGCGCGCGGCCGTGCCGTATCGAACCGACTCCAGCGCCCGGTGAAGCCGCGAGACCTCGTCGGTGCGAGCGTCGCGGCCGGTCACGTGTCCTACACCTGCGCGGCGCCGACGGTGGAAGCGCTGTTGGCTACCGGCAGAAGTCTTGGGCTGTCGATGACCGGCCAGAACTGAGAGGGACTGTCGTCGTGGTCTCGGGTGCATTTCAGGTGGGTCGGGTGACGGTACGTCAGGGTGCGGGACAAGGCATTGTCGGCGACCGTCGGATCGGTCACGAAACGCCGTTTGGCGATCTTCCAGGTATGGTTGTGTCGCCCGAACTCGCTGTCGGTCATGGTCACGCCCCAGCTGTGTTGTCAATGGCAGGTGCTCCTCTGTCATCGCTGTTCGGCTGCTTGACGTCACCACCTCGTCGCACGCCACTCCCCGCGCGAGCAGAGTGACACCAATCAGCCCAAGTCCTCCCTACGGTTAGGACGCAGACCTGAGTGGCGAAGATCTCGGTAGCGCGGGAGCACCATACAATCGTATAACAGCGAGTGTCTAGACCCTGGAGTTCTGATCTCGCCTCCGGATGATGCCCTCGGTGCTCCGCGGTCCACTCGGCTCCTGTAGCTGCTGGGCCACCGAAGGCGCCGAGCCCGACAAGATCGTCAAGCGGGTGCGGAGGTGAGGCCGGCGAGTTCACCCGGCCGCTGGTCGCCACCCCCCGCTGTTGGCGACTCGCGGGGTGCAATGGCCCTGACCGGGCGGGACATCTCCATCCCAGACGAGGAGATCGTGTTCGCGGTCCTCGAGTCCCTGGGGGTCATGTTCGCCCCAGGCGGGTGCGACCAGGAGGCGCGTGTCGCGTCCCCCACCGCACCACCGACCTCCTCCGTGAATCTGCGCTAGCCGTCGTGCGGCAGGGCACCGGTGTCCTCGAGGTAGCCATGCCTGCCGGCACGACGTTGCCGGTGGCAGCGCGGGCCGTTCGCGAGGGGCGGGCCCTGCCGGGAGCGGCGTTGAGCGCCCTCGCCCTCCCGGGCTCCCGGCGCCGCCTCAGGCCGCGGTGTCGAGTGGTGTGACGGTCAGCCGTCTTCGACGAGCACGGGCACCGTCTGCCGCCGCACCCCATGGTCTACGGCCCCGCAATCCTAGAGAGGCACCAGCGTTGGTGGGGTTGTTAGTCCTTGGCTGGGTTGGCCTGTGCGGTGTGCAGGTCGTCGTCGAGGTCGAACGCGAGTGCCCGCATCAGGAAGGC
>NZ_JADWYU010000209.1 GCF_016786325.1 Frankia nepalensis | reverse complement strand
GCCGGCCGAACCGCCCCGCGGCCGCGGCCAGGATCTGCTCCCGGCCCCGCCGGAGCCGCGCCTGGCGGCGGACCTCGCGCGGGCGGAGCGGCGCGTCGACGGCGGCGCCGCCGACGCCGGACACGGCGGCGTCGGTGCCGGCATCGGTGCCGGGCGCGACGGCCCCGGGCGCCGCGGCCTCGCCCGCGGCGCCCACCGAGAGGGCGGTGGCCGGATTGGACGTCCGACCGGGCGAGGTGGGGGCCATGTACCCAGTGTCGCACCGGAGAAGGGCCGGCTGGCCTCCACCGACCCGCGCCGGCCCGGGTGGCGCGCTGTGGTGTGTTGTAACGGCGCAGGTGGTGGGTTCTATGAAAGCGCTGGTGACAGGTCGCCGAGCGCTGTCGCGTCGAGGACAGGCAGTCATGCCCTGCTTGGCCAGCCCGATTACTCCGTGTACGAATCGCTGGCCCCTGGCCGGGGTGGCGCGGCACACTATGAGAACGGTGCGTGAACCTGTGATGGCGCCATTCCGCATCGTTGTCCGCCCTGCGGGCCTGTTTCGTTCCAGTGGTGGCTGGATGCGTGGGGCCGCCGCCCGCCGTGGGGCGGTTGGTTGGCACGTGGGAACTACTCCCCGTGACGATTAACCATCGGTAGCCAAACGCCAGGCCTATTGTGTTGTTCTCGCGGTGCGATTCCAGGCCCTTTGGCGCGCGCCGTGGCACGTTGCCGATGCCCCGTCATCCCATGGATGCAAGGGGTCAGTACAGTTGCCTGCGTCAACCGGCAAGGCGAGGCCGGACGGCGGACCGGTAAATAGTGGTTCCCTCGGTGGCCTCCGGCCTGGTTGGCGCGAACGCGGATACCTGAGTGGCGTGGCTCGCCGCTCGGTCTCTTAGTCGCCGAAGACGTGGACCCGTATCCAAGGCGCCCTGGCCGCGGGCGTCGGACGAGAGGACCGGATGCTCCAGAACTGGCCCATCCGCTCGAAGCTGGTGGTAATTCTCATCGTCCCCTTGGTCGCCCTTGCCGTGCTCAGCGCGATACAGGTGCGAGGGAACGTCGACAGCGTCCAGTCAGCAAAGCGGATCAAGGCGCTCGCCGGCTTCTCCGTCGAGGTGAACACCCTGATCGCGGCGCTGCAGACCGAGCGTAACGGGACGAACACATTCGTCGGCTCGAACTACTTCGCGCCCCCCACGACTGCCACCAACCCCCGCGGAGCCGTGAACAGCGCGGTTATCGCCTACCGGACCGCCGAGCAGTCGCTGCCGGCGGACGCGCGCTCCACCCTCGGTGAGCTGCTGACAAGCGTCTCCGGGCGGCTCGACAAGCTGGCCGCGCAACGCCAGCTTCTCGACCGCAGGGAGGCGACACTCCAGCAGAACATCGAGTACTACGACGGCGTGATCAAGGACCTGCTCGGCCTGAACCCCCGGGTGGCCGGCGGCAGCCACAACACCAACCTGATTTCCGGCGCCAGCACGCTGACCGCTATCTCCCAGGCCAAGGAGGCCGCGGCCCAGCAGCGAGGCAACATCAACCGGATGTTCTTCCTGCGTCAGCAGACCGATCCGGCCCTCGTCCTGCAGATCCAGGACTCGATCGGCGCGGAGAAGGCCTGGCTGGCGCAGATGCTGTACACGGCGACGGACGAGCAGCAGCAGCTCTATGTGGGCTCCGTCGTGCCGGTGGCCACGAACGTCAACGGGATCCGGGACACGGTCCTCAACGCGACGCTGACCGGCGCGCAGCAGACGACGGACCCCGAGGTCTGGCTGGACATCTCCGAGCAGAAGATCGCCCGGATGCAGGAGGTCGAGCGCAAGGTCGCCACCGACCTGGCCGCGACCGCCGACCAGATCGCGAGCGACGCGGCGCAGGACGCGATCATCAACTCCCTGATCGTCGCGCTGGTGCTCGCGCTGTCGGTGCTCATCTCGCTGCTCGTCGCCAGCCCCATGATCCGCCAGCTGCGCCGGCTGCGGGAGGGCGCGCTCGAGGTCGCCGACCACCGGCTGCCCGACGTCGTCGACCGGCTGCACCGCGGCGACCCCGTCGACATCGAGGCCGAGTCGTTCCCCGTCCCGGCGACCACCCGCGACGAGATCGGGCAGGTGGCCGAGGCGTTCGGCACCGTCCACCAGGTCGCTGTGCGCACCGCGATCGAGCAGGCCGCGATGCGCAAGAGCATCGGGGACACGTTCCTCAACCTGGCCCGGCGCAGCCAGGCGCTCATCCACCGCCAGCTCAAGATCATCGACGCGCTGGAGCGCAAGGAGACCGACCCGGACGAGCTCGAGGAGCTGTTCCGCCTCGACCACCTGGCGACCCGTATGCGCCGTCACGCCGAGGACCTGATCGTGCTCTCCGGCTCCAAGCCCGCCCGTGGCTGGCGCCGGCCCGTTCCGATCAAGGACGTCGTCCGCGGCGCGGTCGCCGAGGTCGAGGACTACACCCGGGTCAAGGTGCTGCCGGTCGGTGGCGGCGCGATCAGTGGTCACGCCGTCGGTGACGTCATCCACATGCTCGCCGAGCTGATCGAGAACGCCACCTCGTTCTCCCCGCCGCACACCCCCGTGCACGTCACCGGCCACGAGGTGTCCAACGGTTTCGCCATCGAGATCGAGGACCGGGGCCTGGGCATGAACCCGGCGGAGTTCAAGGCCCTCAACGACCGGCTGGAGAACCCGCCGCCGTTCGACCTGACGACCTCCGAGCGCCTTGGCCTGTTCGTCGTCGGCCGCCTGGCCGAACGGCACACCATCAAGGTCCGGCTGCGCACCTCGCCGTACGGCGGCACGATGGCGATCGTCCTCATTCCCGGCACGCTGCTGCGCCAGGCGGACGGTGACTCGGCCACCGACGGCATGGCGATCGGCCCCGGCGACCACGACGACCGCGAGCTCGCCGCCGTCGGCGCGGGCAAGTCCACCAGCGACCAGACCGAGGCGCTCGACCTCGGCTCGTCCGCCGGGAGGCTCGCCCTTCCGCCGGCCTCGTCGACCGGCGCCCTGAACGGCGACGCCCCGGACCTGGAGGAGCCGCTCGATCCCGGCGCGGCCACGGGGGCGCTCGACCTGATGGCGGGACCACCGTCGGGCGCGCTGTCGCTGCCGGCCCCGGCCGGCGCCCTGTCCCCGGAGCAGCTGCCCGCCCCGCCGACGCTGGTCGACCCGATCCCGCCGATCCCGCCGGAGCTGCCCTCCGAGGACACCGGCCCGCGGCCGATGTTCGGGTCGCAGCCGGCCCGCGGGGACGACGAGCCGCTGATCGACGACCTGCCGGTGTTCGCCACGGTGCGGTCCAGCTGGTTCATCGCCGACCGCCCGCGCCGCACCGCCACCACGCCGCCGCCCGTCGCGGAGGACGACCCGCTGCTGGGCTCGTCGTCCGCCGCGGCGGCGCCGCCCCGGCCGCCGTACCCCGGCGGCTACACCCCGCCCATGCCCCCGGCGCAGAACCCCGCTGGCCCTCCGGCGGGCCGGTTCGGCGAGCTGCCCGCCCGGACCTCGCCGCGCCACCAGCAGCCCGCGGGCTGGGCCCCCCAGCCCTCCCCGCCTCCTCAGGCTCCCGCGGAGCCGCTCGGCCCGTCGACGCCGGCCGGCGGCTACGCCGCGGGACCCGGCCGGGCGCGCGGCGGGCGGGGGTCCCAGCCCGCGCCGCAGACCACCGACGTCGGGCTGCCGCGGCGGCAGCGGCGCGCGAACCTGGCGCCGGAGCTGCGCCGGGACAGCCCTCAGCCCGCCCGGGTGCCGCAGGTGCTGGCCGGTCCGCGTTCGCCGGAGGAGATCCGGTCGATGATGTCGTCCTTCCAGAGCAACTTCGGTCGCGGCCTGGCGGACGCGCAGGGTTCCAGTGACGGTGACGATCAGAGGAAGGTGACCTGATGAGCCCGGTTGGGCCGTCCGAGAACATGAGCTGGCTGCTCAACAACCTCGTGAAGAAGGTGCCTGAGGTCACCTACGCCATCGCGCTTTCCTCGGACGGTCTGCTGCTCGCCACGTCGGTGGGAATGGACCGGGCGACAGCCGACCAGCTGGCCGCCGTCGCCTCGGGCTTCAACAGCCTGGCCCGCGGGGCGGGACGGTTCTTCGGCGGGGGAAGCGTCAGACAGACGATTGTGGAAATGGAACAGGGTTTCCTGTTCGTCACCGCCGTCGGTGACGGCGCGTGCCTGGCGATCCTGTCGAGCCCGGGCGCGGACATCGGTCTGATCGCTTACGAGATGGCCCTCCTGGTCACCAGGGTGGGCGAGTTCCTCACGCCGGAGCTGCGGGCCGAGATGCAGGCCGCGCTGCCCATCTGACTAGCTGAGACGCCGAGGACGGAACAAGTCTCAGCCGGAACCTGAGGCAGGAGAGTCGCCAGTGTCGCGAGACGAGGAGTGGTTCGACGACGAGGCCGGCCCGGTCGTGCGTCCCTACGCGGTCACCGGGGGGCGCACGAGGCCGAGCAAGGGCTCGCTCGAGCTGGTCGCCCTGGTCACCACCACGTCGCACGGGCGGGCCGTGGCCAGCTCGCTCGACCCCGAGCAGCGCGCCATCGCGGCGCTCTGCCTGCGGCTGCAGTCCATCGTGGAGATTTCTGCCCGGCTGAACATTCCGGTCGGAGTCGTCCGTGTCCTCGTCGGCGACATGCTCGACGCGGGCCTGGTCACGGTGCACCGGCCAGCTCGACCCACGAACCGACCCGACCAGGCACTGATCGAGAAGGTGCTCGATGGACTACAGGCCCTCTAGCGCGAGGCCGCCCAGAACCGACGCCACGCCAGCCCCCAGCCCGGTAAAGATCATTATTGCCGGCGGGTTCGGCGTGGGCAAGACGACCTTCGTGGGCTCCGTGAGCGAGATCACCCCGCTGACGACAGAGGCCGCGATGACCGCCGCCAGCATCGGCATCGACGACACAACGGCCGTCGGCGGCAAGACGACCACGACCGTTGCCATGGACTTCGGTCGGATCAGCTTGCTGGACAGCGTGATCCTCTACCTGTTCGGCACCCCGGGCCAGGACCGGTTCTGGTTCATGTGGGACGAGCTGGTGCTCGGCGCGATCGGCGCGGTGGTGATGGTCGACACTCGCCGGCTCGCCGACTCGTTCCCGGCGATCGACTACTTCGAGGAGCGGGACATTCCGTTCCTCGTCGCGCTGAACCAGTTCGACGGCGCGAAGCGCTACGAGGTCGCTGACGTCCGCAAGGCGCTCGACATCGAGCCCAACCGGCCGGTCGTGATGTGCGACGCCCGACGCCGCGAGTCGGTCCGTCAGACGCTCGTCGCGCTGGTCCGGCACGCGCTGGAGGTGGTCGCGGCCGAGAACCGCGAGCGCGACCTGGCCGGCACCTGAGCCGGCCCGGGCGGCCTGGCGCCACGGCGCCGCGGCGGGGTGGGATGCCCTGCCGCGGCGGCGCCGGGCCGCCGGCCGGCGGTCGCGCGCGCCGCCGGTTCCGCCAGCAAAGCAACGTCTACCGGCCCGAAACGGTCAATGAGCATGAAGGGCGCAAGGGCGCGCAAGGGGACGCCGTGGGGGAGGCGCCCGGAGCCGGCGAGGCGGCGAGCCGGTCCCGGGTCGTCGGGCGGTGACCGGTCGGAGGAGCGGTGTTGGATCTGCTCGGCCTTGACGACGTCGCCGCGGCCGTCTACAGGCTGTGGCTGCGCGACGAGGACCTGAACCTGGAGACGGCCGCCGCCGCGCTGCGCCAGCCGACGGCCGTCGTCGCCCGGGCGCGGGACCGGCTGGTCGCCGTGTCGCTGCTGGTCCCCGCGCCGGACCGGTCCGGCCGGTTCGTCCCGGCGCATCCCGAGGCCCCGCTGGAGCAGCTCATCCAGGCGCAGCACCAGTTGCTCATCCGCCGTCACGAGCACCTGCTGCGTGCCCAGGAGCAGGTCACCGCGTTCGTCTCCGAGTTCCTCGCGACGCGGCCGGACCCGCCAGGCGGCGCGGGGCTGGACCGGGTCGCGACCGCGGCGGCGATACGCGCCGAGCTGGTCGCGATGATCGGCGCGGCCCAGCGGGAGGTGGTCTCGGTGCGCACGCGCGCGACGCTCGCGACGCTCGCCGCGGACCTGCTTCCGCTCGAGCTCGACGCGCTGCGCCGCGGGGTGCGGGTGCGCGCCGTCGTCGCCAGGCCGCGAGCGGGGCTCGCCTGGGCCTCGCCAGGCGTCGAGCACCTCGCCGAGGTGGTCTCCGCCGGCGCCCAGATCCGGCTCTCCAACGATCCCGCGGTCGACATCACGGTCGTCGACGGTCGGGCTGGCGTGGTCCGGCTCGCGCACGGCACGGGGGTCACCGGCGGCCCGGGCGGCGGTCCTGGCGACGGCGGGGCGCTGGTGATCCGCGGCGCCGACCTCGCCGAGCTCGCGACCCTGCTGTTCGACCATCTCTGGGAGTCCGCGGACCGCTTCGGGGTCGAGGTGGCGGCGGTGGAGGGCACGCTCGCCGGTGAGGTGGCGCTGGCCGCCGCCCGGGCCGAGGCCAGCGGGCCCCTCCGGTTCGCCGCGCCGGGGACCGCCGACCCGCGGTACGCGACCGCGGAGGACGACGGCCTGGAGGACGACGGCCCGACCGGGACCGAGGGGCTGGCGGGCGACGACGACGCGCCGCCGTCGCCGTCCGAGCTGCTGCTCCTGCGGCTGCTCGCGGACGGGGCGAAGGACGAGGCCGCGGCCCGCTCCCTGGGCGTCTCGGTCCGTACGGTCCGCCGGATGGTCGCCGACCTGATGCGCCGGCTCGACGCTCGCAGCCGGTTCCAGGCCGGCATTCTCGCCAAGCACCGCGGCTGGCTCTGACCCGTGAGCGGACCGGGCCCCCGCGCGCGCCAGCCGGGCCGAGCGGCCTGGGCGCGCCGGTCGCGGCCGCCGGCTCGCGCCGTCGACCCGGATCGCGCATCGTCGTGACCGACCGTGCCGCGCGGACCCGGCCCACAGTCGTCGCGGCCGACGGGCCGCCTCCGTGCCGGTTCCCCCGGCCACCGCCATGGCCGTGATCGCGATCGTGATCACGGCTACGATCGCGATCACGGCCGTGATCACGGCTGACGGGCGCGGGCCGCGCGGATGGCGCATGGCGCGGCGCGACGCCACCGGATGTAGCACGCCCGCGTTACGTCAATGAGTTGTGGCAACAGTGTGCCAACGCAACTAGTTGCCATCTCCAATACCCCCTTGAGGGGGGGACGAAGCTGGCCGCTCGGCTACAGACTGCCCATGAGACACCGCGTACGAACCGCGTGCGTCGATCGGCCTCCTGCCGGCCTGACAACACCGGCACGCCGTGCCCGGCCGGTATCGGCGCGCTCGCGGGCGCCGTTGGCACCATCCGGCCAGAACGACCGGCGGCCGGAGAGCGCCGAGACGGCGGCGACGGCACGCACCTGACAACGTGGCACGGCATGAAACTACGGCAGCGCGATAGTGACAACGCAATAAGGAGAGGCAGTGTTGACATCCCGCCCAGGTCCGCCCGCGCCGATCGCGGCACCGGTGGGGGGTGCGCGGTGAGCCACCGGACGCTGATCGTCGCCCGGATGAACCCCTCGGACGAGCAGGCCGTCGCGCAGATCTTCGCCGAGTCGGACGCCGGTGAGCTGCCGCACCTGGTCGGGGTGTCGCGCCGCGAGCTGTTCGCCTTCCACGGCCTGTACTTCCACCTCATCGAGGCGGAGGAGAGCATCAATACCCCGTTGGCGAATGTCCGTGAGCACCCGCTGTTCGTCGACGTCAACACCAAGCTGGAGAAATACATAAGCGCCTACGACCCGGAGACCTGGCGCGGGCCGCGCGACGCGATGGCCCGCGGCTTCTACACCTGGGAGGCCAAGCCCACCGGCTGAACCGGGCCGTCGCCGGGTCCGGAGCCTCGGCGTGCCCTGGCCATGTGTCAGGAGCGCCGGGAGGCCCCCAGGCCCGCCGTCGGCCCGCCAGCTCGCCTCCCGCGCCCCCGGCGCGCCGCGGCACCACCCCCGCCGCGCGCGCCTCACCGCGCGGGCACCGTCCCGGCCCCGCGTGGCCCCGGCTGGACCAGTCAGGGGCCCGCGCGGGCGGCTGGTCCGCTGACCGGCCCGGCGGCCTCGCGGCGCGCCGGCGCCGGCCAGGCCGGGCCAGGCCCGGTGAGACGGCGCCGAGAAACGCCGCGCGAAGGAAGCGGTGGGCGAGCGCCCGGCCCACCGCGACGCGGAAATTCTCGTCGCGGCATTCGCCCGGTGAGCGTCCGACGCTACCCATTTTCCGTTCCGCCGCTCGGCCGCATCGATGTTTCGGTGTTTTCTGGCGGGCTGTCGACCGCGCGCCATGGATTGTGGTTCCATGGTTGCCGCAACCGCCCGAAGGTGACGGCGACTACATTCTTGGTTCGTTCTTGACCAACTGGCCACCGACGGTGGTATTCCTGTGACACCCCTCGCCCCGCCAGGAGGAAAACCATGCCCCAGCAGTGGGACTCCGCCGCGCTGTTCGAATTTCTCGTGACCCAGGCCGGCCTTCCCGAGGACGACCTGCCGACCAGCCTCGACGTCACCTTCGAGGACATCGGCCTCGACTCGCTGGCGTACCTGCAACTGCAGTCGGAGGTGCTCGGAGCCGTCGGCGTCGAGCTCCCCGCCGACCCGCCGCCCGGCTACACCCTGGCCGACATCCTCGACGCCGTGAACCTCGCGCTCACCACCAGCTAGCCGTCTGACCAGCGTCTTTCATCGACGCCTTCACCCGCGCGGGCCCGCCGGTGCTCCCCGGCGCCGGCCGCGGCCCGCCGGCGGCCGCCCGGCCGTCGAACCCGACCCGAGGAGAGACCGTGAACGGGCACACCGACAACTCGATCTGGATCGACGCGGACATCGAAATCGTATGGACGATTACGAACGACCTCGAGTCGTGGCCGAACCTCTTCACCGAGTACGCCGCGGTGGAGATTCTCGAGGCCCGCGAGAACACCTTCAAGTTCCGTCTCACGATGCACCCGGACGAGAACGGGCAGGTGTGGAGCTGGGTGTCCGAGCGGACGCTCGACCCGGTGAACCACAAGGTACGCGCCTACCGCGTCGAGACCGGTCCGTTCGAGTTCATGCACATCGAGTGGACCTACGAGACCGAGGGCACCGGGACCCGGATGCGCTGGGTCCAGGACTTCCGGATGAAGCCGACCGCGCCGGTCGACACCCCCGGAATGGTGCAGCGTATCAACACCAACACCCCACGGGAGCAGGCCGCCATCAAGGAGAAGGTGGAGAAGGCCGCCCGCGAGGCCGCCGCCGCGTCCGCCACGGTCGCCGCCGGGAGCGCCCGGTGACCCCCGTCGCCGCGACCGACGCGGCCGTGAAGATCAAATCCATTCACGACGTCCCGGCCAACCGGCGCCGCGGCGGTGACATCCGCACCATCCTGTCGCCGGCCACCGTCGGCTCGAAGTCCGGCTTCATGGGCACCCTCACGCTGGCCCCCGGCGAGGTCGTCACCGAGCACTGGCATCCGTACTCGGAGGAGTTCCTCTTCTGCGTACGCGGCCAGGTGACCATCCGCCTGGACGGCGAGGAGTACCTGCTGCCCGCCGAGAGCGGCGTGCACCTGCCCGTCGGCACCCGGCACCGGCTGGTGAACACCGGCGACGAGGAGGCGTTCTTCGTCTTCTGCTCCGGTCCGCTCGCGCCGCGGCCTGACCTCGGCCACGTCGACACCGAGGCGCTGTCCCCCGCGCAGGCGGCGGCACCGCATCCCCACGTGGGCAACGCATGACACGCAGACGCACCGCCATCACCGGCGTCGGCGTGGTGGCTCCGGGCGGCGCCAGCCGCAAGGAGTTCTGGTCAATGATCACCGAGGGCCGGACGGCGACCCGCCGGCTGTCGTTCTTCGACCCGACGCCGTTTCGTTCCCAGGTCGCGGCCGAGTGCGACTTCGACCCGGCCGCCGCGGGACTCTCTCCTCGCGAGGTGGCCCGTAACGACCGGTTCGTGCAGTTCGCGCTGGTCGCGGCCGCCGAGGCGGTGGCGGACTCGGGCCTGGATCTCGCCGCGGCCGGCGGCGAGGCGGGCGACGGACCGGTCGTCGGCGTCAGCCTCGGGAGCGCCGTCGGCGCCACCACCCGGCTGGAGAACGAGTACGTCGCGGTCAGCGACGGCGGCCGGCACTGGGAGGTCGACCCGACCTACGCCAGCCAGTTCCTGTACCACGCGCTGGTCCCCAGTTGCCTGGCCACCGAGGTCGCGACCAGGTTCGGCGCGCACGGCCCGTCGTTCGTCGTGTCCACCGGGTGCACGTCCGGCATCGACGCGATCGGCTACGCCCACCAGCTCATCGTCGACGGCGAGGCCGACGTCATGATCGCTGGAGCCTCGGACGCGCCGCTGTCGCCGATCTCGATCGCCTGCTTCGACGCGATCCGGGCGACCTCGGCGCGCAACGACGACCCGGAGCACGCCTCCCGGCCGTTCGACGCCAGCCGCGACGGGTTCGTCATGGGGGAGGGCAGCGCGGTCCTCGTCCTCGAGGAGTACGAGCGCGCCGTCGCCCGCGGCGCGCACATCTACGCCGAGGTCGGCGGTTACGCCTCCCGGTCGAACGCGTTCCACATGACGGGGCTGCGCCCGGACGGCCTGGAGATGGCCGAGGCGATCCGGCTGGCCCTCGACGAGGCCCGCGTCGACCCGCGTGCCGTCGACTACGTCAACGCGCACGGCTCCGGCACCAAGCAGAACGACCGACACGAGACGGCCGCCTTCAAACGCTCGCTCGGCGCGCACGCCTACCAGGTCCCCGTCAGCTCGCTGAAGTCGATGGTCGGGCATTCGCTCGGCGCGATCGGCTCGATCGAGGTCGCCGCCTGCGCGCTGACCATCGAGCACGACGTCGTCCCACCGACGGCGAACTACTCCACCCGTGACCCCGAGTGCGACCTGGACTACGTGCCCAACGTCGCCCGCGACCACAAGGTCGACGTCGCGCTGTCCGTCGGCTCCGGCTTCGGTGGTTTCCAGTCCGCGATCGTGCTGACCGCCCCCGGGCGGGCGGCGTGAGCGCAGGAGCAAGCGAGCGGAGTGGTCGTCCGAGGTACGAGGACGGCCGCGGAGTTCGTGCGGCGACGGAGCGAACCCGAGAAACAGTGAGCGCAGGAACCCCGGACACCGTCGTCGAGCCCGCCGACGCGGCGGGCGAGCGGTACTCGCCGCTCGCCCGGCCCGTCGTCACCGGGCTGGGCGTCGTCGCGCCGAACGGCGTCGGCGTCGAGGAGCACTGGGCGGCGACGCTGCGGGGCGACCTGGCGATCACTCCGATCACCCGGTTCGACGTGTCCGGCTACGCGGCCCGGCTCGCCGGACAGGTCCCGGACTTCGACCCGAACGACTACCTCGACAACCGGTTCATCGTGCAGACCGACCGATGGACCTGGTTCGGCATGGCGGCCTCGAAGCTGGCGTTCGCCGACGCCGGCTACGACCCGGCGACCCGCGACGCGTACGACACGTCAGTGATCTTCGGGGCGGGCTCGGGGGGCAACGACTTCGGCCAGAAGGAGCTGTCCCGGCTGCACACCCGGGGACGCACCGCGGTGTCCGTCTACCAGTCGATCGCCTGGTTCTACGCGGCGACGACCGGCCAGACCTCGATCCGCCATGGCCTGAAGGGCCCCTCGGGAGTCGTCGTCACCGACGCCGCCGGCGGGCTGGACAGCCTTGCCCAGGCCCGCCGCACGATCCGGCGCGGCACCCCGAGCGTGCTCGCCGGCGCCGCCGAGTCGGGCCTGACCCCGTACGCGCTGACCTGCCACCTCTCCAGCGGCCGGGTCAGTACCGGAGCCGACCCGCGGGCCGCCTACAAGCCGTTCGACGTGAACGCGAACGGCTACCTGCCCGGCGAGGGCGGCGCGACGCTGCTCGTCGAGCACCCGGCGGCCGCCGCCGAGCGCGGCGCGCCCAAGGTGTACGGCGAGATCGCCGGCTACGCCGCCACCCACGACGCCCACCACCACAGCCAGCCGGCGCCGGGCCCCACCTGGCTCGTGGCCGCGATGCGCCGCGCGCTGGCCGACGCGGCCGTCGAGCCCGGCGACGTCGACGTCGTGTTCGCCGACGGCGCCGGCTCGCCGGACCTGGACGCGCTGGAGGCGGCGGCGCTGCGCGAGGTGTTCGGCGCGAACGCCGTCCCGGTGACCGCGCCGCAGGGATTCGTCGGGCGGCTGTGCGCCGGCGGCTCGGCGCTGACGGTCGCCACCGCGCTGCTCGCGCTGCGCGACGGAGTGCTGCCCGCGGTCGGCAACCTCGACGAGCCCGACCCGGCCCACGGCCTGGACCTGGTGCGCGAGCCGCGCCCCTGCCCGGCCCGGGTCGCGATGGTCGTCGCGCGCGGTTTCGGTGGGTTCAACAGCGTCCTGGTCCTGCGCCGTGGCGCCTGACCGGCCGTCGGGCGCGTGGGGCCTCGCCGGCGGCGCGCGCCCGGCGGGCCCCACCGCCCCGCGGCCGCCAGGCGCCCGGCCGCGCCGGTGCGCGTGCCCGGCGACCAGCGCCGGCTGACCGGCCGACCCACCCAGCACCAGTCCGGTCCCTGACGCCGGAACCGACACATCCCTGAGATGAGGAACTCGATGTTCGCAGACCTGGCCGGCAAGCGCGCGCTGGTGACTGGCGGCACCCGCGGGATCGGCCGCGCGGTCGTCCTGGGCCTGGCCCGCGCCGGCGCCGACGTGGTCGTCAGCCACCAGCGGGAGAGCGAGGCCGCGGAAAGCCTGCGCCGCGAGCTGAAGGAGACCGGCGGCAACCACCTCGTGAAGATCGCCGATGCCACCGACCCGGCGGCGCTCGCCGCGCTGGTCGAGGCCACCGGCAAGCACCTCGGCGGCCTCGACATCGTCGTGAACAACGTCGGCACGATCAACCACGTCCCCTACGACAAGCTGTCGTTCGCGGACTGGAACGCGGTGCTGACCACCAACCTGACCGCGACCCACCTGGTCACTCAGGGCGCGCTGCCGCTGCTGGGGGAGGCGGGCAGCGTCATCAACGTCGGCTCCGGCGCGGGTGTCGTCGGCGTGCCGCTGCGGGCGCACTACACCGCCGCGAAGACCGGCCTGATCGGCCTGACCCGGTCGCTGTCCAAGGAGCTCGGAGCCAAGGGCATCCGGGTCAACCTGGTCACCCCCGGCGTCACCGAGACCGACCACGCCGCCGGCATGCCCGACTCGGTGCGTGCCGCCTACACCAACCGGATCCCGCTTGGCCGGCTCGGCACCTCCGAGGAGGTCGCGGCCGTGGTGCTCTTCCTCGCCAGCGACGTGTCCAGCTACGTCAACGGCGCCAACTTCTCGGTCGACGGGGGGATCTGACGATGGCCGACACCGCCACCGCGGCCACGCCCGCGGCGCCGGCCGGCGGCGAGGAGCTGACGGCCGAGGAGCTGACGGCCGAGGTCGTCGACGCGGTCATGGCCGTCGGCGACGGGACCGGAGCCGACCCGGCGGACCTGCCCTTCCGCGTGATGCTCACGATGCGGGTCCACCCCGGCATGGAGGACGAGTTCGAGCGCACCTGGCTGCGCATCGGCGACGGCATCACCTCCAACGCCGCCAACCTGGGACAGTGGCTGGTCCGCTCCGCCGATGAGCCGAGCACCTACTACATCGTCAGTGACTGGGTGAACGAGCGGCTCTTCCGCGAGTGGGAGAAGACCCCCGGCCACCTCGAGCACCGCAAGATCCTGCACCCGCTGCGGGCGAGCGGCTCGATGCTCACCGGAGCCGTCGTCGCCCACCTCCCCGGGGCCGCCAGCGCGGCCGACGCCACCGGCGAGGCGTCCACGGAGGCCGTGGCCGGATGAGCCGGGTACGGGTGATGATCTGGGCGGTCGACCCGGCCGACGCGCCTGGGGCCGTCGAGGCCGCATATCACGAGATCAGCTCCCAGCTGGTCGGCACGCCCGGCCTGCTGGGTAATCAGCTGATGCGCTCGGCGCACGACCCTTCCCGGTTCGTCGTCGTCAGCGAGTGGGCCGGTATGGCCGAGTTCGTGGCCTGGGAGCGGGACGCGAGCCACAAGCCCACCACCTCGCCGCTGCGGCCCCTGCAGGACCCCGATCGCCGTCCGGTGATCTACGAGCAGGTGGCCGCCTACGGCGAGACCGGCGCGCTGGCCGAAGCCGGGCGGTGAGCCGGCAGGCCTCAGCTCGTCCCGGCCCGGGGTGACACCGCCCCGAGGCGGCGTCACCCCGGGCCGGCCCCGTCCGCGGCCCGTTCACCGACGTCCCGGCCGCCCACGCTCGGGGTTGGCGGCGGGGACACCATCCATTCGCAGGGGGATTTCCATGAGGGTGCTCTTCACCACCGTGCCGATGCACGGCCACTTCTACCCGATGGTCCCGCTCGCCCACGCGTTCCGGGCGGCGGGGCACGAGGTCCTGGTGGCCACGCCCGCGAGCCTCACCGACGGGGTCATCGCAGCGGGCCTCCCGGCCGCCCTCACCGGGCCGGAGCTCGGGATCGCGCAGATCATGATGATCGACCGCGAGGGCAGGCCGGTGCCCCCGGCCCTGACGCCAGCGGAGATCATGGCCTCGGGAGGCCGGGCGTGGGGCCGGCTCGCGGCGCGCACGCTGCCCGCGACCACCGCGATCGTCGAGGGCTGGAAGCCCGACCTGGTCGTCTCCGAGCCGAGCGAGTTCGCCGGCCCGCTGCTCGCGGCCAAGCACGGCATCCCGTGGGTGCGGCACAACTGGGGCGTCACCTCGTTGCCCGGCAGCGTGCCGTTCACCGCCGAGGAGATGGCCGGCGAACTGGCCGAACTGGGTGCCGCTGGGCTGCCGAAGCCGGACGCGGTGGTGAAGGTGTGCCCGCCGAGCCTGGCGAACGACGAGGACCCCGACGGGCTGACCGTCCGCTACGTGCCCTTCAACGGGCCCGGTGTCCTGCCGGAGTGGGCGCTGGAGGAGCGCGCGAAGCCCCGGGTCCTGCTGACCTTCGGCAGCGTCGTGCCGCAGCTGCGGTTCAAGGACTTCGGCGGGATCCTCGCCGAGCTGGCCGCCGGCCTGCCGGCGCTCGGCGCGGACATCGTCGTGGGGGCCGACCCGGCGGCGGCCAGCCGGCTCACCGATCTGCCGGACGGGGTGCGCGCGGTCGGCTGGCAGCCGCTCAACCTGGCGCTGCCCGCCTGCGACCTGCTGGTCCACCACGGCGGGTCGGGCTCGATGCTCACCGCGCTCGCGCTCGGCACACCGCAGCTGGCGCTGCCGCAGCACTCCGACCAGTTCGTCAACTCGTTCGCGCTCGCCGGGATCGGTGCCGGCCGCATGATCATGCCGGACAAGCTGTCCGTCGACGCCGTCCTCGACCAGGCGCGCGAACTGCTCGCGGACCCCGGCTACCGGGAGAAGTCCGCGGCGGTTGCCGCCGAGATCGCCGGCCAGCCGTCGCCGGCGGAGCTGGTCACGACCCTGGCCGGCCTCGTCGGCGGCTGATCCCGGACCGTCGCGAGCCGGGCCGGACCTTCCAGGCAGCTCCCCCTCGGCTGCCCTGGCGCGGCTCGCGGCCCGGCTTTCGGCCTCGCCGGTCGGAGCTGGTCAAGGCTGGTCGGAACGTCCTGCCCGGGGCGCCGAGCGGCGGCGAGCGCTGGCCCGGTCCGGTCGGGTGGACGCGCTGTGGCAGGGTGTTCCGAGTACGAGCGGCCGGGTGATCTGGCAGGGTGGCTGGCAGGTCGGGATCGGCACACGGGAGCCGCTGGTGGGGGACGAGCTGGTACGGGTGCTGGGGATCGACGCGTGCCCCGGAGGCTGGGTCGCGATCGAGCTCGTCGGCGGCACCTTCGCCGCCGCCCACTTCGCCGCCGAGCTGCGCACCCTCGTCGACACGACGACCGTCGGCGTGATCGGCGTCGACATGCCGCTTGGCCTGCTCACCGAGGGCTGGCGCGAAGCCGACCACGCCGCCCGCGCCGTGCTCGGCCCGCGCAGAGCCAGCGTCTTCCTCGTCCCGCCGCGCACGGTGTGGGAGCGGCGTGACTTCGACGCCGCCAACGCCCACTGCCGTGCTCTTACCGGCAACGGCCTCACCCAGCAGTCCTGGGGGCTGCGGCACAAGGTGCTCGAGGCCGACGCGCTGCGCGAACGGATGCCCTCCCGGCTCTACGAGATCCACCCCGAGGTGGCGTTCGCCGCGATGGCCGCCCGTCCGCGCGCCGACCCGGCCGCCGACTGGATGGCGATGGTCGCCGCCGGTCGCGAGACCGGCGACCTGATCCCCAGCGACATCCTGGCGGCAGGGGGGCGCGCCGTCGTCGCCCGGGGCGTCCCACGCCTCCCCACGCACATCCCGCTGGTCCATGCCAAGACGACGTGGGCCGGCGCGGCCCGCCGCCGCGCGCTGCTGCGCGCCGCCGGCATCGTGCTGCCCGACGACCTCGGCCCGGCCAACTCCGTGCCGCCGGTGGACGTGCTCGACGCGGCCGCGGTGGGCTGGAGCGCGCACCGGATCGCCACCGGTCACGCCGGGCGCCTTCCGGGCACCGGCCAGGCCCAGCTCGACGACCGCGCCGAACCCATCGCCATCTGGTACTGATCCGCGTCCGGTACCGACCCGGCCTGGTTCGGTCGTACCGTGCCACCGTGCCCGACCGCGGGGCGCGTCAGGGTAACGCGCTGACGGTGTAGTCGACGGAGGGGCCGGGCTGGCCGGCCATACGGCCCTTCATCGGGACGACGCGGTAGGCGACCGTGACGCCCGGCAGCAGCGGATCGCTGGTCCAGCTGTAGCCGGAGACGGATGCCGGCACGCGGATGAACGCCTGCTCGTTCCAGGACACGACCCGACGCTCGACGACGTACTGGGTGGCGCCCGGGGTGGCCGGCCAGGTGAGCGTGACCCGGGTGTCGCCCGGAGCCGCCTGGGCCACCGTCGGCGGACGACCGGTGCCCGGCCACGGGACGTTGTCGGGCACGGGGCCGAACGGGGCGCCCAGGCCCAGGCTGGCGAGGGCGTCCGCGAAGCCGCGGGCGATGAGCAGCTCGCCGTGCGGGGTCGGGTGCGAGCCGTCCCAGGCGTCGCGCAGTGGATCGAATCCGATCTCCGTGCGCGCGACCACGACCTTGGAAGCGGGCGTCGACCAGGCCGCCGCCTGTTCATCCACGAGACTGTTGAACACCCCGGCCTGCGGCAGGTTAAGGCTGTTGTCGCGGAAGTCGGCCCGGGGGAGCACGTGCCCGAGCACGAACGTCATTCGCGGGTTCACCCGCCGGACGTTGTCGATGAACTGCTTCATCAGCACGACTGTGTCCGCCGGGAGCGTCCAGTACGTCAGGTCGTTCGCCCCCAGCAGGACCAGCACGACGTCCGCCGGGGTCGCGCGTACCGCCGCTTCGATCGCCGGGACTTCGTTACGCAGCGAATCGCCCCACAGGGCATGGTGTTCCCGGTCGAACCGCGGGTCCGCGTAGTCGGTCGAGCCACCCTTGTCGGCGACGTTGTCCCAGACGTCCGCCCGGTCACCGACGAAGTCCACCCGGCCGGGCGCGGTGCGGGCCAGGTGCTCGGCCAGGCGGTAGCGCCAGGTGTAGTCCCCGGCCGACTCGTGCGTGATCGAATCACCGACGATCATGACGCGCTGGGGTGGCGGCGGCGGGGAGGCCGGCGCGGCCGGGGCCGCCGACCCGCGGCAGCCGCCGAGGGTGACCAGCGCCACGGCCAGCAGCGCAGCCAGGAGCACCGCCAGGAGCGCGGCCAGGCGGCCGGTGGCGGCCCTGCTGCGCACCCGCGCCTCCCCGGTGATCTGGACGCTCCGGCTGGACCGGAGAAGGGGGTCAGCGAGCCGGCGCCGGGCCTCCGACCGTCCGGCCCGCCCATTCTGCCGGCCGCCACCCAACCCCTGCCCAAGGTGCCCACCCGCGTGCCCGGAGTGACCACCATCTCAGTCCCGCGCGTATCGCGCCGCCCGGCGGCCGTCCCGAGCGGATGGCGCCTTCGACCTGGCGGCGCGGATTCAGGATGGAGACAGCCCGGCGCAGGGACGGCCGCCGCGGCGGATCGAGGCGGCGGCCGCCGCCGGAGCCAGGCCGCCACCGGACCAGCGGTCACCCGACCGCGGCGGGGGCAGCCGGGCGGCCAGCCGCCGTCGATCAGAATGCGGGCACGATCATGAGGAGTGGCGGGGTGTCGGCCGTATATCCCCCTCGCTATCATTCCGCCGTGTACGACGCGGCCTGGCCTGAAAGCTCGCGGGGATCCCTGGCCGCGAACGAGCGGTGGGCACTGCTAGTCCGCCTTGTGCGGGCCGCCTTCGCGCGGTTTGCCAATGGTGAGCCGACGGTCTGGGCACCTGGCGGCCGGGAGTCGGGGCCAGTCGGGAACATCCAGCGCGACGACCCCCTCAATCCCTTCGCGGATCTCCCGTTCGAACAGTCGGCCCTGGCACGGCGGCGGCCGGATGAGAAGGTGGCCGAGTTTCTGGTCGACCGGCCCACGTTCGTGGTTCCCGCGCTGCGGATGAGGGACCAGGGAGCGTATCCGTACGAGAGTCTTCTCCCGAACTGCCGGCCGGGGGGCCCGTCCGCGGTTCTCGCGGCGGTGGTGCCGCCGTCCATGCTCGTCGCGGATCGCAAGGCGGGCGTCCGGGACGCGCTGGCCAGGTTCTGGCGACCGGCACTGGTCATGTACGGCTCGAACTTCTCGTCGGCTCTCTACCCCGTCGTCGACTTCGCCCTGCCGTTCTTCGTCCCGCGGACGGGCGCCTCGGAGCAGGTCTACCTGTTCCGGTTGCACAGGCGAGTGGACCTCGGCGAGATCGAGAGCGACTTCGCCAGCCTGCTGGCCAGGAGCGAGGGGCGCCAGCGGTTCGGCTATGTGCTCTCCGCTGGCCTCGCCCCGGGCGCGGGCCTCGGATTCGACCAGCACCATCCTGACACCGAGGCGCTCAGGTCGGCGGTCCGCTCGTTGGGGGACACCACAGCCCTGGGGGACGCCTTCGACCTGCCGGAGCCGTCGATACTGGCGCAGCGCGCGGCCCGGGAGGGCCGGCTGGCCCGCGAGGGGGATCCAGGCGCCGTGCGGGTGGTCACCGGCCGCGACCTGACGCGGGAAGGCAGGATCAGTCCCGCTGACGAGTACTCGAAGTGGGCGGTCCTGGCGCCCAACAGGTTCCTGCGGCCGGGAGACATCCTGCTCAGGGAGACCGTGGCGCGCGGAGATCTGCGCATGCCGGTCGTCGAGGTCACCGAGGACGATCTGCCCCTGGCCGCGAGCGGCACAGTCATCGTCCTTCGGCCAAGGGCCGGCCTGGACGAGCGGGACCGCGTGGTCGCCGTGCACTACCTGCGTTCGCGGATGGCTCGGCGCCTCATCGACGCCGACCGGGAGAGCTCCGCCCGCCTCGTCCGGGGTCAGCTCCGCAAGGTGCCGATCCCGAGGGCGAACGACGCGCTGCGCGCGGCCCTGGCCGACCTGGACGACGCCCGGACCCAGTTCGAGCGGTGGCGGGTGCAGGCGGAGGAGGTGCTCCAGGCGGCCTTCTCCGAGGCCACCGCGGGTGAGATCCGGGATCAGGTCGTGGCCAGCGGCCGGGAGCTGCGCCTGCGCCGTGAGGCAGCCCTGCTGATCAGCGACCAGCACCATACGGTGCGCACACGGTACCCGTATCCCATCGCGTTCCGGTGGCGACTGGTCGAGGCCGCGCTCAGCGCGGAGGACCACCGGCTCGCGCTGGACGAGATCCTCGGGGCGGCGGAGGTGCTGCTCTGCTACCTGACCTATGTCGCTCTCGCGCTCACGGGCCCGTCCGGAGTAGAGCTTGGCTCCAAGAAGAGCCTGCGGAACAACCTTGCCAGGAAGAAAGGCGGCCCGACCTTCGGCGAGTGGCGCAGCGCCCTGCGGGAGATCCGGGCCTCGACCGCCGTGAAGGCGTTGCCTGACGACCATCCGGCGCGGGACCTGCAACGCGCCCTGGAGGAGGGTGAATTCGACGAGCGGGCGCGGCGCCTCAACGACCGCAGGAACAACGAGGCACACCTGCGCGGGGTGGACGTGACGGAGCTTCCCCGCGTCGTCAGGCAGCTGAGCGACGACCTCGAAGGGCTGCTGAGATCGGTCGCCTTCCTGGCGGACCTGCGGCTCGTCCAGGTCACGGCCAACGACTGGAACAGCCTGACGAAGAAGGGCGCTGTCAGCTTCCGGGAGCTCGTCGGAGATCATCCGGTCGTGCGGACCCTGCGTCTTTCTTACGGTTCCTCCGACGTGGAACGGGGCAGCCTGTACCTTCTCGATGGCGCGGACCGCCTGCACCTCCTGAGGCCCTACCTGACCGGGCGAACGTGCCCAATCTGTCGAACCTGGTCGACCTTCCACCTTGACGGCGTCAAGAACGGCCTCGTCACCCTGAAATGCCTGGAGCACGGTCACACGGTCCAGGACAACGAGATCGCGGCCGCCTTCGGTCACGTCGGCCTTCTGTGACGAGGGCTCGAGGTGGCTCGCCGCCTCGGCGGACGCTCGGTTCCATGGTGTGGGTCGCTCGGCTAGGCGCGCGGCACGTCCAGACGAGGGCACGTCTGGCGAGGCTGGTCGACCCGCCCAGGCCGGCGGCGTTGGCGGCCGGCGGGCACCGGCCCGCCCGGCCTCAGAGGACGATCGCGGAGATGAGCCAGGTGAGGGCGGCCAGGATGCCGGCCAGGAGCTCCACGAGAATGCCGATGCCGATGCCGATGACCGCGGCCCAGGTGGTCGAGAGGGCGTCCCGCCAGTTCCTGAGACGGATGGCCTCGGCGGCGTAGATGCCGAGCAGGCCGCCGACGGGCAGGCCGACGACCGGGATCACGAAGAAGCCGATGACCGCGCCGACGGCGCCGACGAGCAGCGTCGTCCACGGCGCGCCCTTGCCCTTGGTGGCCTTCGCCGGCAGTACGTACTGCGCGACCGCTCCGATGACGGCGAGCACGACCATCACGGCGAACACGGCCCAGCGCACCCCACCGCCGTCGGCGATGGTCCACCACAGGCCCGCGCCGAGCACGATGACCAGGCCCGGCAGCACGGGAACGATGACTCCCACCAGCCCGACCGCCATCACCAGGCCGACGACGAAATGCATGCCGAGGCTGATGGGCCACCTCCGTTCTCGTCGCCGCGGGCAGTGACCTGGCCACAGCCACTCTGCCTTCGTTGATCACACGGGCCGCCGTCCACGCGGCCTCGGCGCGGACGTTACCCAGGCAGGCCGTAGCCAACCAAAATGGGCGTCTTTGCCGAAACAGGTGGTTCCCGCCCGAGGCTTGGGGTCGGCCAGGCGCGGGGTCGGCCAGACACGAGGTCGGCAGACGACCGGCGCGGTGTCAGAAGTCGTAGGCGCGCTCGCCGTGCAGGGCGATGTCCATGCCCTCGCGCTCCTCGTCGACCGACATCCGCATCCGGACGAACATGCGGATGAGATAGCCGATGACCAGGGTGACGATGAACGAGTAGGCGACGACGGCGCCAACCGCCAGCGCCTGCTTGGTGAGCAGATCGAGCCCGCCGCCGTAGAAGAAGCCGTCCGCGCCGCCCGTCTGCGACGAGCCCCAGAATCCGATCAGCAGGGCGCCGAGCGAGCCGCCGACCAGGTGCACGGCACCCACGTCGAGGGCGTCGTCGATCCCGATCTTGCCCTTGATGCCGGTGACCGACGCGCACACCACGCCAGCTATCAGCCCGATGCAGATGGAGCCGACCGGGGTGACGTAGCCGGCCGCCGGGGTGATCGCGACGAGGCCGGCGACCGCGCCGGAGGCGGCGCCGAGCGTGGTCGACCGGCCGTCGCGCAGCTTCTCGGTGAGGATCCAGCCGAGCAGCGCGCAGGCGGCGGCGGTGTTGGTGTTCACGAACGCGAAGCCGGCGAGCTCGTTGGCCTTCAGCGCGGAGCCGGCGTTGAACCCGAACCAGCCGAACCAGAGCAGCCCGGCGCCGAGCAGCACGAACGGCACGTTGTGCGGCCGGAAGTTGCCGTCCGGCCAGCCTCGCCGCTTCCCGACGACGATGGCGATCGCGATCGCCGCGGCACCGGCGTTGGCGTGCACCACCGTCCCGCCGGCGAAGTCCTCGGCGCCGTGCTCGAACAGCCAGCCGGTCGGCGAGAAGACCCAGTGCGCGACCGGCGCGTACACGAGCACCGACCACAGGATGATGAAGGTCGCGAACGGGCCGAAGCGGAACCGGTCGGCCGGGCCGCCGGTGATCAGCGCGGGAGTGATGATCGCGAACATCAGCTGGAAGGCCGCGAACACGATCGGCGGGATCGACTGCCCGAGATCACCGCTGTAACCGGGGACCTGCTCGCTCATGTGCTGCAGGCCGGCGAAGTGCAGGCCGCCGAAGAAAGCGTTGTCGCCACCGAACGCGATGCTGTACGTACAGCTGACCCACAGCAGGCTGACAATCCCCATACAGAAAAAGTTCTGCATCAGCATGCCAAGGACGTTCTCCACACGGACCATGCCGCCGTAAAAGAACGCCAGCCCGGGCGTCATCACGAGCACGAGCGCGGAGCTGGCCAGCAGCCACGCGGTGTCTCCGGAGTCGATCGCGCCGACGTCGAACGGCATGTCCCGCCTGTCCTGGGCTCTGGGGATCGGTAGCGGCCGGGCCTCCGGAGCGGCGCGGCAAAGGATCATCTGGCCGGTGGGGGACCCAAGGTGGCAGAGTGCGCACCAGCCGTTCCGAAGTGGTGTCCCTTGTATCACACACGAGTTACGGCGGAGATTTGAGGGGGGTTTGTTCTCGCTGTCGGCGGCCGGTGTGGGAGATGGGTGGCGTGGTTGGTTGTCGGCCCGGGCGTGGCGCGTGGATTTCACATCCCATCGGGAGATCGCCGTACCCGACTCGCCGAGTGACCGAGTCGCGTCGGATGGTGGTGACCGCGCGGGTCGCGCCGCGACCGACGTCTCTTACCGCGGGACTTCCTCCCCGCAGCGAGGGAGCGGGTCGACCAGATCGAAGCGCTTCCCGTCCGGAGCGACCTGCACGAAGCTCAGGCAACGGGTCAGCTTGCCGAAATCGGCGCGGAAGTCGATCGGCTGGGGCAACAGGCCGTCGGCGGTGTAGCCGCGGACCGCGCGTAGCGCCTTGATGAACCCTTCCCGAGTCGGGCACGTGCCGGCGGCCTGCAGGCCGCGCAGCAGCATGTCCGCCGAGATCCAGCCGGACAGGGCGGCCTGCTGGTTGGCCGGCCGCGTCTCGGGGGCGTAGCGCGCCATCGCCGTCAAAAACCCCTTGTGAGCGGGGCGGTCCGCCTCAAAGGGCGTGAAGTCAACGACGAGATACACGCCGGCGATGATTTGCTTGAAGGTGTCGAGCAGTCGCTGGTCGTAGCCGGTGGGGGAGAGGATCACCTTCAGGTTCGCCTGGGCGCCGAGGGCGGCCAGCACCGCTTGTCCGAACGCGCCGCCGGTCACGGCGCCCACCATGACGTCGGCGCCACTCTCCTTGATCTGGCGGCCGAGGGCGCCGAAGTTGACCGGCGCGGTCGCGTCCACCGTGGCGACGACCGGGATGCCGCGCGCCCGCAGGCTCGCCGTGAGCACCTCGGCGAAGTCCTGCGACGTACGGGAGAACTGGGTGACGACCATGACGGCGCGCTGTCCGCCATGCTCAACCACGAAGTCGCCGTAAGTAGATACCGCGCCCGTGTGGCCGAGCAGGTTCGAGTAGCTGAACATGTTGTCGTACCGCGTCCAGGGATCCTCCAGCGACGTCCCCAGCACGGGGATTCCCTGGCTGTGCAGAAACGCGGCCGACCCGCTGGCTACCGACGTGGACTCCAGGATCGCGAACACTGGGCGGTTGACCAGCGCGCCGGCGCCGACCAGGTTTCTCTCCGGCTCGGAACCATCGTCCTCCCAGTCGTACCTCACCTGCCGTCCGTGCACGCCACCGGCGGCGTTGGCGACGCCCAGCCGGGCATCCACGCCGGCCCGGAACGGGCTGAACAACGACTCAGCGTTGCCGGAGTCCGGCAACAGCATGCCGAGCCGGACCTCGTCCTCGGTGATGCCGGGTGTGGGGCATCCCCCCGCCGGGCGGCCAGCGCCCGCCTGACTCGGTGCCGCGCAGCCCGCCAGCGCAGCGGCCGCCGCGTACGCGATCGCCAAGCACGCGGCGGTGAGCGCGTGGATCCGGTGCCTTGCCCGCTCCCTCGTCCTCACCCAACCCACAATGACGAGGAATGCGGCTCCACGACGCCCATCTGTTGGGGATGTGATGTCAATGCGGCCCAAGGTGGGCTTGCGGTGGCCGTTATGTGGCTTTTCTGGGCTCTTGTGCTGTGATCCAGGAGTGGGCTTGGTGGATCGATAGTCGCCCGATCGATGATCCTGATCCCGCCCGGGGCTCCGGTCGCGGCGCTGGCCATCTCGGCGGGCCGCCGCCCGATCGGCCGCGGGTCCTGTTGGATAGGCGGGTGCTCCTCGTCACGTTGGGTGCCGTGCCCGGTGCCTCCGCCGACCTCGCGGCCGGCCCTGCCCCGGTCGTCGCGACACCCGTCCGGCCGGCCGTCGTCCCGGCTCACGTTCGGCGCCCGCCGCGTCGGGGCCAGCCCGGCGAGGCGCCTCGCGGTGACGGTGGCGCAGCGTGGTCGCTGGATTCGGCCGGCGACACGGGCGATATACCGGGAATTCAGCAAGTGACGCGTCAGAATCCCACCATGACGGTCAGCATGCCGGTCGCTGTCCGCGCGCGCTTCACCCGCCCGGATGCGCGCGTAGTGGCTGAGCCGTGAGGGTCACGGTTCCGCGCGCCGAGTTCGCGGAGGCGGCGAGCTGGGTGGCGCGACACCTACCAGCGCGGGCGATGCCGGCCCCGCTGGCGGCGAGCGCCGGGATGGTGCTGGACGCGGGCGAGCGGCTGACCCTGTCGGCGTTCGACCATCAGGTGGCGGTGACGGCGACTCTCGACACCGCGGCGGCGGTCCCTGGCCGGGCGCTGGTACCGGGCCGGCTGGTGGCCGAGATCGTGCGCAGCCTGCACGACGAGTCGGTGCGCCTCGTCGTGGACGAGGGCTGGCTGCTGGTACGCGCCGCCGGCGCCCACTACCGGGTGCCGACGCTGCCGCTGGTCGACTACCCGGCACTGCCCGAGTTCCCGCCGCCGGTCGGCGAGGTCGACACCCTCGGTTTCGCGGCCGCGGTCAACCAGGTCGTCCCGGCGGCGGCCAGGGACGAGACGTTCCCGGTGCTCACCGCGCTGCGCCTCGAACTCGGCGCCCGAGGCCTCACGCTGGTCGCGACCGACCGCTACCGGCTCGCGGTGCGCACGATCCCGTGGCGGCCGTCGGTGCGGGCGCCGGAGGCGGTCGCGCACGTCCCCGCCCGCCTGCTCGCCGATCTCGCCCGCATCCCGACGGCCGCGTCCCGGCTCGCGCTCGGCCTCGGCACCGAGGACGAGGGCGGCCCCGCCCGCTTCGGGCTGTCGACCGGGTCGCGCCGGGTCGTGGTCCGGCTCGTCAACGGGACATTCCCGCACTATCGCCGCCTGTTTCCCGACTCGGTCCCGCTGCTCGCCTGCGCGCACATCGGCCCGCTCGTGGCGGCGATCCGCCGTGTCGCGGTGGTCGCGCCCCGCACCGGCCCGGTGGTGCGCCTGACCCTGTCCGCCGGCATGCTCACCGCGGACGTCGGCCCGGACGCGGGCACCACCACCGCCGCGGACTCCGGGCCGCTGGGCCTGGCCTCCGCGACCGACTCGGTGCCGATCGACTACGACGGACCGGACCTGGTCGCCTGGTACAACCCCGGCTATCTGCTCGATGGGCTGGGCGCCGTCGACGGCGACGAGGTGACGATCGGTTTCGCGGACACCGACCCGGAGGAGGCGGCCCGGCTTCCCGCGATCCTGACCGGCAAGGACGACGACGGCTACCGCTACGTCCTCATGCCGGTCGTGCGTTCGGGGGGCGCCTGAGGGTCGGGTCTGGCCTTCGGGTCTGGCTCAGATCTCCAGGAGGATGGTGCGCGGGCCGACGTTGACGCTCTCGACGAGCATGCGGCGGTCGCCTCAAGGTCGCTGGCGCGACCATCGGCGCTCCGCCTCGGGGCGCTGGGCGCCCCGACCGACCTGGTAGTGGGCAGGCCTGAGAATCAGGGGTCTGGCGCGTCTCGGGTTGGGATCATGGTTGCGATCCGTGGGGGCGGGTGCGCTCATGGGCGCCGCGGGCGACGGCTGAGGGTCGGGTCTGGCCTTCGGGTCTGGCTCAGATCTCCAGGAGGATGGTGCGCGGGCCGACGTTGACGCTCTCGACGAGCATGCGGCGGTCGCCTCAAGGTCGCTGGCGCGACCATCGGCGCTCCGCCTCGGGGCGCTGGGCGCCCCGACCGACCTGGTAGTGGGCAGGCCTGAGAATCAGGGGTCTGGCGCGTCTCGGGTTGGGATCATGGTTGCGATCCGTGGGGGCGGGTGCGCTCATGGGCGCCGCGGGCGACGGCTGAGAGTTGGGTCTGGCCTTTGGGGGGTCAGATCTCCAGGAGGATGGTGCGCGGGCCGACGTTGACGCTCTCGACGAGCATGTGGGCGCGGAAGCGGCCGGTTTCGACGGTCGCGCCGCGGGCGCGCAGCGCGTCGACGAACGAGTCCACCAGGCCGGCCGCCATCTCGGCCGGCGCGGCCTTCGTGAACGACGGCCGGCGGCCCTTCGCCGTGTCGGCGTACAGGGTGAACTGGCTGACGACCAGCAGCGGCGCGCCGGTCTCGGCGGCGGACCGGTCGCCGTCGAGGATGCGCAGCTCGTGGACCTTGCGGGCGAGCCGGTCGGCCTCCTCGGCCGTGTCCGTGTGGGTCGCGCCGACGTAGACGAGCAGGCCGTCGGTCACCGCCCCGACCACCTCGCCGTCGACCGTGACGGATGCCCGCCCGACGGTCTGGACCACGGCTCGCATGCGCGCAGTCTTCCACCTCTGCCCCGCCGGCCCCGAGCGGCCGGCCGGCTGGCGCCCGACCACCGATCACCGTGGTGAGCGTCGGACCTCGCGGCCTCGGCCGCGCGGCGGGGATGCGGCGGGGATGAGGAGGCGCGGCGGGATGGGGAGGCGCGGACCGGCTCAGGCGCCGTGCGGGTTGTGGAGGAGGGAACCGCCGGTGGGGAAGGCGCCGCGGCGGACGCCCGGCGCCGGGCGGACGCCGGGCGGGAGCATGTCGTTGGCGGCCGCGTTGGCGACGAAGTCGACGAGGGTCGCGCGCAGCTCGCGGGCGGCTCGCGGCGGCTCGACGTCGCGCCGGTGCGCCAACCCGATCGTGCGGCCCAGCCCCGGAGGATGGAACGGTGTCGTGCGTAGTGGTTGCCGGAAGGCCACCATGCTCGGGATGACGGCGATGCCGAGCCCGGCCATCACGAATCCGCACACGGCGTCCATCTCGCCGCCCTCGATCGCGAACGTCGGCTCGAATCCGGCGGTTCGGCAGGCGCCCACGGTGAACTCGCGCAGGTCGTAGCCACGCCGGAACATCACCAGTGGCTGGTCGCGCAGGTCGTCCACCGCCATCCGGGCGCCGCGCACGGGCGGCGGCCCGTCAGGGGAGGAGATGACGACCAGGTCCTCGTCCAGCAGCGGGCTGGTTGCCAGCGCGGGGTCGTTCTGCTGCAGCGGCAGGATGATCAGAGCCAGGTCGAGCGCGCCGACCGCGAGCTCGCCGACCAGGTCGCGCGAGCCGCCCTCCTCGACGAGCAACTGGATCCCGGGGTAACGCTGGCGGAACAGCCGCAGCACCTCCGGGAGCACGCCGGTGCACAGGCTCGGGGTCGCGCCGATCCGGACGGTGCCGCGGCGCAGGTCCCCTAGTTCCTGGACCTCGCGGCGGGCCGTGTCGGTGTCCGCCAAGATCCTCCGGGCCAGCGGAAGCAGCGCCTCACCCGCCGGAGTGAGTGTGATATTCCCCCTAGCCCGGTTGAACAGGGGGCTGCCGAGCTCCGTCTCCAGCGCCCGAATTTGCGCGGACAGTGACGGCTGGGCCACGTGAACGCGTGTAGCGGCCCTGGTGAAGTGCTTCGTCTCGGCCACAGCGACGAAGTAGGCAAGCTGATGCAGCTGCACGCCTAGGACGATAGTCGTGCCCTATTGAGACCAGCATCTTCATGTCTTGGACCTTGGCCGCTTGCGACCCGTACGTTGCTCGACCGTGGCAGTAGCAACCCCGGCGACCCAGGTAGGGCGCACCTCGGCCGTGGCCGTCCTATGGCGGTCAAACATCGGCAAGAAGGCAGTAATGGCGGCCACTGGCCTGTTCATGCTGCTCTTCCTCATCGCCCACATGCTGGGCAACCTCAAGATCTTTTTCGGCAGGGAGGAGTTCGACTCCTATGCCCACTGGCTGCGCACGATCGGCAGCCCAGTGCTCCACAACGCGTGGTTCCTCTGGATCTCGAGGTTCGTGCTGCTGGCCTGCGTCGTGCTGCACGCGGTCAGCGCCTACCAGCTGAGCCGGCGTGACCTGAAGGCTCGGCCGGCGAAGTACGCTCACCGGCTGCGGCCGACCGCGAGCTACGCCACGAACACGATGCGCTTCGGCGGCATCATCCTCGGCCTGTTCATCATCTACCACATCCTCGACCTGACGGCCCTGGTCGCGAACCCGAACGGCGTCGAGGGCGCGGCCTACGACAACGTCGTCGCTGACTTCTCGCACTGGTACATCGCGCTCGTCTACATCGTCGCGATGCTCGCGCTCTGCCTGCACATCTCGCACGGCTTCTGGAGCGCCGCGCGCACGCTCGGGGCGGTCTCCAGCGCCACGAAGGCCACCGCCTACAAGACGACGGCGATCGTGCTCGGCGTCGTGATCACGCTCGGCTTCATCTCCGTCCCGATCGCGGTCCTGTCCGGTTTGGTGGATTGAGCATGTCTGAGACCTACGGTTACACGGTCGGCACGGACCTCGTCGACAAGGCCGCCCCGGACGGCCCGATCGACACCCGCTGGAGCCGGCGCAAGTTCGAGGCGAAGCTGGTCAACCCGGCCAACCGCCGCAAGCACACCGTCATCGTCGTCGGCACGGGACTCGCCGGCGGCGCCGCCGGCGCGACGCTGGCGGAGCAGGGCTACCGCGTCGTCCAGTTCTGCTACCAGGACTCGCCGCGCCGGGCCCACTCGATCGCCGCGCAGGGCGGCATCAACGCGGCCAAGAACTACCGCAACGACGGCGACTCGGTCCGCCGGCTGTTCTACGACACGGTCAAGGGCGGCGACTTCCGCGCCCGCGAGTCGAACGTGCACCGGCTCGCCGAGGTCAGCGTCCAGATCATCGACCAGTGCGTCGCCCAGGGCGTCCCGTTCGCCCGCGAGTACTCGGGCCTGCTGGACACCCGCTCGTTCGGCGGCGTGCAGGTGCAGCGCACCTTCTACGCCAGGGGCCAGACGGGCCAGCAGCTGCTGCTCGGCGCCTACCAGGCGCTGTCGCGCCAGATCGACGCCGGCAACATCGAGATGCACGCCCGCACCGAGATGCTCGACCTGATCGTCATCGACGGCCGGGCCCGCGGCATCATCGCCCGCGACCTGGTCACCGGCGAGGTCTCGACCTACATGGCCGACGCGGTCGTGCTCGCCACCGGCGGCTACGGCAACGTCTTCTACCTGTCGACGAACGCCAAGAACTCCAACGCGAGCGCGATCTGGCGGGCGCACAAGCGGGGCGCCTACCTCGCGAACCCCTGCTACACGCAGATCCACCCGACCTGCATCCCGCGGTCCGGCGACTACCAGTCGAAGCTCACCCTGATGAGCGAGTCGCTGCGCAACGACGGCCGGATCTGGGTGCCGAAGCAGACCGGGGACACCCGCAGCCCGGACCAGATCCCCGAGGACGAGCGCGACTACTACCTCGAGCGGATCTACCCGTCGTTCGGCAACCTGGTCCCGCGCGACATCGCCTCGCGCGCGGCCAAGTACGTCTGCGACGAGGGCCGCGGCGTCGGCCCCGGCGGTCTCGGCGTCTACCTGGACTTCGCCGACGCGATCAAGCGGCTCGGCGAGGACAAGGTCGCGGAGAAGTACGGCAACCTGTTCGAGATGTACGAGCGGATCACCGGCGAGAACCCGTACAAGGTCCCGATGCGGATCTACCCGGCGATCCACTACACGATGGGCGGGCTGTGGGTCGACTACGACCTGCAGAGCAACGTCCCCGGCCTGTTCGTGATCGGCGAGGCCAACTTCTCCGACCACGGCGCGAACCGCCTCGGTGCCTCCGCCCTCATGCAGGGCCTGGCCGACGGCTACTTCGTGCTGCCGCCCATGCTCGGTAACTACCTGGCGAGCACCAAGCTCGCCCCGGTCGACTCCTCGGCGCCCGAGGCCACCGAGGCCTACGAGCAGAGCACCGAGAAGCTCGCGAAGCTGCTCGCCAGCAACGGCGACCGCACGCCCGACTCGTTCCACCGGGAGCTCGGCGAGCTGATCTGGGACAACTGCGGCATGGCCCGAACCGACGAGGGCCTCAAGAAGGCGCTGAGCCGCCTGGCCGAGCTGCGCGAGGAGTTCTGGACGCGGGTCAAGGTCCCCGGCACCGGCGCCGAGCTGAACCAGTCGCTGGAGAAGGCCAACCGGATCGCCGACTTCATCGAGTTCGGCGAGCTGCTCTGCCTGGACGCGCTGCACCGCGCCGAGTCGTGCGGTGGTCACTTCCGCGAGGAGAGCCAGACCCCCGACGGCGAGGCGCTGCGCGACGACGAGAACTTCGCCTACGCGGCCGCCTGGGAGTTCACCGGGATCGGCAGCCCGCCGGTGCTGCACAAGGAACACCTCCAGTTCGACGAAGTGCACCTCGCCCAGCGGAGCTACGCATGAAACTCACCCTGCGCATCTGGCGGCAGAGCGGTCCCGAGGCCAAGGGCACGCTCGTCGACTACCAGCTGGACGACGTCAGCCCCGACATGTCGTTCCTGGAGATGCTCGACGTCCTCAACGAGAAGCTCATCCTCGACGGGGAGATCCCGGTCACCTTCGACCACGACTGTCGCGAGGGCATCTGCGGCGCCTGTGGCATGGTGATCAACGGCGCGCCGCACGGCCCGCAGACCCTGACCACCACCTGCCAGCTGCACATGCGCACGTTCTCCGACGGCGACGTCATCGTCATCGAGCCGTGGCGGTCGGCGGCGTTCCCGGTGGTCAAGGACCTGATGGTCGACCGGTCCGCGTTCGACCGGATCATCCAGTCCGGCGGCTACGTCAGCGTGGCGACCGGCTCCGCGCCGGAGGCGCACTCCCAGCTGGTGCCGAAGCCGGACGCGGACCTGGCGTTCGAGAACGCCGAGTGCATCGGCTGCGGCGCCTGCGTCGCCGCCTGCCCGAACGGCTCGTCGATGCTGTTCGTCTCCGCCAAGGTCTCGCACCTCAACGTGCTGCCGCAGGGCCAGCCGGAGCGCGAGACCCGGGTGCTGGGCATGGTCGAGCAGATGGACGCCGAGGGCTTCGGCGGGTGCACCAACACCGGCGAGTGCACCAACGCCTGCCCGAAGGGCATCCCGCAGGAGAGCATCGCGCGGCTCAACCGCGAGTACCTGCGCGCCTCGCTCACCCGGCGTCGGTAGGCGCTCCGCCCGCGCCGCGTCCCGGTGACGCGGCGCGGGCCCGCCGGGCGCCGGGGCCCCCCGGGGTGGCCGGGGCGG
>NZ_JADWYU010000082.1:12427-107920 GCF_016786325.1 Frankia nepalensis | reverse complement strand
CCACCCGCGGGCGGCACCGGCGCCGTTTGGCCGTGGGGTGGGGCGCCGGAGGCCGGGCGCCGGGCGTCCGGCGCCGGCCGGTACACCGGGACGGGCGGCCCATCCAGGGACGAATTGGCCTGAACACCCCCGGGGTCGGGCCCCGGAGAACCGCCACCAGGCTGCACACTGTGGCGATGCCGGGATTGCTGTCGCCGTCCACCGCCGGTTTCCCCATCTTCGGCCTACTACCTGATCTTCTCGAGCCGCGCTGGCTGGAGCTGTGGGACACCCGGCGTCCTCGGTCGGAACAGGTCTGGCGCGTGGGCCTTGGGCACGGGGACGCCGCGCACCTCGGGCCCCGCGTGATCGTGACGACTGTGCCCCGGTTGCCGGAGACGCGGATCGGTGAGGCCCGCTATGGGCCGACGGTCGCCGACGACGCGATCGGCTGGGCCCAGCAGAGCATGCTGCACGCGGTCGCCCCGGAGTTTCCGCCGGACTCGCCGGATCGGCAGGAGTGGTGGCGCTACCAGCTCGAACTGGCCGGATGGCTGTCGGGCAACCTGGACGCCGAGGACTGGACGACTGTCTCCCTCTCGGTCGACGGCTGGGCGCTTCCCTTCCGGCTGAGGCGGCACGGCCCGGCCTGGGCGGCGTTCACCGAGATCGACACCGGATGGATCGCCATGGATGGCATCTACCTCGAGGCGACCGGCCTCGCGCTGGAGACCGTCCGCGTCGCCGACTACCTGCCGATGACGGTCTGAGCGACCGCGACGGCCGAACCGGGCGCCGCCTTGTTCTCACCGGGCCCGCCCGGCACGTTCGGACCGGGACCGCCGGCGCCTACCACCTGTCCGGGAGAGTCGCCGGCAGCGTGGCGGGCGGCGCGATGTGGTTTCCCTGGCCCAGCCGCACGCCGGTGGCGCGCAGGGTGTCCAGCTCCGCGTAGGTCTCGATGCCCTCGGCCAGCACATGTGCGCCGATCTCGTCCGCGACCTGGATGAGCGCGTTGGTGACGGCGCGGCGCGCGGGATCCGCGTCGATCCCATGAGTGAGGTAGCGGTCCATCTTCACGAGGTCGGGCCGCAGCGCCAGGAGCTGGGCCAGGCCGGCATACCCGGAGCCGACATCATCGGCCCCGATCCGCACGCCACGCGCCCGAACCTCGGCGAGCGTCTGGAACACCTCCGAACCGTCCTCGATCCGGTCATGCTCGGTGATCTCCAGTAGTAGTCGGCCTGGCTCGACATCGCAGATCAGCTCGACCAGATCCGGCCCGACCGTGCCAGGCGAGACGTTGACCGACATGAACATGTCGTCCGGCAGCCGCGGCAGGTCGGCGAGCGCGGCACGAACCGCGGTGAGCTCCAGTTCGAGGCCGAGCCCCACCGCCGCGGCGCCGGCGAACCATCGTTCCGGCTCGTTCGGCGCGCCATCGACGTCCGCGGCCTCGGGGAACCGCGCCAACGCCTCCGCGCCGACGACCCAGCCGCCGGCCGCGAGGTCCACGATCGGCTGATAGACCATCCTGGGGCCGCCGTCGTCGATGAGCTGGCTGATCCGGTCCCAGAAGGCGCTGCGCCGCTCCCAGACCCGGCGCAGGTCGGAGACCGAGTCGGAGATCATCTCGGAGACCAGCCGGATGAACCGCCGGTCACGTTCCTGCAGGTCGGGCCGCGCCTTGTGGGACATCGCGGTGAGCAGACCGTAGAACGCCCCGTCCCGCTCGAACACCGGCGCCGTCAGGTACGCGCCGGCCTGGAGCGCGTGGGTGATGGGCAGCGTGCGCGCGAGCTCGTGAGCGCGGACGTCCCGGAGGAAGTCCGGGAGCTCCCCCGAAATAACACGCGTGTAGTAGCTGGCCTCGCCGCGCAGTGTCGATCCGGGACCGATCCCGAACGACGGGCCGTCGCCGTCGAGCGCCTGGAGAACCACCCGGTCGCCGTCGGCCCTGGCGAGCCAGGTGACGTCCATGCCCAGCCGCAGCCGCAGCGCCTCGAGCATGTCGGTCACGGCACGATCGGGCGCCGGAACGTCCAGGACTGGCCCAAACGTCGCCTCACGGCTCCGGTTCCTGGGCACCACTCACCCCCCGGACAGCATGCCCAGGCACGCGGGCTCGCCACCCGCCCGCGCGGGACGGCCGACGAACCGGCACGCGCCCAGCTCCGGCCATACGACTTGGCGGCGCGCGTTCGCGCGCCGCCTGTAGTCGTCGGTGTACCGGTTCGCCGTCGCGTCCGACCGCCCTCGGGCCGCTGGCTGGTTGGCCAGGAGCCGACGCCGAGCGCGGCGGATCGATCAGACCAGGGACTGGGAGCGGGAGCCGGGATCCCCCGCCGGTTCCGTCCGCGGAACCGGCGGAGAGTTAGGTGCCCGGCCACCGGTCGCCATCCCGACCGGACCGGGCACCCCTCGAACCACTGAGCTTCACGGGCTACCGCCCGCTTGCGTCGCCCGCCGATCTACCTCCAGGCCCGCGCCGGCACCAAGGTGCCGGACAGCCGCGGTCCAGGTCTGGCGGATCGGTGGGCAGCGCGAACAAACCGCCGAGCCGGCTCGCCACATCGGCCGGTGATCTGACCCATGGCCCGATCACCGACACAGGGCAGGTTGGCGTGCCGCCCCGGACACCCACCCGTCGGTACCGCGCCTCCAGACGGGCCGCTCCTTCGTCCCGCGGGCGGAACGGCGGACAGCAGGCAAGCTGTCCGGCCGTTCCGTCCCGCGGGCCTTGGGCAACCCATCACGAGACGCAACTACCGAGCTGACCGTGCGCCTAGAGGTCGCCACCCATGTTGGGGACTCCCTTGAGCAGGGCGCGGACCTCCGCCTCCCGGTAGCGCCGATGGCCACCCAGAGTGCGGATTGACGTCAGCTTCCCAGCCTTGGCCCACCGGGTGACGGTCTTCGGGTCCACCCGAAACATCGTCGCCACCTCGGCCGGAGTCAGCAGGGGCTCGGCGTCCGGCGTTCTCGTCGTCATTGCGTTGGCCTCCCGTCACAGAGCGTCGCTCCGTCCCATACAGATCGTGCATCCTTCGGGGGCATTTCGGACATGGCACGTCGGGACCATCTGCTGACTAGTCACAGCTCGTCCGAAGAGAGCGACGACACAGAGTTAACGACCGCGATCAGCTCGCGGATTCCCGTGCCTGCAAGGGTCTCCAGCGGACCAGCACCCGCTCGTAGGCCTCGGTCGCACGGTCTGTTCGCCCTTGGCGTAACGCGCGCACCGCCTCGGCGAGGTCCTCCACCGAGTTGTCCCGGCGCAGCACGTCGTCGTCGAGCAGGTCCACCAGGCCGTCGTAGTCCAGCTCGATCCGGCTGCGCGGATGGAACGAGTCGAGCCAACGGGACAGGTCGGTCACACCTTCGGAAGCCGACGAGTCCGGCATGACCGTGCGCATCGCGGCCAATGCCTCGGTCGCCTCGGCGATCCGCCGCCGCGCCAGCCCGATCTCCGTCCGGTAGATCATGGAACGCTCGGCCGCGTCCCCGGTGACCAGCAGCCGCTCGGACGGGTCGAAGAGCAGGAACCACTGCGAGGGCACCGACCAGGTCGAGGACTGGATGTGCACCTTCAGCTCCGGCCGGCGGGCCCGCCACCGGTCCAGCTCGGTCTCGGCCGGGTCGACGATCCGCCGGGGCAGGAACACCTCGGCGATCCGCTCGGGCATCCCGCCGCGGAACTCCAGCGCCGCCTGCCACACCCGCAGCTGGGTCGACCAGGGGCAGACGAACATCAGACCGTCCACCACCTGCACGAACGCGGACTCGCCGGCGACGTCGAGGGTCGGGCGGACCGCCGCGACGAGCGCGACCATCCGCTCACGGCGGGTGCCCGCGCGCCGGGAGGGCGGGGCGGTGGCCGCGAAGCGCTGCCAGCGCAGCCGCTCCGCGGGTGAGAACGCGGCAAGCGGCTCATAGACCCGCAGGTAAGCCGCCGGAGAGACCACAGGCACCTTCATCCCCCCTCCCCCGCCCGATCCGCCGACGGAAGGCTATCCCGTAAGTCCGGACGGATGGCACCGCTGGGGCAGGCATAGCGCGGGCGGCCACCGGCTTGGCCGTCCGGAGTCCTCCGCCCGTCATGGCGGCATTTGGGCTGTTCAGCGCGAGGTTCGCGGCGCCGTGGACCGGATGGGGCGACGATGTCGAGCAACGCCCGGTCCCGCCTCGGTCTTCCTCATTCCTAGCTGGCCGACCGGCGCCATTCCTGGCTGGCCGACCGGCACCGCGACCCGGCCGACCAGTGGCCCTGGCGAGCGGCCAGGCGGCGAGCGCTGGCCCGGCGGGTCGGCGAGGGCGGGCCGTAGGGTGCGGACATGACAAAGGCGTCCGCGGTCGAGCCAGGCACGGGCGGAGAGCCGGAGGTCGTCTCCAGCGTCTTCGACGCCGGTGTCGAGCACGAACAGGTGGTCTTCTGCTCGGACCCCACCTCGGGACTGCGCGCGATCATCGCCATCTACTCGACCGCGCTCGGGCCGTCGCTCGGCGGCACCAGGTTCCGCGCCTACCCGAACGAATCGGCCGCGCTCGCCGACGCGCTCGCGCTGTCGAAGGCGATGGCCTACAAGGCGGCCTGCGCCGGCCTCGACCTCGGCGGCGGCAAGGCCGTCATCATCGGCGACCCGGCCGAGGTCTCCTCCGAGGCGCTGCTGCGGGCCTACGGCAGATTCGTCGCCTCGCTCGGCGGGCGTTACATCACCGCGTGCGACGTCGGCACGTTCCCGGCGGACATGGACGTGGTCGCCCGCGAGACCCGCTGGGTCGTCGGGCGCTCGCCAGCCCACGGCGGATCCGGCGACTCCGGGGTCCTGACCGCGTACGGCGTCTTCGAGGGGATGCGGGCCTGCGCGGCGCGGCTGTGGGGTGACCCGAGCCTGGCCGGGCGGACCGTGGCGGTCAGCGGCGTCGGCAAGGTGGGCTCCCGACTGGTCGGGCATCTGATCGAGGACGGGGCGTCCGTCCTCGCGACCGACGTCGACCCGGCGGCGCTGCGCCGGCTGCGCGAGCGTTACCCGGAGGTGACGGTCGTCGACGATCCGGCGGCGCTTCCCGGCATGCCCGCCGACGTGTTCTCGCCGTGCGCGCTGGGCGGCGCGCTCACCGACTCGGTGGTCGGCCGGCTGCGCGCGCGGGTGGTCTGTGGCGGAGCCAACAACCAGCTGGCCCATCCGGGCATCGACAAGCTGTTGACCGAGGCCGGGATCCTGTATGCGCCGGACTTCGTCGTGAACGCCGGCGGGCTGATCCAGGTCGCCGACGAGATCGAGGGCTACCACCCCGAAAGGGCCAAGGCGGCCGCGGCTCGCATCTTCCGCACGACGCAGGCGGTCTTCGAACTGGCCGACGCGGAGGGACAGACCCCGGCGGCCGCGGCGGCCACGCTGGCTGAACGTCGGATCGCCGGCATCGGCCGGTTGCGCCGCATCCTCCTTCCATAACGCGGCCAGCCGCCGCCAGGCGCGGTCAGGCGCCTCCCTCACCCTCCGGACGCCGCTCAGCCCAGGTCTCCAGGCGACAGCGCCAGACCACGCACGCGCACACCGCCGACCCCAGACCAGGCAGTTCGGGCGCCCAGCGCCCGGCAGGTGAGGCGCGAGCGGCGCGAGCGGCGCGCCTTCGAGCGACCACCCCGGGCAACTGTCGGGTTGGCGTGCCGACCGGCCCGCGATCCCTGTAGTCTCGGTAAGCACGAGACAGTAAGAGCACCGGGGCGGGTCCCCGTCGTCATGTTCGAGGGGGTCGAGCCATGGGGCGCGGCCGAGCGAAGGCCAAGCAGACGAAAGTCGCCCGCGAGCTCAAGTACAACTCGCCGTCGATGGATCTCGACCGTCTGAAGAGGGATCTGGGCGTCTCCGGGTCGACCACGCAGGAAACCGGCGAGGACGAAGATCAGTACGCGGACGACGACTACGACGACTACAGCGCATACCTCGATGACGACGAAGAAGACGAAGAAGACCGTCGTTCCTCGCGCTAGTACGTCGCTTATGTCGCTCGGCTGCCAGCGGCCCCGCCGCGGCGGCTCGACACTCCGCAAGGATCAGCCGCAAGGATCAGCGGGGCCGCGCCCGGCCGACCCTTGCGGCTAAGGCATGTTCTACGCGTGCGAGCCGACGAGGCGGGCCGTGAGCGGCGACTCGTCGGCGGGGTCGGCCGTCGTGACGCGACCGGCAAGCCAGGCGGGTACCCCGCGCGCGGCCAGCAGCGCGAGGGCGTCGTCGACCGCCGACGGGGCGACGACGGCAACCATGCCGACCCCCTGGTTGAAGGTGTGCTCCATCTCGGTCAACGGGATCCGGCCGCGCTCAGCCAACAGAGCGAAGATCGGTGACGGCGCCCAGGTGGCCCGGTCGAGGACGGCCGACAGCCCGGCGGGGATCACCCTGGCCAGGTTCGCCGCGAGCCCGCCGCCCGTGATGTGCGCGAACGCGCGCACCTCGGCCGCGGCGGCGAGCGCCAGGCAGTCCTTCGCGTAGATCCGGGTCGGGGTGAGCAGCGCCGCGCCCAGCGTGGTGCCCAGCGTCGGCTCCTCGCGGCGCAGCGCCTCCTGGCCCGCCGGCCCGATCCCGCCCGGGTGGCCCTCCTCGGCCGCCCCGAACAGCACATGGCGCACCAGCGAGAACCCGTTGGAGTGCACCCCTGAGGACGCCATCGCGATCAGCGCGTCGCCGGGCCGCACCCGTTCCGGGCCCAGGACCTCGTCCGCCTCGACGACGCCCACCCCGGTCGCGGCCAGGTCGTAGTCGTCGGCGCCCATCAGGCCCGGGTGCTCGGCGGTCTCTCCGCCGACGAGCGCGCAGCCCGCCTGCTCGCAGCCGCTCGCGATGCCCGAGACCAGCAGCTCCACCCGGCGTGGGTCCAGCGACCCGCAGGCGATGTAGTCCAGCAGGAACAGCGGCTCCGCGCCGCAGACGACCAGGTCGTCGACGACCATCGCCACCAGGTCCACGCCGACCGTGTCGTGCACGTCCATCGCCCGCGCAAGGGCGATCTTGGTTCCGACCCCGTCCGTGGACGAGGCGAGCAGCGGCCGCTTGTAACGGCTGGTGTCCAGGGCGAACAGGCCCGCGAACCCGCCGAGCGAGCCGACCACCTCGGGCCGGGTGGCCCGCGCCACGTGGCCGCGCATCGCCTCGACGGCCCGTTCCCCGGCCGCCACGTCCACGCCGGCGGCCCGGTAGGACGCCCCACCCGGACCGGAGTCCGGGCCACCGGGGTGTCGGCCGCCGGCCGCCTTCCCTGCCGCGCTCATGACGTTCCCCGCGCTCATGGCGTTCTCCACCGCGCTCATGGCCGGCCGCAGCCGGCCGGGGTGACACCCGGACCGCCCGCCGGCACCGTGGACCCCGTCGCCGCCGACGACGGGTCCGCCAGGTCCGCCTCGCCGATCCGGTCGAGCCCGCCGAGGTCCTCGATCGTCTCCAGCGCCTCGAGGCCGGCGAGCTGGTCGAGGTCGTCGGGCGAGGGGTCGGCGCCGTTCATGCCGGCGACGAACTTGCGGCGCAGCGCCTCGGCGAGCGCGGCGGCGGTGGCCGCGCCGCTGCCCATCGTCTCCAGCGTGTCCTTGCCGCCCATCCGGGCCGAGTCGGACAGCGGTACCGGGTAGACACCGTCGAAACAGGCCCGGCACAGCTCGTTCGCCGGCTGGCGGGAGGCGGCCACCAGGCCGTCCAGCGAGACGTAGGCGAGCGAGTCCGCGCCGAGCGACTCGCGCACCTGCTCCACCCCGGCGCCGCTGGCGATCAGCTCGGCCTTGGTCGCGAAGTCGATGCCGTAGAAGCAGGGCCAGCGCACCGGCGGGGACGAGATCCGGATGTGCACCTCGGCGGCACCCGCCTCACGCAGCATCCGGACCAGTGCCCGCTGGGTGTTGCCGCGCACGATCGAGTCGTCGACGACGACGAGCCGGCGCCCCTCGATCACCTCGCGCAGCGGATTGAGCTTCAGCCGGATGCCGCGCTGGCGGATCGTCTGGGACGGCTGGATGAAGGTCCGCCCGACGTAGGAGTTCTTCACCAGCCCCTCGCCGAACGGGATGCCGGACGCCTCGGCGTACCCGACCGCCGCCGGCACGCCGGACTGCGGGACCGGGATGACCAGGTCCGCGTCGACCGGGGCCTCGCGGGCCAGGACGCGGCCGACCTCGACCCGGGTCGCGTGCACCGACCGGCCGGAGATCGTCGTGTCCGGGCGGGCCAGGTAGACGAACTCGAACAGGCAGCCGTGCCGGTCGGCCGGCGCGAAGCGCAGCGAACGCGGCCCGTCCGCGTCGATGACCACCAGCTCGCCGGGCTCCACCTCGCGCACGAACGTCGCGCCGACGATGTCGAGCGCGCACGTCTCGCTCGCCACGACCCAGGCCCCGCCCGGGCCGGCGGCCGGGGATGCCCCGTCGGCCGCGGACGCCCCGTCGAGCCGGCCGAGGACGAGCGGGTGGATGCCGTGGGTGTCGCGGGCGGCGTACAGCGTCGACGCGTCCGAGAACACCAGCGAGAACGCGCCGCGCAGCCGGGGCAGCACGTCGAGCGCGGCCTCGGTCAGCGTCGGGCCGGGGTGGTTGGCCAGCAGCGCGGTGATCAGGTCGGAGTCGGTGGTGGCGCGCATCCCGGCGTCACGGTCGACGTCGTGGTCGCCGAGCTCGTCGGCGAGCTCCAGGATGTTCGTCAGGTTCCCGTTGTGGGCGAGCGCGACGCCGCCGCCGAGCCGGGCGGTCCGGTACGACGGCTGGGCGTTCTCCCAGGTGGACGACCCGGTGGTCGAGTAGCGGGTGTGGCCGACGGCCAGGTGCCCCGACAGGCTGGACAGCGTCCGCTCGTCGAAGACCTGGGCCACCAGCCCCAGCTCCTTGAAGACGACGATCGCGCGACCGTCGGCGACGGCCATCCCGGCGGCCTCCTGGCCACGGTGCTGCAGCGCGTACAGGCCGTAATAGGTGAGGTTCGCCACGTCCTCGCCGGGGGCCCGCACTCCGAAGACCCCGCAGGCGTCCTGGGGGCCCGCCGCGTCTCGGAGATCATCTTCCCAGGTCGCGGCGTCACCGGTCTGGATATCCCGATACCGCCCGTTCGCCCCGCGGGCCGGGGGATGCTTCTCCTCCGCGCCCGGGGCGGCAGCCGTCCCCTTGGTCATCGCTCCAGGCTCCTCAACACGTCGAATGTGGTCGGGCCCTGGCCTGGACGGCCGGGCCCGACCTGGCGGGCCTTGCGGCCCGCCGCGGTTGGCGGCCCACGTCACTGCCCCGTGGGTGGCGGGGTAGCCGCCCGGGCCTGGCCTGGCGGGCCTGGCGGCCCGCCGCGGTTGGCAGCCCACGTCGCTGCCCCGTAAGTGGTGGGATAGGTGGTGACGAAGGCTGATCAACGTCGGGAACCTGCGTCCTGTCGGTCCCGGACGACCCTGGGCACCGTCTTTCACGCTAACAGGGACCCGGTTAGCGGGCATTTCACCTGCGGGATACCCGTGACCAGTACCACCACGCTCCCACGGCACGGTCCGGCCCCGTCGGGGGTTCGTCCGCCAGCGCTCCCGCCGCCGCTCGCCTCACGCCGGGGCGGGTCTCACAGCAGGGGGAGGTAGGGACGCAGGTCGGCGCGCTCGCCGCTGGCGGTGATCCGGCCATCGGCGACCGCGACCGCCCAGTCCAGCCGGCCGGCCGCGAGGGCGACAAAGGCGGCCGGATCGGCCTCGACGACGTTCGCCGGCGTGCCCCGCGTGTGCCGTGGCCCCTCGATCACCTGGACGGCGGCGAACGGCGGCACCCGGACCTCCACCGACCGGCCGGGCGCGCGGGCGGCGAGCCGGTCGAGGAACACGCGCACCGCGGCCCGCAGGGCGTCCCGGTCGGGCGTCACCCCGTGGTCAAGGTCACGCACGACGCCCTCGACCGCCTGAGCCGCCTGAGCCGCCTGGGCCGCCTGGGTCGCCGCGAGCTCGTCGTCGCCCCGCCCGGGCCGTGATCGTCGAGTCGTCACCGGTCCATCCTGCCGTGACCGGGTCGCCGCCCCGCCCCCCGGCCCGGCGCCGGCCGGCCGGGCACGGACAGGCGAACCCCGGCACGTCGCCCATGCCAGCCTGCCGGCCGCATCGGGGAGTGGCCAAGATAGAGAGCGTGGAAGCGACGCATCTCGACGCGACGGGTGGCGCGGGGTTCCCCGGCACCGGTGCTCCGGAGACCGCCGGCCCCATGGGCGCGGATCTCGCCGACCCCTTCGGGACGGCGGCGATCCGAGGGCGGGTGCTCGACGCGTGGGCCGCGTCGCCGGCCCGGTTCCGGGAGGACGCCAACGCCGAGGAGGACGCCGCGCTCGGCGCCTACCGCGACCGTCTGGTCGTCGAGCTGCTGCAGAACGCGGTCGACGCCGCCGCCGCGGCCGGGGTCGCCGGCCGGGTGCACCTGCGGCTGGCCGGCGACCTGCTGGAGGTCGCGAACACCGGCGCGCCGCTGACCGCCGCCGGCGTGGAGGCGCTGTCCACGCTGCGCGCGTCGGCGAAGCGGGACGTCACCGCGGTCGGCCGGTTCGGCGCCGGGTTCGCCTCCGTGCTCGCCGTCAGCGACGACCCGTCGATCGTCTCCCGCGACCCGTCCTCGGCGACGTCATCGCGTGGCGTGCGCTGGTCGAAGGAGTGGACGGCGTCCGCCGTCCACGACATCGGCGCGGCCGGGCTGCGCGCCGAGCTCACCCGGCGGCACGGCGCCGCTCCGGTGCTGCGGCTGCCGTTCGCCGTGCCGAACGGGCCGGATGGCTACCCGGCTCCGCCGGAGGGCTACGACACGGTCGTACGGCTGCCGCTGCGCGACCCCGACGCCGTCGCCACCACCCGCGAGCTGCTCGCGGCCTTCGACCCGACGCTCATGCTCGTCCTGCCGGGGCTGGCCGAGGTCAGGCTCGACATCGACGGCGAGGTCCGCTCGCACGCCTGCCGCTGGGAGGTCACCGCCGCCGGGCCGCGCGGCCATGACGAGGCCCGCGCGGCCGGTGAGCCGGCCGTGCCCTCGGCTGGCCCGGAGCTCACCGGCGAGCCGGCCGCCGGGGACGGGGCGGCGGCCTCGCCGGCGGCCCTGGAGATCGCGCTGCTCGACGGGGAGCGCTGGCGGGGCTGCGTACGGCGCGGCACGATCCCGGCCGCGCTGCTCGCGGACCGGCCGGTCGAGGAGCGAGCCAGGACCGGCTACGCGGCCCGCGCCATGGTCCGCGACGGCGGCTGGCCCGCGGGTGTGCCCAAGGTGGTCCGGGCACCGCAGCCCACCGACGAGGCGCTGTCGCTGCCGGCGCTGCTCAGCGTCGAGCTGCCGCTGGAGCCGTCGCGGCGGCACACGGTCGCCGGCCCGCTGCGCGACTGGCTGACCGACCGGCTGGCCGAGGCCGTGGCCGCCCTCGCCGTCCATGTGGGCACCTCGGGCCCCGCCGTCGACGACGCCGCCCCCTCGTCGCTCCAGGAGCCGGGCGACGAGGGCCTCTTCGCGGCGCTCACGGCCGCGGGCCCCGCGGCGCGCGCCGGCGATGGCCGGGCGCCGGCGGGAGCGGACCCGCTCGTCGTGCCGGACCCGCTGGCGGCGCTGGAGCTGGTGCCGGCCGGTCTGCCGGCCGGGCCGGTGGACGGCCGGCTGCGCGACGGGCTCGGGCGGATGCTGCCCGAGGCAGGGATGATGCCGGGCGGCCGGCTCGGCCGGGAATGCGTCGTCTGCGACCTCGGCCCGGCCACCGACGCCGTGACCGCCCTGCTCGCCGGCCCGCGCCCGGTCGGCGCCGGCGCCCCCACGGACCACGGCGTCGCCTCCAGCCCGGACCTCGTCGACGTCGAGTTCGACGCGGGCGGCCTCGGCGACGACGGCCTGGCCGCCGACGACGCCACCGAGGGTGTGGTCGCGGGTGTGGTCGACGGGCTGCTGCCGGCGCGCTACGCGGCCCGGCACTGGCGGCGGGCGCTGGACGCGCTCGGCGTGCGCCGGCTCGACAGCGCCGGCCTGGTGGAGGCGCTCGCCGGGGCACGCCGGCCGCCGCGCTGGTGGTCCGCGCTGTACTCGGCCCTGATCACGGCCCCGGACCGGGACGCGCTGGGCGCGCTGCCGGTGCCCGTGGCCGTCATCGCCGGCCCGGAGTCGCTGGACAGCGTTGACGCGCTCGACGCCCCGCTGACCGGCGAGGCCGCCGGAGATGGCGGGGACGACGGGGACGGCGCCGCGCTGCGGGTCCGGATGGTCACCGGGCCACGCGGGGTGCTGCTGCCCACCGACGGGCTCGACGTGGTGGCGCTCGCCGCCTCCGGCCTGCCGCTGCGCGTCGTGCACCCGGACGCCTGCCTCGGCGGCGCGCGGGACGCGCTGCGCACCCTGGGCGCCGTGGAGGGCACGCCGGCGGGCGTGCTACGCGACCCGGCCGTGCACGAGGCGGTCGTCGACTCCGATCCCGACGACGACCCGGAGGAGCTGCGGGCGCTGGCCACGGCGGTGCTCGCGCTGGTCCGCGACGCCGGGCTCGACGCGCCAGAGACGGCCGGTGGACCGGACTGGCTGGGCGAGCTGCTGCTGCCGGACGTCGAGGGCGAGTTCGTCCCGGCGTCCGAGCTGCTGATCGCGGGCGGGCCGCTGGACCGGCTGGTCGCCGACGACGCGCCGTTCGCCACGCTGGCCCGCCACATCACCGACGCGTGGCCGACGGAGGTCCTGGAGGCCGTCGGCGTCCTGCGCACGTTCGGCGTGCTGGCCGCGCGTGACGTGACGCTCGACCCCGACGAGCCGGTCCTTCTCGACCTCGACGACAGCGACACCTGGGTGGAGGAGGCCGTCGAGTCGCCGGCGCTCGCCGCCGCGCGGGCCGCGGCGACGCTCGCCGGGGGCCGCGGCGGCGCCCCGGTGGTGCTCGGCAGCTTCGCCGCCGTGCGCGACCTGGAGCTCGTCGACCCGGCCGCCTGGCCGGAGGCGCTCGGCGAGCTGGCCCGGCCGGCGCTGCGCGAGGTGGTGCTCGGCGCGGAGCCGTCCTACACCCGCTGGTGGCTGGCCCGGCACGCGCTGCTGCCGGTCTCGAGCCGTGACCAGGACACCGAGGACACCGAGGCGGCGGACACCGACGACGGCCTGGCCCGCGACGACGACGGCCGGGTGGTCCGGCTGCCGCCGCCGGAGCTGCGCCTGCCGGGCGCCGACCCGCTGCTCGCCGGGCTGTTCGCCCCCGCCGCGCCGGTCGCCGGGGTGGACGCCGAGCTGCTGCGGGCGCTCGGCTGCCGGCTCACCCTCGACGACGTGCTCGGCGACGTCGCCGGTGTGCTCGACCTGCTCGACCGGCTCGGCGACGCCGAGCGGGACGTCCCCTGGCCGTCGGCCCGCGCGCTCTACGTCGCCGCCGTGACGGCCGCGACCCGGCTGGCCTCCGGCCCCGACGGCCTGCCCGGCGGCGCGCTCGCGGACGGCCGGCTGGACCCGCCGCTGACGGTACGCACCCCCCTCGGGGTCGTGCCCACCGGCGACGCCGTGGTCCTCGACGCCCCGGACCTGCTCGTCCTGCTGGCCGACGCGGCCCCGCTGCGGGTGCCGCTCGACCGGGCGGCCGAGGTCGGCCACGTCCTCGGCGTCCCGTTGGCGTCCACGACCGCCGACTGCCCGGTCCTGGATGGCCCGTACAACACGGCCGAGCGGACGGCGCCGGACGGCACGCTGTTCACCGAGCACGCCCGGCTGGTCGTCGCCGACCTGGCCGGCCAGCCGACGCGTGCCCCCTGGCGGGTCGTCGGCGGCATCGGCGGCGAGGTCCACGTCGACTCCGAGGCCGGCGTCGACGCGCTCGCGCGCGCGCTGGCCTGGCGGTCCGGCACCTGGCACCGCCGGCACGCGCTGGCCGCCGCCCTGCGCGACCCCGACGGCACCGTCTTCCGCGACGCCGAGGACGACCTCGACGACGAGGCCGTCGCCCCGTTGTGGAGTCCGGCCTGACCCGGACGTGGGTCAGAATCCGCGTGTGGGGCTGTCAAGCGGTGGCAGGGAGGGTTTGCGGCGAGCCGAGACTGGCGCCGCCGCTCGTCCCGGAGGTGAGTCGAGATCAGTCGTGCCGGCGACCGTCACCCGGTGCACGATCCGCGGGCTGTCCGCGTAGTCGTTGATCGCGTAGTGCTGGGTGGCACGGTTGTCCCAGATCGCGACGTCCCCGGTCCGCCACTTCCAGCGGACGGTGTTCTCCGGCTTGGCGACGACCTCCGCGAAGGCGCGCAGCAGGTCGAACGACTGGGCCTGGTTCACCCCGGTCAGCTGCTTGACGAACCCGCCGAGCAGCAGCGACGGCTCCCCCGTCTCCGGGTGGACGCGCACCACCGGGTGCTCGACCTCGAACTCCTTCGAGCGGAACTCGAAGAACCGCTCCTTGAACACCTCCGGCAGGCCCTCGAGGTCCTGGGCGCGCAGGCCGTAGTCGTGCTGGTTGGTGTGGAACACGCGCAGCCTGTCGGCCGCGTCGCGCAGCTGGTCGGGCAGGTCCCAGTAGGACGAGACGGTGTTCGACCAGATGGTGTCGCCACCGACCGGCGGGATCTCGACGGCCCGCAGGATGGAGATCGCCGGCGGGCGGTCGGTGAACGTGACGTCGGTGTGCCAGGCGCCGGCCCGGCCGCCCTTCGACGCGTCCAGCTCGTGGACCAGCGGGTACCCCTCGAGCGAGGACTGCGTCGGGTGGGCCAGGGTCAGCTCGCCGAACAGGCGGGCGAACGCGATCTGGATGTCGGGGGTCAGGTGCCCCTGGCCACGGAAGAACACCACCCGGTGGCGCAGCAGGGCGGCCCGGATGGCGGCCACGGTCGCGGCGTCCAGGTCGCCGTCGAGGCGGACCCCGCGGATCTCGGCGCCGATCCGGATGGTCAGCGGCTCCACGTCGAGCGCTACGGCTGTCGACGCGGGCGTCGGCGCGGTGTCGACGGTCATGGTCAGGCTCCTTCACGGCAGGCGGTGGGGGCGGATCACGGTTGAGATGCGGGCTTCGGGTCTCCAGGAGGCCTTCGACGGGTTCGCGCGCGGGCCGGGACGCCGGCCCAGCCGGGCGACGGGCGCCCGTCGCCCGGCGGGAAGCCCGTTCCGGCGGTCAGGAGGCGCCGGCGTGCACCGCCCGGCGGGCCGCGGCGGCGGCCGTGGCCGCGCTGGCCGGCCCGCTCGCCGCGGCGCCCTCGGCGCCCGCGAGCAGGCCGCGCTGGCGCAGCAGGGGCAGCACTCCCTCGGCGAACCAGTAGGCCTCCTCCAGGTGCGGGTGGCCGGAGAGGATGAAGTGGTCGACGCCGAGCGCGTGCAGTTCCTCGAGCCGGTCGGCGACCTCGCTGTGGCTGCCGACCAGCGCCGTGCCCGCGCCGGGCCGCACCAGGCCGAAGCCGGCCCACAGGTTCGGCGCGATCACCAGGTCGTCGGTGCCGCCGCCGTGCAGCGCGGTCATCCGCTGCTGGCCGACCGACTCGGCCTGGGACAGCAGCGAGTGCGCCAGCCTGATCGTGGCGGGGTCGAGGCCCGCGAGCAGGTCGTCGGCCACCGCCCAGGCGGCCTCGGACGTGTCCCTGGTGATGACGTGCACCCGGTAGCCGAACCGCAACTCGCGGCCGGCCTGCGCCGCGAGCCCGCGCATCCGGTCGAGGCGCTCGGTCACCTGGGCCGGTGTCTCGCCCCAGAGCAGGTAGACATCGGCGTGCCGGGCGGCGACCCGCTCGGCGGCCGGCGACGCGCCCCCGAAGAAGATCTCCGGCGGCGTGAACGGCCTGCGGGTGGTGGCGCCGACGACCTGGTAGTGCTCCCCGGAGAAGTCGAACGGCTCGTCGCCCCAGGCGCCGCGCACGATCTGCAGGAACTCGGCCGTGCGCGCGTACCGGGTGTCCTTGTCCAGCCAGTCGCCGAACCTGCGCTGCTCCTCGGTCTCCCCACCGGTGACCACGTTCAGCAGCAGCCGGCCCCCGGACAGCCGCTGGTAGGTCGCCGCCATCTGGGCGGCCAGCGTCGGGGTGACCAGCCCCGGCCGGAACGCGACCAGGAACTTCAGCCGCTTCGTCTCCCGCAGCAGCGCGGCGGTGGTCAGCCAGGCGTCCTCGCACCAGGTGCCGGTGGGGGTGAGCACGGCCTCGTAACCGAGCCGGTCGGCCGCCTTGGCGATCTCGGCCAGGTAGTCGAGATCCGGCGGGCGGATGCCCGCCGTCCGGGACGTCCGGTTCGCCTCGTGCGTCAGGGTGGCGGCGTCGAGGTTGCGGCTGTCGCCGGAGGTGGGCAGGAACCAGTGCGGGTGGATGGGCATGAGGGATCGGCTCCTACGGGTGGGCCGGACCGGTCAGCGGGCCGGCCAGGGCCGGGACGAGAGATCGGGCGCGCCGCGGCGGGCGGGACGGCGCGACGACGGGGCCCTGGCTCCCGCGGCCAGCATGAGCCGCCGGAGCCAGGGGGGAGCCGGTCAGCCGGCCGTGGCGAGCGCGACGGTGTCGTTGAACTGGTCGGTCGCGAGGCTGGAGATGTCGACCTTGACCGGGATGATCTTCGCGTCGGTGAATGCGTCGGCCACCTTCTGCACGCGGGCGATCAGCGGGTCGTCGATCACGACGGCCCTCGTGTCGGCCCGGTCGACGTAGATCTTGGCGATCTCGACCGGCACGCCGGCCTCCTTGCCCCACGCCTCGGCCCAGGTGTCCGCGTGGGCGAGCGCCCACTGCCTGGCCTTGCCGACACGGATCAGCAGGTCACGGATCGCCGCCGCCTTGCCCGGGTCGGCGACGACGTCCGGCCGCGACACCTGGAAGGCGAGCCCGGTGGTCAGCCCGCCGGAGCCGTCGACCAGGATCTGGGCGCCGTTGAGCTTCTCGGTCACGGCCGTGTACGGGTCCCAGATCGCCCAGGCGTCGACGCTCCCGTTGCCGAAGGCGGCCAGGGCGTCCGGCGGCTGCAGGTAGGCGGGCTCGATGTCGTCGAACGTCAGGCCGGCCTTCGTCAGCGCCGCGAGCAGGTGGTAGTGCGCGGACGAGCCCTTCGCCACCGCGATCTTCTTGCCCTTCAGATCACCCAGGGCCTTGATCGGCGAGTCCTTCGGCACGACGATCGCGGAGCCGGTCACCTCCGCCTGGTACGCGCCCACCAGAGTGATCTTGACGCCGGCGGCCGCGGTGAAGATCGGCGGCGTCTCGCCGACGCCGCCGATGTCGATCGCCTTCGCCGTCAGCGCCTCGAGCAGCGGCGGGCCGGACGCGAACTGGCTCCACTCGATCTTGTAAGGGATGTCCTTGAGCTGGCCGGACGCCTCCAGCGCGGCCTGGATGCCCGCCTTCTGGTCGCCGACCTTGAGCGTCACGGCGGACAGGTCGACGGCGGCGGTCGCCGCCGGCGCGGCCGCGGCCGGCGCGTCGTCATCCCCGGACGAGCAGGCACCGACGCCGAACAGCGCGGCCGCGGCGGCCACCGGAAGGGCTACCCACCGCAGGCGGCGGGCGAAGGTGGACATTGTCGTTGTCTCCTTGTTTATTTCGGCAGATCTGGGCGGATCTAGTGAGTCCGGGCCGTCGGCCGGCCCGGACGATCGGGCGGCGGGATGCCCCCGGAGGGGATCAGGACGCGGCCGGTGTGGGGACGCCGAGCAGTTCCAGCAGGTGGGCCCGCAGGGCGAGGATCTCGGGGTCGGCCGGCCGGCGCGGGCGGGCGGCGTGGATGGCGACGTCCTCGCTGATCACGCCGTCGCTCATGACCAGCGCGCGGTCCGCGAGCGCCAGCGCCTCGTCGACGTCGTGGGTGACGAGGACGACGGCCGGCGCGTGCCGCTCCCACAGGTCCGCGATCAGGGCCTGCATGCGCAGCCGGGTGAGCGCGTCGAGCGAGGCGCACGGCTCGTCGAGCAGCAGCAGGTCCGGCTCCCGGACCAGGGCCCTGGCCAGCGCGGCGCGCTGCGCCTCCCCGCCCGACAGGGTGAGCGGCCAGGCGTCCACCCGGTGGTCGAGGCCGACCTCGTCGAGCGCGGCGAGGACACGGCCGCGGGCGTCCTCGCCCCGCAGCCCGAGGGCGACGTTGCGCCAGACGCGCTTCCAGGGCAGCAGCCGCGGCTCCTGGAAGGCGACCGCGCGGCGGCGCGGCACCGACACGGCGCCGGCCACGTCGAGGTCGATCCCGGCGAGGACGCGCAGCAGCGTGCTCTTGCCGCAGCCGCTGCGGCCCAGCAGGGCGACGAACTCACCCGGGGCGACCGTCAGGTCCAGCCCGTCGATCACCGCGCGGCCGCCGAACTCCCGGCGCAGGCCGCGCACCTCGACGGCGGCGGAGGACTCGTGCTCCGTGACCGCGACCGCGCGCTCCGGCCCGGTGAGCTGGAGGTCGCCGGTGGGCTGGAGGTCGCCGGAGAGCCGGGGCTCGCCGTCCGCCGACCCGGTCACTGGCCGGAGAAGCCGCGTCGCCACGACAGGGCCCCCTTCTCGAGCAGGCGGACGAGCATGTCGGTGGCCAGCCCGAGCAGGCTGTAGACGATCAGGCAGACGGTGATCACGTCGGTCTGCAGGAACTCGCGGGCGTTCATCATCAGGTAGCCGAGGCCCTTGTCCGCGTTGACCTGTTCGGCGATCACCAGCGCGAGCCAGGCGACCCCGAGGGAGTAGCGCAGGCCGACGAGCATCCCGGGCAGCGCGCCGGGCAGGATCACGTGCCGGACCAGCTCGAGCCGGCGCAGCCCGAGCGTGCCGGCGGCCTCGACCAGGCGGCCGTCCACGTCGCGGATCGCCGCGTAGGTGTTGAGGTAGATCGGGAAGGCGACGCCGAGCGACACCAGGACGATCTTGCTGGTCTCCCCGATGCCGAACCAGATGATCAGCAGCGGGATCAGGCCGAGGAACGGCAGCGTGCGCAGCATCTGCATCGGGGCGTCGACCAGGTCCTCGCCCGCCCGGAACAGCCCGGAGATGACGGCCAGCACCAGGCCGGCGATCCCGCCGAACAGCAGCCCGTAGGCCACCCTGCGCAGCGAGACCAGCAGGCCGTCGACCAGCGAACCGTCCTTGATCATGTCCCAGGCGGTCGTCACCACGGTCGCCGGCGAGGTGAGCGTCTGCGCCGAGATGAACCCGGTGCTGGACCCGAGCTGCCAGAGCGCGAGCAGCAGCACCGGGCCACTGGCCCGGCGCAGCCAGCGGGGCACCGGCCGGCGCCGGCGCCCGCCACCCGCCGCGCGCAGCGTCTCGATCTCCGGCCGGCGGCGCGACGGCCCGGCGCCGGCCGGCGCTCCGCTCGGCGCGTCGGCGGCGCCGACGGCCACGGCCGGGGCGGAGGTCCGTGGCGCGACGGTCCGCGGCGCGACGGTCGCCTCGGCTCCGGCGGCGGGTGGCGCCGGCGGCGAGCTGGGTGGCTCCGTTACCGCTAGCGCGGTGCTCTCGGAGGCGGGCATGGCGACCTTTCGGCGAGGAGCGCGCGGGATGGCCACGGGCTCGTGGTGAGTGGTGAGCGATGAGGAGGGCGAGGGCTCGGGCACGCGGAGACGCGCCCGAGTCGTCCGCGGCCTTCGCGCCGCGCATCCGTGGGACGCGCGGCGCCGGGTCGCGGACGCTCGCGGCGCGAGTCGATGGGGCGTCGGGTGGAGTCGGCCTGGCGGGGGACGGACCCGCCTCGTGAGTGACCGTCGGCGGTCCGCCGGCGCCGCCGCGGGCCGGGCGGGCACCCGCCCGGCGGGCGGAGGAGGAGGCGAACGGGCTCCGGGCGGCTCCGTGGCGGGCCCGGGCCAGTGGCGCGGCGGCGCCCCTGGGCGGCGCCGCGTCTCAGCGGTGGAGCGGGACTAGCGACGACCCGCCAGATCGCCGATCTGGCGGGAATCCCGGCTTCGACACAGCGCGCTCGCCACCCGCTTGAAGTCCACGTGCGGACGGCAGACGAGCGGAGCCTGACCGCGTCCGACCACCGCGAGCGCGGTCGGCCGCGCGCCGCGCGCGCGAGGGCCCCAACCAGACATGAGAACGAACATAGGCCCCCAGAAGGGGTATGTCCACTTTTCCTGTTGAGAAAGTTTGCGATATTCGGCGACCCAGTGCCGGCCCCGCCAAGGTCCGCCCGGTATCGACGCCGGACATGATCGCCGTTTCTGCCCCCTGGGGGTCGTGATGAGGCCCCGTTCACGACCCCGTCGGGGCAGAAACGGCGATCATGCGGAGCGGGCGGACGATGGCGGTCTTGGCCTGGCGGGCGACTCGAGCCGGCCAGCCGTCGAGGTGACCGGCCGGCGGGCCTTCGCCGGCCCACGGGCGGACGGCGGCTGTTTTCGATTTTCTTGATGGGTATTGTCGGTTTAGGGGGGTGAGGTTATGATCACCACCCACCGACGAGCCGGGGGTGCGCATGACGGGGCCGGACTTCGTCGTCGCCGGCCCGCCCGAGTCCGGCGGGACACGGCTGGCGGCCGCGCTCGCCCGCCATCCGGCCCTGCGGCTGTCCTGGCCCGACCATGATCCCCGCGACGGGCCCAGCGACGTCCCCGGCGACGCGGCCGAGGCGCTGTGGGCCGAGACCGTCACCGGCCTGCTCGGCGGGTCGGCGGGAGCGCCCACCCACCGCCAGGGTCTGCTCGCGCCGTACCTGCTCGCGGACTTCGCGGCGCAGCAGCGGCTGCACGAACGCGTGGCCTACCCGCGGCTGCTGGTGGCGCTGCGAGACCCGGTCGACCGGGCGTACGCCGCCTGGGCGCGGGCACGGGCCGCCGGCACGGAGCCGCTGGCCGACTTCGTCGCCGCGCTCGACGCCGAGCCGGAGCGCGCCCGGGCCGGCTGCGGCTGGGGCCCGCGCTACGCGGAGCTCGGCCGCTACGGAGTCCAGCTCCAGCGGCTCTACACGCTGTTCAGCCCCAGTCAGGTGCTGCTCCTCCGTTACCCGGACCTGCTCGCCGCCCCCAACTCCGTGACCGACCGGGCCCGCGCCTTCCTGGGCGTCCGGCCGGCCCCGTCCCGCGACCGGTGGGCCCGGCCCGGTGCCCTGGACGGGACGCGGGACGACGGCACGCGGTCCGGCGGCCCGCCACCCGAGCTGCGGGCACGGGTGCTGGACGTCTTCCGCGAGGACGTCCGCCTGCTGGAGTCGGTCACCAGCCGCGCGTTCGGCGCCTGGCTGACGGCGGCCGGCGAGCGGGCCCCCGCCGCCTCCCCGTCCGCTCCCCCGGGCGGTCCCGGCGCGGGACGGTAGACGGCGACGGCACCGCGCCGAGCGAGCCACCCCACCGCCCGCCGCGGAGCCGATGGGCCGTCGGGCCGGCCCACGGTCACCGCGCGGCCGGTGGTTCGCGGCCTCGCCGGGTAACGTCGCCGGGGTGGAGGCGAACGCGACGACGAGCACGGACGCCGGCGCGGTGGGCCCGGAGCCTGACGGCCCGTCGGGTACGTCCGCGCGGCGGGACGACCACGACCCGAACGACCAAAGCCCGGACGGCCACGACCCGGACGGCCACGCCCCTGGCGGCCTGGACGCGCCGGACGGCCCGGGCGCCTCGGGCGACGGCGGCCAGCGAGAGCCCGGCCAGCTCGCGCCCCTGCCCTACGACGGCGTCGGCTCCATCGCCGTCGGCACCGGGCTCTGGCTCGTCGCGCTGGTCGTCATGATCCCGTTCGTGGACGACCTGCGCGCCGACGGGCACCTGTGGTGGCTCGCCACCGCCGCCTGCGGCTTCGGGCTCGGACTGCTCGGCCTGGTGATCGTCGTCCGCCGCCGCGCCCGCCTCCGGCGCGGCGCGACCCACTGACCCAGGGATCCGCGCGCAACGGAGCCTCGCCGGAGCCTAGAGCGGCGACGGCGGCTCCGCGTCCGCGATCGTGCCGTAGCGGCCGTCGTGGTACACGAGCGGTTCGTCGGCGCGCGCGACCCGGCTGTCGACCACCTCCGCGACGACGAGGTAGCTCTGGCCGGCGGTGATGCGATGATCGATTCTCGCCCGCAGCCAGACGGCGACGTCGGACAGCACTGGTTCGCCGGTCGGCAGGGCGCTCCAGCGGATCGGCGGCGCGAACCGGTCCACGCCACTGGTCGCGAACCGCTGGGCGATCTGTTCGTGCCCGGCCGACAGAAGGTGCACCACGAGGGTCTCGGCGGCGAGCAGCGCGGGCGCGCTGGACGAGGAGGTCGACAGGGACAGCGACAGCAGCGGCGGCGCCGCCGACAGCGAGGCGACCGACGTCGCGGTGAAGCCGACCGGGCCGGCCGGGCCGGCGAGGGTGACCACCGTGACGCCGGCGGCGTGCCGGCGAAACGCCTGCCGCAGCGTCTCCGGCTCGACGGACGGCGTGGCGGCGGGCGCGCGCCGCGCGGGCACCGCCCGCCCGGGCTCGCGCGCGGCTCCCCGGAGGCTGGCCACGGCGGGACCGCTGGTCACGGCGGGACCGAGGCCCGTCTTCGTGAGGAAGTCGGCGTCCGTCATCGCGCGACCCGCCGGGTCGGCGCGCGGCCCGAGGCAGGGGTCGCCGCGCCGGCCGAGGAAGAGGATGTGTCCAGGCGCGTCGTCGCGCGCGGGAGGACCGTACGCGGCAGCATGGCATCCCCTTCCGGGAGCTTCGGCGGGCGCGGCCGGGTGAGGCTGGCCGCGGCCGGCGCGTGGGCCGGCGTCCGCGACGACGCGGGCCGAATCGGCCGGCCGCGGTCCTCGGGCGCCACCCGAGGACCGTCGGCCACTGACCGGGGCTCGCCGGTTCGAGGGCGCGGGCGCCCGGCCGAACCAGCTGATCTCAGATCCTGCCTGGCAGTCTCACACGTCTCCCATCGCCCGTGCCCGGGCTTCGGGGGTTGTGTGCCGCTGCTCCCATCTGCGCTCATGGACGGCCGGCCCCGCTCGTCGACGCCGCCCATGTACCGGTGATCCAGGCGGCCAGCCGGTCAGGCCGAGACATCGCCGGGCGCGGGCCGGTAGCGGTAGCCGACGCGCCGGACCGTCTCGATCCGGGAACGGTGCTCGGGGCCCAGCTTGCGCCGCAGCCGGGTGACCAGCACGTCGACGGTCCGCCCGGCCTGGCCGGGCTCGCCGTCGAGGCGGTGTCCCCAGACGTGCCGCAACAGCGTGCCCCGGGAGTAGGCCCGGCCGGGGTGGCGGACCAGGAAGTCCAGCACCTCGAACTCCAGGTAGGTCAGGTCGAGCAGCTCGCCGTCGATCCAGGCGGCCCAGGCCGACCGGTCGACCGTCAGGCCGTGGCGCGCGGGGGCCCCCGTGACTCCCACGGCGGGAACCCTGTCCCCGATCGGGGAGGTCAGTGGGCCGGCGGCGGGCCACCGGTCGAGCAGCCGCGGGTCGAACCACTCCGGGGCGTCGGCGGGACGGGCGGATGCCCCGCCCCGGCCGACGGCGTTCGGCGTGGGCAGGTGGCGGACGACGGCGACCGGGGCGGACGACGGCACCCGTGGCGGGTTCGCGCGGGCCGGGACCACGGCGGGCTGGGGGGACATGCGGTTCTCCTTGGACGGGCGGCTGGGAGAGGAGGACGGCGTCCGCGCCAGGCGCCGCGGCCCGGCGGCCGAGGTCGTGGCCGCGTCGGCGGGACCACGTGCTCGACCGGGCGAGCGGGCCCTGGGCAGGTCCGGGATCCGTCCCGGTCACACCCAGGCGGGCCGAGCCGGGCGCGCCGGCGGGGAGGTTGGCGGTGGGCGTCGGGCCAGGCGGAGAGGGAACCCGAGGTCGTTCTCGGGCGGCGGATCCGGGGCCGCGACCGGTGTCTGGCCCGAGGGTCGGTCCTGGGCGCGGCCTTGGCTTGCTGGCGGCGGGGGCGGCGGGGTCCTCAGCGGACCGGACAGGCCGCGGAAGCAACCCGGAGAAGGTCGATATGACCCCGGGTGACCAAATAGGCCGGCTTCAGCACGAGACCAACGGAAACACACCAACGGAGGTCTCGCCAATGTTTCAGAGGTGTGTCGTAATTCACTTTTCCATTACTTGACTGAACAAAGTGAACTTTCAGACCATCGGAGGTTGCGAGATCAGCTCCCGGTCAGCGGCCAACTGGACTCGACGAGGTAGCGCGGGCGCGGGCCCAGCACGCTGCTCATGAGCTCGAACCGGTCGACCGTCCACGCGACGGTCGGTAGCTCACCCAGCGCCGCCACCAGCGGGCGCAGGTCGGCCGGTCCCCGAGTGCCGTCGGCGCCGGCGGCGGCGTGGCGGCCAGCGCGCCGGTCGTCGCGTGCCCTGGCGAGCGTCAGGTGGGCGCGCAGCGGCCGCGGGTCGAGGTCGACGATGCCGGACCTGCCCGCCGCGCGCCGCACGCCGCTGGCCAGCGGCGCCAGCTCGCCGGCGACCCCCGCCCACAGCACCCGGTTCCCGAAACTGCCCGCGCCGGCCAGCTGGGCCCCGACCGGGGGATGGCGGCGGGCGACACGGCCGAGCCGCTCGGCCAGCTCCGGGCGCAGGGCGTCGTCGACCGGGCCGAGGAACACCAGCGTCAGGTGGATCCGCTCCTCGTCGACCCAGCGCAGCCACGGCGCCGACGGCCGGACCCGGTCCACCGCCTTGGCCAGGAGCCGGGTGACCTCGGCCGGCGGCGTGACCGCCACGAACAGCCTCGCCATACCCGCGAGCCTGCCAGGACCAAGCCCGCGCGCAAACGCCGCGCCGCCGCCGGGGCATCCCTTCCCGGGCCGCGGCGAGATTCGGCCCCACGGCTCGGGCCGACGGGCCTCGCCGGCCGGCGGTCGGAGGCACTATCAGAAGCCATGACCACCGTGCCCGAGCTCGTCGGCCCGCGCGACCCGATCGTCGCCGCGGCCTGGAGGGAGCGGCGGCGCGCGGCGAGACGGCTCGCGAACCTCTCGCCGGACCGGCCGGACCGGCTCCCGGACCTCCCCGACCACTGGCCGCCCACATCGGCTCCCGGATCCGCCCGACCCGCCTCGCCGGTCGGGCAGGAGCCCCGGATCCAGCGGGAGCCCGGTCACCAGCCGGGCGGGAACCCCGGATCCGACGGGCCCCCCGGCCGTGACCGGTCCGGCGGGGATCAGGTCGCGAGGCCGATCACCATCGCGCTGGTCACCGACGGCTCCGAGCGGGCCACCGCGGCGCTGCTCCGGGACGCCGGCCTGGACGTGGTCGGACTGCTCGCGCCCGAGCCACTGGAGTCGCTGGCCTGGGCAGCGGACGCCGAAGCGCCGCGGGCGTACGCGGACCTGGCCGCGCTGCTGTCGGACGACGTCGAGGCGGTCTGCGTGGAACTCGCGCCGCCGGCGTCCGACCTCGTCGCGCAGCGGGCGGCCGAGGCGGGGCTGCACGTACTGCTGGCGCGGGCGGTGACGGCCGACCCGGCGGCGCTGCGGGCGGTGGCCGACGTGGCGGAGGACGCCGATCTCGCGCATGTCGTCGCGTTCGACGACCGGGCCTGGCCGGCCGCCTGGCACGTGGAGGCCTCGGCGCCCGCGCTCGGCCGGCTTACCCAGATGACGGTGGTGGGCGCGCCCTCCGGGCCGCTGGGCCGGGCGGAGGTCCTGGACCTCGCCGTCCGCTGGTGCGGCGACGTGCTGGCCGTGTGCGCCGACCCCGAGGGCATGCCCGCCCGGCGGCTCACGGCGACCGCGCCGGTCACGCTGGCGCTGCTGACCACCAGCGGCGCGACGGTCCTGGTGCACGAACGGATGGGCGGGGTGCTCACCGAGGCGACGTTCACGCTGTGCGGCGAGCGGGGCCGGATCGTCGTCGAAGGCCAGCAGGTCCGCCAGGCCGACCAGGACGGGGTGCGCACCGTCTGGACGCCGGCGCCGGCCGCCGGGCGCTCGGGCCTGGCCGAGGCGGCCCACGAGCTGGTCCGCGCCGTCGGGATGGACGACCCCGCGGTGGTCCGCGGCGCCACCGTGCACGATCTGCTCGCCGTCACCCGGCTGCGGGACGCCGCCCGCCGGTCCCGGGACGGCGGCGGCTGGGTCGAACTTTAGGCACGCGGGTCGTGTCGCGCCGCCTGCCTACATCCTGAGTTCTGCTAACAAGTACCGTCGGACGATGGACACCGCCGCCAAGACCGAGCTCGCCTCGGCGTTGCGCCTGTCGGTGATGCGGCTGTCCCGGCGGATGCGCCAGGAGCGCTCCAGCAGTCTGTCGCCTACGCAGATCGCCGCGCTCGCCACCCTCGAGCGGCACGGGCCGATGACGCTCGGCGAGATCGCCGCGCACGAGCGGGTGCAGCCGCCGTCGATGACCCGCGTCATCACCCACCTGGCGGACGCCGGCCTGGTGGCCAGGTCCGCGCACCCGACCGACGGCCGCCAGGTCATCGCGGAGATCACCGAAGCCGGCCGCGGCCTGCTCGACGCCGACCGCCGCCGCCGCGACGAATGGCTCGCGGAACGCCTCACCGAGCTGTCCGACGACGAGGTCGCGGCCCTGCGCCGGGCGGCCCCCATCCTGGAGCTCCTCGCCGGCTCCTGACCCTGGGGCACCGGCACCCGGCACCGCCGGTGCCCCGGCCAGCGGCGCGGGCCGCCTCCGCGCGCGCCATGGTTCGAGCGCCCCCGTCCCGAGCGGTGCCTCCTCGCGTGGGGCGGCGAACAGGACGCCGACGGCGCGGCGCGCGGGTCCGGCGGTCGGGTCGGCGGGTCGCCGTCGGCGCCGATGTGGATGGACCGCCCGAGCGCCGGGGACAAAGCAATCAGAATCACGTCGCCGGCCCGCTCGCGGCGTGGCGTTGCCCCGCCGTCACTCGATCGTCATCGAAGCACGCCACGGGAAAGCAACGAGCCCCCAGCAGAAGGGATCAACAGCTACGCGCATCAACGACGTCAACAGTCGCGGCCACGTAATGCGCTCCGCTCGCGGCTGGGCACGGCGGCCCCGCGACGACGGCGAGCAACCCGGCTACCCAGGACAGACCGGGTGGCGCACCCCACGTCGGATGTTCCGCTCCGATCACGCGCATGTGGCGGCGTGACCGGCCAGACTTGAGAGCAACGAACTGCCAGCAATCCGGCGCGAGGGCTCCGTTACCCGGACTCGCGGCGCCGGCGTCGTGCCAGCCCGTCGACCGAGCGCGCTGCCACAGCGAGAGGAGCCCGGCGTGTCCGAGCAGGTCAGCACCCTGACCGTGACCGACAACCGCACCGGTCGTAGCTATGAGATTCCGATCAAAGACGGCGCGGTACGCGCCGCGGACCTTCGCAAAATCAAGGTCGAGGACGCCGACTTCGGGCTGATGGCGTACGACCCGGCCTTCACCAACACCGCGAGCTGCCGCAGCGCCATCACCTTCATCGACGGTGACGAGGGCATCCTGCGCTACCGCGGCTACCCCATCCAGGAGCTTGCCGAGAAGAGCAGCTTCCTGGAGGTCGCCTACCTGCTGCTCGCGGGTGAGCTGCCGTCGTCGGACGAGCTGGCCACCTGGGAGGACGAGATCACGCACCACACCCTGGTGCATGAATCGATCAAGAAGTTCATCGACGGCTTCCACCACGACGCCCACCCGATGGGCATGCTGGTCTCGTCCGTGGGCGCGCTGTCGACCTTCTACCCGGACGCGAAGAAGATCAAGGACCCGGGGCTGCGCCGGCTGCAGATCGTCCGGCTGATCGCGAAGATCACCACGCTCGCGGGGTACTCCTACCGGCACTCGGTCGGGTTCCCGTACGTCTACCCGGACAACGACCTGTCCTACGCCGGCAACTTCCTCAACATGATGTGGAAGGCCACGGAGCTCAAGTACGAGCCGGACCCGGTCCTCGAGCACGCGCTCGACGTGCTGTTCATCCTGCACGCCGACCACGAGCAGAACTGTTCCGCGAACGCGATGCGCGCGGTCGGCAGCTCCGAGGCCGACCCCTTCTCCGCCGCCGCCGCGGCGATCGCCGCGCTCTACGGCCCGCTGCACGGCGGCGCCAACGAGCAGGTGCTCCGGATGCTGCGCGAGATCGGCTCGGTGGAGAACATCCCGGCCTTCATCGCCCAGGTGAAGGACGGCAAGAAGAAGCTCATGGGCTTCGGCCACCGGGTCTACAAGAACTACGACCCGCGCGCCCGGGTGATCCGCCAGATCGCCGACGAGGTCTTCAAGGTCACCGGCACGAACCCGCTGCTGGACCTGGCGATGGAGCTCGAGCGGATCGCGCTCGAGGACGACTACTTCATCAGCCGCAAGCTCTACCCGAACGTCGACTTCTACACCGGGATCATCTACCAGGCGATGGGCTTCCCGGTGGAGATGTTCCCCGTGCTGTTCGCCATCGGCCGGATGCCGGGCTGGCTCGCCCAGTGGGAGGAGGGCCTGCTCGACCCCGAGCAGAAGATCGCCCGGCCGCGCCAGCTCTACGTCGGCTACGACGAGCGCCCGTACGTCCCAATGACGGCCCGCTCCCTGCCGTTGGACGCGGACGTCGACGCCATCGCCGCCCAGGCCGCGCAGGCCGCCCCGGAGCGCCCGCTGCGCTGAACCCACCCCCCGGCCCAGCGCCCTCGGCGGCTGGGCCGGTTGGTGGCACGACGCCGGATGGCCGGTCTGAAACCCTTCGCGAAGGGTTTCAGACCGGCCATCCGGCTGTTCTGGGCAGTCAGCTGTCGCTGGCCGCGCGCTGACGTCCGCTCACGCCCGAGCCCGGGCTACGCCTCCGCCCGCCGCGAGGGCGCCCGGCCCGCGGCCCACGGGTCACAGAATGACCGGCGGCTCTTCGGAGGGCGGATCCTCGCGCGTCTCCGGCCCGGGGTCCTGCGTGGCGGGCGGCGGGGTGCTCGGATCATCGGTCGGTGGCCGGGACGTCGACGTGGGCGGCTGCGTGGTCGGGCCGCCACCATCGGGCGGCCTCGTGGTGGTAGGCGGCCTCGTGGTGGTCGGCGGGGCGGTCGTCGTCGGCGGGGCGGTCGTCGTCGGCGGCGCGGTCGTCGTCGGCGGCGCCGTCGTCGGCGGCCGGGTCGTCGTCGGCGGCGCCTGGGGCGTCGTGGGCGGCGCGGGCACGGTCGACGGCTGGGTGGCCGGCGGCGTCGTCCGGGCGACGGGGCGGTTGTCCCTGACCGGCTGCGGCTTGCCCGGCCGCTCGGTCGTGGCCTCGACGATCGGGGCGACACTCGGCGCCGGCGGGGCGATGGTCGTCGTCGGCTGGTCGCTCTGCTCGCCCCGGACCTGCAGCGACGGCGCGGCGATCACCGTGTCCGGGAACTCGGACAGCGTCGCCGACTCCGCCGGCCAGTTCAGGGCGGCGGTGATCCCGGCGACCGCGACGACCAGCGACGCGGCGACGGCGATCGCCGGGCGGGCGCGCCAGTCCGGCCGGCCGGCGCGCAGCGCCAGCCCGTCGGCGCCGTCGACCGGCACCAGCGGCGCCCCCTGGCCATCCGCGTAGTACCACTCCTGGAACCGACGGTGCTCGGTGAGCGGCACGACGTTCGACGGGTCGGGCTCGGGGATCTCGACGTCGACCGTCGGCGGGTCGACGAAGGCGTCCCCCGCGTCCTCGGCGCTCTGCCCCCACTGGTCCAGCCGCGCCTGCTCGGCGGCGCGCGCGGCCTGGCTCTGCCCGGCGCCCTGACCGGCCCCGCCGAAGCCCTCGGAGGCCACGTGGCTGGCCTGCTCGCTGGCGCTCCTGGTCGCGTGGTCCGCCGCGGCGCGCGCCGCCTGGCCCGCGTCGGCAGGCGACCCGCCGGCGTGCGCGCTCTTGGTCATGTGATCGGCCGCCGCGCGCGCCGCCTGGCCCGCCTGGCTGGCCTGGGCGTGCGCGGCCGCGGCCTGCGAAGCCGCGCCACCGGCACCCGCGGCCGAACCGGCGGCGACCGTCGTCGCGGCGGAGCCCTCGAGGCCGGAGGCGGCCAGGGCACCAAGGCCGACCGCGCCCGCGAGGTCGCGCCGGCCGGCCTCACCGGCGGGATCGGCGTGGGTGCCGGGGTCGGTCTCGGCGTCCAGCTGGGCGAACGCGGCGGCACCGGCCATCGCGACGTCGGCGCCGGTGGTCCGGAACGGGGTCTCGTCCGGCGTCGGGGCGAAGCCCGACCGCGCGAGGCGCTCCTGCGCGGCTCGCTCGTGCGCGGCGGCGCTGGCGGCCCGGTCGAAGGTGCGAGCGAGGCCCACGCGCAGGCTGGCGGGGGCGGGCACGACCGCGCCGTCGATCATCTCCTCGGCGCTGATGCCGTGCGGGACGGGCGCGCTACGGGCCTGGGGCGATCCGGACCAGGCCAACGCGCTGCCGCGGGCGAGCTCGAGCAGCCAGGACCGCAGCCGGGACGGCTCGGACAGCGGGTTCATCCTGGTGCGGGCGACGAGGGCGAACGCCGTTCCGGCCGCGGCCCGGGCAACGGTCGGGTCACCGAGCACCACGAGACACATCGAGAAGACGTCGTCCGCGTACCGATCATAAAGATCGTCGAACGCCTGACGGTCGCCGCGGCGAACTCGTGCCACCAGGTCCGCGTCGCCGTCCATATCGCCCGCCGCTCCTGTCGTTCTCTGAGACACACCAATATTAGGAGCCTGGCGTTCCTGGGGCGTGAAGCTTGCAAAGATCGCCGTGTCGCGGGTTGGACAGCTCGTCGCGCTTGACGACGATGGTGGTACATGCCACGCGCCTCGAACAGCGACGTCCTCCTAGGACAACCATGCTCTCATCCCTTGGTACCGGGCGTACAGCCAGTTTGGGAAGAAGCCGGGCGTTTGCGACCCGTCAGATGCGCGACGGGCGACGTCGCGCCGGGCCGCCGCTCGCCCTCCCGGCCCGCCCAGATACGGGGCGCATGCGCCAAATCGGCGCCACAAGGGAGCCCGCCGCGCCCTGACAAAGTATTTCCGTTGAGGTGTAGGGCGTCCCGTGGGATAAATCGAATCGGGTTCCCGCGATTTTTAACATTCACGGCCGTTCACGTCTCCCGCCCGCCCGGCGGGCGGGACCGCGCCCGCCCGGGCCCGGCCGGCGGCACGGCGTCAGGACGACCCTGGCGGCCTCGCCACCGGAGGAGAGCCGGGGCTGACGGCGGTCCGGTGAACGGGGCGCGAACGAGCGGGCCCTGGACCGCCGATCCGCGCGCACAACCGGCGATCTTGTACCCGCCCTGCCCGCGCTCCCCGGTAGATCACCAGATCTGCGCGATGTTCAGGGACAAAACGGCAGAAACCGCCGAATCGCGCGCACATCCGACGATCAAGGAAGCTGCCGCGTCTCCACGGGCTGGCGATCGTCAGATGTGTGCGCGAAGCGGCGGTCCAGCGGCCCCGGCAAGATCCCGAAAGGGCCTTAGGGCTGCTGGGCGAGCTTGACCTGAGCGGTCTGGGTCTGCCCGTCGCGGGTGTAGGTGACGGCGACCGTCGCGCCGATGTCATGCGCGCGCACCGCCGCGATCAGCGCGTCGGTGTCCGCCACGACCCGATCGTCGACCTTCGTGATCACGTCGCCGACCACGAGCCCGGCCTGCTCGGCCGGGCCGCCGCCGACCAGCTTGACGATCTTCGCCCCTTCGCCGCTGGCGCCCGTCGGGTCGCTGCTCACGTCCGCCGCGCTGACTCCGAGGTACGGGTGGGCGGCGCGCCGGCTGGTGATCAACTGTTCGGCGATCTTCTGCGCGTAGTTGCTGGCGATCGCGAAGCCGACACCGATGTTGCCGGACTGCTGCTCCTGACCGAACGGGCCGCTGCTGCCGCCGACGGTGGCGATCGCGCTGTTGATGCCGACGATCTGGCCGTCGCTGTTCACCAGCGGACCGCCCGAGTTACCGGGGTTGATGGCGGTGTCGGTCTGGATCGCGTCGAGGACCGCGTTCTGGTCCTGCACGGTGCTGTCGCCGGTGCGCACCGGGCGGTGCACGGCGCTGACGATGCCGGACGTGACGGTCCCGTTCAGGCCGAGAGGGCTGCCCACGGCGACCACCAGCTCGCCGATCTGCAGCGCGTCCGAGTCACCGAAGGTCGCCGCCGGCAGGCCGGTCTTGTCAATCTTGATGACCGCGAGGTCCGAGCTCGGGTCGGTGCCCCAGACCGTGGCGTCGAGACGCTCACCGGACTGCAGCGTCACCGTGAGCGAGCCGCCGTTCGACGCGCCCGAGACCACGTGGTTGTTGGTCAGGATGTAGCCGTCCTGCCGAATGATCACGCCGGAGCCGGTGCCCGCCTCGGTGCGCGAGACCTCCGAGATCGTCACGACGCTCGGCAGGATCACCTGCGCCGCCTTGCTGACCGTCCCGTTGGCGGCGGGCGCGACCGGGGCGCCGTTCGCGTCCCGGTTCAGGCCGGCGTCGGTGCTGGTGACCCCGCCGGAGTCGTCCTGGCTCGCGACCAGAGCACCGACCCCACCGCCGATGCCGCCGCTGACCAACGCCAGCGCCACCGCGGCCGCGACGAGGCGCCGCCGGCCGCGGGCCGGTCCGGGGCGCGCGGAGTCCGTCGACGGGCCACCAGGGCCGCCGGGGCCGCCACCGGTACCGAACGCGCCAGCCGGTGGTGGATAGCCAGGCGCCGTCCACGACTGGCCAGGCCCCTGGCCCGACCCACCCGACCCGCCCGGCCAGGGCGCCGACGGCGGCGGGCCCCACGGCGAACCGGGCCGGGGGCCGGTCGGTGGGTTCTGCCCGGGCGGCAGAGGGCTCTGCCCGGGTGGCGGCGGGTTCTGCCCAGGCGGCGGGTTCTCCCCACCGGGCGAAACGCTCACCGGCAGGGCGCCGGTCGCCGGCCCGGCGGGAAGACCGCCCGGGAACCCGCCGGGTGGGATCTGACCGGCCGGCGGCGGGCCGAACGGGGCCGCGCCTGGCCCCGCGGTCTCCGGCGACGAGCCCGTGAGGGGCGGGGCCCAGGGCGAACGAAACCCAGACGCGGCGTCGGATCCCTCCCGGGCACCGATCGGCCGGCCGTCCGCGTCGCTGCCACTGACCGCGGTGGTATCGAAGGTGGGACGCGTTGTCATGAGATGCACTTTCCCGTCGGACCCTGAGCGATTCCTGAAGTCCGACCAACGTTTCCGCTAAGCGGGCTTGGCCAGGGTATCCGCTATCCGACAGGTCCGTCTCTGGATCGAGGGTCCTGGGTCGTCCCCAGAGGTCACGCGGTGGTCGCGACAGCAAGTAGCGAGTATCGCCCGTCATCTTACCGAGTTGGCCCATGAGAGTGCCGCCGCGGCGCGAGGTCGGCTTGGTCGGGACACCGAGCCGCCGGGGCCGAGGCACGTCGTCGGCCCCCGAAGTCGTCGGCCACCGAAGTCGTCGGCCACCGAAGTCGTCGGCCACCGAAGTCGTCGGCCACCGATGTGGCGGCGAGCAGCGGCGAGAGGCCGCGACGGCCGCGCACGATCGACGACCATGGGAGTCGATCGTGCGCGGCCGTGGTCAAGTCGGGTCGCGGCCCGGAAGAGGCCGGAGGCGGGCGAGCCCCATGGATCTTCGCTCGCGCCGACGTCCAGGTCCCTCGGGCCGGCCGCGAGCCGTGGGAACCGCCGTCCGAACCTGGCGCCGTCCGAACCGGGCGCCGTCAGTACTTGGTCGGCGGCTGGCCGAACCCGGCCTCCGGCTCCCGGGTGGCCAGCAGGTCGCGGATCTCGGTGAGCAGCCGGGCCTCCTCAGAAAGAACCGGGTCCTCCTCCACCGACACCTGGCCGCGCTGGCGCCGCTCGTTCAGCTTCGCGAGCGGCATCACGACGATGAAGTAGATGACCGCGGCGACGATCAGGAACGCGATCAGGCTGTTGATGAATTCGCCGTATGTGAAGACACTTCCATTGATACGGAAATCAAGCTCCGAGAAGTCCGGTTGGCCGGCAATCGCCGCAATGAGCGGCGTGAAGATGTTCTTCACCAGCGACGTGACCACCGCCGTGAACGCGGTGCCGATGACCACGGCGACCGCTAGGTCGATGATGTTGCCGCGGAGCAGGAAAGTCTTGAAGCCTTTCAGGATCTCTCGCATCGGTCCCCCTGGGGTCGAGTCCTTCGGTCGCCGGTCGCTCCGCTCGCGCGGCTCGCGGTGACCGTCCGCCCGGACGGCGCCCCGTTCCGCCCGGCGCCCAGGGCACCGAGGGAGAGGCGACCACCCGCCCGGCCACGGTAGACGAAGGTCCAGAAGTCGGGATTGAGCGGCCCGAATCGGGCGAATCCGGAGGGGCACCGAAGTGGGGCCGGATGGCTGCCCTGACGCCGCTACGTGACTGATATGCCGCGGCCGCGTGGTCGGAGGATGGCCTTCCGTGGCGGCGTCGCCGCTTAGTCAACGGGAAGAGCGGTTGCCCCACTGCCCGACTAGGGCGGGGCCTCTGATGGTCAATCGCGGGGAGCGCACCGCCAGGCGGGGCCAGTAGATCATCTTTTGGCGGTGTGCCGGAAGTTCGAGTGGATAACCCGGCTGACACTCCTCGGCCGTACTAAGAGACCATTTTGACTTGTTCGCACCGGTGGGCCGCTCGCTAGCAGACCAGACGCAATGGGCGGCCAACGCCGTGGTACACCGGTGTGAGGCATTACTGGCACGATATGCGGATGGAGGCAGCCTGGTGACGGACGGTGCTCGCCGGCCTGGCCCAGCCGACCCGCGTCGACCTCCGGCGTCCGGCCCGGGGTCCCTGCCAGATCGGCTCCGATCCGGCAGGTCCAGTGCCGACGAGCCCGATGAGTACCACCAGGACGACTACGGCCGCGGGGGCGCGGAGGGGTACCGCCCGCGGCCGGATCCCCGCCGCGCCGGCCGCGAGACTCGCGGTTTCGACGCCGCTCGGCGCGACGAGCGGCCGGCCGGCTCCGGGTCGGGCCATCATCCGGCCGCTGGCCGCGGCGCCGGCGAGCGCGGGTACACCGGCCGCGCCGACGACTGGGACGGCTCCGGGCCGCGGCGCCAGGACGAGCCCCACAGGCGAGACAGCGACCCCAGACGCGGGCGTGGGTATCGGGACGTCGACGGGGACGCTTCCGGTTCCCACCGGCCGGGCGGCCCGGGGTTCCCGCCGGATCGACGACAGCGTCCCCCCCGGCCTGGCGACGGGGTTCCCGCCGGGCCGGCGTCGCCGAGCCGGGAGGCCGGCGAGCCGGGAGGCCGGCGAACCGGGCGGCCCGCTGGGCGGCCGTACCCCGACGACGACCCGTACCCGCCCGGCGGCGGGGGCCGCCAGGATGGCCGTGGCGGCGCCACCGGCGGCCGGCCGGCGGCCGGCCGGCCCAAGCCGGACGACGCGGAGCCCGACACGGGCGCGCTGTTCGCCGAGCCGCCGGCCCGGGCCCGCGGCGGGACCGGCCGGTTCGCCAGCCGCCCGGGCGAGGCCACCGGGGAACGGACCAGGGCCGGCGGCCGCGGCGGCGGGTACGAGGCCGGGCGCCACCAGGAGGACGGCCCCGCCGAAGGCGACGAGGGCGGCTTCTCCCCGAGCCGGGGCGGCGGTACCGGTCCGCGCCGCAAGGCCCCCGGGACGGCGGCCACCCGCTCGACGCCCACCGGGACCACGGGGACCACCGGTCCCGGCCGGCGCGCCGCCGTCGGCAGGGAGGACGGCACGGCGGGCGGGGCGGACGAGCCGGGCATCGACGAACCGGGCGCCAGGGCACCGGAGGTCGGGCTCGGGCTGTTCCTGCGCCGTCTCGTGATCGCGCTGGTCTGGCTCGGGTTCGCGCTCGGCCTCGGCGTGGGCGCGGGTGTCGTCTGGGAGAAGGTCCGCCCGAGCGGCGAGGAGGCGACGGCCGGGCCGAGCCCCACCCCGTCGACGACCCAGGCCCCCACGGCGCCGCCCTCCGAACCGCCGCCCAGCTCGTCGCCGACGCCCGCGGTCCCCTCGGACTGGGTGGCCGCCAATGACAGTGCCTCCGGGACGACGTGGTCGCACCCGGGGACCTGGACGATGCGCCAGGACTCGGTGGGCATCTTCTACGGCGAGCCGTCCGGGGCGCGGATGGTCGGTGTCGCCCGGCGCACGGGGGTCGACGGAGCTGGCGCCCTCTCGAAGGTGCAGGCGCTGGAGTTCGGTGGGCAGCCAGGACTCGCGGTCACCGGCTCCGGCGACGTCAAGGACACGTTCTCCGGCGCCACGGTGCGGGAGCTGACCGGCAGCTACACCAGGCAGGGCGAGAAGGTCTCCTACCTGATGCGCACCGTCGAGACTCCGAACGCGGTGTACGTACTGATCGCGCGGGCGCCGGCGGCCTCGGACGCGGAGCTCGACACCCTGATGGCCTCGCTGCGCGCTTCCTTCCAGCCACCGGCCTGACCGCCGCCGGCCCTGGTCCTGACGGGCCGCGGGCGGCGGCGAGGGCGGGCGGGCGGCCGTGGACCGCCCGGGCCGGGTGGGTGACGTCGGCGTGGGCCGGTCGGCCGGCGACCGCCCGGCCGCCGGCGACGCGGCGCGACGCGGGCCGATTCGGCTACCGGGCCGGATGGGCGCGGGCGGAGCCCAGCAGCTGCCAGATCACCGAGGCCGTCGCGAAGGCGGACGGGCCGAGCGCTCCGGGCCAGCCGTGGTCGGCGTCCGGCAGGTAGTAGTCGACGACCCGGGCGCCGGTGGCGCAGGTGGTCTCGGTACGGATCGCGTACGCCGGGCTCGTCGCCGGGTCGACCGGCACGAGCGCGGGCGCGGTGACCCCGGCGGAGGGCGTCGCCGGCGCGGGGACGCCCGCCGGGGCCGGCAGGCCCAGCGAGGCGAGGGCGGCGCGGATCTGGACCGGGGTCACCGCCGCGCCACCGGCGCTGAGCGTGTCCGACAGCCGCGGCGCGCCGTCCGCCCCGGTCCCCATCACGTCGCCCAGGCCGGTCGTCGTCGGGCACCGCGCGACCTCGCGGAACGGGAGGAGGCTGCGCGCCGTCGAGGTGACCGGCGTGCCGAGCGTGGGCTGCCAGTCGGCGCCGGCCGCCGGCACATGCCCGTCCTTGCCGCCGTGCACCGAGACGACGCTGACCGGCGCGTCCGGGCGGCAGTCGAGCTGCTGCAGGCTGCCCGCGACGACGGCGATGCCGGCGAGGTCCTCCGGGTGCTCGCAGGCGTAGCGATAGGCCATCATCCCGCCGTTGGAAAGGCCAATGATGATCACTCTCGCCGGGTCGATCGGGTAGTTGGTCTTCAGATGCTGGATCAGCGCATGCAGCCAGGCGACGTCGTCGACACCGGTTTTCACCGCGGTGTCGCAGCAGGTGCCGGCGTTCCAGGACTTTCCGACGCCGTCCGGGCTGACCATGGCGAACCCGGCCGTCCGGGCGAGCTGCTCCAGCCCCCACCCGGTTGTCTCGCTGCCGTCGTGATAGAGGCTGTGGAGGGCGATGACGAGGGGATACGGTCCGGCGGTCTCCGGCCCCGGCAGCACCAACCGGAAATCGCCCGCCCTGCCGGAACGCTCGTAGGCGTCCGGGCCGGAGGTCTGGGTCGCCACGGCGGCGGCGGCCGGCGACGGGCCGCCACCGGCCCCGGCGCTGGACGGGTCCTCGTCGAGGATCGCGCCGCAGCCAGCCGAGACCGCGGGGGTGACGAGTGCGAGGCTGAGGAGCCAGACCGTGACGGCCCGGCGGCGACGGACGGCCGACACATCGCCCATTCTGGACGGTAGCCCCTAGATCGCGGCCACCTGGTTGTCCGTCATGGCCGTCAGTGGTCGCTTTGGCACACTTGCCCACGATGGCGAGCTTCACAGCGGATGGCCCCGCTCCCGCCGGAGCCGTCGAGGACGGCGCGCACGGGCAGCTCGGCCATCAGGGAGAGGCTCGGCCCTCCGAAAAGAGCAGGAGGCGACGTGAACGAGCGCGGACCAGCCCTGGACGCGCCGCCGGGCACCCGGGCCCAGGTGCTGGCCATGCCGCACCCGAGCGCCGTCCCACGCCTGGATCCCGACATCCGCGATGAGGCGTTCGCCAGCCTGGTCACGGACCCCGGGTGACCGCCGCCGCCCGCTGACCGGGACTCCCGTTGCTCCACCCGCCGACCCACCGGAGTGTTTCGGCGAACTATCGGGCGTGGCCGGCTCATGTGCGGCACTCTGGGAGAGGACACCAGCGTGGGCGCCCAAGGAGGCGCTGACAGACGTCGCGCCGCCCAGGCGAGGCAGGAGACGCGACCGGAGCGAGCGATCAGCATTCCGGAGGGACAACTCTCGGTGGACGAGGTATCGGACATGGATCGTTCCCGCCTGCTCCTTGGGTGGCTGGCGGCACGGCGCGCGGTGGATCACTGCCTGTCGGACCTGCTGGCGGCCGGCCCGGCCGGTGAGCGGCGGGTTCGTGCCCAGCTGGCGCTCGTCGACGACCTGGAGAGCCGTGCGCAGGCCGCCTTCGACCGCTACCGTTCGGCCGTCGAGAAGACGGCCGGCGCCAGCTCCAAGGCGGAAGCTCACCGCCCCCACCTCAACGTCGTCCGCGGCGACCGCGCCTGAAGACGACCAGGCCCGAGGACGACCAGGTTCAAGGACGACCAGAGCCAAGGACGAAGCACGGCGAAAGCGCCAGCAGGGACGGCGAGCGCCGTCCGCGAGGCCGCGCGCATCCCGGAACGCCGATCCGCGCGCGACCAGCGGTCTCCGGGCCACCCGGCCCGATCCGGCCCGATCCGCGGACGCGCGGCAAACCGCGGATGTGCACGAGTCCCGGGGTAAGACGGGCAGGCGTGGCCGAAGGGCGCGCGGATCCGATGACCAACCAAGATCTTGGGGCGGCTGACGGTTCCTGACCGGCGGAAGCGCGCGCGTCAGTGGTCGAGTACCCAACCGCGATCCGCCGGCAGACCCTGGACCGGGGTCGGGCCGCCGGCCAGGCCGCCCGAGGGCCGAGACGGCTCGGCCGCGGTCGCGCCTCCGTACGCCCCCCTCCGAGCGTAGGGTCGGCGCGACCGCGGCCTTGGCGGGACCGTGATCGACGAGTGGAGCCCTCCTACTCCACACGCCCACGGTCCCCACGGCGGAGGCGTCCCCACGACCTCCACCTGGCTCGGTCGTCCACATGCCACCGGTCTGGCCGGACAACGGCCTGACCAGCGACGTTATCGCCCCCTACCCAGCTTGGCTGGGATTACGCCCCCAGTCTGCGGGGCATCGGCGAGCGCTTGTCGTGAACGGACCTTCCAAGGGTGGGCTATCAGTCAGCCGATGGCCACCGCATTAATGGCGTACGGACCTGTCGGATGCCTGACACCGAAGGCCGACCGAGGCCCGCTCGACCGCCCACGCGGTGTGGACTCCCGGGAGAGGGTCCCAGGAGTCCACACGAACGTAACCCAATCCATGGAACTCAGGCGATGATGTCCACCGGAGTGCCAGTCGGGACGGTCCCCGCGAGCCGGGTGACGGCGTCGTTGCTGAGCCGGATACATCCGGAGGAGACGTCCTGGCCGAGCAGCTGCGGCTGGTTGGTGCCGTGGATCCCGATCACCGGCTCACGGCCGTTGAACGAGTCCAGCGTGGTGGAGAAACCGTTGAGCCCGAAGGCGTACGCGCCATACGGCCCGTTCGGGTTCGGCGGCTTGAGCAGCTCCGCCAGGTAGAAACGGCCACCGGGGGTCGGCGTGTCCGTCGTGCCGATCGCCACCTTCTCCACGGCGATCGGGGCGCCCGACTTGTAGACGGTCAGCGTGTGCTCGCCCCGGGAGACCACGATCCGGAACGGCGTGACGCTCGCCGTCACCTGCTCCGCCTTGATCCAGCCGGTGGAGCCGTTCGGCTGGACCGGCAGCAGGACCTGCCACCAGCCCGGCATCTTGGCGGTGACCAGGAAGACCAGCGGCGCGCCGCTCGCGTTCGGGTTCGCCAGCTGCAGCTTCGGCGCCGCGGCCGCTCCCCCGGGCGCGCTGGGCGCCGGGTAGACCGAGACCGAGTTGCCGCTGGCGGTGACGATCGTGCTGTCCGCGCCGACGCCGGCCACGGCGGAGAGCTGGTTCTGGACCGCCTCGGGGATCTGGGTCGACGTGGCGGTTGGTTCGTCGTCGCCACCGCAGCCGGCCGCGGTGACGGCGGCCAGGGCCACCATCACCGCGACGCGGGCGATCTTGCCGGTTGGTCGCATGTCAGCCCGTGTAGTACGGCGTGCCGGGGACGGCGACCGCCGGGGTGGCGCCCGGCAGCGAGGCCGGGATGGCCGGGACGGCCGGGGCACCCGGGCAGGTCGAGTAGCCGACCGCCGGGATCGCGACCAGCAGCGTGCTGGTCGCGGCGTCCCACGGCGAGGCGATGACGGCGATCGAGTGGCTGTTGATCGTCTGGGTCTCACCTGGGCCGATCAGCGCGATGCCACCGCCCAGGTTGATGTCGAACCAGCCGTAGCCGAGCGCCTTGGTGCCGGTGTTGGTCACCTTCCAGTCCGGGCCGTTGGGGCCGCAGGTGGCGGTGATCAGCAGCGGGTTGGGCACGAAGTCCTCGATGCCGTCGATCTCGGCCTCGCAGGGGACCTTGATCGGCGAGAACGAGTTGAAGGTCTCGCAGCCTTCCTCGAAGTTCAGGTCGATCTCACCGATACCCGGGATGACGATCACGCCGGGGGCGGTGGTCGGGCTCGGGCTCGCGGAGGTCGTCGCCTCGCCGGTGGGCGTGGCGTCGGGCGTCGCCGTGCCCGTCGCGGTTGGCGTGGCGGTGGGCGTCGGGGTGGCCGTGCCGGTCGCCAGCGGATTCGGGACGTCGATGACCAACCCCTGCGTCGGCGTCGCCGTCGGCGTGACCGTCGAGGTCGGGCTGGGCTCGGGGCTGGGGCTGGGCGAGCCGGCCGCCCAGGCCGGTCCCGCGATGGCGATCATTGCCGCGCCGAGAACACCGGCCGTGGCGGCCCGCATTCTGGATTTACGCATGAAACCGTTCTCCCTTGCGGAACACACCCACGCGGTCGTCGCCCGCGCCGGCTCGCCGACCGGATCTGACGGGGCACTCCCCTCGGGGCGCGCCGTCGCCGGTCAGGAACGGTACCAACAAGGCATACCGGATACCCGACCCGGGTCGGGCGCTAGCGCCACTGTTGGGCGTCGGTTTCCCATAGGGCCATTTGTCTCATCAGTTCGGGGTTCCTGCCGGATCGGCGATCCGGGAGCCCGCCATCCGGCGGGCCCGCGGGGGATCGCGTCCAGCCGGACGCGCCTTTTCAGTGGGTGACAATCCCTGGACCCTGGCCGGGGGAGGCCGGCGCGTATCGCGCCCGCTCGGACGCGATCCGCGCCGGGCTCAGGGCGCCAGCCGCTCGACGGCCCAGCCGACGCCCTCGGCCCCGGCCCCGGCGTCGGCGCGGCGGCGGAAGCGGAGCCGATCGTGCAGGCGGTCGCGGCGGCCCTGCCAGAACTCGACCGTCTCGGGCACGACCAGCAGCCCGCCCCAGAACGGCGGGACCGGAATCCGCGTCTGGGCCGGCCAGCGCTCGGCGAGCGCCGCCGCGCGACCGTCCAGTTCCGCCCGGGAAGCCACCACCGTGGACTGGCGACTCGCCCAGGCGCCGAGTTGGCTGCCACGTGGCCGAGAACGGAAGTATTCGGCGGAACGCGCGGAAGGGACGCGCTCCACGGACCCGACGACGATCACCTGTCGCTCCAGCGGATACCACGGGAAGACCAGGCTGCCGTACGGATTGACCGCGCATTCCTGGCCCTTGCGCGACGTGTAGTTGGTGAACAGCAGGAATCCCGACTCGTCAAAACCCTTCAACAGCACGGTGCGGGCGCTCGGGCGGCCGGCCGCGTCGGCGGTGGCGAAGATCATCGCGTTGGGTTCGAGCACGCCCGAGCCGGGATCGGCGGCCTCGGCGAACCAGCGCGCGAACTGTTCCACCCAGGTGGACGCGAGATCACGTTCGTCGAGCCGGCCGCCGCCGTAGCCGCGGCGGAGCCGGCCGAGATCCGCGCTGGGGGCCGCCGTGTTGTCGATCGCCGCCGCGCCGTCGATCGCCGCCGCGTCGATCATCGCGACGTCGAAGCCGCTCCCGCCCGGGGGCGCGACGTGGTCAGGCCCCGGGGTGGTGGGTAGGGGATCGGCGACGGCCATGCGCACGATCCTGGCACCACCGGGGCCGCCCCGGCCGGCACCGGCCGGGGCCGCGCCCATGCGTGGCCGGCGCCGGCGGCGACCACCACGGGGGTCCGCATGACCTGGCGACATTCCTCACATCGCCCGGCGTGGCGGTGCCGGGAGGGCGCCCGGGCGGACGATCGTAAGGTTTCCCTCCGGTTACAGACCGGCCAGGCGGCATGAAATGTGAAGTACGACACCTCCCCGTCACTGGGGGTTTCCCAGCGGGGCCACGCGGCGCGATCGTCCGTGACGAGGAGTTGGGAAGAGGAGTTGGATGGATGCCCGGCGGGCCGCTTCTGGCGTCGCCGGGCCGCCGGCGGCAGGATGCTCGCCGGCGGGGCACGCTGGAATCAGTCGCGAACTTTCAGAGCGGAGATCCGGACTCGATGGCCGAGAAGACAAGCGATTTCAAGCCCGGGCTTGAAGGCGTCATCGCCTTCGAGACCGAGATCGCCGAGCCGGACAAGGAAGGCAGCGCGCTGCGCTACCGCGGCGTCGACATCGAGGACCTGGTCGGCAAGGTCGACTACGGCCACGTCTGGGGCCTGCTGGTCGACGGCGCGTTCGAGCCCGGCCTGCCGCCGGCCGAGCCGTTCCCGGTGCCGGTGCACTCGGGCGACATAAGAGTCGACGTGCAGAGCGCGCTGGCGATGCTCGCGCCGTACTGGGGCTTCGGCCAGCTGATCGACATCTCCGACGAGCAGGCTCGCGCCGACCTCGCCCGCTCCTCCGTGATGGCGCTGTCCTTCGTCGCCCAGTCCGCGCGTGGCCTCGGCCAGCCGGCGGTGCCGCAGACGGAGGTCGACCGGGCGCGCACCATAACGGAACGGTTCATGATCCGCTGGCGTGGCGAGCCGGACCCCAAGCACGTGCAGGCCGTCGACGCCTACTGGGTCTCCGCCGCCGAGCACGGCATGAACGCGTCCACGTTCACCGCGCGGACCGTCGCCTCGACCGGCGCCGACTCGGCCGCGGCCCTGTCCGCCGCCGTCGGCGCGCTGTCCGGCCCGCTGCACGGCGGCGCGCCGTCGCGGGTGCTCGCCATGCTCGACGACGTCGAGCGCACCGGCGACCCGGTCGGCTACGTCCGCCGGGCGCTGGACAACCACGAGCGGCTGATGGGCTTCGGCCACCGGGTGTACCGGGCCGAGGACCCCCGCGCCCGCGTGCTGCGGCGCACCGCCCGCGACCTGGGGTCGCACCGCTACGAGGTGGCCGAGGCGCTGGAGGCGGCGGCCATCGAGGAGCTGACCAACCGCTACCCGGACCGGCCACTACGCACCAACGTCGAGTTCTGGTCGGCCGTGGTGCTGGACTTCGCCGAGGTGCCGGCGCATATGTTCACGTCCATGTTCACCTGTGCCCGGACCGCGGGCTGGAGCGCGCACATTCTTGAGCAGAAGCGCACCGGCCGGCTGATTCGGCCGTCCGCGCGCTACATCGGTCCGGCGCCGCGGCCACTGGGGGATGTCGCTAGTGCCTGAGACGCAACCGATCGTCCTGCCCGACGAGCTGCGCCCGGCCGACGGCCGGTTCGGCTGCGGGCCATCGAAGATCCGTCCGGAGGCGGTGGCGGCGCTCGCCGCCACCGGGACGAGCCTGCTCGGCACCTCCCACCGGCAGAAGCCGGTGAAGAACCTGGTCGGCCGGGTGCGCGCCGGCCTCGGCCAGCTGTTCTCGTTGCCGGACGGCTACGAGGTCGTGCTCGGCATCGGCGGGGCGACCGCGTTCTGGGACGCGGCCGCGTTCAACCTCGTCCAGGAGCGCGCACAGCACCTCGTCTTCGGCGAGTTCGGCGGCAAGTTCGCCGACACGACCAAGGGCGCGCCGTTCCTGGCCGAGCCGTCGGTCATCAAGTCGGCTCCGGGCACCCACCCGGACTGGTCCCCGCTGCCGGGCGTCGACGTCTACGCGACCCCGCACAACGAGACGTCCACCGGCGTGGCCCGCCACGTCCGCCGCCCGGTCGGCGCGGACGCCGGCGCGCTGCACCTGGTCGACGCCACCTCCGGCGCGGGCGGCCTGCCGGTCGACGTGTCCGAGGCCGACGTCTACTACTTCGCCCCGCAGAAGTGCTTCGCGTCCGACGGCGGGCTGTGGGTGGCGCTGATGTCCCCGGCCGCTCAGGCAAGGCTCGGGGAGGTCAGGAGCACCGACCGCTGGATCCCCCCGTTCCTGGACCTGACCACGGCGCTGGACAACAGCACCAAGGACCAGACGTACAACACCCCCGCGGTGTCGACGCTGTTCCTGTTCGCCGAGCAGCTCGACTGGATGCTGGCGCAGGGCGGCCTCGACTGGTGCGTGGCGCGCACCGCCGAGTCGTCGTCGATCCTCTACAACTGGGCGGAGAAGACCCCCTACGCGGTGCCGTTCGTGACGGACCCGGCGCACCGCTCCCAGGTGGTCGTCACGATCGACTTCGACGGGGTCGACGCGGCGGCGGTGGCCAAGACGTTGCGGGCCAACGGCGTGGTGGACGTCGAGCCGTACCGCAAGCTCGGCCGCAACCAGCTCCGGATCGCCTGCTTCCCGGCGGTCGACCCGGCGGACGTCGAGGCGCTGACCGGCGCGATCGAGTACGTGGTCGAGCACCTGTAGGCCAGCCGGCCAGGGCCGGCCGGCCGCCGAGGCGCCGGCCGGCCCGTGGCACAGCGGCTCAGGCCTCGCGCAGGTAGGCCAGGACGGCCAGGACGCGGCGGTGGTCGCTGCCGGAGGCCTCCAGGCCCAGCTTCGCGAACACGTTCGAGATGTGCTTCTCGACGGCCCCGGCGCTGACCACCAGCTCGGCGGCGATCGCGGCGTTGGAGCGGCCCTCGGCCATCAGCCGGAGCACCTCGCGCTCACGCGGGGTCAGCAGGGCCATCGGGTCGTCGCGCCGGCTGCGAATGAGCAGCTGCGCGACCACCTCCGGGTCCATCACCGTGCCGCCGGCGGCCACCCGCCGGACCGCGTCGACGAACTCCCGGACGTCGGCCACCCGGTCCTTGAGCAGATAGCCGACCGCTCCCGCGCCGTCGGCGAGCAGCTCGGCGGCGTACTGCTTCTCGACATGCTGGCTGAGCACCAGCACCGGGGAGCCGGGCACCTGGGCACGCGCGGCGATCGCGGCCCGCAGCCCCTCGTCGCGGTGCGACGGCGGCATCCGCACGTCGACGACCGAGACGTCCGGGCGGTGGCTGCCGATCGCGTCCACCAGGGACAGGCCATCGCCGACCGCGGCGACGACCTCGCAGCCGGCGTCGGTCAGCAGGCGGGACAGTCCCTCCCGCAGCAGCACCGAGTCCTCGGCGATCACGACCCGCACGGGTCCTCCAGTCCTGGTGGTCGGTGGTGGCTCCCGGCCGTCGGTGATCCGCCCCGCTCCTGGCCCACCGGTCCCGCCCTGGCCGCCGACGATTCAGCGGCCGGTCGTCAGGCGGCCGCCGGCGGGGCCACGGCGTCGCCGAGCCTCAGGACGCCGGGAGTGCCGATCTGGATGTAGCAGCCACATTCGGTGTGACCGTAGTTGGCGGAAAGCTCCTTGAGAACCTTGATATCGCGTTCGGCGGTGTCCGGGTTGACGGTGGTGGCGGCGCACCGGACGGTACCCGCCAGCACCCGGGCCCGGACCGGGCCCAGGACGATCTCCTTGCCGACCCACTCCCGCTCGGCCCAGGCGGGAATGCCGTCGAGGTAGACGTTCGCCCTGAACCGCAAGGGGTGGACCGGCTGGCCGACCCGCTCGGCGAGATCGCGCACGGAGCTGAGGTTGACGACGGAGACCGCCTGCATGAGCGCCGGCCCGGACGGCCCGGCGTCGGTGAACCGGTGCCCGCCGCGCGCCGTGACCAGCCGGGGCAGCCCGGACCTCCCGGCGGGGCGCTCAGATCGTCTTCCGGGCCTGCCCGAGCGGCCTTCCGGACCGGCGAGGCCAGCTGGAGGATTCGCGCCGTCCGTGCCGGCGGTCGCGGCGGCGAGCGCGCCGAAGTACTCCTCGACGGCGCGCCGCCCCGCCGCCGTACCGAGGTCGGCCGACCAGCGACGGCTGCCGTCGTCGACGCTGAGCAGGCCGGTCCCGGGGTCGTAGCCGGTGCGGACCCGGGCGAGCGCCTCGTCACGCTGCAGCATCAGGAACCGCTGCTTGCGGAGCGCGGTCGGGCGCTCCTCGTCGAACTCGGTGTCGGGCAGCGCGAGCGCGAACACCCGATCGCCGGGGACACCCTCGTCGGCGCGCAGCTCGACCTCGTCGAGCGGTTCGGCGGACAGCCCTTTCACCGGGTACCGGTAGAGCGCGGCCACCCGAGGCCCTCCCGGCACATCCATGCGCACAGCTCCTCGTCCGCGTCCGTCCAGCCAGATCCGTCCAGCTAGAGGTGTCGCTCGTCGACGCTACCGGCCGTCCGCGGCTCGATCCGCGAACCTGACCCGTATTCGTCAGGTTCCACGTGATCACGGCTCCGCCGGCGGATTCGAACCTCCGGTCCCGCGTTGCCGCGCCGCGAGGCCTGGCGCCCATCCGACTACGCGTCACAATGTGCCAATCACTCTTGATCTGGCAGAGTCATGGTCGTGACGACCGGCCGGGCGCGCCCGCTCCGGCGGCCCAGCCTGGCTGGAGCCGCCGAGGTGGCTCGGGGCTCCCGCCGGAACGGCGGCTGGAGCCTTGCCGGATCCACGAAGCTTGCCGGGTCCGTGAAACTTGCCGGATCCGCGAAGGCGAAGCCCGAGGTCCCCGGCGGGGTCGCGGTGGCCCCGCACGGCGACCCGGCGGCCGGGTCCACGCGGCTGGTCAGGGCCACGGTCGCCGGGGGCTGCGCGGCCAGCCTCGCCGTGGCGGCTCACGTGGCCGCCGGCGGGACACCGCCACCGGTCGCGCTCGTCGTCGTCGCCACCGCGCTGCTCATCCGGGTGGCCCACGGGCTGGCGGCACGGCGGCGAGCCCTGCCGACGGTGCTCGGAGCGCTCGCCTGCTCCCAGCTCGCGGCGCACGTCGCCTTCACCCTGGCCGGCCACCACGGCGGCCCCGGGCACCACCACACACTCGCCCCGGCCGAGCTGTTCGTCGAGGGCGGCGCGGGGTCCTGGTCACGCGCCGCGCTGATGACGGCCGCCCACGTGGTCGCGGCGGCCACCACGGGCCTCCTGCTCCACCGCGCCGACCAGGCGCTGTGGGCCGCCGCGGCGCTGCGGGCCGCGCTGCCCGCCGCGGCCGCGCGGATACTCGGCCCGCTCCGCCAGGCCACCGCCCGGCTGCGCCGGCTGCTCGCCCTGGCGGCCACCGGCGGCGCGGCCCCCGCCGCCCAGGCCGGCGCGATCTCACCGGCCAGCGTGCCACCGGCGCGACGGCGCGGCCTCCCGGTCGGGCGCGCCGCCCGGCGGCGCGGCCCGCCGAACAGCGCCCGCGCGTGGCCGCGCGTACCGACGGCTCCCCACCCACCCGTCCGGGCTGGTCTCGGCACGGTCTGCTAGGCCTCGACGGGCCGGCGGGCGGTCTGGCGGGGAGTGGGCGCGGGTGGACCCTGAGCCACCTCGGCGCCGAACACCCCTGACCTCCTGGGGCGCCTCGCGCACCCGTGCACCGTCACCCAGCCAGGCCGCCGGGCCCGGCGCGCCGCCGGCGCGCCGCCGCGGCCCGGGTGACGGACGGGCGCGAGCAGCCCTCCACTCGCTCACCCGTACGGAAGGACCACCATGTCTCGAACCAGGCCCCGAACCATGTCCCGGGTCGCCCGGGCGGCCGCCGTCCTCGTCGGCGCCACCGTCGCCGTCGTGGTCGCGACGGCCCTGCCGGCCTCGGCCCACGTCACCGTCTCGGCCCCGGACGCGCAGGCCGGCGGCTACACGACGCTGACCTTCAAGGTCCCGACCGAGCGCGACGACGCGTCGACCACCAAGGTCGACGTCGCGTTCCCGCTCGACACGCCGATCGCCTCGGTCAGCGTGCAGCCGAAGGCCGGCTGGACCTACGAGATCCGCGAGGGCGCGCCGAGCAAGCCGCTGACCGCGCACGGCGCCCAGGTCACCGAGGTCGTCAGCGAGATCATCTGGACGGCCGACGGCCCCGGCGGCATCAAGCCCGGCGAGTTCGACACCTTCGTCGTCTCCGCCGGGCCGCTGCCCGAGAACGTCGCGTCGATCAGCTTCAAGACATTGCAGACCTACTCGAACGGCGAGGTGGTCCGCTGGATCGAGACCAGCGAGCCCGGGCAGCCCGAGCCGGAGAACCCAGCGCCGACCCTGGCGCTCTCCCCGGCGGCGGACGAGACCGGCGCGAAGGCCCAGGCCACCGCGGCGGCCACCTCGGCCGTGACGGCGGCGGGATCGTCGGACGCCGACGGCACCGCCCGGGGCCTGGGCGTCGCCGGCCTGGTGGTCGGCGTGCTCGGGCTCGCGACCGGCGCCCTGGCTCTGGTCGCGTCGCGTCGGCGGGCCCCCTCGGGCGGCTGACGCGGCACATGTCCGAGCCCGGCCGGCGGTGGCCTCGCCACCGGCCGGGACCAGGCGCCGCGCGGACCGGAGAACCAGGGCCCCGCGCGGCGCTGACAGAAGCTGACAGGAAGAGACTGCGGCAATGAGCGGCAAGACCGACACGGCGGCGCGACGGCCGCGGCCGGCCCGGGCGTCGGCGGGCCGGGCCCGGCGGCGACGGGCGGCCGCGCTGCTGGCCCTCACGGTGGCGGCGGTCGTGGCGCTCCTCGGCGGCGCCTCGTCGCCGGCGTGGGCGCACGCGGTGCTGGAGCGGGCCACGCCCGCGGGCGGCACCGCCGTCGACACGGCGCCGGCGAGCGTCACGCTCGGCTTCAGCGAGTCCGTCCAGGCGGGCGCGGGATCGATCAAGGTGGTCGACGCGCGCGGCACCCGGGTCGACACCGGCCGGGCACGCGGCGGGGAGCGCTCGTCGGAGGTCACCGTCGACCTCAAACCGGGGCTGCCGAACGGGACGTACCTGGTCAGCTGGCGGGTGGTCTCGGCGGACAGCCACCCGATCGCGGGCGGGTACGCGTTCGGGATCGGCGAGGCCCCGGCCGCCGGCGCCACGGCGGCGGCCAGCGCCGCGGGCGGTGGCTCGTCGGCCACCGGGTTCGTCTTCGGCGTCGCCCGGCTGGTCGCGTTCGCGGGCATCGCGCTGCTGCTCGGCGCCGGGTTCTTCCTGGCCACGCTCTGGCCGGGCGGGCTGCGCCGGCGGGCGCCGCGCCGGCTGCTGGTGGCCGGGTGGGTGACGGCCGTCGTCGGCGCCGTCGCCTGCCTGCTCCTGCAGGGCCCCTACACGGCCGGCCTCGGGCTGTCGGGACTGTTCCGCTGGGATCCGCTCAGTGCCACCCTCACCGACCGGTACGGCAAGCTCACGCTGATCCGGCTGCTCGCCCTGCTGCTGGCGGTGCCACTGCTGCGCGCCCTGCTGACGGCCGGGACGACGCACCGGGCCGGGGCGGCGGACGCCGGCCCGGCCGGGGTACCCGGGCCACCGCCGGCTTCCCGGGCCGCCGGCCAGTCAGATCCACCACGCCGATCCGGAATCTCGATCTGGACGCGGGTGGAGCTGGCCGGGCTCGCCGTCGCGGTCGCCGCGACCACCGCGTTGACGGGCCACGCCGGCGCGGGCTCCTGGTCCTGGCTGGCCGCGTCCAGCGTCACCGCGCATCTGCTCGCGATGTCGGTCTGGCTGGGTGGCCTCGCCGTGCTCGCCGCCGGGGTGCTCGAGCGGACCGCGCCGGCGACGGCCGCCGCGCCGGCCCAGGGCGACCAGACCGGATGGGCCGCGGCCGTCGCGCGCGGCGCGGGCGAGCGCGCCGGCCGGGGCGACGAGGCGCGCGACGGCGAGGAGGACGAGGAGGCGGAGCTCGCCGCGGCCCGCGCTTACCTGGACGAGCAGGTCGTCGACGTCCGGCCGGTGCCGGCCGAGAAGGCGGCCGAGCTCGCCGCGGTGCTCCCCCGCTGGTCGCGCGCGGCGATGGCCGCCGTCGCCATGATCGTCCTCACCGGCACCTACCAGACCTGGCGGGAGGTCGGCCCCGTCGGCGCCCTGCTCGACACCGAGTACGGCCGGCTGCTGCTCTACAAGCTGTGGTTCGTCCTGGCGATGCTCGGGCTCGGGATGCTCGCCCAGCGGTGGGTGTCGCGGCACTACCGCCCGGTCGCGCTGGCGATGACCCAGGAGGCGGACGCCGCGCGCCGCGGCGGCCCGGCGGGGGCGGGCGGGGGCCTGGGCGACGGCCCGGACGGCTCCGGTACCCGGCCGGAGGCGACCGTCGGCGCGGTCGCCGGGCTGCGGCGCGGGGTGCTGGCCGAGGCGGTGGTCGGGCTGGTGGTGCTGGCGGTCACCGCCGCGCTGGTCGACCGCGTGCCCGGCCGCGTCTCGTACGCGCCGCCGTTCCACACGACGACCACCGCGGGGCCGCTGACGGTCGAGCTCCGGGTGACGCCCACCCGCGTTGGCCTGGAGACCGTCGAGGTCGTGGTCCGCGACCCCCAGAACCAGCCGCAGCGGCTGGTCGAGGCGTCGGTGCGGATGTCGTTGCCGTCCGCGCAGGTGGGCCCGCTGGACGTTCCGATGACCGCGGCCGGCACCGGCCAGCTGGTGACCCAGGAGGCGCAGGTACCGCTGCCCGGCGACTGGCAGATGACGGTGACCGTGCGGATCAACGACTTCGACCAGTACTCGACGACGGTCACCTACCGGGTCCGCTGACGCCCGCCGCCGGCGTGACCGCGGCGCCGGTCCGGCCGCCCGTCGGCGGTGCCGGACCGGCGTGTCGGCGCCGTCGTGGCCCGCGCGTCGGCGCCGCCGCGCCCTCGGGGCCGGCGAACCGGCCCGGCGCCGGAACTACCGGCCGATACTGGGCGAGGCGTGACAGATCTGGCGAGAGTCTGCCGTAGGCTGCCGGTCTTGTGAGCCCTGTCCTCGCGCAGTCCCGAGCTGGGAACTTCGTCCGTTCCCTCCTCATCATCGGGCTGATCGTGACGGTGTTCCGCGAGCTCTATCTGCTGTGGTTCTTCCACACTCCGGCGTGGACGTCTCGGCCTCCCGAGATCCGCTACTGCGGGGAGTACTACCAGCGGCGGGACGAGCCCCCGGACGTCTCCACCGCGGAGATGAACCGGCTGGCCGGCGGCCGGGTGAAGCAGGTCATGCGCTCACCCGTGCTGCGCCCGATCGCCGCCTACAAGCCGGCGAAGTCCTGCCCGCGCTACGTCTTCGCCAAGGTCGGCGAAGACCGGTTCGTCGTGTACACCTTCCCCACCTGACCGCGCACTCCGCGGACAACCGCCCCGCCGGGCGCCGGCCGCGGACCGCCGGTGCCGGGCGACGCCACGGCGGGCCGGCGCGCGGCCGGCGTCAGCGCGCCGGGCGCGGGGCGGTGCTCTCGTCGGCCGGCCAGCCGGAGGCGGGGTGCTCGGCGGGCAGGGGGTAGACGCGCGCATGGATGGAGGTGCGCTGCTGGAGGGCGGCGCGCACCGCGCGGTGCAGCCCGTCCTCGAGGTAGAGCGTCCCGTCCCACTCGACGACGTGCGGGAACAGGTCGCCGTAGAAGGTGGAGTCCTCGTCGAGGAGCAGGTCCAGCGCGAGCACCCGCTTCGTGGTCACCAGCTGGTCGAGCCGGACCTGGCGCGGCGGGATCTTCGCCCAGTCGCGCTGGCCGAGCCCGTGGTCGGGATACGGGCGCCCGTCCCCGACCAACTTGAAGATCACCTGTACCTCCTCGCCGTGCCGTCGGCCAGGGCTCACGCCATGGGCCGACCCCCGATGCCGAGCCACCCGGACGGCACCGGGCCGTGTGGCCGCGAGCGCGCCGCGGCCACCGGACTGCCGAAAACCTACGCCGCGGGCGGCGCGCGGGCGGCGCATCCTCGCGCCGCCTCGGCCGTGCGACCACCTCAGCCTAGAATCCTGCGTCCCCACGCCGGAGCACTACCAGTGTCCGGCCCGTAGTTGCCCGGGCCTTGAGACACGCGGACCGCGTTGGCGTCGGGTAGTTGTCAGACCCACGCCACCACCTCCGGGGAGGGTTGCCAAGACCCTCGCCGCGCGTGCCGGCCACGCATCGCGAGGCCACCGCCGCCCAACCGAAAACCGGCCGACACGGCCGAACCGCTTGACCCGCCGCCCTCCCCCGACTTAAGTAAGCCTTACTTGTGATGGGAGGAACCCGATGTTCGCGGAGGAACCGGACGACGCGATGCTCGCGGTCCGCGCGCGCACCGTCCTGGCCGGCGCGCGGCACGCGCTGCTCACCCTGCCGGGAGCGCGGGTGCAGGGCTGGACCGGCCTGATCGACGACGGGGGCGAGCCCGTCCTGCTGGTCGGCGCCGGCAGCCCACCGACCCACGCCGCCGCCATGGTCGGGACACGCGGCTGCCGCCTGGACGTGCCGGGTACCGCCGGTGAGCGCCTGGTGCTGACCGGAAGGCTGCGAACGGTCCCGGGCAGCGCCCTGCAGGTCGCGCGGCGCCTCGCCGGACCGGGCCTCACGGTCGAGGTGCCCGAGTGCGCCGACGCCGAGCTGGCCGCCGTCGCGCTGTCCGTCGAGGGCGTGCTGCTGTGCCTGCCGTCCACGGCCGAGCCCGGCCCGCGCCGGGGCCGCTCGCGCCGCGTCCGGCGGCTGGGCACCGCGGCGGCGGCCGGACCCGAGCCAGCCGACGGCGAGCTCGGCCGCGCCGGCGAGCCGCGGTGGCCGTCCGCGGCGGGCGGGCGCCGGGTCGACCTCGCCGCCTACGCGCTCGCCGAGCCGGACCTGATCGCCGCGTACGCGCCGGACCTGATCGAGCACCTCAACGTCGCGCACGCGGGCCAGCTGCGCCAGCTGGCCAGGCACGGCGTCCCCGTCGAGCCGTCATCGACCGAGCCGGCCCAGGCGCGGGTGAGCGGGTCGGCCCAGCCGGCGGGCCCGGACCTGGACCCCCTCGCGAGCCGCGCGAACACGGACGAGCGGGCGGCCACCCGGCTCGGCGACCCCACCGACCCGACGCTGGTCGTCGGCGTCGCCGTCGGCGAGCTCGACCGGCTGGGCCTGACGCTGTGGCAGGTCGGGACGGACGGGGCGGACGAGCTGCGCGTCACGTTCACCAACCCGCTCACCGAGCCGCGCTCGCTCGGCCTGGAGCTTCGCCGGCTGCTGCACGGCACGGCTTAGCGCGGCTCCGCCGCCGCGACACGCGGCGATACGCGCCCCGGCGGCCCTCGACGGCCAGGGACGCGGGTGACGGTCTGGCGCCTCCCGGGCGCCAGCCGCCGCATGCCCGTTTGACAGCGGTATCCGAAACGGTTTTCATTACCGCTATGCGCTACCCTGCCCGTGTGTGCCAGCCATCTGACCCGCCTCGCGCCCAGCCCCACGCCCGGCGGTCGACGGCGACCACGGCCGCCACGGCGTTCGCCGCGCTCGGCGTGGCCGGCTCGCTGCTGCTCGCCGGCTGCGGCGGCTCCGGCGGCGACGGTTCCGCCTCGGGACCCGGCGGCCAGCTGCGCGTCGTCGCGACGACGACGCAGGCCGGCGACTTCAGCCGCGTCATCGGCGGCGACCTCGTCGAGGTCACCCAGCTGGTCAAGCCGAACGTCGACCCGCACGACTTCGAGCCGTCGCCCGCGGACCTGGACGCGATCGCCGAGGCGGACGTGCTCGTCACCAACGGGGTCGGGCTGGAGTCGTGGCTGGACGACGCGGTCGAGGCCGCCGGTTTCGACGGTACCCGCGTGGTCATGGCCGACGGCGTCACCCTGCGCGAGGGCGGCCACGAGCACGGCGACGAGGACGAGGAGCACGCGGACGAGCACGAGCACGACCCGCACGTCTGGCACGACCCGCGCAACGCCAAGATCATGGTCGCCGGCATCGAGCGCGCCTTCGCGGCGGCCGACCCCGAGAACACGGGGAACTACCTGGCGAACCTGACGGCGTACACGGTCGAACTCGACGAGCTCGACCGGTATACCGAAGCCCAGATCGCGACCATCCCCGAGGACCAGCGCCTGCTGGTCACCAACCACGACTCGTTCGGCTACTACACGGCCCGCTACGGGATCACCTATGTTGGCGCGGTCATCCCGAGCTTCGACACCTCGGCCGAGCTGTCCGGGCAGGCCATCCAGGAGATCGTCGCGAAGATCCGCGCGACCGGGGCCAAGGCCGTCTTCTCGGAGTCGTCTCTTTCGCCCAAGACGGCCGACACGATCGGGCGCGAGGCCGACGTCACGGTCATCGCCGGCGAGGACTCGCTGTACGCCGACTCGCTCGGCCCGCCGGGGTCGGCGGGCGGCACCTACCTGACGGCCGAGCGGCACAACACCGACGTGATCGTGGCGGCGCTGCGGTGACCCCCGGCTGCTCCTTCCCCCTACCCGGGGTGCCGCGGATCCCTGACGCGTCCCGGGCGGCGGCGACGGCGGGGCGTGGCCCTCGGGTGGACCGGCCGCCGTCGGCGAGTCGCGGACCGCATACTGTGGCCGCCATGAGTTCCGAGGCGCCCGCTGCCCGCGGGCCCCGTCGGATCGACGACGGAGTTCCCGCCGGATCCGGGGTCCCTGCCGGATCGACGGAGCTTGCGGAGTCGATCTGGGAGGTCCGGGAGCCCAGGCACTCCGCGGGATCCGGGGTTCCCGCCCGGTCGGCCTCGCCGACGGGGCAGGCCCGGCAGCCGGTCCTGGAGGTCGACGAGCCGGAAGCTCCGCTGGCGGGTCCGCCGGGAGGCCACGGCCCAGTCGTCGTGACACCGCGGTTCGGGCTGGCCACGCTCGCCGAGCCCGCGGCGCCCGGCGCCCCACCGGCCGCCCCGCCTGACGTCCTGCCGGACACCCTGCCGGGTGCCTTGCCGGGCAAGGACGCCCGGCGCGAGCCGGCGGGGGCCGTGGAGCTGGCCGAGCCCGTCGCCGCCGACGCGCCGTCTCCGCGCGGACCGGCCGGATCGGCGCGGCGGATCCGGGAGGAACCCCGGGGCCAAGGGGAAGCCGGGGCCCAGGGGGAGCCCCGGGACGCGCTGGTGCTCGCGGACGCGAGCATCGCCTACGGGCGCATCCCCGCCCTGGAACGGGTGAGCGGCCGGGTACTGGCCGGCCGGACGGTCGCGCTGATCGGCCCGAACGGCGCCGGCAAGTCGACGCTGATCAAGGCCGTGCTCGGGCTCGTCCCCGTGGTCTCGGGCTCGATCACCGTCCTGGGCCAGGCGCCGGCGCGGGCCCGCCGGGAGGTCGGCTACGTCCCGCAGGCCGACACCCTCGACCCTGACTTCCCGGTCTCGGTCGCCCAGGTGGTGCTGATGGGCCGGTACCGGCAGGTCGGCTGGGTGCGCCGGCCGGGCGCGGCCGACCGTGCCGCCGCCGCCGAGGCGCTGGAGACGGTGGGGCTCGCCCACCGCGCCCGGGACCGGTTCGGCACGCTGTCCGGCGGCCAGCGCCAGCGGGTGCTGCTGGCCAGGGCGATCGCGGCGAGGCCCCGGCTGCTGCTGCTCGACGAGCCGTTCAACGGGGTGGACGCGGTCTCCCAGGACGCGCTGCTCGCCGCGCTCGCGAAGCTCACGGCCGCCGGCACCGCGGTAGTGATCTCGACCCACGACCTGGCGCTCGCCCACCTCGCCTGCGACGAGGTCTGCCTGCTCAACCGGCACCAGTTCGCCTTCGGCCCGCCGGCGGCGACGCTCACCCCCGAGCTGCTGCGCGCCGCCTACGGCGGCGCCGCCGTGGAGCTGGGCAGCCACGGCGTCATCGTCGCCAGGTCATGACGCCCGTCCCACCCCCCGTCACCGCCGTCACCGCCGTCACCGCCGTCACCGCGAGCGTGCCCGGGTCCCGGCCGTGACCGACCTGCTGATGGCCCCGTTCGAGCGCCCCTACCTGACCCGCGCGCTGGTAGAGCTGCTGCTGCTCGGCGGGCTCGCGGCCGTCGTCGGGGTGTTCGTGCTGCTGCGCCGGCTCGCGTTCCTCGCCGACGCGCTCACCCACACCGTGTTCCCCGGCGTCGTCGTCGGCTTCCTGATCGGCGGCACGCAGGGGATCTTCCCCGGCGCGCTGGTGGTCGCCGCGGTCGCCGCCGGCCTGTTCACCCTGCTCGCGGCGACCCGCCGGGTGGCGGAGGACGCGGCGCTGGCGATCCTGCTCACGGGCTTCTTCGCGCTCGGCGTCGTGCTGGTGTCGCGCCGCTCGTCCTACACGGCCGATCTCACGGCGTTCCTGTTCGGCCGGGTGTTGACGGTGCGCGTCGCCGACATCGTGGCCACCGCCGCCGTCGCGGTCGTGGTCCTCGCCGTCCTGGCCGCGCTGCGCAAGGAGCTGTTGCTGGTCGCGTTCGACCCTCAGGGGGCCCGCGCGGCCGGTTACCGGGTGGCGGTGCTCGACCTGGTGCTCAACCTGGCGATCGCGCTGGTCGTGGTCGCCGCCGTGCGCGCTGTGGGCACGGTGCTGGTGATCGCGCTGATCGTGGTCCCGGCGGCGACCGCCCGGCTGCTGTCCGACCGGTTCGCCGTGGTGACCGTGCTCGCCGCCGCGCTGGGGATGGCGGGCGGCTGGATCGGCCTGCTGGTCAGCTACAAGGTCTCGGTGGACCACGGGGTCCGGCTCGCCACCGGCGCGACCGTGGTGCTGGTCCTCGTCGCCGGCTACCTGCTGGCGCTCGCGGCCGACACAGCCCGCCGCCACGCGAAACTGGCGAAGCCCCGCGCGACGGCGGGCCCGCCAACCGATGCGGTGGGCGCGCCAGCAGACACCGCGGTCCAGGAGGCGGGTCCGCGCGTGGGCGGCGACGAGCCGGCGAGCCCGTACCCGGGCGAGCCCCGGCCCGACGGAGCCGTGACCCGATGAGGCTCTGGGAGACCCTGGGCGACGGCTACACCCAGCGCGCGCTGGCCGAGGCCGCGATCGTGGGCGTGTTGTGCGGGGCGGTCGGCGTGCACGTGGTACTGCGCCGGCTGAGTTTCCTCGCCACCGCGCTCACGCATGCCACGTTCCCCGGCGTCGTGATAGCCGCGCTGCTGGGCGTGCACCTCGTCCTCGGCGCCGGCGTCTTCGGCCTGCTTCTCGTCGGCGTGGTCGCGGCCGTGGCCGGGGCGCGCGGCGGCCCGGCCGGCGGGCTTCCGTCGGCCGCCACCGGCCGCGGCGGGCGCGACCTGTCCAGCGTCACCGGCGTCGTGCTTTCCGGCGGGTTCGCGCTCGGCGTCGCGCTCATGTCCGCCCAGGACGGCTTCACCAGGGACCTGACCGCGTTCCTGGTCGGCTCGATCCTCACCGTCGGCACGCCCGACCTGGTGGTCAGCGCCGTCACGGCCGTCGTCGTCCTCACGCTGCTCGCGGCGCTGCGCAAGGAACTGCTGCTCGGCGCCTTCGACCCGGCGGCGCTCGCCGCCGCCGGGTACCCGGCCCGTCGGCTAGACCTCGTGGTCCTCGCGGCCCTCGAGCTGACGGTGGTGACGACGGTGCCGGCCGTCGGCACGATCATGGCGATCGCCCTGGTCGTCGGCCCGGCGGCGACGGCGCGGCTGTGGTGCGACCGCACGGGCCCGATGACGGCCCTGTCGATGGGCCTGGGTGTGCTGGCCGGCGTCGCCGGCCTGGCGGTCAGCGCCCAGTGGGACGTCGCCGCCGGCGGCGCCATCGTCCTCACCGTCGCCGCGATGTTCGTCCTCTCCCTCGCCCTGACCGGCCGCGCCCACCCCCGCCCTCGCCCGGCAACCACCTGACCGCCCCTCGCCGGAGCCTCGCGCCGCGGGGCGCGACCCTGATCAAGGGCTACTTCACCGGTCGGGACCAACCACACCCAGTCCGAGCCTCGCGCCGCAGGGCGCAGCCCCGGATCTGGAGGAACCTGACCAGACAAGATCAACCATAGAGCCTGAAAAGCAACCAACAACGCGACGGAAGCGGCAAACGGAACGCAACCGTCAGGAGCACGAGGAGCAGTGGCCGTAGATCTCGAGGGTGTGGGCGACGTCGGTGAAGCCCTCGGCGGCGGCGACCTGCTCGGTCCACCGCTCGATCTCGGGGCCGGCCACCTCGACGGTGTGCCCGCAGGCGCGGCAGACCAGGTGGTGGTGGTGCGTGCCGGTCGCGCAGCGGCGGTAGACGGTCTCCCCGTCGTCGAGGCGCAGCACGTCGACCTCGCCGCGGTCGGCGAGCACCTGCAGGTGGCGGTAGACGGTGGTGAGGCCGACCGGCTGGCCGTCGGCGCGCAGCCGCGCGTGCAGGTCCTGGGCGCTGGTGAACGCGTTGGTGGCGGCCAGCGCGGCGGAGACGGCGTCACCCTGCCGGGTCGACCGCGTGGTGCCCCGGGCTGGTAGTGAGCGCCCGGCCGGCGCCGGCGCGCGGCCGTCCGGTTCGTCGTTCACGCGGCTTCGGTTCACGGTCGACACAGCATCCACTTTCTCACCTCCGGCGCCACGACGGGCTGGCCGCGGGCGACGGGCCGACATCCCCGTCGCGACTTGCAACGAATACGGCAATGGTTTTCATTTCCACCAAGCGCGTCGGCGATGCTCGGCCCACGGCCAAATCCGGGCAACTGGCGGTATTCGGCGCCCCGGCGGCGTCGACAGCGCGACCACCTCCCGAAGGCTCACGTAAGCGGCGATATCGTCCAGACCTACAGGTGCTACTCGTTCCGGTCACCGTCACCCGGATCGAGCTGTTCGGGACGCGGACACGACGGACGCGGCCCGTCACCGAGAGGTCGAAGGAGGACGACGGATGCCACGTCCTCGCCCCTTCGCGGGTACCGACACGCGAACCGACCGGAACCCGCGGTCCGAGGGCGCCACGGCGCCGCCGGACGCCTCCGCGCGAGACCCACGGCCCGGGAAGGTCACACCAGGAAACCCCCGGCCGGGAGGCGCGTCGCGCGTCGAGGAGGAGTCGAGCGAGCTCTGGAAGAAGTTCGCCATCGCCGGCGCCCTCCTGATCGGGATCGCCGGGGTGCTGACCACCTGCTCCGGCGGCAAGGCGTCCGATCCGAACAACCCGCTCGGCAGCGCGTATGTCGCGTCGACCGTCGGCGACGACGCGATCAGCGAGTGGTACGACGGGACGCGCACGATCCGCGGGCGCATCGCGACCGACGTCGCCGAGATCCGCGCCCACCTGGACGCGCAGGACGGCGCCGCGCTGCAGCCCACCTGCACGACGCTGGCCGACGACCTGACCGAGGCGCGGGCGCTCACCCCCGGCCCGGACAGCGCGGCGCAGAACCTGTTCGACACGGGCCTGAACGGCTACGGCGACGGAGTCACGGCCTGCGGGAACCTGTTCGACGGCACCCAGGTCGCCGTCAGCGAGCTCCAGCAGCGGATGCGTGCCGGGCTCACCCGCGGCGACGAGCAGTGGGCCGCGCTCGCCACCCTCGTCGGGCTGCCGGTCGCGACCGCCGGGCCCCTTCCGGCGTCGTCCACCGCCGCGCCGACCACCACGCAGACCACCGTGCCGCCGACCACTACCACCCCGCCGAGGCCCGCGCCGACGACCGCGAGGCCGAGGGCGACCACCCGGCCCCCGGTCGCGCCGACCACCGCGGCCACCACGCCGCCCGTCGCCACGCCCACGGCCCCGCCGGCCACCACCAGCGCCGCCCCCTCGCCATCGCCCTCGCGCAGCGTCGGCACCCCGCCGACGTTCCCCACCTTCGGCGGTGCCTGACCGGCACGCCTGGCCAGCACGCAGGGTAGCGACCTCGAACGGGAGATTGTTTACTCCGGGTGAGCCGAGATGTCCCAGACGCGCAGGTACGGCCGGGCTCGGTCATCGCTCGGCTGGGGTGACGGCGGCCGGCGCGGCCACTGCCCGTGAATAACCCGTGGACGACATGCCTACCCTGGATGGCATGGAGTTCACCCAGTCCGACAAGCTCGCCGGCGTCTGCTACGACGTCCGAGGCCCCGTCCTCGACGAGGCGAACCGGATGGAGGCCACCGGCCAGCGGATTCTGAAGCTGAACATCGGCAATCCCGCCCCGTTCGGCTTCTCGACCCCGCCGGAGATCCTCGCGTCCGTCGTCACCAGCCTGGCGAGCGCACAGGGCTACAGCGACTCCAAGGGACTGCCCGCGGCGCGCGCCGCGGTCGCCCAGTACCACCGGCACAAGGGCGTCGCCGGCGTCGGGCCGGACGACGTGTACCTCGGCAACGGCGTCTCCGAGCTGATCATGATGGCGCTGCAGGCGCTGCTCAACGACGGAGACGAGGTGCTGCTGCCCGCGCCGGACTACCCGCTGTGGACGGCCGTGGTCAGCCTCTGCGGCGGAAAGCCGGTGCATTACCTGTGCGACGAGTCCGCCGGCTGGCTCCCCGACGTCGAGCACGTCGCCGCCCGGATCACGCCGCGCACCCGGGCGATCGTCCTGATCAACCCGAACAACCCCACGGGCGCCGTCTACGACCGGGCCACCGTCGAGGCGCTGGTGGAGCTGGCCCGCCAGCACAACCTGATGGTCTTCTCCGACGAGATCTACGACCGGATCCTCTACGACGGCGCCGAGCACGTGGCGACCGCCGCGCTCGCTCCGGATCTCGTCTGCGTGACGTTCAACGGCCTGTCGAAGGCCTACCAGCTGGCCGGTTTCCGCGCCGGCTGGATGGTCGTCTCCGGCCCGCGCGGGCACGCGACCAGCTACATCGAGGGCCTGAACATCCTGGCGAACATGCGCCTGTGCGCCAACGTCCCCGGCCAGTACGCGGTGGTCGCGGCGCTCGACCACAACGGCGGCGCGGCCGATCTGGTGCTGCCCGGCGGCCGGCTACGTGAGCAGCGCGACACCGTGGTGAAGCTGCTGAACGACATCCCCGGTGTGTCCTGCGTGCCGCCGAAGGGCGCGCTGTACGCGTTCCCGCGCCTGGACCCCGAGGTGCACGCGATCCGCGACGACGAGCAGCTCGTCTTCGACCTGCTGCGAGCGGAGCAGATCCTGCTCGTGCAGGGCACCGGATTCAACTGGCCGAGGCCCGATCACGTCCGGATCGTCACGTTGCCCAACGTCGACGACCTCACCCACGCCATCGGCCGGATCGACCACTTCCTCGCCTCCTACTCGCAGGGCTAGCCGAAGGCGTCGTCCACACCTTGGAAGGGGATTTCCACAGTCGTACGCAGCCTGTGGACAAGACCTGTGGATAACTCGCCTTCAACTGTGGACACCGGCCCCGCGGCGTCGAACGAACCGCTACGCGCCGTGACGGCCGTGGACACCCCGGATGACGAACCATCCGGGGTCGAGGTCACGGATCGCGACACCGCCGGGCCGCTCGCCGGCCAGGCCCGGCACCGGCCGCGCCCCCGGAAGGTCGTGGACCTCGCGGTGCCGGCGGCGCTCGCCGCCACCGTCGTCGCCGCCCTGGTCGCGCTGCGCGCGGTGCTCGACCGACCGCTCTGGTACGACGAGATCTGGCGGCCCCACTTCCTCGCCGAGCCGGCGGCGACGTTCTGGTCGGAGCTCGCGCACGCGAACACCCCGTCTGCCCTCGGCTGGGCCGCGCTGACGAGGCTGGTCGGCGAGGTCGCCGGCTGGCACGCCTGGGCGCTGCGCCTGCCCGAACTGGTGGCCCTGGTGGCGCTCCCGGCCGTGGCCTACGCCTTCGTGCGCCGGTTCACCGGCCCGGCGGCGGCCGGGCTGGCGGCCGCGTCGCTCGGGCTGTCCGGAGTGGTCGTCGACCTCGGAACCCAGCTCAAGCCCTACGCCGTCGAGGCGCTCGCCGCCCTCGCCGTCGTCTGGCTGTGGGGCGCCGCGCGGCGCCCCACAGTGGCCAGGACGACGGCCGGTGCCGTCTCGCTGTTCGCCGTGCCCGCCGCCTTCCTGATCATTCCGCTGGCGGCCGGCGACGTCGTCGCCGCCGGCCGCGGGTGGCGGCCCCGGGCCCGCGCGGCGCTGACCGCCGCGCCCGCGCTGGCGATCTGCGGGCTGCACACCGCCCTGTTCATCGGCCACCAGTCGAGCCAGCGGGCGAGCCGGTTCTGGGACACCCAGTTCCTCGCCGGCCGCGGGCCGCTGGACGCGGTCGGGTTCGTCGCCGGTGAGCTGGTCAGGATCCTGGGCGGCGCGCCGACGGGCGTGGACCGCTACGACCCGAACCTGGTCCACCCCGCGACCGACGCCACCTTCGCCGCCGCGTGGCTGCTCGCCCCCGCCGCCGCCCTCGCCTTCGCCTTCGGCGTGGTCGCGCTCCACCGGTTCGACAAGATCGGTCAGCCGATGCGCGACCCCGGTGACGCGCGCCGGCTGACCCATCCCGACGGCGGCCGCGCGGGGAGCCCGGCCTCCCAGGCGATGGCTCCGGCGCACGCCTGGGGGGCCGGGCGGCAGCTGCTCGTCGCCGTGCTGGGCGCCCTCCTGATCGCTCTCGCCGCCAGCGTGGGCCGCTACTGGCCCTTCGGCGCCAACCGCACCAACACCTTTCTCGTCCCCCTGCTCGTCGCGGTCGTCGCGGTCGGCGCCGACCGGATGGCCCGCCTCCTCGGGGCACCCCCGGCCGCGGCCGGGGACGGGACCGGCGCTGGTCGCCCGCCGGGCGGCCGGTGGCGGGCGACCGCCCTGGCCTGGAGGGCCGTCCCCGCCGGACGGGTCGTCCTCGCGGGCGCGCTGGTCGTGCTCGCCGCGGCGCCGGTGGCGTCCGCGAGCGCGTTGTGGCCGCTGTGGCGGGAGCGGCACGAGATCCGGCCGGTGGCGTTGATGGTCGACGCGACGACGCTCGCCCGCGGGCTTTACCAGCCCGGTGACGTCGTCGTGGTCGGCGGCCGGCTGGCCCGCTCCGGCTGGCTCTACGCGACGGGCGTCAGCGACGACGGCCCCTACCTGCCGCCGCCCGCGGCCGCCGCGCCCCCGGCCGGCCCCCGCCTGCCCGAGGACTCGACGCTCTTCCTCACGGCGGTCGGCGAGGGCGAGGCCCGGGCCGCCCTGGCGGCGCGCACCGGGCCAGCACCCGAGCGCCTCCTGCTGTTCGTGCTCGTCTACGACCGCGGCGGCGCCGACGCCGAACTCGCCGACCTGCGCGCCGCCGGCTGGTGCCCGACCGAGACCTTCGAGTTCCCGGGCACGGGCACGCTGCGCGTCCTCGGCGGCTGCGCCGGCGGCCCGTCAGCGGCGCCATCGGCGGGCGGCTGACCGGCCGACCGCGCTCGGACGCGCCAGTGCCGCTCCGGGTGGGGTCCGCGGCCCCGCCGGCATGATCGCCGGATGCCCGCGGAAACGGCTCGCCGGACGGCTGGTCTCGTCGCCATTTCCGCGGGCGACTACTGATCAACCGTGTCGCGCGTCGCCGACCCGGTGACGACCCGGGCCCGGGGTGAGCCGGGCGCCAGGCCGGCCGGCACGAGCTGACCGGGCCGGCACGAAACCGCTCCGCTCAGCCGCCGGTGGTGGGGCTCGCCACCGCCTGGCCGGCGGGTCCCGTGGCGCCGGCCGTACCGGTGGCACCAGGGATGGCGCCCCAGGTGGGCGGATTGGGGTTGAGGCCGGCGCATTGTTGGAGGGAGCCCTTGGTCGCGAGGATGGCCTCCGCGTCGGCCCCGGTCGCCGGGCGAGGCAGGCCGCCGGAGATGCGGGCCGGGACCCACTGGGCCTGGGTCACCGCGCGGCCCTGGACCGTCAGCCGCAGGACGCCGCTTTGCGTGTTGGTTCCCATACCCGACGAGTAGAAGACGAAGTTGCCCAGCCCGTAGTCAACGAACGCCCCGGTCGGATGCCAGCCGCCGCCCTGGAGCAGGTGCGCGTGCGAGCCGACGACGATGTCGGCGCCCGCGTCGACCAGGGCGGGCACGATCCCGCTCTGGTCGGTGCCGGGGCAGGCGCGCCGCTCGACACCCCAGTGCAGGAACACCACGACGGTGTCCGAGTCGGCGCGCGCGGCCCGGACGGCGCTCAGCAGCTTCGTCATGTCCTTCGCCGACGCGAGCCCCGGCTTGCCCGGGCCGGCGGTCCACGCGGCCGCGAGCTCGTCGTCGAGCACCCGGGTCGCGGCGATCATGGTGATCCGCTGGCCCTTGATCTCGGCCCGGTACGGGCGGAAGGCGGAGGTGTCGTCCTCGCCGACCCCGATGACGGGGAAGCCCGCCGCCTGCGCGTCACGCAGCGAGTCCGCCAGCCCCGTCACGCCGTAGTCCATGCCGTGGTTGTTCGCCATGCTCACCACGTCGACGCCGGCGTCACGCAGTGAGGTGAACGCGCTCGGCGGAGCGCGGAAGGTGAACTCCTTCGGCGCCGGGTCGCCGCCGGTGGTGATCGCGGTCTCCAGGTTGAGCATCGTGAGATCCGCGGCCGACAGCGTCTGACCGATGGGGCCGAGCGAGGTCAGCCCGGCCGCCGACGATCCGGCGAAGTGCGTGTCGCCGGCGAACGCGAGCGTGACCGGCTCACCGGTGGGCGCCCGCTCGGCCCCGCCGGGCGGCACGGTCGGCTTGGCGGGCGTGGCGGGCGCCGTCGCCGGGGGGGCGGCACCGAGCCCGGCCTCGACGACTCCGGGCGGCGCGCCGTCGTCGCCGCCGAACATCCCGCAGCCGGCCAGAACAGCGCCGACGGCGGCCAGCGCCACCGCGACGGGCTTCCTGGGCCGGCGGCCAGCCGACCGCGCCGCGGGCACGCGACCCCGCGCGTCACCCGCCCCGCCGGGCCCTCCATGCCCGCGCGACCGTACCCGCACCATCGCTCACCCCGCCCTGCTCAGACCCGTGACAGGGGACACCGTAAGCAGACACCAGGAGACCACTTGCCACCGGGCGGCGCGTGTTGGCGAGCCTTGGCCGGACCGCCGGTCGCCCTACAGCGCGAGCAGCGCGGGGGCGATCTCCCGCCACTGGCGGCGCGGCAGGCCGCGGCGGTCGTAGTCCAGGACCTGGACGGCGACCTGGTCCGCGCCGGCGTCGAGGTGCTCGGCCACCCGGCGCGCGAGCACCTCGGGGCCGCCGTGCGGGACGATCATGTCGACGAGCCGGTCGGAGCCGGCGTTCGCGAAGTCATCGTCGCCGTACCCGTGACGGCGCAGGTTGTTGGTGTAGTTCGGCAGGCGCAGGTAGGAGCCGGTATGCCGGCGGGCGAGCTCGCGGGCCCGCTCGGCGTCGGTGTCCAGGACGAACGCCTGCTCGGGGACGAGCAGCTTGCCGGAGCCGAGCACCTTGCGGGCGGCCGCGGTGTGCTCGGGCGGGACGAAGTACGTGTGCGCGCCGTCGGCGCGGTCGCGCGCCAGCTCCAGCATCTTCGGGCCGAGCGCGGCGAGCACCCGCGGCGGCGCGTCACCGGGCGGCACGGCCCGGTACTGCTCGGCCGCCATCCGGTCCATCTCGGCGAGGTAGGCCGCCATCTGGCCGAGCGGCTTCGTGTAGGGCACGCCCCGGATCTGCATGAGCTCCGCGTGCGAGACGCCGAGGCCGAGCAGGAACCGGCCCGGGTGTGCCTCGGCGAGGGTCAGCTGACCGGCCGTCATGGTGAGCGGGTTGCGGGCCAGGATCTGCGCGATGCCGGTCGCGACGGTGATCCGGGAGGTGGCGGCAAGCATCAGCCCCGCCGTCACCAGCACTTCCCGGCCCTTCACCTCCCCGGTCCACACCGTCGGGTAGCCGAGCTCCTCCAGCTCGGCGACGGCCTCGCGCACGACGCCCGCGGGCGAGAAGTCGAACTGTCCGCTCCAGATCCCCACCCGGCCGAGCGCGGAGCCGTCGACCAGCGGCCGGGCCGCCTGGCCGGCCTGTTCCGGCGCGGTGAAGGAGGACTGCGAGGAGGCCCGCGAGGACGGACCCTGGGATGCGCTCACGCCGTCACCGTACCGAGCCCCGGTCGCGGCCACCGCACGGCGACCCGGCGGCGACCACATCGAGTGTGGCCGCCCTCGGCGAGCCTGTGGACGTCCGCTTCGACCATCGCCGGGCACCGAGACCGTCCCGAGGACGACCAGGTCGCAGGTGCCAGGGATCGCCGACGATCTGCCGCCCGGCCATAGATCGGGCGTAACCGTACAGATCAACTTGTGCCCAGCAGATGGTCGGGTGGAGGCCTATCGTTGGCGACTGTGACGGAGCTGATGCAGCTGCTCACTCCGAGCGGGCGACGGGTGACTGCAGCGACGGAGCGGGAGTCCGCGATGGAGGCGCACGTCGCCGACGTGGACATGGCCGACCTGCTGGCGATGTACACCGACATGGTCATCGTCCGCCGGCTCGACGAGGAGGCCACCGCCCTGCAGCGCCAGGGAGAGCTGGGGCTGTGGGCGCCGTTGCGCGGCCAGGAGGCCGCCCAGGTCGGCTCGGCCCGGGCACTCGCGCCGGACGACATGGCCTTCCCGTCCTACCGCGAGCACGGGGTCGCCTACTGCCGCGGCGTCGACCCGGTCGCCGTGCTGAGCCTGTTCCGCGGGGTCACCCACGGCGGCTGGGATCCCACCGAGCACGGCTTCGCGCTCTACGCGATCGTGGTCGGCTCGCAGACGCTGCACGCCACCGGCTACGCCATGGGTGTCAGCCGCGACGGCGGCGGGTGCGCGACGATCGCCTACTTCGGCGACGGCGCCTCCAGCCAGGGTGACGTGAGCGAGGCGTTCGGCTGGGCGGCGGTGTTCGGCGCTCCGGTCGTCTTCTTCTGCCAGAACAACCAGTACGCGATCTCGGAACCGACCATCCGGCAGTCGCGGGTGCCGCTCTGCCAGCGCGCCGCCGGTTACGGGTTCCCCGGGGTGCGGGTCGACGGCAACGACGTGCTCGCCACCCTGGCGGCGACCCGGTGGGCGCTGGCGCGCGCGCGGGCCGGGGAGGGACCGACGCTGCTGGAGGCCGTCACCTACCGGATGGGCGCGCACACCACCGCCGACGACCCGACCCGCTACCGGGATTCCGACGAGGTCGCCAGCTGGGCCGAGCGCGACCCGCTGGCCCGGCTACGCGCCTACCTGGCCGCCCAGGGCACGCTCGACGGCGCCGCCGAGGCCGGGATCGCCGCCCGGGCCGACGAGTTCGCCGCCGACCTGCGCCGCCGCTGCCTCGCGCTGCCCGACCCGGCACCGCTGTCGATGTTCGACCACGTCCACGTGGACGAGAGCGGGCACGTCGCCGCCGAGCGCGCGGACCTCGCCGAGCTGCTCGCCGCCGAGGACGACCCGCCGCCCACCGCGCCGGAGCCGTCGCCGGCCGTCCTCCCGGCGTCCTCCCCGAGGGCCGTGTCATCCCCATCGGCCGCGGCGCCGCCGTCAGCCGCGTCATCGCCGCCGCCCGCGGCACCGTCATCACCGGCGCCCTCGCCCGGGTCGTCCGCGCCGGGCTCGCCGCTGGCCGTCGGGCTGGTTCCGGCCGGCCGTCCCGTCGCGGCGCCGCCGCCGCAGAGCCCAGGACCGGAGGCATCGTGCCCACGCTGACGTTGGCCAGCGCGCTCAACAGTGGCCTGCGCGCGGTGATGGAGGCCGACCCGAAGGTCGTCGTCATGGGCGAGGACGTCGGCCGGCTCGGCGGGGTGTTCCGAGTGACCGACGGCCTGCGCGAGCGGTTCGGCGAGGAACGAGTGATCGACACCCCGCTGGCCGAGTCGGCGATCATCGGAACCGCGATCGGGATGGCGATGCGCGGCTTCCGCCCGGTCTGCGAGATCCAGTTCGACGGCTTCGTCTATCCGGCGTTCGACCAGATCGTCAGCAACCTCGCCAAGCTGCACTACCGGTCGGCGGGCCGGGTGCGGATGCCGGTGACCATCAGGATTCCGGTCGGCGGCGGCATCGGCGCGGTGGAGCACCACAGCGAGTCCCCCGAGGCGTACTTCTGCCACACCGCCGGGCTGAAGGTGGTGACCTGCTCGAACCCGACGGACGCCCAGGTGATGATCCAGCAGGCGGTGGCCACCGACGACCCGGTGATCTTCCTGGAGCCGAAGCGGCGCTACTGGGAGAAGGAGGAGGTCGACCCCGTCGACCTCTCGGCGCTCGCCGGCGACACGGCCACCGGCGCGATCCCGGCCGCGCGGACGCCGGGGCCCCTGTTCGCCAGCCGGATCGCGCGGGCCGGGAAGGACGCCACGCTGGTCGGCTACGGACCGATGGTCCGGACCTGCCTGGACGCGGCGCTGGTCGCCGAGGCGGAGGACGGCCGCCTGCTCGAGGTCATCGACCTGCGCTCGCTCTCCCCGCTGGACCTGGATCCCGTGATCGAGTCGGTGCGCCGGACCGGGCGCCTGGTGGTCGTGCACGAGGCGCCGTCGAACGTCTCGATCTCGGCGGAGGTCGCGGCCCGAGTGACCGAGCAGGCCTTCTACTCGTTGGAAGCCCCGGTCCTTCGAGTCACGGGCTTCGACACCCCCTACCCGCCGTCCCGGTTGGAGGAGCACTACCTCCCCGACGTCGACCGCATCCTCGACGCCGTGGACCGCGCCTTTGGCTACTAGGGCACTGACCACCAGGGCACGCCTCGTTGCCAGGCACACCATCACCAGACACACCGTTACTAGGCACACCTCGTTGTCGAGCTGAGGAGGCTGCGGTGGCGCGGCGAGAGTTCCGGCTCCCCGACCTGGGCGAGGGCCTCGCGGAAGCGGAGATCGTCCGCTGGCTCGTCGCGGTGGGGGACGTGGTCGCGGTCAACCAGCCGCTGGTCGAGGTGGAGACGGCGAAGGCGCTGGTGGAGCTGCCCAGCCCGTTCGCCGGCCGGCTGGTCGAGACGCACGGCGCGGACGGTGACACGGTCCTGGTCGGCACGGTGCTCGTCACCATCGAGGAGAACGAGGACGCCAGGACCGCTGGCGCGGGCCCTGGCGCGCCCGGGGCGACGGCCATGCCGCCGCCCGTCCCACAGGCGCCGCTCGCCTCGGCCGGCGCCGCGCCGGGAGGACCGGCGGCGGATGGGCCGGGAGCACCGGCCGGGCGCGGCGGTGACCGGGAGCCGATGCTGGTCGGCTACGGCCCGCGCGCCACGCCGGGGGGACCGGCCGGCGCGGGCCGCGCCCGCCGCCGGCGCCGGCCAGGTGGCATGCCCGCGCCCCTGGGCGGCTCGCTCGCCGGCCGGGCCACCAGCAACGGCGCCCACCGGGCCGGGCCCGCCGTCGCGCCGCCCCCGGCCCAGGCCGGGTGGCCGGCCGGCCATCCGCCGGCCGCGCCGGTGCCAGCACGCGCGACGTTGGCCAAGCCGCCGGTCCGCCGGCTCGCGCGCGACCTCGGGGTCGACCTCCACACGCTGACCGGCACCGGCCCGGCCGGCTCGATCAGTCGCGCCGACGTCGAGGCGGCCGCCGGAATCCTGGTACCCGGCGCTCCTGGCGCCGCGCCGGCGACCGAGCCCGGCCCGCCGCCGCCGGCCGCCGCTCCGGCCGCCGCTCCGAACGGCGCCCCGGCTGGCACTCCGGTCGCGGCGGCCGCCGCCACGGCGCAGGCGGGACAGATCCCGACGGAGGCCGTCTTCGACGAGCGCGCCCAGGCGTGGCGGCTCCGGGTGTCCGGGGTGCGCCGGGCGACCGCCAGGGCGATGGTGAGCAGCGCGTTCACCGCGCCGCACGTCACCGAGTTCCTCGCCGCCGACCTGACCGAGACGATGACGGCGCGCGACCGGCTGGCCGCGTTGCCGGAGTACGCGGGGGTCAAGGTCACGCCGTTGCTGTTCGTCGCGCGGGCGCTGCTGGTGGCCATCCGCCGGCGTCCGATGATCAATGCGGCCTGGGTCGAGAACGGCGCGGGCGACCCGGAGATCGTCGTCCCGGCCGCCGTGAACCTCGGTGTCGCGGTGGCCTCGCCGCGCGGGCTGCTGGTGCCGAACATCCCGGACGCGGGCCGGCTGGACATGGCGGGGCTGGCCCGCGCGCTGCATGACCTCACGGCGCGGGCCAGGGCCGGTCAGGCGGCCCCCGCCGACCTGACCGGCGGCACGATCACCATCACCAACGTCGGCGTGTTCGGGGTGGACATCGGCACGCCGATCCTGAACCCGGGCGAGGCGGCGATCCTCGCGGTCGGCGCGATCCGCCCGGCGCCCTGGGTCCACGAGGGGCAGCTGGCGGTCCGCACGGTCGGCCAGCTGGCGCTGTCCTTCGACCACCGGCTGGTCGACGGCGAGCTGGGCTCCGCCGTCCTCGCCGACGTCGCCGCCATGCTCACCGACCCGACCCGTCTGCTGGCCTGGAGCTGACGCCCCTCCGGGAGCTGACGCGTGGCCTGGAGCTGACGCGCGCGGTCGAGCCCCGCCGGCTCAGGGCCGGCGGGGCTCGACGGGTCATGGCGCCTACCCGGAGCCACAACGGATGGGACAGTGATGGCCAAGAGTCGCGGGTAGCACCAAAGGCGGCAGATGGGGCGAACAACAGCGGTGGGATGCAGCCTGGTAGCGTTGCGCCGGCATCCAGTTATTGGCACGGCTCCGGCTTACCGGACAAAGGGGTGAACCGCATGACGCGCGTGGAGGCTCTCATGGCCGCCGACGAGTTCGTCGCCAAGGTGCTCACCTCCGCGTCGTCCGCTGGTTCCACGGGCGGACGCTTCACCGGGGCACTGAACCTGGCGGAACGAGTGGATCTCACGCTCCGGGTCGCGCGCTTCCTGCTGGAAGGCCAGCCGTCGTCCGAGAGCGACGACATCCTCAAGCGCGACATGCGCAATGAGCTCGACCAGGCCTTCCCGCCGCTGCGCACGTCCTGACCAGGGCCTGAGCCAGCCCGGCGGGCGTGACCGCCGTGGCGTCGTCCCGACCGCGGACACCGCGATCGGTGTCCGGCGCGATCAGCGCCCGGGCTCGGCGCGCATGACCGGGGTGGACGGCGACACCGTGAGCGGCGAGGTCGGCTCGATCAGGAGCTCGTCGTCGTCGAGCGGGATCGGCGGGGCCATCCCCTGCTCGACGGACTCCTCGAGCAGGCGCCTGCGCCAGCGGTCCCGGTAGAGAGCCGTCGCGAAACCAGCGGCGCTGACGAGCATGACGATGACGCCGACCGTCGTGAGGTCGAGCCCGGGCGGGTCCCCGCGCACCGCGAACGCGAGCACCGCGCCGAAGCCGAAGAACCCCAGACTCATCATGATTCCCATGCCCGGGCATGTACCCAGGGGGTGGCAGGTCGGAAACCGCTGACGTGTCGGACAAGCCGGCCGCCATCGGACCGGCTCTCAGAAGATCTTCGTAGGCCCGGCGGCGGCGGCGAGGCTCCGAGTCGCCGACCGGATTCGCGGCCCGCGCCGGCGCGGATCCCGTCCGACGACACGCGGGACGGGGCCCACGGGGCATCGCCCACGGGGCATCGAGGCGGCCGCGGGAGGTGGCGGTCCGGGACCTGCCCCGGACGCCCGTCGACATCAGGCTGGGGCCTAGAAGGCGTCCTCGGGAACGTCCATGAGGTCGAGCGTGGTGGCCTCGAGCATCACGCGGCGGGCGCGCAGCTCGGGGAGGACGTTGGCGGCGAACCACTTCGCCGCCGCGATCTTCCCCTGGTAGAAGGACACGTCCCTGGCGGCCGGCTGGCCCGCGAGCGCGGCCAGGGCGACCTCGGCGCCCCGCAGCAGCAGCCAGCCGATGACCAGGTCACCGAGGCTCATCAGCAGCCGCGTGCTGTTCAGGCCGACCTTGTAGACGTCGCGCCGCTCGTCGGCCGCGCCGGTCAGGAAGCCGACCATGCCGCCGACCATCGACTGGACGTCCTCGAGCGCGGTGGCGAGCTGGTCGCGCTCCCGAGCGAGCGCGCCGTTGCCCGCGTCGCCCTTCGCGAACGTCTGGATGTCGATGAGCAGCGCGGTGAGCGCCTGGCCCTTGTCCCGCACGATCTTGCGGAAGAACAGGTCCTGCCCCTGGATCGAGGTCGTGCCCTCGTACAGAGTGTCGATCTTGGCGTCCCGGATGTACTGCTCGACCGGGTAGTCCTGCAGGTAGCCGGAGCCGCCGAAGATCTGCAGCGAGCTGGCCAGCAGCTCGTACGACCGCTCCGAGCCAACGCCCTTGACGATTGGCAGCAGCAGGTCGTTCATCCGCGCGGCGCGCTCGGCGTCCGCTCCCGCGTCGCCGGAGAGCCCCGTCCCCCGCGGGTGCGTCCCGGGGATGCCACCCTCGGCCTCGGCGATGGCCACGGTGTCCTGGAACGAGGCGGTGTAGAGCACCAGCGCCCGCATGCCCTCGGCGTAGGCCTTCTGCGCCATCAGCATCCGGCGGACATCCGGGTGGTTGATGATCGTCACCCGCGGCGCGGTCTTGTCGGCGGCGTGCGGCAGGTCGGCGCCCTGCACGCGGGTGCGCGCGAAGTCCAGGGCGTTCAGGTAGCCGGTGGACAGGGTGGCGATCGCCTTGGTGCCGACCATCATCCGCGCGTGCTCGATGACCTGGAACATCTGGGCGATCCCGTCGTGCACGTCGCCGACGAGCCAGCCCACCGCCGGTGCCCGCTCGCCGAAGCGCAGCTCGCAGGTGGCGGAGGCCTTCAGGCCCATCTTGTGCTCGAGGCCCGTGACGTAGACGCCGTTGCGGGAGCCGGGGGCGCCGGTGTTCGGGTCGGGCATGTACTTGGGCACGACGAACATCGACAACCCCTTGGTGCCCGGCCCGTGGCCCTCCGGCCGAGCCAGCACCATGTGGAAGATGTTCTCCGGCACGTCCCAGTCACCGCTGGTGATGAATCGCTTGACGCCCTCGATGTGCCAGGTGCCGTCCGGCTGAGGGATCGCCTTCGTCCGGCCGGCGCCGACGTCGGAGCCCGCGTCCGGTTCGGTGAGCACCATCGTGGCGCCCCACTGCCGCTCGATGGCCCAGCCGGCGAGCTTCTTCTGCCAGTCGGTGCCCAGCCGGTCGAGGATGCCGGCGAACGTCGGGCCAGCCATGTACATGAACACGGCCGGGTTGGAGCCGAGGATCAGCTCCGAGGCCGCCCAGGCGAGGGTTGGCGGGGCGCCAAGCCCTCCCAGGTGCGCCGGCACGAACAGCCGCCACCACTCGCCGTCCTGCAGCGAGGCGAAGGACTTCTTGAACGACTCCGGCAGCCGGACGGAGCCGGTCGCCGGGTCGAACTCGGGCGGGTTGCGATCGGCGTCCGCGAACGACTCGCCAAGCGGGCCGGTCGCCAGTCGCTCCAGCTCGGCGAGTACCTCATGCGCCGTGTCGCGGTCCATGTCCGCGAATGGGCCGGTACCGAGGATCCGGTCGACCCCGAGCGTCTCAAACAGATTGAACTCGATATCCCGAAGGTTGCTCCGGTAGTGACCCATGGCCGCCCCCATGTGTGATCGAGGGGCCTCCGGCCGCGCGGGCTGCGCCCGATGTCCGCGTCCGTCGACCGTCTTCCCAAGGCCTGGCCGGCTCCGAGCCATGACGCTCGGTGTTGTTGACGCTCCGTGCTGCCACTCGCCGTTGTTACTCGCCAGTACCTGTACCCATGCTACTCGCGGGTAACCGTGGCGCAAAGCCCCCTTCGAGGTTGCGACCGGACACGTCGCCCCCCGAGCCGAGCCGCACCCACCCCATCCCGCTCCGCGCATTGGATATGAACGTAAAGAAACGGAGTAAATTCAGAGAGTGACCAACAGCCTTCAGAAATCCTTAAAATCGCACCGATGGAGCTACTTGTGACAGAGAGAGGCCCACCTAGAGATCAATGGCATATCTAAGCTGGGTGCTGGGTACCCGACGGAGACGGCCAGATGGAGCCGCACAGGAGCCACAGAGCGCGATAGCTTTGGAGCGCACCGTCACCGGGCGGTCCAGCCGCTCTCCGCGAACTGGGCGTGCGCCCCGCGAACCGCCGGGTGGGAGGAGGTCGCCGTGGCCGGGTGGGCGCGGGTTCGCCGGGCGGTCCTGGTGAGTGTGCTGCCGGTGCTCCTCGCCAGCGCCCTCGCCGCGTGCGGGAGCGAGGAGGAACCGGTCGACTCGGCCACCGGCCGCGGCGCGGCCACCGCGACCGCCGACCCGCCGACGCCCCGATCGACACCCGAGACCGCGCCGACGGAGGGCGCCACCAGCGGTGGCACTGGTGGTGGCACCGCTGGCGGGACCGGCGACCCGGGCCAGAGCACGAGTCCCACGGCGGGCGAGGGGGCGGCCGCGCCGGTGCTGTCCGCGTCGCCGGTGTTCGTCGGAGAGCCGTGCCAACCGGCGCGGGACTCGGCGCCCGCGCCCGCGGTCAACGGCCTGATGCTCTACTGCGTCCCGGGCGCCGCCGGCGCTCCTGGCGCCGCCGGCGCCGGAAGCTGGATGCAGAGCCCGCCGCAGGCGCGGCCGGGCGGCCCGGCGCCCGGCGCCGAGTGCGACAGCTCGGACATCGGCGTGGTACAGCCCGGCCCGTCGGGCCGCCCGGTCGCGTGTCTGCGCGAGCCCAACGGCGACTTCCGCTGGGCGGACATCTCCTGACCGCACCCGGCCCACGCGCTGACTATCGTGGGTAACGACCCGTTGTCGCGTCGCCCGTCGTCGCGGCCACGGGGAATCCGCGGAAAGCCCCCGACCTCGTCGACGGCGGGCGTCATCCACGAACGGGAGGCTTGCCGTCAGCCCGATCGTCGCCGTCGAACACCTGACGAAGCGGTACCGGCGGGTGCACGCCGTGACCGACGTCAGCTTCTCGGTCCAGCGCGGGTCCGTGACCGGCTTCCTCGGGCCGAACGGCTCCGGCAAGACCACCACCCTGCGCGTCCTGCTCGGCCTCGTCGCCCCGACCAGCGGGCGCGCGCTGATCGACGGCCGCGGCTACCGTGAGCTGCCCGATCCGGCGCGCCTCGTCGGCGCCGTGCTGGAGCCGGTCGCCTACCCGGCGCGCGCCGCGGTCGACCACCTGCGCGCGCTCGCGCTGCCCATGCGGGTCGGGCCGCGCCGAGTGGACGAGGTGCTCGACGCCGTCGGCCTGGCGGACGTGGCCGAGCGGCCCGTGGGCGCCTTCTCCCTGGGCATGCGCCAGCGGCTCGCGCTCGCCGGAGCGCTGCTCGGTGACCCCGAGCTGCTCGTGCTCGACGAGCCGGCGAACGGCCTGGACCCGGAGGGCATCCGCTGGCTGCGTGACTTCCTGCGCTCCTGGGCCGACGAGGGACGCACGGCTCTGCTGTCCAGCCACGTGCTGGCCGAGGTCACCCAGGTCGTCGACCAGGTCGTCATCATCGACCGCGGCCGCGTGGCGCTGAACGCGCCGATGACCGAGATAGCCGCCGGTCGCGTGACCACGGCGGAGCTTCGCGCGACCGCCGGCCCGCTGACCGATGTCGCCCAGGGCTCGGTGACGGTCCGTACCCCCCATGCCGATCTGCTGGCCGAGCTGCTCACCGCCGAGCACGCCTCCCGGACCGCCGGCCTGCCGGATCGGCTCGCGGACCTCCCCGGTCGGTCTGGCGGCCCGGTCCGCCGGGTGGGGCCGGACGAGCTGCGGCTGCCGCCCGGCTGGGCCGAGCTGGTAGGACAGGTGGCGGCGCGCCACCAGATCCCGCTGGTGGAGCTGCACACCAGGGAGCCGGACCTGGAGGGCGTCTTCTTCGCGCTGACCGGCCGCCCGGCCAGCGGCGCCGAGCCGGAACCGTACGCCGGGCCGGAGCCGCATGGCGACACGTCCGTCCCGGCGCAGCCGCGTCACCGGGCGGCTGACCGATGACGACCAGCGGGCCCGGCGGCCGGTTCACGCCGCGGGCCGGGGCGACGGCCGCCGATCAGGCGGGAGCCTCGGCGCGCCGCGGGGAGGCCCGGAGCACGGTGCGCGTGCGGCGCCGGACCCGCGGCCGCCCGCCTGTTCCCGCCCCGCCTCCCAGGCCCGCCGGCCTCGGCACGCTGGTCCGGACCGAGTTCTTCAAGATCTCCACCAACCGCGGCCAGCGGGGCGCCGTCGCGCTCTTCCTGCTCCTGCAGATCCCGATGCTGGGGTTCTGGGGCGCGGGCGCGCTGCCCGAGGCCACCTGGAACGGGCTGCGTGCCCGGTCCGGGCTGCTGCTCGGCTACCTGCTGATGGCGCTCGGCGTCCAGGTCGCGGCGGGCGAGTTCCGCTGGCGCACCGCGACGCTGACCTGGCTCGTGACTCCGGCCCGGCACCGGGTGCTCGGCGCGCAGCTGCTCGCCACCGTCGCGCTCGGCGTCGCGCTGTCCGCTCTCACGTTCACCGCCTGGGTCGTGGCGGGCGCCGTCCGCCACGACGCGGCGGCCATGCGCCTCGACCGGCCCGGCGATCTCGCCGTGGCGTTCGCGGTCGTCGCCGTCACCGTCTGCGCCGCGGGCGTCGTCGGGGTGGCCGCCGGCTCGATCGCCCGCGGCTCCAGCGCCGCCCTGTTCACTCTGCTCGGCGTGGGGCTTGGAGAGCTCGTCGGGGACGACACCCGGTTTCGCGGCCCGGTCACCAGCGCGCTCGGGGTGCTCGGCTGGCCAACCTCGGAGCTTGACCTTCTGTCCTTCTGGGCGGCCGTCGCCTCGGCGCTGGTCGCGACGGCCGCCGCGTTCGTGGCCCTGCGCCGGGACCTGCCCGGATGAGCGGGCGGTCGCGCGACTCCGGGGGTCCCCCGACCCGGGATCCCCGGTCGGGGGATGTCGCCCGCTCGGCGGAGTCGGTGTGGCACGAGTCACGGCGCGGAGGCGGGATACCGAGATCCCCTGCCACCGGACCGCCTGATCGGCCTAACATCCGGCACATGGTGCGGTGCCCGGTATGTAAGGAGCAGAACCCGGACCAGGCCCGGTTCTGCTCCAACTGCGGGAACCCCCTGCCCACCGGCCGCACCGGGACCCGCAAGACGGTCACGATCATGTTCATCGACATCGCCGGCTGGACCAACATCGGCGAGAGCATCGACTCCGAGCCGCTGCAGCAGGTCAAGTGGCGGTTCTTCTCGACCGTCAGCGGCGTCATCAAGAGGCACGGCGGCAGCGTCGAGAAGTTCATCGGTGATGCCGTGTTCGGGGTCTTCGGGATCCCGGTCGTCCACGAGGATGACGCCCTGCGCGCCGTGCGAGCCGCGTTCGACATCCGGGTCGCGATGGGGCGGCTCAACGACGAGCTGCGGCGTGAGTGGGGGCTGACCCTGCGGATCCGGACCGGCATCAACACCGGCGAGGTCGCCGTGGCCGGCGGCACCGTCACCGGAGACGCGGTCAACGTCGCCTCGCGGCTCGAGGAGGCCGCCGCGCCGGACGAGATCCTGATCGGCGACAGCACCTACCGGATGATCCGGCACAGCGTCACCGTCGACACCATCCCCCCGCTGGTGGTGCAGGGCAAGCGCGATCCGCTGCGGGCACACCGGTTGATCGGGCTGGTGGACCCCTCCGCCGGCCCTGGCAGCCGGACGCCGTCGCTTTCGCTCGCCGCGCCGGTCATCGGCCGCAACCGGGAGCGCCGCCGCATCCAGGACGCCTTCGAGGCGGTCGTTGAGGAACGCATCTGCCACCTGTTCACCGTGCTCGGCCCGGCCGGCATCGGGAAGTCACGGATGGTCAAGGAGTTCTGCGACGGCGTCGCCAACCGGGCGACGGTGCTGTCCGGGCGCTGCCTGTCCTACGGCGAGGGCATCGCCTACTGGCCGCTGATGGAGATGGTGCGCCAGGCGACCGGCATGTCGGCCGACTCGCCCGCCCTGGAAGGGCGGCGCCGGCTGCGCGAACTGCTCGACGAACTCGGGGTGGCGGGGGCGACCGAGGTGGTGGCCGCGCTCGCTCCGCTGGTCGGCCTCGGCGGCGCCGAGGTGGGCACCCAGGAGAGTTTCTGGGCGGTGCGCACCCTCTTCCAGGCGCTCGCCGAGCGCCGCCCGCTGGTGCTGTGCTTCGACGACGTGCACTGGGCCGAGCCGACGCTGCTCGACCTGATCGAGCACATCACCGACTGGTCGCGCGACGCGCCGATCCTGCTGCTGTGCCTGACCCGCCCCGATCTGCTCGAGGAGCGGCGGCAGTGGGGCGGGGGCAAGCTCAACGCGACCTCGATGCTGCTGCAGCCGCTCACCGACGAACGCTGCCAGCGGCTGATCCGCAGTTTGATGGGCTCGGACGACGTCCCCCCAGCGCTGATCGACCGGATCACCTCGTCGGCGGCCGGCAACCCGCTGTTCGTCGAGCAGATGGTCGCCGCGTTGGTCGACGACGGCCTGCTGCGCCGGGACGGCAACGGCTGGACGGCCACCGGCAACCTGCGCGACGTCAAGGTCCCCCCGTCGATCTCCGCGCTGCTCGCCGCCCGGCTCGACCGGCTCGACGCCGCCGAGCGCCGGGTGCTGGAGCGGGCCGCGGTGGTCGGCGGCCGGTTCTACCTGGACGCCGTCGTCGACCTGTCCGACCCGGAGGAGCGCCCACACGTCGCCTCGCACTGCCTGGCCCTGGTGCGCAAGGAACTGGTCCACCCGGACCGCTCCGACCTGCCCGGCGTCGAGGCGTTCCGGTTCCTGCATGTGCTGCTGCGCGACTGCGCCTACCAGGCGACGTCCAAGCGGCAGCGCGCGGACCTGCACGAGCGGTTCGCCCGCTGGCTGCAGGCCCGGATGCTCGGCGGGCCGGGCGAGCACGACGAACTGGTCGGATACCACCTGGAGCAGGCCTACCGCTACCGCGTCGAGCTCGGCCAGCGCGACGCGACCACCGTGGAGCTCGGCCGGCAGGCCGCGAGCTGCCTGATCGAGGCGGCCGACCGCGTCCGCCAGGGCGACGAGATGGGCGCGGCCCAGCTGCTCAAGCGGGCGATCGTGCTGCTGCCCGAGCTCGACCCCCTGCGGCTGCGGGCCGAGATCGACCTGGGCTGGGCGCTGTACTCGTTCGGCCGGCTCTCCGACGCCGACCGGATCCTGCGCCAGGTCACGGAGCGGGCCCGGCGCGGGGGCGAGGAGGGGCTGCGGGCGCACGCCCGGCTCGCGCACCTGCGGGTGCAGTTCGCCACCGAGCCCGAGGGGCTGGTCGCCGTCACCCTCGAGGAGGCCGGGCAGGCGCTGGCCGCCTTTGTCCACGAGGGCGACGAGGTCGGCGCGGCGCTCGCGGCCCGCAGCCGGGCCTCGGCCTACATCGCCGCCGGCCAGTTCACGGCGGCGGAGAAGGCGATGCGCCTCGCCGTCCAGCACGCCGAGGACTCCGGGGTGCCACGGGCCTCGCAGTCGCTGCGCCGCGAGCTGGTCAGTCTGCTGAGCTGGACCCCGCGCCCGGTGGAGGAGTCGATCTCACTGGCGCTGGCCGCGCTCGCCGAGGCGGGTGACGACCGCGGCCAGCGCCGCGCGCTGCTCGCCCAGCTGGCCGTGCTGACCGCGATGGGCGGCGACCTGGAGGCGGCCAGAACTCACCTCAAGGACGCCGAGGAGATCGTCTGGGACCTGAGCGGCCCGCGCTTCGACCCGCTGCACAGCGGGTTCGTGGTCGCCAGGGTGGCGGTGCTCGGCGACGACCTGGCGACCGCCGAGCGGGAGCTGCTCAAAAGCTGCCGGCACCTGTCCAAGATGGGCGAGAAGGTCTTCCTGGCCACCAGGGCGGCGGCGTTGGCCGAGGTGATGCTGGCGCTCGGCCGGCTCGACGACGCCGGCAAGTACGTGACCCGCTGCCGCGACGCGGCGGCGGGCGACCAACTGCCGGCGCAGGCCGGCTGGTGCGGGGTGCACGCCCGCCTGCTGGCGATCCGCGGCCGCGACAACGAGGCGCTGCGGTTCGCCGAGACCGCGGTGGAGCTAGCCGGCAAGACCGACGACCTCGACGGCCAGGCGGCCGCGCTGCTCGCCCGCGCCGAGGTGCTGCACCGGCGCGGCCGCAAGGACGACGCGGCCGAGAGCCTCGCGGCGGCGCTGGAGCGTTACCACCGCAAGGGCAACGTCACCGCGGCGGCGCTGGCCACCCGCGCGTTCGACCGCCTGGACGACGATGGCCCGGACACCACGATCATCATGCCGCCGGAGATCTGAGCCGCCGCGGATCTGAGCGCGCCCGCCGGTGCAACGTCCCGCTCTCGGCCGCGCGGGCCCGCCCCCGGAGGGGTGACCGGCGCGGCCGCGCTCAGCCGGCGGTCGACTCGGGTTTCGGGAGCGGGTTGAGGCGAGTCGTGTCGTAGACGAACCCCGCCAGGTCGATCGTCTGCGGTGACGGCGGCTTGAACGAGGCCCCGCCATCGCCGAACGTCGCGTTCACCAGAAATCCACCGACCCGTAGGTCATTGGAGATCCGGGGGTTGAACTGCTGGTCCTTGTACACCAGCTGGCCGTCGATCCAGATCAGCATCAGCCCGTTGGCGTATCCCTCGAAGTTCAGCTTCACCCCCTGTTCAACGCAGATCCACCTGCCTCGCGGCCAGCGCCAGATCCCCTTGCCCACGGTGTTGACCGGATGGTCGGGACGGGCCGTGTTCGCGTACACGAGCCCCATGTCGCCGTCCCGCCAGGCAAACCGCGTGGCAAAGCCAGCACGGAGCGTCTCCGTGCGCTGCCGGTTCTTGACGATCGTCCCGAAGAAGCCTGGCAGACGCCCACCGTTGCCGAAGTCGAAGTTCTCCGGGAACCGAAGGTAATAGCGGAAGTACAGCTCGTACGGCGAGCGAAGGGTGTGATCGACGAACATCTGCACGCCGCCGTACGTCGGTCCGTCCTGGTAGATCCGCGCTTCCTGCGGGTTCGTCACGTCGACCGGGATGGATACCCGGAGGAAGGTGGGGAAGCGGGGATCGTCGGACGGCAGCACCTCGGCCTGGTCGAGGCCGTAGCTCGCCCGGGTCGTAGGTACCAGCTTCTCGCCGAAGAACTCCTTGGCCACCGCCGGGTCGGCGAGCGTGCGGCGTTTCGCGGCGGTCGTCGCCGCGGGCGCCGGCGTCGCCGTGTCCGGTGGCAGCATCTCGCTCGCCGGGTCGAACGGCTTCGCGTCCGACCCGCAGCCGGTCAGCAGGCCGCCGCCGAGGCTGGCCCCCGCCAGCCCCAGCACACCGAGCGCCGACGAGCGCAGCAGCGCCCGCCGGCTCGTCTCACCACTCATGCCTGGTGCTCCAGGCCTCACACGTTCGGGCGGCCGAGCGCGTGGTAAGTCCAACCCGCCTGTCGCCACCGCACTGGGTCAAGGGTGTTGCGGCCGTCGATGATGACCGGGTTGCGCGTCACGGACGCGACCAGCTCCGGATCCACCTCGCGGAACTCCGCCCATTCGGTCAGGTGCAGCACCACGTCGGCGTCCCGCGCCGCCTCGACGGCGTTGAGGTCGTACCTCAGCTCGGGATAGCGGCGCTCCGCGTTCGGGATCGCGGCCGGGTCGCACACCGTCACGATGGCGCCCGCGGCGTGCAACGCACGGGCGACGTCAAGCGCCGGTGAGTCGCGGATGTCGTCGCTGTTCGGCTTGAAGGCGGCGCCGAACACGGCCACCCGCTTGCCTCGCACGTCGCCGCCGACCAACTCGGTCGCCAGCTCCACCACCCGCGCCCGACGGCGAAGGTTGATCGCGTCGACCTCGGCGAGGAAGGCGACGGAGTGTCCCGCGTCCAGCTCCCGGGCCCTGGCCTGGAAGGCCCGGATGTCCTTGGGCAGGCAGCCGCCGCCGAAGCCGACCCCGGCGCCGAGGAACCGGCCGCCGATCCGGGTGTCGTAGGAGAGCGCCTTCGCCAGGGTCGTGACGTCCGCGCCGGCCACCTCGCACACCTCGGCCATGGCGTTGATGAACGAGATCTTGGTGGCGAGGAAGGAGTTCGCCGCGACCTTCACCAGCTCGGCGGTGGCGTAGTCGGCGACGACCAGCGGGGTACCGGCCTCGAGCGCCTGGCTGTACACCGTGCGCAGGACGGCCTCCGCGACCCCGCCGTCGGCCGCCGGCAGCCCGAAGACCAGCCGGTCGGGCCGCAGGGTGTCCTCGACCGCGAAGCCCTCCCGCAGGAACTCCGGGTTCCAGGCGAGGCCGGCGTGCGGGGCCTCGGCGGCGAGCCGGGCGGCGAGCCGGGCGGCCGTGCCCGCGGGCACCGTGGACTTGCCGATGACCAGGGCACCCGGCTTGAGGCCGGCCGCCAGCAGCTGGTCCATCGCGCTGTCGAGGTAGCTGAGGTCGGCTGCCGGCGAGTCGGCGCGCTGCGGCGTGCCCACGCACAGGAAGTGCGCGTCGGCGTCGGCGGCGTCGGCGAACGACGTGCTGAAGGACAGCCGGCCGGACTCGAGGTTCTTGCGCAGCAGCTCCTCGAGGCCCGGCTCGAAGAAGGGCACGACACCGGCGCCGAGGCTGGCCACCTTGGCCTCGTCGACGTCCAGGCCCACCACGGTGAAGCCCAGCTCGCTCATGCACACCGCGTGGGTGGCCCCGAGGTAGCCGGTGCCTACCACGCTGATCTTGTTGACCGTCCCGGCAGCCGCCGACGGCTCCACCAAATCGGACACACTGTCAGAAACCACTACCGCGTCCCCCCACTCGCGCGAAACCAGTCCCCCGACTGGTCCAGTGACGTCACTCTCTCCCCGGATGGCAGGCCCGGGGCAGGTCTAGCAATAGTGGCAAACGCGTCCGGCGGGCGAGACACCGGCCTTTCCCAGGCGTACGGTTCGCGTCAACGATGTTTCCAGAAGGTGACGAAGTGCTAGTACCGAGCCACGCGGTCCGCCGGTACCCGCATAGCACCAAGGAATGGCACCATTATCGCCAACGCCAACAGTGATTGATCGTGTACACAGCGACGTGTCCATCAGTGGCGCATCGGCATCGACAGTGATGAGACATACACGCAGAGTGGATTGACCCGCCGATGGCGCACACTGTGGCCACTGCTAGCCTGACTGTTGCCTGCGGGTGATCACGGTCGATCGCCCGCCATAGAGCCAGAACGATCTGGATCGAGATTAGAAGGCCTCGGGGCGGAGGTCATCCGGTCCGTGCGGCTCTTTCGACTCATGAGTCGCACTGGGGGGGTCCAAGCGACAATGCAATGGCTCAGCGCCGCGGTCGACTTCATCTCGAGCCACCGAAGTCTTATACCGATCGGCATCGCGGGCGTCGTCTCGTGGGTGGTATGGCTCACACGCCGGCTTCTTTCCACCAGATACCGGCCGGTACGAAACAACTTCCGCACAACAACCTCGGTGATCGTGCCCTCCTTTCGCGAGGACCCCGACGTCCTGGAGCGCTGCCTGAAGACCTGGCTGGCCCAGGAGCCGACAGAGATCATCATCGTCCCCGACGTGGAAGACACCGAGCTGATCGAGCGGCTCGCCCGGCGCGCCGACCCGACTGTGACCGTCATCCCATTCGTGCACGAGGGCAAGCGCTCCGCGCTCGGCGTCGGGATCTCGGCGGCACGCTACGACGTCATCGTGCTGTGTGACTCCGACACGGCGTGGGAGCCCGGCCTGCTGGCGGCGGTCCAGATGCCGTTCGTCGACCCGGAGGTCGGCGGCGTCGGCACCCGCCAGAACGTCTACGAGCCGCGCACCAGCGTCTGGCGGCGAGTCGCCAACTGGCTGGTGGACATCCGCTACCTCGACTACGTGCCGGCCCAGGGCCGGGCCGGCGCGGTCGCCTGCCTGTCCGGGCGGACCGCGGCGTACCGCCGCTCCGCGGTGCTGCCCGTCCTGCACAACCTGGAGCACGAGTTCTTCCTCGGCCGCCGCTGCATCGCCGGCGACGACGGCCGGCTCACCTGGCTGGTGCTGGCCTCCGGCTACAAGACGGTGCACCAGGACACGGCCCGCGCGATGTCGATGTTCCCGGACAGCCTGCGGGCCTTCATCAAGCAGCGCGTCCGCTGGAGCCGGAACTCCTACCGCACCTACCTCACCGCGATCTACAAGGGCTGGCTGTGGCGCCAGCCACTGATCACCCAGGTCGGCGTGCTGCAGATCGTGCTCACCCCGGTGACCATGGGCATCGCGATGACCTACTTCGCGCTGTGGATGATGCGTCCCGAGGCCAACGCGCCGATCATCGCGATCGTCTGGCTGCTCCTCGGTCGCGCCATCCGAGGCATGTCGCATCTCAAGGAGCATCCGCGGGACATCTTCGTCCTTCCGCTCACCGTCCTCATGATCATCGTCGTCGCGCTACCGATCAAGGCCTGGGCGCTCGTGTCGATGAACAAGCAGGGCTGGCTGACCAGGCGCGCCGACCTCATCGGCGGCGAGGGCCAGAGCGACGCCTCCACGAGGACCAGCGGCCCGTCCGCCCCGGCGCCGGCGGGTGCCCGATGACCCGGCCGTCCCAGGCGCGACGCTCACCCCGACGGGTGGCGGCGCGGGCTGGCCTGCTCCTGGCGACCATGGTGGCGGCGCTCGCCGCGACCACGATCGCGACCACCGTCACCCCGGCCCACGCCGACCCCGTCCCGCCACTGCCGCCTGCCAGCTCGGCCGACGCGAAGAAGCAGTCGACGCTGGTGGACGCGGAGGACATCCGGCTGCGCACCATGTACGAGCGCTTCGGGGTGCTCACCGAACCGACGATCGTCGAGACGGCCGGCAGCCTGCCGACCCTGCTGCTGCCCGCCCGGGCGCAGCCGTACACCGCCACGGACGTGGTCGCCGCCGGCGGCGGCCGCCGCGAGGTGGACGGCGGCGTGCTGTTCACGGCGCACGTGCTCGTCGGTCCCCAGGCCCGGCTCGTGATCAACGGGCAGGTCGGCGAGCTCCGGCTGGCCAGTGGGGCGAGCGGCTACGCGACGGTCACCGCCTGGCGCGGTGCCATGGAGTTCTTCGGCGACTCGCCGGAGAAGAAGCTGTCCATCGTCGGCTGGGACGTCCAGAACCTCCGGCCCGACACGGCGACCGCCGACGGACGGTCCTACATCCGGACGATGGGTGGCGAGCTCATCGTCCGCAACGTCAAGGCGACCAACCTCGGGTTCTGGACCGGACGCACCGGCGGGATCGCCTGGACCGGAAGCAAGGGCGAGCCCAGCACCGGCGGCGCCGCCGACTCCGTGTTCTCCCAGAACGTCTTCGGTGCCTACGTCTCCGGCAGCGAGGGCATCCAGATGATCGGTGTCCGGCTGGAGGACAACGAGCGCTCTGGCCTGTCCGTCAACCGGGACGCCACCACCACGCTCGTCTCCGGCATCACGTCCACCCGCAACCATGGCGACGGCATCACCATCGACCGTGCCTCGGGCTCGCGGGTCATGCGGAGCACGGTCACCGACAACTCCGGTGACGGCATCACGGTGGACGGCCGCGGGCTCGGTCTGGTCGCGACCGCGACGGGCGTCCAGGTACACCAGATCAAGGACACCCTGCTCGAGGGCAACACGGTCAGCGGCAACGGCCGCTACGGCATCCGCGTGGTCGGCGGCGAGAACAGCGTCCTGCGGGCCAACAAGGTCACGGGTAGCACCGTCGGCATCATCATCAAGAGCGGCGCGAACGGCACCCAGATCGAGGGCAACACGGCTATCGCGGCGACGGAGGCCGGCATCCAGATCGGCCCGGACGCCCGGCGCACCGCGCTGGTACAGAACACCCTGACCGACGACAGGCGCGGCATTGTGATCCAGGGCGCCACGACCAACGTCGTCAGCCGCAACACGGTGACCGGTGCCTCCGACTTCGCGATCACCGTGCGCGGCCAGGCGGACGACACCAAGATCCAGCACAACAAGCTCTCTGGCGAGGGCTGGCGAGCGATCGACATCCGCAAGGCCCTCGGCGTGAAGACCCGCGAGATCCACAGCAACAACACCGACGGCTGGGTCAGCCTCGAGGCCAACCACTGGTACTCGCTGATCGAGGAGCACCCGGCGCTGCTGGTCTGGGGCGTCCTGGTGCTGTTGCCACTCCTGGGCTGGCGCAGCCGCCGAAAGGCGAAGAAGGCGCCCAGGCAGCACCCCTACCCGGAGGCGGAGCTGCTGCTCCAGCGGCTGACCGGCGGGACCATGCGGCCGCCGGCCCAGCTGGCACTGATCGCCGCCTCGGCGAACGGCGCCGGGGCCAGCCCATCGAGGTCCGCCGGAAACGGCGCCGGCAAGAAGCTCACCGCTGCCGGCACCGGGCCGTCCCACGGGTCGTCGGTCTTCGCGGAGGCAGCACCGCGGCGACAGCCCTCGACGCGGACCAAGCCGACCGTGCCACGGCAGGATGCCGAGCCGACCGAGCTGATCCGGCGAGGCGGCCCCGCCGGGCGGGTCCAGGACCACGAGACCACGGCCTGGCTGACACCGCCCAGGACGTCCGGCTCGTCGGACTTCTTCTCGCCGCGCGAGGCTCCGTCCGCCCCGCGTCCGCGGCGCGGCGGGCACGACGGCCACCAGGAAAACAGCCAGCCCCCTACCTCGTAGGGGGCACGGCCCTGGCGGTCGTGGAGCCGTCTCGGTGAAAGACAAGGAGATCAAGGAGATCCATGTGAACGGCGTGTCCACGTCGTCATGGCGCACGCCGCCCAGTCCACCGTCCACCGGGGCCCGCGCCGGCCGCGGGCGGATGGCCGCCCTGTTCGCCGCCATCGCGCTCACCGCCGGCGCCTGTGGCGGAGGTGACGACGAACCGATCGAGTTCGCCTCGATCCCGCCGGCCTCCCTGAACCCGGATGCCCTGGGGGGGTCGGGCGGCGGCGACACGAGCACCGGAGCCGCCGGCTCCGGCCCGGTCGCCCCGGCCGGGGGCCAGGTCACGTGCCCGGAGGGTGGCGGCATCACCGTGCGCAACGCCGGCGACCTGACCGCCGCCCTGGCGGCGGCGGAACCGGGAGACATCATCCGGATGGCTCCGGGTCGCTACACCGGCGATTTCAAGATCACAAAGTCGGGAACGGAGCCGAGCCCGATCTGGGTATGCGGCACTCCGGAGGCCGTCATCGACGGCGAGGACGACGCCAAGTACCTCCTGCACCTGGAGAAGGTGTCCTGGGTGCGAGTGGTCGGCTTCAGCGTGCGTAACGGCCAAAAGGGCGTCATGGCCGACTCCGTCAACCACTCGGTCATCGCCTCGCTGCACGTCAGCGCCACCGGGGACGAGGCGATCCACCTGCGCACCGGCAGCAGCGACAACCTGGTCGTCGGGAACGTCATCCGCGACACCGGCAACCGGTCCGAGAAGTTCGGCGAGGGCATCTACATCGGCAGCGCCACCAGCAACTGGTGCGAGTACACCAACTGCGAGCCCGACCGCAGCGACCGCAACTCGGTGATCGGCAACGACATCGCCGGTACGACCTCGGAGAACATCGACATCAAGGAAGGAACCGAGGGCGGGATCGTCAGCGGCAACAAGCTCAGCGGCGACGCGATGGTCGCCACCGACTCCTGGATCGACGTCAAGGGCAACGGCTGGCTGGTGGAGAAGAACGTCGGCACCCAGGACGGCGGCACCGTCACGGACGGCATCCAGACTCACGTGGTCGAGGACGGCTGGGGCCGCAAGAACATCATCCGCGCCAACACCCTGACCGTGAACGGTGAGGGCTTCGGTGTCTACATCCACAAGGCCGACGAGACCGGCAATGTCGTCGGATGCGACAACCAGGTGACCGGCGCCGCCAAGGGCCTGTCCAACGTCACCTGCTCCGGAAGCTGATCGCCGGTCCGGCGCCGCGCCGGGTCTCCTGGGTCCCCAGGGTCTCGGCGCCGCGCCGGCCGCCAGGCCGGGCTCAGAAACCCCTGTTCTGCTCCTGGAGCCAGTAGAGCTCCTGGGCCCAGACGCGCAGCCGCTCGACGCCGGCCAGCTCGCAGGCGAGGGCGTGCGCCACCCGGGGACGGCGCAGCAGGTCCAGCTCCGTGTCTCGATATGGCCAGCCCAAACCCTCGTCCTCGCGGGCACGCCGGAAGGCGGCCCTGGCGAGCGCGATCTCCGCCAGCGCGTAGTCGACCTGTTCGCGGACGATCGTGTACCGGGCGGCGACATCCTCCCTACTGGCCCGACGCGGGCTTCGGTAAGGGGCCAACGGCATCGGACCGGTAGCCCCGGCGGACACGTTGATGTCCGTTCCGGTCGCCGGCGCTCCCGTGGCGATGGCCGCCGCCATCGCCGCCAGCTCGGCCAGCAGCGCCGGCAGCGACCGCGGCTCCGCCGGCGTCCCGCCGGGCGCGGGCAGGAGCGGCCCGGCCGGCGGCGATGACCCCGGCCGCGGCGATGACTCGGGTGACGGCGAGGCCCCGGGCGACGGCGAGGCCCACTGCGCGTCCACGACCATCGGCCCGACCGTCACGGCCGAGCCACCGGGCACGGCGGGGAGCCCGGGGCTGTCGACGAGCCAGGGGGCATCCACCGGGCCGGACGCGCCGACGAACGCGGTGGCGTCCACGGGCGCCGCGGCGTGGGCGGGCCCGGTGGGGTCGATCCCTGTCGGTGCCTCCCGCGTCGCCGGGACCCCGGCCGAGGCCTGCCTTTGGTCCACCGAGACGCCATCCACCGACACGCCGCCCACCGACGCACCGGCCGCCGACCCACCGCCAACCGACACGTCACCCGTGAAGACGCCGCCGCCCGCCGGCACGGCGTCGACCATCACGTCCCAGGCCGACGCCGGCTTGGGCACGGGTGGCGGCCCGGCGGGCGGCGGGGGTGGGAAGGGAGCCGGGTACGGCGGGGGTGAGGAGGGGGCCGGGTACGGCGGCGCGGCGGGGTGCCTCTGGCCGAGCGTGCGCGCGGCGGCTTCGACGCCGATCGAGCCGTCGTCGAGCGCGGTCAGGCCGACGCCGGTGTTCCCGGCCGGCACCGGGACCGACGCGGGCGCGAACGCGCCGGCCGGCAGCGAAACCGCCGGCGGCGACACGGCGGGCAGCGTCGGGTACGGCCCGGCGGCGGCCGTCGTCAAGGCGTCGCCGGCGGCCCCGCCAGGCAGGAACGCGGCCGGCGCGGGTGCCGCCGGGACCGCGCCGACGATGTACGGCTCCGTCGGCGCGTACGGCGCCAGCGGCGGCGAGTAGGCGGGAGGCGGTGGGTAGGGCGGCGGCGAGTAGGACGGCGGAGGAGGCGCCGAGTACACGGCCGCCTCCACCCGCGCCGACGACGCCACGGCCGGCGGCGCGGGCCACGGCGGCTCGGGCGCCAGCGGCGGCGCGGCCGGCGGGAGCGGGCGGGCGGGACCGTCTGGGTGACCCGCCGGCCCCCCGGGTTCCGGCGCGGGCGGACGCGGGAGTGGGTACGGCGACGGGACGGGCGGGAACGACGGGCCGAAGCCTCCCCCCGGACCCGGGGTCGCTCCCCGATCGACGTCGCCGACCGGGGAGGTCCAGGAGCCACCCTGCGAGGGCCCCACCGAGCTCCGCCACTCGGCCACCGGCGCGCCCCCGTCGGGGTAGGCGACGCCGGGGTAGGCGGCCTCCGGGTAGGCCGCGTCGGGGTAGGCGGCGTCGGGATAGGCGGCGTCGGGATAGGCGGCGTCGTCCGCCGCCCAACGCTCCGACGGCCCGGCGGGGTCGTTCACGGGAGGCGAGTAACGGTGGTCGCGCCCGTACTCATACGGGGTTTGGCCCTCGTACGAGCCGAACGACGACGCAGACATGGTGAGGGCAGGGTACGACGCCGCCGTCCGGCAGCCCGCCACCCGGACCACCCGGATGACGTATCCGCTGACGATTCGCGTGTCCCGGACGGGTTGGGCGGTTCCGGATAGGCCGCGCGGTCGCGCTGCCGAGCCGCCACGACGGTGAGAGCGTGGACGCGGCGCCGCACACCACCGGCAAGGCGCCCCTGGCACAACGATCTCCTTGGACGCCGGGATCTCTGACGATTCCGGCTCGGACCTGGTTCGGACCACCGAACTCGGGGGAGTCAGTCCAACGGAACCAGCGGGACGGCGCCCCCCGGCATGGGTGAGAACGACAGCGTCAGGTGACATAGTGAACACGGTGGGTAGCTGAACCAATAGGGTGCCTCGACGCGGTCCGGGCCCGCCGCGACGATCGCGCGCCTTCCTTCCGGTATCAGCCTTCGGCATCAGGGGGTGTTCAGGTGGAAATAACCGCGCCGGCCGCCGCGGCGGTGATCGGGTTCCCGTTGCTGATGATGATGGTCATGCTGGCAATGGGCGTCGTCGAGCGATGGATGACCGGCCCGGGCCGGTCGACGCTGCGCCTCACGCGCGGCGTATCCGGCGCCGGTGGAGACGGCGGCGCCCAGACACCCTCGACGCCGGCCGCGCCGGCGACCGCGAGCGGCGGCCGGGAACTCCTCGGCGCCGCCGATGGGCGCCCCACCCTCCGCCTCGTCACCGCCACCCACGCCACCGCGGCCCACGTCACCGGGCCGACCGGATTCGCCACCGGGCCGACCGGATTCGCCGCCTCGGCACCCCGGGCGGCCGAGGCCGGCGCGGCCGCCGCGGATCACCTCTGAAGCGTCGGCGGGTCGAGACGGCGCCGCGCCGAGGGCGCGGCCATGGCGATGGACGGCGCGGGCCGAAGGTTCGGACCAGGCCGCTCACTGTGGATCATGTTCGGCGGGCCCTGGACCGCCGATCCGCGCGCACAATCAGCGATCTTCTACCTGCCCCGCCCCACCCTCCCCGGTAGATCACCAGATCTGTGCGATGTTCAGGGACGAAACGGGCAGAAATCGCTGGATGGCGCACACATCTAACGATCAAGGAAGCTGCCATGCCTCCCACGGGCTGGTGATCGTCGGATGTGTGCGCGGATCGGCGTTCCAGCGGCCCGGTCAAGATGCGCGGGAAGGGCCTCAGGCCGATCTGCCCGGCGCGACCCCCGCCACGCCCGCCACGCCCGCCACGGACACCGGGGGCGAGCCGGTGGACGCCACGGACGAGCCGGTGGCCGGGACGATCCGGAGCCGGTCTGTCAGGCCGGTCGCGGCGACCAGCTCCAGGAACGCCGGCGTCGGCGCGCGGATCTCCAGGGTGCCGTGCACCCGGCGCAGCAGCAGGTCGGCGCGCAGCAGCGCGGCAAGCGCCGGGATGTCTATCTGGCGCAAGCCGCCCACGTCGACCGTCACCGTCCCGCCACCGCGGCCGAGCAGTTCTCCGATCTGGTCGCGCAGGCAGCGCCGGCCGGCGTCGTCCAGCTCGCCGACCAGTTCGAGGAGCACGTCCTCTCCCGCGTCGCGGTGCACCGACATTCGCAGAGCCCCGCCGTCGACCCGCATCACGCCCCCGATCCTTTGGCGGCCGGCGCCCTCCCCGGGCCGCAGAATGGTTACGGAGAGTAACATGCGCTGGCAGCTCGGGGAACGCGGCGCCGACCGCGGGGCCTATCCGGGGCTCACGCCAGACTCGCCCCCGCCGGGGCGATGGCTCCGGAGCCGGTCCCGAAGCCGGCGCGGAAGCGACGAATGAGGGCGTTCGTCGAGGCGTCGTGCCCGAGCTCCGGCTCGTCCGCGGCGGCGAGCTCGGGGATGATCCGGCCGGCGAGCACCTTGCCCAGCTCGACGCCCCACTGATCGAAGCTGTTGATCCCCCAGATCGTGCCCTGCGTGAAGACCTTGTGCTCATAGAGCGCGATCAGCTGACCAAGGATGAACGGGCTCAGCTCCGGGGCGAGCAGGGTGTTCGTCGGCCGGTCGCCCGTGAAGACCTTGTGCGGCACCAACTCGGGCGCGACCCCTTCGGCCGCGACCTCCTCGGCGGTCTTCCCGAACGCCAGCGCCTCGGTCTGGGCGAAGAAGTTCGCCATCAGCAGCACATGCTGGTCGGCGGCCCCCGTACCGCCGACTGCGGCGTGCGGCGGCGCGACGAAGCCGATGAAGTCGGCGGGGATGACCGTCGTCCCCTGGTGCAGCAACTGGTAGTACGCGTGCTGGCCGTTGGTGCCCGGGGTGCCCCACACGATCGGCCCGGTGGCGGTCGTCACCGGCCGGCCGGCGCGGTCCACCGACTTGCCGTTGCTCTCCATGTCCAGCTGCTGCAGGTAGGCCGGGAAGCGGCTCAGGTAGTGGCTGTACGGCAGCACGGCGTGCGTCTGCAGGCCGAAGAAGTCCCGGTACCACAGGCCGATCAGCCCGAGCAGGACCGGGAGGTTGCGGTCCAGCGGCGCGGTGCGGAAATGTGCGTCCATCGCGTGGAAGCCGGCGAGCAGATTCCGGAAGTTGTCAGGCCCGATGGCGACCGCCAGCGAGAGCCCGATCGCCGAGTCCATCGAGTACCGGCCGCCGACCCAGTCCCAGAACTCGAACATGTTCGCCGTGTCGATCCCGAACTCGGCGACCTTCTGGGCGTTCGTCGAGACGGCCACGAAGTGATGCGGGACGGCCTGTTCGCCGAGGGCGGCGACCAGCCAGTGACGGGCCGCCTTCGCGTTGGCGATCGTCTCCAGCGTCGTGAACGTCTTCGAGGAGACGATGAACAGCGTCCGGGCCGGGTCCAGGTCGTGGGTCGCCTCCCAGATGTCCGAGCCGTCCACGTTGGACACGAACCGGGAGTCGATCGACCGGTCGGCGAACGTCCGCAGCGCCTCGGCGGCCATCGCGGGGCCAAGGTCGGAACCGCCGATGCCGATGTTCACGACGGTTCGGATGTGCTGGCCGGTCGCGCCGGTCCACACGCCGGAGCGGACCCGGTCGGCGAAGGCGTACATCTTCGCCAGCACCCTGTGCACCTCGGGCACGACGTCCACGGGCACGCCGTCCCCGCCGTCGACCAGGACGGGCTCGCCCTCGGGGGCCCGCAGCGCGACGTGCAGCACGGCCCGGCGCTCGGTGGTGTTGATCTTCTCGCCGTTGAACATCGCCTCGATCCGCGCGGCCAGGCCGGCGCGCTCGGCGAGCGCGATCAGCAGCCGGACGGTCTCGGCGGTCAGCAGGTTCTTCGAGTAGTCCAGGTACAGCCCGTCGGCCTCGGCGGACAGGGCCTCGGCCCGGCCGGGGTCAGCGGCGAACAGCGCGCGCAGGCTGGTGCCGGCCAGGTGCTTCTGATGCCCGCGCAGCGCCGCCCATTCGGGAGTCTCCGTGATCACTACCGGCTCGTCGTCGAGGTGGGACGACTCGGAGTTCGGCATCGAACCCGGCATCGTGGGACCGCCCTTCCGCTCCAGATCCGCTCGTCGAGATCTGCTACCGCCAGTCTGTATGGGACGCCCCCGCCGGCTCCCCAGCCACCCCGAACGGACCTACCGGACCCTGGCCGCATGGGCCCTCTGTTGCCACGATGGCGGACCTCGAGCGGCGCTCAGCACTCCCAGCAACACACCAACCCCAGGACCGGATCGACCCCAGTCATCCACACCGACCCCGCAACCACACATGTCGGGCGCGAAGCGTCCGACGGCGAGCCGCGAGCGGCGCGCTCAGCGCGCCTTCGAGCGGCCGCCCCATGTCGCACATCCGACGACCACGATCTACCCCTCGCCAGGCACGATCCAGGGGGTGCCAGGCCGTAGTATCGCCGGGTACACGACGAAGGGCGCGTTTGCGGCCCGGGCGCGGCCTTCTCGTCTTGTTTTTTTCCTCGTACAGCACCGCGGCCGGCGGCGAACGGGACCAGACCTTGCTAATCGATCGTTCTCTGGTGGAGGCGGCTCTCCCCGGCTACCAGGTCGAAGGCGACCTCGGTAAGGGCGGGTACGGGCTCGTGCTCGCCGGCCAGCACCGGCTCATCGGCCGTAAGGTCGCCATCAAGATTCTCCTCGATACCTCCGACGATCCCGAGCTGCGGGCCAGGTTCCTCTCCGAGGCCCGGGTGCTCGCCGAGCTCGACCACCCGCACATCGTCCGCGTGCACGACTACGTCGAGCACGAGGGCACCTGCCTGCTGGTGATGGAGCTGCTGTCCGGCGGGACGCTCAAGCAGCGCATCCAGGGTGGCAAGATCAACCAGGAGACCATCTGCTCGGTCGGGATCGCGGCCGCGGCGGCGCTGTCGACCGCGCATGCCGCCGGCGTGCTGCACCGGGACGTGAAGCCCGACAACATCATGTTCGACGGCTCCGGGCTGCTGAAGGTCACCGACTTCGGCATCGCCAAGATCTTCGACGGCGCCGAGACGACCGCGAGCGCCATCCTCGGCACGCCTCGCTACATGGCGCCCGAGCAGATCCTCGGCAGCCGGCTGTTCCCGTCCACGGACCTCTACGCGCTGGGCGGCGTGCTCTACGAGATGTTCGCCGAGCGGCCGCTGTTCGGCCGGCCGATGGGTGTGCAGCCGCTCACGCACCACCACCTCAACGTCATGCCGGAGCGGTTGACCAACGTCCCCGCTCCGGTCTCCGCCGTCATCATGCGGGCGCTCACGAAGGACCCGACGGCCCGCTACGGCGACGCCACCGAGTTCGCCCTCGAGCTTGCCCGCGCGGCCGTGCAGGCCTTCGGGCCGAACTGGCTCACCCGGTCCGACGTCAAGATCCGGGTGGACGACGAGATTCGGGAGGCCGCGCACGGCACCTCCTCGACCCCGAACCCGCCGTTCGGAGTGCCGCCCGCCCAGCCGCTTCGCCCGCCAGGCCCCGGCACCCCGCCGCCGGGCGGGCCCGGCTACCCGGGCGGCTTCACACCCGCGCAGCCGCTGTCCGGGCAGCCGTACGGGCCGCGTCCAGGCATGCCGGGCGGCCCGGGCTTCCAGCCGATGCCCGGTCCCCCCGCGCCGGGCCAGCCGGTGGCGGGGCGCTCGATGCCCAGCCAGCCGGTGGCTCCTCCCGTCCGGCCCTTCGCCGGCGGCCCGACGGGCAGCCCGACCGGCTGGTCGGGGTCCGCGCCCGGAAGCACGCTCGGCCCGACGCCGCCATCCGCGCCGCTGGCGACGCCCGGCTACCGGCAGCCACCCCCGGGCGGTTGGACGGGCGGCGGGCCGACCCAGCAGCCCCAACCGCCGCGACAGCCACCACGACAGGCACCACGTCAGCCACCGCCCCAGCCCCGCCACCAGGCGGACAAGAACGGGCTGTTCGGGCTGTCGGCGCGCACGACCTGGATCGCGGGAGCGCTGGTATTCGTCCTCATCGTCGGCCTGATCGCCGCGATCGCGCTCGCGGCGAGCAGTGGCGGCGGTGGCGGTGGCGGCGACCAGGATGACGCGGCCTCGCTGTACCCCGACCGCACGGCGGCCCTGCCGGCGAGCGCCGTCGGCTTCGCCGGGCAAGGCCTGCGAATCCCGAACATGGCGCCCTACAAGGTGGCCATCGCCGACGACGGCTCGCTGTACGTGAGCAGCTACGGCCGCGACGTCATTCACAAGATCACAAAGGATGGCGCCGTCACCACCGTCGCAGGCATCCCGTCGAGCTCCGACAACGACGGCGGGTTCTCCGGCGACGGCGGCCCCGCGACCGAGGCCAGGCTGAACGGCCCCGGCCGGGTCGCCGTGGACGCGGCCGGCAACATCTACGTCCCGGACGTGAACAACTTCCGGGTCCGGAAGATCGACCCGACCGGAAAGATCACCACGGTCGTCGGCAACGGCGAGGCCGGCTTCTCCGGCGACAACGGCCCGGCCGCCCAGGCGCAGATCAACGGGGTCGAGTCCCTCACGGCCGCCGCCGACGGCACCCTCTACCTGGCCGACTACGCGAACGAGCGGATCCGCAAGGTGACCCCGGACGGCACCATCACGACGATCGCCGGCACCGGCAACGCGGGGTACACCAGCACGCCGACCCCGGCGACGTCGGCCGACCTCGACGGCCCCAGCACCGTCGCGCTCGCCGCGGACGGCACCCTCTACGTCGCGAACCTGGGCTCCGACACCGTCCAGCGGATCACGCCGGACGGCGTTCTGCACCCCTTCGCCGGCAACGGCAAGCGGGGGCGCGCCGGCGACGGGGGCCCGGCCACCGACGCGGCGTTGTCGATCCCGGTCGCCGCGCTCGGCCAGGACGGCTCGGTCTACATCATCAACTACGGCAGCAACACGATCCGCAAGGTGGCCCCGGACGGGATCATCACGACGATCGCCGGCACCGGCTCCGAGGGCAACAGCGGCGACGGCGGCCCGGCCGCCCAGGCGCAGTTCAACGCCCCGGAGGGCTTCACCATCGACGCCAGCGGGGCGATCTACGTCGCCGACACCGGCAACGATTCACTGCGCCGAATCGACCCGAACGGAACAATCACTACGATTGCTCGGCAGAGCTGACAAACCCCGCGCCGCGCGGCCGGCTTCCCCGGC
>NZ_JADWYU010000082.1:0-12417 GCF_016786325.1 Frankia nepalensis | reverse complement strand
ACACTCTTTGCCCGCCCCCGCCCCCCCCCCCCCCCCCCGGGGGCCCCCCCCCCCGCCCCCCCCCGCCCCACCGCTCCCGCGAAGGGTTAGGAGCACTGTCCTGACGATGCCGACACCCGTACCCGACCTGGTGGCCCACGCGCTGCCCGGCTACGAGATCGGGGCCGAGCTGGGCCGGGGCGGCTTCGGCACGGTGCTGGCCGCGCGCCACCGGCTGATGGGCCGTCCGGTCGCCGTCAAGGTGCTGCTCGACGCCGGCGGGCCCGCGGCGGCATCGGGCGGCTGGAGCGGGCCGGGTGGCTTCTACGCCTCGGACGACCCGGGCGACGGCACCCCCAGCGACCTGCGCTCCCGCTTCCTCTCCGAGGCCCAGGTGCTGGCGGGCCTCGACCATCCGCACATCGTGCGGGTCTACGACTACGTCGAGTACGAGGGCCTGTGCCTGCTCGTCATGGAGCAGCTCACGGGCGGGAGCCTGCGGTCCCGGGTCGCGGGCGGCCTGGACCCGCGCGCGTCGGTCGCGGTGGGGCTCGCCGCCGCCACCGCGCTCGCCACCGCGCACCAGATCGGCGTGCTGCACCGGGACGTGAAGCCGGACAACCTGCTGTTCGGCGCCGACGGCGTGCCGAGAGTCACCGACTTCGGCATCGCCAAGATCGTCGAGACGACCGCGGTGACCGCCACCGGCCTCGTCGGCACCCCGCGGTACATGGCCCCCGAACAGATCGAGGGCACCCGGCTAGGCCCGGGCACCGACATCTATGCCCTGGGCGTGGTGCTCTACGAGCTGCTGACCGGCCGGCCGGTGTTCCCGCGCGGCCTCGCGGTGCCGGCGCTGCTGCACCACCACCTGGCCGTCGCGCCGCAGCCGATGCCGGAGGTGCCGGCACCGCTCGCGGCGGCCGTGCTGGCCATGCTGGCCAAGAGCCCGGCCGACCGGCCGGCGACCGCCCACGAGCTGGCCCTGCGGCTGGCCGCCGCCGCGACGAGCGTGTTCGGCCTCGGCTGGCTCACTCACGCCGCGGTCCCGGTCCGGCTGCCCGAGGACGTGCTCACCGCCGCCGGCCACCGCCTGGGCGAGACGCTGCCCGGCCAGCCGACCGGCTGGGCACCGGCCACGCCCCCGCCGGGGGCGACGGCATCGCTGAACACCCCGCCTGGCACGCTGCCGCCGACGCTGCCGTCGACGCCGCCACCAGGTACCGCCGGACGGTCCTCCTGGCAGCCACTCGGCGGCCCGCCGCCACCCGGCGGGCCAGGTGGCGGGCCGGGCTTCCCGCATCCGGGTGGCCCGCCGCGGGGTGGCCCACCGCCGGAACCGCTGGCGCGCACGCGGCGCGGCCGCCGCGCACGGCCGGGGCCGCGGCGGCGCACGATCCTCATCGCCGGGGCCGCGGCGGCGGTCTGCCTGGTGGCGCTCGGCGTCGGCCTGGTCGTGGCGAACCTCGGCGGCGGTTCCCGGTCCGGCTACTCCGGCGAGACCCAGCTGCTGCGGGCCTCGGCCCTCGGCGCGATCGCCCAGGCGCCCGACGGCTCGATCTTCGTCGTCGCGCCCACCCTCGACCCGGGCGCCGGAGCCGTCTACCGGCTGGACGCCGACGGCGAGATCACCAAGTTCGCCGGTGTCGGCCCCGCGCCGCAGACCCCCGGCGCCGCGAGCCAGTCGCCGTCGGTAGGCCCGACCTCATCCCCCAGCCCGACGCCGTTCCCCGCCGCCGGGATGCCCGCGTCCGAGCTCGTCCTGCTGGAGCCGGGCGGACTGGCCGCCGGCAAGGACGGCGCCCTCTACCTGGCCGACCGGGGCCGCGGCCAGGTGTACCGGATCACGCCGGATGGTCGGGCGTTCCTGTTCGCCGGCGCCGGCCCGGACGAGGAGGGCTTCACCGTGGACTCCGGCCTGGCGACGAAGGCCGCGCTGTCGGAGCCGGACGCGCTGGCCGTCGGCCCGGACGGCTCCCTCTACCTGACCGAGGGGACCAGGGTCCGCAAGATCGACCGAGACGGGTTCATCAGCACGGTCGCCGGCGTCTACCAGGAGAGCGGGTACGAGGGCGACGGCGGCCCGGCCACCAAGGCGACGCTGACCTCCCCTGGCGGGCTCGCGGTCGCCCGGGACGGCACCGTCTACGTCGCCGACGCCGGCGTGGAGACGGTCCGCAAGATCGCAAAGGACGGGATCATCACGACCGTCGCCGGCATTCCCGGCGAGTACGGCCACGACGGCGACGGCGGCCCGGCCACCAGGGCGATGCTCTACGACCCCTACGGGCTCGCCGTCGACGACGCCGGTGACCTGTACATCGCGGACTACGGGAACGACAAGATCCGGCTCGTGAACGCCGAGGGCGTCATCAGCACCTATGCCGGCGCGGGCAGCGACGGCACCGGGAACGGCCTCGAGGGAACGCTGGCGACCCAGGCATACCTGCCGTACGTGTCCGCGCTGCTTCTCGACTCGTCCGGCGCGCTCTACGGCACCCTCTGGGATGACGCCATCCTGCTCCGCGTCGACCCGGACAACCACGTGGTGCACACCGTGATCGTCCCGCCGAAGGACAGCTGAGGCCGGTCAGGGCTCCCGGGCCCCGGCCTGGCGATCACCGCCACCGGCCCGTGGCCGGACGGCGGGCGGTGGGCACCCGCGGCGGTCGCCCGTGGACGTGGTCACGGGAGGACGTGGTGACGTGGTCACGGGAGGGCGTCGCCCCGGAGGATCTGGACCTCGAGGTCCCGCAGCGCCGGCCCGGGGTCGGTGCCGAGGTGTTCGAGAAAGTAGCGGCGGGTCTCGCGACAGGCCTCCAGGGCGGCCGTGGTCCGGCCGCCGCGGTGGAGCGCGGACACCAGCAGCAGGCGTAGCTCCTCGTCGAAGGGGAGCTCGACGACGGCGTCGAGCAGCTCGGTGACGGCCTCTTCGTACATGCCCAGGCTCAGCCGTGCCCTGGACAGACCGAGAACGGCTCTCCTGCGCAGCTCGGTGAACCGTGGTCGCCAGGCCCGGGCCAGGGCCGGCGTGATGTCGCCGAGTGGCTCTCCGCGCCACAGGGCGAGCGACCCGGAGAAGCGGTCGAGCGCGAGGTGGTGGTCACCCTCGGCCGCGGCGGCGGCGCCCTCGAGCAGGCAGTGCTCCGCCTGGGTCGCGTCGACCTCCGCGTCCGCCACGACGAGCCGGTACCCACCGGGAGAGGTCTCGAGCACCTCACGGCCTCGAGCCGTCTGAAGCGATTTCCGCAGTTCGGCCACCAGGTTCCGTACCTGGGCAACGGCCGTCGCGGGTGGCGCCTCCCAGATGGACTCGATCAGGCGGTCGAGCCGCACGACCTGGTTGCGCTGGACCAGGAGTGAGACCAGCAGGGAGCGCGCTCGGATACCGGGTACCGGGACCCGCTCGCCGGCGACCTCCATCTCGAGCGGGCCGAGCATCGCGAACCAGAGATCCCGTCCGTCCGGGTCAGGGAACCCGTTCGCCGAGGACGAGCTCAGTGAGGTGAGCGGCATTCTCGTTCCGTTCTCGGTGCGCAGGCGGGCCTGCTGGAGGTCGGATCGGGCGGGCCTGGTCGGACGGCACTGATCGACGACGCCCGCTATGGGTGCGCGCGGTGGAGAGGTGTCACGTCTACCACCTCCCTGGGTCTAGACGCTTTCGCGGGCATGATCACCTCGGCTTCGCGGGAATTGTCGGATTCATGACACCGATCTCGCTCCCGTGCCGGGAGGCTGAGGATCTGACGAAGGCCGACGGGCACCGGATCTCCGCGGCGCCCGGACGGCGGCCGCGGGGAGCGGCCGAGCCCGCCTCGACCCGCTTTCACGACGCCGGTGGCCCTGAGCGAAAAGGCGAGGACCAGGCCGATGAGGGGAAGCGCGGGCGGGACGTAGCGGTAGTCGAACCCGGCCGTCATCGGTGGCAGAAGCAGCGACAGAACCGCGAGCATGAGGACGAGGGCGAGCCGCGAGCACTCCCGGCGGCGCCGGAGTCCGACCGCCAGCGCGAGTGTCCCGACGGCGAGAACGACGCCGATCAGTGGGGCCGGCAGGTTCACATGGCGCTGGTACCAGGAGATCCAACTGGCGGCCGGCTCGTGGGAACGAGTGACGAAGTCGCCGTGGCCGTACGACCGCAGGTCGTCCTCGATCTCGACGCGGTTGCTTCTTCCGTCGAGCGACGGCGGCGGCGTGTCGAACAGGTAGTGCCGGGTGACGGACGCGCTCGGATAGTCGTCGAGCCGGGAGCGGAACGTCCGCAGGAAGTCGCTTCCGACTGCCCTGGCGTAGTCGGCCGGCTGCGCGAGGATGGCCCGCAGCGCGAACTCCATCGCAAGCTTCGCCTTCGCGGGGTCGAACGTGCCTCCGGGAACCCGGTAGAGCGGCGAGTCCGCGTGCCAGAGGTAGTACGACGAGCTCTCGCGGTCCTCCGTCGGGTCGGTCAGGCAGAGAACGCGCAGCCGGTCCGGCGGGTCCATCCGCGCGCAGTCCGCGAACGGCGCGGTCCGCGAGTACAGGAAGATCCCCGCGCTGCCGGACGTCGCGAACGAGCCGTTCTCCGCCTGGTGCCAGGCGCAGTAGGACCCCAGCGGGAGCGCGAACGCGCAGCCGAACGCGGCGCAGGCCCGCCAGCCTGGGCGCCGCGCGAGAAGCCACACGCCCACGGCGAGCGCCAGCGGCAGCCCGATCGATCGGGTGACGGCCGCGCCGGCCAGGCAGGCACCCGCGAGAGCGGCCGCGCCGGGCCGGGGCGCGTGATCCCACAGGAGGCTCGCGGCGGCCGCCACGACGAGCGCCGTGTAGAGCGTCTCCGAGAGAACGAGATGCTCCAGCTGGAGCTGGTACCCGTCGAACATCACCGGGGCCGCCGCGAGCGTGGCCGACCAGGCGGCGAACGAGTGCCGGCGAAGGAGAGCGTAGATCGCGACACCCATGAGCAGCCCGAGCAGATGCTGTGCCCAGACGACGAGCTGAAAGCTGTGGAAGGGTTCCAGCGCGCGCAGGAAGAAGGAATAGCCCGAGGGCCTGACCACATAGGGGGCCGGCCGCAGCGCGACGCCGACGTACTCGTAGCTGTCGTTGAACCAGTTGGCGGGCCGGTACCCGATGACGGCCACGGCCCGCGCGAGCGCCGCGGCCACCAGCGAGAGCGCGAACAGGCGGTGGCCCGCGCGCACTCTGGCTCGCCGGGCCAGCCGGTCGGTCAGCCGTTCGGAGGTGCTCTCGGGCGCCCGTCCCCACGAGGCGCCCATCAACCGATGCCGAGCCTTGCCAAAGGAGAGTTCCTTTCCGCCGTCGAAGCGCCGTCGGAAAAAGTCCCGCCAGAGACGCGCGGTCCGCGTCGACCAAGGCCTGGATATGCGTGGGAATCGGCTCCCGAACGCGGCATTCCAGGTCAAAACAGCCGCGATGCAATCTTGTCAATGCGACATAACTGGGAGATATGCGCGACATAACTCTGACCGAGACCGTCAGATCACCGAAAGTGACGTCCGATTCTCGGAGCAGCCCACGAAGGACCGTGTGTTGACAGGCTTCCCGCCGCGGCGGGCAGGACGCTCAGCCGCGAGCGCGGCGGGACGGACGGTGACCGGCCAGCCGATCCGCCCGGTCGGGCTGGATCGGCTGGCCACCAGCGGGGCGGCACCCGCGATCGGGACCTCTCGCCGCCGGGACCTCTGGCCGCCGGCGCTACCCGCCGGCGGCCGCGGACCCGGCGGGGGCCGCGGCCGGCGGCTCGGGCGCCGCGCTCGGTCGCGGAGCGCCGACGGCACGGACGGTCATGTCGCCGGCGTGCTGGCGGGCGGCGCGGTAGTAGAGCACGCCGGCGAGCAGGTAGCCGACGCCGGCGGCGATGACGTTCGGAGCCGAATGGCCGTTCGCCGGCACGACGAACGCGGCGAGGGCCGCCGCGGCAACGAAGGCGACGTTGAACAGCAGGTCGTAGAGCGAGAACGCGCGGCCGCGGTAGGCGTCCGGCACGTCCTCCTGAACGACCGTGTCGACGCAGATCTTGCTGGCCTGCGCGGAGAAGCCGAGCAGCAGGCCGGCGACGACGCACAGCGGCGAGGAGAACGGCAGCCCGAGCGCGATCTCGGCGAGCCCGCCACCGACCAGCACGATCATGATCCAGCGGGCCTTCGGCATCCGGGCGGTCACCCGCGGGGTCACCACGGCCGCGGTGACCGTGCCGACCCCGCTCGCGCCGACGACGACGGCGAGCCCGCCGAGCCCGCCGTCGGGCCCGGTGAAGTAGTTGCGGTACAGCAGGATCAGCATGACGAGCACCAGGCCGTAGGCCGCCCGCGACGCGGTCAGCGCGGCCAGCGCCCTGCGCGCGGGGCCGGTTCGCCAGACGACCTTCGCCCCGTCGGCGAGGTCGACGAGCACCTGGCGGAACTGCGCGGTGACGCCGACCCAGCCGATGATCCTTTCTGGGCCGAACATGGTCCGGTGGGCGAGTCGGGCCGCCGTCACCGCGGCACCCAGGTAGGCGAGGCCCGCCAGCGCCGCGACCAGCGCGACCGCGCCGTCCTCACCACCTGTGAGGCTGCGCAGCCCGGTGCCGAGGCCGCCACCCAGCAGCGCCACCACCGTGCCCGAGGTCACCGACAGCGCGTTCGCGCCGATCAGCCGGTCCACGCCGACGACCATCGGCAGGCCGGCGGACAGCGCGGCCAGCACGAACCGGTTCACGCTGACGATCGCGAGCGCGGTGGCGTAGAAGTCGGCCCCGGTGTGACCGGCGGCGATCAGTATGACCAGGATCACCAGAAACCCAGCGCGGGCCAACGAGCAGAACACCAGCACCCGCTGTCGGGACACCCGGTCGAGCACGATCCCGGCGAAGGGGCCGATGACGCTGAACGGCAGCACCACGATGGCCAGTGACGCGGCGAGCGCGCCCGGTGACGCGGCGCGCTCCGGAGAGAACAGCACGTAGCTCAGCAGGCAGGCCTGGAAGATCCCATCGGCGGTCTGCGAGGTCAGCCGGGCCGCGTAGAGCGCCCGGAAACCGGGCATGCTGAGCAGCTCACGCAGTCTCCCGGCCCATGCCATAGTTCGCAGCCTAGAAGCCCGCCACCGCGCGACCTGGCGGGAGGGGGCGGCGGGAGACCCCCGAGTGCCACCGGCGGGCGATCGGTGGGATCCGCGCTTTCCCGGCTCCGGGAGACGGCCCCGGGCGGGGCCGAGACCGCTGACCGAACGCCGCGCGCGCCGGCTGGCCTCCGGCGGCCAGCGCAACCGTGCGTTACCGACCACCTGACGATATGGATGCTCCGCGTCCGGTTACCGGTGCGTAGTGTGGATGCCGACGAGAGCAGTATCTCCAACCGCGTCACAACCAGTGTTGGGCGTGGCGCCGATTCCTCACTAGGCGTTATGGTCGGGCCTCCCATATCCGGAGCGTCGCGGAGGTCCGGTCCGATGGCCGCCAATCGTCATCGTTCCCGTCATCGCCCAGCGCCCGCGCGCTCCGTTGTGCCGGCCAAGATTCTGATTTCGGCTCTCGTGGTGGCGCTGCTGGCGGGCGGTGGCTACGTCGCCAGCACCCGGTTGCTGAACGCCGACGGAGCCTCCAGCGACTGCCCGGACACCGTGACGCTGACGGTGCGCACCGGCCCGGCCGTGTCCGGCCCGCTCACCCAGGCCGCCACGGGCTACAACGAGGCGCGTCACCAGGTGCTCGGCAAGTGCGTGCGAGTGAAGATCGAAACCGTCGACAGCGGGCAGACCGCCCTGGCGCTCGCCTCCGGCTGGACGGAGGAGAAGTACGGCGTCGCGCCGGACGTCTGGCTGCCGGAGTCGATGTCCTGGGTGGCGATGGCCCGCATGACCGAGGCCGGGGCGCGCAACGTGGGCACCGACGGGACCATCGTCGCGAGTTCGCCGGTGGTGCTGGCGATGCCGCGGCCGATGGCCGAGGCGCTCGGCTGGCCGGATCGCCAGCTCAGCTGGGCCGACGTGCGGGCCAACGAGAACGCGGCCGACTTCTGGTCTGGCCGCGGGCATCCGGAGTGGGGTGGCTTCAAGGTCGGGTTCGCCAACCCGGAGACCTCGTCCGCCGGCCTCGCCGCCGTCCTCAACGTGGTCGCGAGCACGGTCGGCCAGCCGTCCTCATCGCTTACCCAGGCACAGTTCTCCGACGACCTGGCCACCAAGGGCGCGATCCTCTCCTTCGAGCGGGGCGCCGAGCTGGTCGCCGAGACGGATCCCGACCTGGTCAGCGCCTACGCCGGCTGGGGCAAGGACGCGCCGACGCACATGTCGGCGCTCGTCCTGCCCGAGAGCCTCGTCTACCAGGCGAACGTGGGCACTCTCGCGCCGGCCGCCGGCGGCGACGACGACGAGACGACCGGGCTGCCGCCGGCCGCGGTACCGCTGGTCGCCGCCTACCCGACCGACGGCCTGGTCGTCGACGAGGCGCCCTACCAGCCGCTGGCCCTGCCGGTGGGCTCGGAACGGGCGGCGGCCGCCGCGGACTTCCTCACCGCGTTGACCGGGCCCGAGGGCCAGGCGGCGCTGAACGCGGGCGGGCTGCGCTCGCCGGACCGGACGAACGCCAAGCTCACCCAGGAGCTGGGGCTCGTCCCGGCCCTGCGGACCGAGCCGCGCTCGGTACTGGACGGCAAGACGATCGACCAGGCGCGCCGCACCTTCCTCGGCATCCACCAGCGGGGGAACACGCTCGCCGTGTTCGACACCTCCGGCTCGATGAGCCTGCTCGTCCCGACCGACAGCCAGCACCGGACGCGGCTACGGATCGCGGCGGACGCGGCGGAGGCCGCCATCCCGCTGTTCGCCAAGGACAGTCAGCTGGGTCTCTGGCAGTTCTCCACCAACCTCAACGGCACCAAGCCCTACCGCGAACTCGTACCGATAGGGCCGCTGAACGAGCCGGTGAACGGCGTGCCGCGTGACCAGGCCCTCATCACCGCCGTCAACGCGATGAAGGCGAAGGGGGACACCGGCCTCTACGCCACCGCGCTCGCGGCCTACCAGGAGCTGACCGCCCACTACCAGCCGGACAGGCCGAACCAGGTGGTGCTGCTGACGGACGGGCGTAACGATGACCCAACCAGTGCCCTCACGCTGCCTCAGCTGATCCAGAAACTGAAGGCGTTGTACGACCCGAAGAAGCCGGTGGAGATCATCACGATCGGCTATGGCGCCGACGCCGACCAGGATGCGTTGCGGCAGATCGCCGAGGCGACCGGGTCCAGGTCCTACCCCGCCCAGGACCCCAGCAACATCTTCCAGGTCATGGTCAGCGCCCTGACCGACCGTTGACCACCGGCTGCTCCGGTACCCCGCGTCGCTCCCGTCCGCCGATGGTCGCGCCGGGACTCTCGCCGGTTTATGACTGTGATGCTGGCCTGGGACCGGGCCTGCCCAGGTTCTCGGGTGTGGCCCGGTACCAGGTTGGTCGGGGCGCTCAGCGCCCCGACGGCGGAGCGCCGATGGTCGCGCCAGCGACCTTGAGGCGACCGCCCTACTCGCCCGGCGCGGCGCGGCGGCGGGCGCGGCGGACCGGCGGGCCGCCCGTGCCGATCGTGTACGAGGTGACCAGGTGGTTCCAGCCGCAGGTGGCGCACACCTCGACCACGTAGATCCGTAGATCGCTGAACCGGCTGGCCAGCTCCGCGAGCTCGTCCGTCGCCCAGGCCCGTCCGGAGCTGTCGCCCAGCTCGTCGCCGTAGCCGTAGGTGACGTGCACCAGTGGGTCGCCGGGGCGGGGGCGCCCCGGGTCGCCCGCGCCGCAGACCGGGCAGGGCTTGCCGGTCGACTCACCGTGGTGGCGCGCGGCGCGCAGCAGGTAGGCGTTCGCGTCGCAGACGTCGAGGCGGGACACACGCCCGGCGTGCAGGTCGGTCAGCGTCGCCCGGCGGGCGAGCACGTAATCGATGACCGACCTCGGTCCCATGGCTGTCACGGTACCGCCAGGCCGCCGCCGGGCCGGCGCGCTTCGTTCGTTCCGTACCCGCTTTCCCGCCGATTCCGAGTTGGGCCGAATTCGGGCGTTCGGTCTCCAGCCGGTGCTGGGGGCCGGGATCGGCGCGCGGCCCGCCGGCCGATGCCTGTGCCATAGGACACATTTCGGCCGCGGTCCGGACACCCTCCGGCCATCCCCCGTTGCCGGGGTCGTCCGCCCTGGCCGACCGGCTCCGCCGCCCCACCGGCCCGCGCCGAAGGCGATCCGCGCCTTCGGCCCTGGTCCCGGGGGTCCCGGTCCTGGCGCGGCGGCGACCGGCGCGGGCACGCGGCGCCGCGAACCTTCTCCTGGCCGGAGTCCGAGCGCCTCTCGGCCCCAGCACCTTCGAGCACGCGGCGGCTGCTGCCCAGACACCTCCTAGTCATCCGGTGTTGCCATGGTCGTCCCGACTCGTCTAAGGTCGATGTATCGGCTCGATATGTTGACGCGACATGTTGCGGCGACATGTCGGAACGAGATGTCAGAGCGACATGTCAGAGCGAGACGCCAGCGTGAGACGCCGGCGACAGACAGGCCGGGATGTCGGCAGGCGACGTGCGGCGAGGGAGGGCAGCGCGATGTTGGAGCTCGCGGTGCTCGGCATCCTCTCCGAGAGCCCGATGCACGGGTACGAGCTGCGCAAGCGGCTCGCGGCCGTGCTCGGCGCGTTCCACCGGTTCAGCTACGGCTCGCTCTACCCGTGCCTGCGCAAGCTGCAGGCCGAGGGCTATGTCACGGCCGACGATGCCGGCGCGGCCGGCAGGATCGGCGGGCGCAGCCGGGTCGTCTACACCCTCACTGGCGAGGGCAAGGAGCGGCTCGCCGAGCTGCTCGGCGAAGGCGGCCCGTCCTCCTGGGAGGACGAGATGTTCGGCGTCCGCTTCGCCTTCTTCGGCAAGACGGACGCGGCTGTACGGCTACGCATCCTCGAGGGCCGGCGGACCCGGCTCGAGGAGCGGCGGGAGAAGGTCCGATCGGCGCTCACCCGCACACGGGAGCGGTTCGACGCGTACACGCTCGAGCTGCAGCGCCACGGGCTGGAGTCCGTCGAACGTGAGGTCCGCTGGCTGACCGAGCTGATCGAGACCGAACGGGCCCAGGCCACGCCCGGGGCCGTGGATCTCGACCTGCCGGAGCCGCCACGGCCGCCATCGCCGTCGCCGTCGAGGCCCTTGCCCGCGGCAGCACCTCCCGCGGCATCCCCCACAACGTCCCAGGACCCCGACGGTGAGGTCCCCGGGGCCCGGTGAGCGGCGCCCACGCGGCACGCGGCCGGTCCTTCCCTATATCGCAGATAGTCACAAAGGAGCAGACCGTCATGGGTTCGGTACGTGTCGCCATCGTCGGCGTGGGTAACTGCGCCGCGTCTCTCGTCCAGGGGGTCGAGTTCTACCGCGACGCCGACCCGGCCGACCAGGTCCCGGGGCTCATGCACGTGCAGCTCGGCGACTACCACGTCCGCGACATCGAGTTCGTGGCCGCGTTCGACATCGACGCGAAGAAGGTCGGCCGTGACCTGTCCGAGGCGATCGTGGCCAGCGAGAACAACACGATCAAGATCGCCGATGTCCCGCCGACCGGGGTCACCGTCTCCCGGGGCCACACCTACGACGGCTTCGGCAAGTACTACCGGCTGACCGTCGAGGAGTCCGACGAGGAGCCGGTGGACGTCGTCGAGGTGCTGCGCTCCACCCGCGCCGACGTGCTGGTCTGCTACCTGCCGGTCGGCTCGGAGGACGCGGCCAAGTTCTACGCCCAGTGCGCGATCGACGCTGGTGTGGGCTTCATCAACTGCCTGCCGGTCTTCATCGCCGGCCGCCCCGAGTGGGCCGAGAAGTTCCGGGCCGCGGGCGTGCCGATCGTCGGTGACGACATCAAGTCGCAGGTCGGCGCCACCATCACCCACCGGGTGCTGGCCAAGCTGTTCGAGGACCGGGGCGTCATCCTCGACCGCACGATGCAGCTCAACGTCGGCGGCAACATGGACTTCATGAACATGCTGGAGCGCGACCGGCTGGAGTCCAAGAAGATCTCCAAGACCCAGGCCGTCACCTCCCAGGTCTCGCACGACCTCGGCAGCCGCAACGTGCACATCGGACCGTCGGACTACGTCGCCTGGCTCGACGACCGCAAGTGGGCCTACGTCCGGCTCGAGGGCCGCGCGTTCGGCGACGTGCCGCTGAACCTGGAGTACAAGCTCGAGGTCTGGGACTCCCCGAACAGCGCCGGCGTGGTCATCGACGCGCTGCGCTGCGCCAAGATCGCCCTCGACCGGGGCGTCGGCGGCCCGATCCTGTCGGCGTCGAGCTACTTCATGAAGTCCCCGCCGGAGCAGTACCGCGACAGCGTCTGCCGCGACAAGGTCGAGGCCTTCATCCGCGGCGAGGAATAAGGCGGTCGGCTCAAGGTCGCCCTAGGGGCGACCATCGCCGCTCCGCCGTCGGGGCGCTGGGCGCCCCGAC
>NZ_JADWYU010000208.1 GCF_016786325.1 Frankia nepalensis | reverse complement strand
GCCAGCACGGTTGCGAGATCCTCGACAGTGCCGTCCCGGGCTCTACCCCATGGGGCACCACGTCGCTTCGCTCGTGGACGGGCCTCCGCGGAGGCACGCCTCCGCGCCAGCACGGTTGCGAGATCCTCGACAGTGCCGTCCCGGGCTCTACCCCATGGGGCACCACGTCGCTTCGCTCGTGGCCGGGCCTCCGCGGAGGCGCGCCTGCGCGCCGGGGGCGGTCGCCAGGTCCTTGACGGTTTCCGCTCGGCGCTGGCGCTCGTAGGGACTGCATCGAGGGAGCGGTGATCTCCGTGTTCCGCGTGACCTCGTACGCTGGTCGGGTGAGTGGGCGTAGCTATCAGGTGCGCACGTTTGGGTGCCAGATGAACGTGCACGACTCCGAGCGGATCTCCGGGATGCTGGAGTCCGCCGGATACGTGCCCGTGGCGGCTGGCGAGACCCCGGACCTCGTGGTTTTCAACACGTGCGCCGTCCGCGAGAACGCCGACAACCGGCTGTACGGCAACCTTGGTCACCTCTATCCGACCAAGAAGGCCAACCCGGGAATGCAGATCGCCGTCGGCGGCTGCCTCGCGCAGAAGGACCGCGGGACGATCACCCGCAAGGCGCCGTGGGTGGACGTCGTCTTCGGCACCCACAACCTGCACCGCCTGCCGGTGCTCCTCGAGCGCTCCCGGCACAACGCCGCCGCGCAGGTCGAGATCGCCGAGGCGCTGGAGGTCTTCCCCAGCACGCTGCCGGCCCGCCGGGCGAGCCACGCCTCCGGGTGGGTGAGCATCAGCGTCGGCTGTGACAACACCTGCACCTTCTGCATCGTCCCGAGCCTGCGCGGCAAGGAACGCGACCGGCGCCCCGGCGACGTGCTCGCCGAGGTCGAGGCGCTGGTCGCCGAGGGCGCCGTCGAGATCACCCTGCTCGGCCAGAACGTCAACTCCTACGGCCGCTCGTTCGGCGACCCGGGCGCGTTCGCCAAGCTGCTGCGCGCCTGCGGCCGGGTCGACGGGCTGGAGCGGGTCCGGTTCACCTCCCCGCACCCCCGCGACTTCACCGACGACGTGATCGCCGCGATGGCCGAGACCCCGAACGTCTGCCCGCAGCTGCACATGCCGTTGCAGTCCGGCTCCGACGACGTGCTGCGCCGGATGCGCCGCTCCTACCGGCGCGACCGCTACCTGGGCATCGTCGAGCGGGTTCGCGCCGCGCTGCCGGACGCCGCGATCACCACCGACATCATCGTCGGATTCCCGGGGGAGACCGAGGCCGACTTCGCGGACACCCTCGACGTCGTGCGCGCGGCCCGCTTCTCCGGCGCGTTCACCTTCCAGTACTCGCCGCGCCCCGGCACCCCCGCCGCGACCATGGACGACCAGGTCCCGCCGACCGTCGTGGCGGAGCGCTACCAGCGCCTCGTCGCCCTCCAGGACGAGGTCTCCCTGGCCGAGAACCGTGCCCAGGTGGGCCGCGTGGTCGAGGTGCTGCTCGCGGAAGGGGAGGGGCGCAAGGACGAGGCCACCGGCGGCCGCTCCGGTCGCGCCCGCGACGGCCGCCTCGTCCATCTCGGTCCGAACGCCCGGGCCGCCGGCGCGACCACGGCGCTCGGTGACGCGCTGCCGGAGCAGGCGAAGGCCGCCGCGCTCGCCCAGCTCGCCGCCCTCCGCCCCGGCGACGTCGTCACGACCGTCGTGACCTACGGTGCCCCGCACCACCTCGTCGCCGAGGGCGCGCCGCTGACCGCCCGGCAGACCCGCGCCGGTGACCTGTGGGAGGCCGCCCGGGAGACGCCGGGAGCGTCCCGCCCGTCGGTGAGCCTCGGCATGCCCGGCGTCGGCGCCCCGCCCGCCCCGAAGCCGGCGGACGGCGACGCGCCGGCCGGCGACACCGGCGACGCCGAGCATGGCTGCTCGGCCTCCGGGTGCGGCGGTGCCGCGTCCCCGGAGACTCCCGGATCAACGGAGCTGACCGGCCCGGTCCGGTCAGCCGCTGGCGCGGTGGCCGGGGCCGGGGCACAGTAGCCCGGTGACGCTCGTCGCCGCGGCGATCTGCCCGCATCCGCCCCTGCTCGTCCCCCGGGTCGGCGCCGGCGAACCGGTGGCCGCGCGGGAGCCCGCGCTCGCCGCCGTCCGCCGGCTGCGCGCCGCGGGCCCCGACCTCGTCGTGGTCGTCGGCGACGACCCGGAGGCGCTCGCCGCCGGCTCCCTGATCTACCCTCCGACCGCGGTCGGGGACTTCCGCGGCTTCGGCGTCGACTTCCGCGTCCCGCTCGGCCCCGGTGCCCGGGGCGCGCCGGGCGGGGCCGCGCTGCCGCTGTCCCTGGCGGTCGGCGCCTGGCTGCTCGCCGAGGCCGGTGTCACGGCGGGGCGCCGCGGGCTCGGCGTGTCGCCGAAGGCCGAGCCGGCCGAGGCCGCCGCGCTCGGCGCCGGCCTGGTCGAGGCCGCGGCGGCGGCGGGGGAGCGGGTCGCGCTGCTGGTGATGGGCGACGGCAGCGCCCGCCGGACGCCGAAGGCCCCGGGCTCACTGGACGACCGGGCCGGGCCGTATGACGCCGTCGTCGAACGGGCGCTGGCGACCGTCGACCTCGACACCCTGCTCTCCCTCGAACCGGGTCTGGCCGCCGACCTGCTCGTCGCCGGCCGGGCCTCCTGGCAGGTCCTCGCCGGGGCGCTGCGGGCCGCGGGAACGGGCGGCTGGGCCTCGGATGTTCTGTATGCGGACGCTCCGTACGGAGTCGGCTATTTCGTCTGCCTGTGGGAACCGGAGGTGCCGGGTGACGGCGTTCGCTGACGGACCGTACGCGCCGCGGCGCGCGATCGTGGCGGGCCTCGCCGCGCTGACCGCTGGCCCGGCGGACGGCCCGGCCGTCCTGCTGCTGCCCGGCTTCACCGGCAGCAAGGAGGACTTCGCGCCGGTCCTGCCGCTGCTCGCGGCCGCCGGCCTGCGCGGCGTCGCGGTCGACCAGCGGGGGCAGTACGAGTCGACGGGGGACCCCGACGGGCCGGACAGCCAGTTCGAGCTGGCCGGGCTCGCCGCCGACGTGGCGCGCGCCGCCGCCGAGCTCGGCGGCCCGGTGCATCTCGTCGGCCACTCGTTCGGCGGGCTGGTCGCCCGCGCGGCGCTGCTCGCCCACCCGGAGGCGCTCGCCTCGCTCGTCCTGCTCGGCTCCGGCCCGGCGGCGATCGTCGGCCCGCGCGGCCTCGCGCTGCGCGCCATGTTCCCGCTCTACGACGCGGGCGGCCTCGAGGCCGTCTGGGCGGCGGCCCGCGCCGTCGACACCGTCGTCCGGTCCCCGGCGGAAGCCGAGTTCCTGCGCCGGCGGTTCTTCGCCAGCTCCGAACGAGGGATGCTGGTCATGGGCCGGGCCCTGCTCGCCGAGCCGGACCGGGTCGCGACCGTCGCCGTCGCCGCGGCGGCGCGCGCCATCCCGCTGCTGGTCGCGCACGGCGTCGGCGACGACGCCTGGCCTCCCGCGCTGCAGGCCGACATGGCCGCGCGCCTCGGTGCCCGCTACGAGGTGATCCCGGACGCGCTGCACTCGCCGGCCGCGCAGAACCCGCCGGCCACCGCCGGCCTTCTCGTCGCCTTCGTCCGGGATTCCGCCGCGGTCGGCTCGCTCGCGTTCGAGGCTCTGGCCCCGCCGGCCGACGCCGCCGAGGTCGCCTGATCTCGTCCGCGTCCCGCCAGCGGCCAGCGGGGAGCGCGTCCGGCGGCGAGGGCCGGGCGAACCACCGGCGCCCGTGCCGCCCGCCGGGATCGGCACCCGCCCGGGACCGAAGAGAAAGATCCCCGGGAGTGCCGGCGCGGCCGCGCGTGGCAGGCTGGACCCCATGCGGAATGGTGATCAACATCCGCCCGGGCGGGTCGTCGCGATCGTCGGGCCCACCGCGGCCGGCAAGAGCGACCTGGCGATCGAGTACGCCGCCGCGCTCGGCGCCGGCGCGGCCGAGATCATCAATGCCGACTCGATGCAGCTCTACCGCGGCATGGACATCGGCACCGCGAAGGTGCCTCCGGCGGAGCGACGCGGCATCCCGCACCATCTGCTCGACGTCTGGGACGTGACCAGGACCGCCGACGTCGCCAGCTACCAGGCCGACGCCCGCGCGATCGTCGACCGGCTGCTCGCCGAGGGGCGGACGCCGGTGCTGGTCGGGGGCTCGGGGCTGTACGTGCGCGCCGTGCTCGACGAGCTCGAGTTCCCCGGCACCGACCCCGTGCTGCGCGCCCGGCTGGAGGAGCGGCTCGTCGCCGCCGGACCGGCCGCGCTGCACGCGGAGCTCGCCGCCGTCGCCCCCGACGCGGCCGCGGCCATCCTGCCCTCCAACGGCCGGCGGATCGTGCGGGCGCTCGAGGTCGTCGCCCTGACCGGTGGGTTCACCGCCACGCTGCCCGAGCACCGCTCCCGCTACGACGTGGTCCTGATCGGCGTGGACCGCGCCGACCTGGACGAGCGGATCGCCGTCCGGGTCGACCGGATGTGGGCGGCCGGGTTCCTCGACGAGGTCCGTGAGCTGGACAGGGCGGGCCTGTCCCAGGGACGGACCGCGTCGCGGGCGCTCGGCTACGCCCAGGTGCTCGGCTGGATGCGCGGCGAGTTCGCGTCGGCGGACGACGCGCGGGTCGCGACCGTCACCGCGACGCGTAGGTTCGCGCGTCGCCAAAGGTCCTGGTTCAAACGTGATCCACGGATATCCTGGCTTCACCAGCCCGAGGTCGGCACCGTCCGCCGCCTGGTGGGCTCGCTCTGACGTGTGAGCGGTCCGGCCCTCGCTGATGTGCGCCAGCGGGGCTGGGTCGGTTCATCCCGGCGTCCGGGAGAGGCCCCGTGACCGAGCTCGACCTAGCGCTCATCCATGCCCTGTACGCCGCCTTCGACGACGGAACCCTCCAGTTCTCGTTCGAGCCCGAGGTGGACCTGCGCACCGGCTCCGTGCCCGGGATGACCGCCCGGCTGCAGTGGGCACATCCCGACCGCGGGCTGCTGGAGGCGGCCGACATCCGCGCCGTCGCCCAGTACGCCGGGCTCGTCGACCAGCTCGACCAGTGGACGCTGCGCGCCGCCGTGACCGAGTGCCGCACCTGGCACCGCATGGCCGCCGGCACGCCGATCCGCCCGCCCCGGCTGTGGCTGCACATCGGCTCCCGCCAGCTCGCCCGCCCCGCGTTCGCGGCCGAGATGACCGGACTGGTCCACGACCGCGGCGCCCTGCCACCCGGCGCCGTCGGGCTCGCGTTCACCGAGGAGACCCTCGGCCGCGCGGACCCCTCGCTGCCGCGGCTGCTCGAGGCGCTGCGCGCGGGCGGCGTCGCGGTCGCCGTGCGCGCCTTCGGCAGCTGGATCGGCTCGCCGGCCACCCTGGACCTGCTGCCGCTGGACCTGGTCCGGATGGACGGCCGCTTCCTGCGCGCCACCCTGCGCGACCTTGAGGGCGAGGCGGTGTTCGCCGCCATGGTCACCCTCGCTCGCCGGCGCCGCACCGTCGTCCTCGCCGAAGGGGTCGACACCGCCCGCTTCGCCGCCCGCGTCACGACGCTCGGCTGCGACCGCGCCACGGGCCCCGCCTTCTGCCCGCCCCTGTCCCTCGACGACGCCCGCCAGCTCGCCCTCGGCCGCGGCCTCCCCACCCGCCCGCACACCCCGCACCCGCGTCCCGCGACCTCCACCTTCCACATGCAGCCCACAGCCTGAGGGCGCCGCTCGGCGTGGAACTCGCGCGTCGCCGGCCACCTCTGGGACCAGCTGGGCACGGCGGCTGGCGAATAGCAGGAAGTACCAGGAAACGAGACGTCGGAGGGCGGCCGCCCGCATTGGGTGGCCGCCCTCCGCGCTCAGGCGCTCGTTCCGACGCCGGCGTCGGAGATCGCCTTCACGAAGGCAGTCGTAGGGGCGTTCAGCCGATGTCGCGCGCGGGCCGCGCGGCGGCGTGCCGCCCCGCCCGGTACCCCATCACCATGCTCGGGCCGACGCAGGAGCCGCCGCCCGGGTAGGTCCCGCCGAGCACGGAGGCCGCGGTGTTCCCGGCGGCGTAGAGGCCGTCGATGATCGGCACCTCGGTGCCCAGCACTCGGGCGTCGGCGTCGATCTTCGGGCCGCCGCTCGTCCCCAGGGTCCCCGGCCACTGCAGGATCGCGCCGTAGACCGGGCCGACGACGGGCTTCAGGCTCGTCGTGTCCGGGCCGGTGGCCGAGCGGACCTGCTCGGGGTCACCCCAGTCGGGGTCCTCGCCCTTCTCCGCGAACGCGTTGTACCGGAGCACCGTCTCCTCCAGCGTGTCCGGGTCGACGTCCATCTTCACCGCGAGCTCGCGGATGCTGTCGGCCGCGACGAGCCAAGACGGGGCCGGCTGGCCGTTCGGCCCGACGATGGCGCCGTCGACGATCCGGCCGCCGAAGACACCCTTGGCGCTCTCCCACTGTGCCGCGCCGAAGACGCACCAGCCGGGTGCCTTGTTCGTGAAGCCCGGGTTGCGCTGGTCGAAGAAGTTGAAGGGGTGCGAGAAGTCGTTGTAGGTGTAGCCGCCGTGCATGAAGCGCTTGCCCTGCTGGTTGACGATGATCGACCCGGCGCCGAGGCCCATCTCCATCTGCGGCAGGGGGTCGCCGTCGCGGCCGATCTCCCAGGGGTCGTGCATGACGCCGTAGCTGAAGAAGGAGGTCATCAGGCCGAGCTGCGCCCCGGCGCGCATCGCCATCCGGTGACCGTCGCCGGTGTTGGTCCACGGCGTGCACGGTTTGACGTCGTAGCCGAGGAAGGTCTTCACCATCTCGGGGTTCCACTCGAAGCCTCCGGTGGCGAGGACGACACCCTTGCGGGCGCCGAGGCGCTTGCGCGCGCCGTCCTCTCCGACGACGACGCCGATGACGGCACCGGCCTCGTTCGTCACCAGATCGCGTCCCGGCGTCGAGTAGCGGACCGAGACGCCGCGGTCCAGCAGCGCCTTCAGCAGCGGGGCGACGAGGCCGCCGCCCTTTGCCCGGTATCCCTCTCGCCGACGCCGTAGCAGCTCCTCGCGGGGGACGACCTCGATCTCCTCGGCGTAGGCCACCTCGGGGGGCTTCACCCAGGGGCTGGGGTTCACACGCCCGGCCCAGTGCTCGCCGAGCTCGGCGCGCGCCGGATAGGGCTGGCACGAGACCGATCGCGGGACGTCCTTGGTGCCAGGGATACGGCCGGGGACGACGGCGTAGTAGTCGGGGAGCCCCTTGTGAGCGCGGGTCACGAGCCCGGTGTTGGTCTCGAGGTAGTCGAGTGCCTCCGCCGCGGTGTCGACGTACACCTCGATGAGGTGCGGATCGTAGGCGCGGCCGTCGGAGAGACGCGTGACGTAGGCGATCGCCTCTTCGCGCGTGTCCTGGTCCGCGATGTGCCGGTTCAGCGGGATCCACATGTCCCCGCCGGAGGCGGCCGTCGTCCCGCCGATGAACTCGGACTTCTCCACGACGCAGACACTCGCGCCGCCGTCGGCGGCGAGCAGTGCCGAGGTGAGGGCACCCGCGCCGCTCCCCACCACGACGACGTCGAAGACCTCGTCCCACGCAAGAGCGCTCATGTCCGGGATTCTCGGGTTTTTGTACCGACCGGTCAAGAAGTCGAGGAGATGTGATCTTCCTCGGGAACCACGCCGCGACCCCCGCGCCCACCCCCGCGCGGCGGTGGCGCCAGCCACGGCGATCCCGGCGGACGTACACGGATCCCTGGCTCTCAGGCCGTGGCGTCTATGACCACCGTCCGAGCCCAGGAGGGCGGGATCTCCTGACCACCACCGTGGGCGTCGTCGCGCAGGAGACCGACGACGACGCGAGTCCCGGGCGGGGGCCGGTCGGGCCACGGGGTGTAGCCGTCGGTGAGCACGATGACGGTCGACGGGCGGGGCCGCAGCGCCGCGGCGGCGGCGATGCCCGCGCCCATGTCGGTGCCGCCCCCGCCGGCGAGGTGGACCTGACCGGCCCGGCTGACCCGACGCAGCGTGTGCACGGTGGTGTCGACCGCGAGCACCCGCACCCCGTCCGCGCGCAGCCCGGCTCGGCCCAGGATGCCGTCGATCTCGGCGAGCGCCCGCGCGAGCAGGCCCTCGTGCATGGAGCCCGAGGTGTCACACACGATGGCCACCTCGGGAACGGGCCGGCGCATCGTGGGCAGCACGACGTCCGGCACGGCGCGGCCCCGCCGGGACGGGCGGCGGTAGCTGTAGTCGACCGCGCCGGCCGCGGCACTGATCGCCGAGCGGATCTCGGCGGCGAGCACCCGCCGCCAGTCGACCCGGGAGGGCAGCACGGCCTCGGCCCACCGCAGCCAGCCGCCGGCGACCGTGCCCGGCTCGGTCGCGTGGTGGCGTTGGATGTCCGCGGCGACGGCGAGCCGCAGCAGGTCACCCCTCGGAGGGGTGTGTTCGCGGAGCGGGCCGTCGGCCGGTCGGTCCCAGGGACGGACCCCGGCGTCGGCACCGGACCCGCAGTCCCACCGCCGGGGCCCGTCCGCGGCGACCCGGTAGTAGGCCTCGGCGAGCAGCCCGCCCGAGGCGCCGAGATCCACCGGCAGATCGGGGGCCGCGGCCGGCAGGCAGCCGTCGACCTGAAGATCGTCGTTGATCTCCGCGTCGGCGCAGCGGTTCCAGCGGGCGCCGCCGTCGTTCTGGGCGACGCGGCTCGCCTCGGCGCGGGCCGCGTGATCGCGGATCAGGTGGCTGGTGAGATGGATGAACAACCGGCCCAGCTCGGCCGGGTCGAAGCCGGCCAGGAGGTCGGGGTCGACGTGCAGCCGCCAGTCCCGGTCGACGGCTATCGTGCCGCTCCCGGGCGCCGGCTCGACGGAGCAGGCGAACAGGGCCCTCGCCAGGTAGGGCTGGCGGTTGACCGCCCAGACCCGCGCCGCGGCGATCTTCGTCCGGTCGGCGCCGGCCAGGGCGCTCAGTCCCGCTGGTTCGCTCTGTCGCCCACGAGCTACGGCCTCGTCCTCCGGGGTTCCTGCCGGATCGATGGAGCTTGCGGAGTCGATCTGGGAGGTCCGCCTCGGACGAGACCTCCGCTCGTGTGCTCCCGCGCTCACGCGAGCAGGCCGGCCTCGCGCAGCAACGGCGCGAACGTGGCCACCTCGGGCGGGACCGGGGCTCCGGGCGGGCGGCAGCGGGCCAGCGCGCGAGCGGCCGCCGCGGCGACGTCGGGAGCCGCGCCGGCGGCGCGCCCGAACGCCCGCCAGCCCCGCTCCCAGCGCCCCCCGCTCGGGTCCGCGGCGACCACCGCCGCGATCGAGGACAGCGCCGCGTAGGCCCGGTCACCCCGCTCGGGCAGGACGAACGAGTCCGGGTCGGCGAGCACCGCCTCGGGGTCGGGCAGGTCCGCCTCGACCAGCCAGGTCAGGAACTCCGTGCCGGCGCCCAGGCCGACGCAGCCACGGACCAGCAGCGAGACGATCGCGTCGTCGACGTCGCCGGACCGCGCGGCGGCGAGCAGGCGTGCCGTCATCTCCCAGGTCCGGGGGCTCGGCCACGCCCGGCCGGCGGTCACGGCCTGCTCGGGCACGTCGATGGTCAGCTCCGGCCGCACGGTCAGGAACCCGGCCACCCAGCCGCGGGCCACCGGGACCCGTTCGGCCCAGCCGGCGGCGAGCGGGGGCGGCGTGACGGCCGGCCAGCCGCCGACGAAGCCGTCGGCCACGGCGCGCGCGTCCAGCGGCCAGTCCAGATGGCAGAACCGGTTGGCCAGCGGGGCGGACAGGTCCCAGCCGTCGGCGGCCTGCTCCGGCGGGTTGGCCGCGGCCACGACGGCGACCTCGGGGGGAAGGGTGAGGTCGCCGACGGTGCGTTCCAGCACGACCCGCAGCAGCGCCGCCTGCACCGCCGGGGGAGCGGTGGAGATCTCGTCGAAGAACACCAGCCCGTGCCCGGCGTCGACCAGCCGTGTCGCCCACCGGGGCGGGGCGAACTCCACCCGGGCCGCCCCGTCCCTGCCGGACACGACCGGCAGGCCGGCGAAGTCGGACGGTTCCCGGATCGAGGAGATCACCGTCTCGCACGGCCAGCCCGCCGCGTCGGCCATGGCCCGGATCGCCGAGGTCTTGCCGGTTCCGGGAGGACCCCACAGCAGCACCGGGACCCGGGCCGCGACGGCGAGGCCGAGCGCCTTGGTCACGGAGGACTGTCCACTCACATCCGCAGTGTGGCAGGCTTTCCGGAGTGGACGGATTCGACGGTGAGCTCCACCTGCGCCTGCTCGGGGAGCGGACGCTGCTTTCCGGCGGGAGCCAGGATCCGTTCGGCGATCCGCTGGTCGAACAGGCCCGGGCCCTGGCGACCGTCGGCGCCCTCGCCATCCCGGTGGCGCAGCGGGTCGTCGACGACTACGCCCGTGCCCGCGCGCTGCGTGGCCTGAGCGGGCCCGATCGCTTCGGGCCGCCCGCGACCACAGCCCCATTGCCTCGCCGGATCGTCCCGTGCCATCGGGTGATCGGTGGGCCACAGGGTGATCTTGTGCTTCGCTACGCCATCCTCAGCCAGACCGAGACCCGGCTGGCCATCACCTTCAGGTCCAACGCGCAGGTCCCGCCCGCCGCGCGGCAGCGCCCCGCGGGGATGCCGGCCGGCCTCACCTCGGTGCCCTCGATCGCCGTGACCGACGATCGAGGGAACACGGTCACCTCCTCGGCGTTCTCCGGGGGCGGCACGCTCGTCCAGTGGCGCGGCTTCCTGACGCTGCGGCCCGCGCTTGCTCCCGACACCGGCTGGATCGAGCTCTACGGTGAACGCGCCGATCTCGGACCGGACCTGGGCGATCGCATGGTCACCATCGAGAACTTCACCGAGACCGACGCGGTCGAGCGCTACCTGGCCCAGTGCCTGGCCGCGACCAGCCAACGTCCCCATTCCCGCTCGCTGTACGACGCCCTCGAGGCCCTGGCCGCCGCCGGCCTCGTCGACCCGGACGATCCCGCGATCGCCACCACCCTCGCGATCCACCAGGCGCTCACCCAGCTCGGCGGCCCCCGCGTCCCGCCACCCATGCCGCCAGCGCGGCCGGCGCCGCCCGCGCAACCGGCGCCGCCTGCCCGGCTGGCCGAACCGTGGCGTTCGCTGCTCGTCCGCCACGGCAACACCGGGGGGTCCGAGGGGACCCTGTTCGTCGGTGCCGCCACGCCGGTGTTCGACCGGATCAGCGCCGTCCTCCTGGACCTCGTCTCCTCCGACGGCGGTTTCCAGTGCGACTTCGAGCTCGCCGGCCCGGCCGAGATCGGCGTGGCCGGCGGTTCCGCCGTCGACACGGCCGTCGTCACGTTCAGCGCCTCCGACGACCTCGGCAACTCCTACCTCGGCAACCCGGCCAACTGGGGTACCGACGGCGCCGGCACCGTCTCCGGCACCCTCGACTTCTGGCCGGCGCTCGACCCGAAGGCCAGCCGCCTCGACCTCGTCCTCACCACTGGCCGGGCACGCGCCGTGATCGCCGTGCCCCTGACCTGGGACGCCGCGCAGTGACGCCATCCTGGTGGACCGGACTGACCCCCCTCGAAGAAATCGTCCCCTGCGGCGACGCCCACCACCGGATCCGCTGGTCCGACGGAGAGCTCGCCACGCCCGACCACGACGACCCCGACGGGGAACGGACGCTCGCCGCGCTCGGCGGCCAGACCAGCCGATGCATCGAGATCCTCGACGCCTGGCAGCGCCACCGCGCCGATCTCGACGCGCTGCTGCTCGCCGGCCGCGGCGCCGGCGACCCGCTCGGCCCCCAGCTCGCCGGCGCCCCCGGCGGATTCAGCGGATTCAGCAGCAGCCTGGCGGTCTCGTTCGGGTCGGCCTCGCCGATGCCAGCCCCGCCCATGCCAGCCCCGTACAGGTACGCCCAGGCCAGGGCCGTCGCGGCCATGAGCCCGTCGCCGGGACCAGGGCCCGGGGCGCCGGTCGCCTGGTACTACGGCTCGCGCGGGGGCGGGGCTCCGGCACCGCGCCAGGGCGAGGACACCCTGCTCATGCTGCTGCGACTGCCCGGGGCGCTGCCCGACCGGCTCGTCGCCACCGTCGTCGCGACCTGGGCGCGGCGGATCACCGACGACGACCCGCGGGTCGCCAAGGCGCTCCCCGCGCTGCACGCCGCCCTGTACGGGCGCGCCCTGGCGGGGGCCCGGGGGTGGCTCGGCGGCGGCACCGAGCTCGACGTCCGCCTGGCCGCGTCACCAGCCGTCGCCCGCCGGCCGGACGGGACCGTCGTCATCGAGCTGCCCTTCAGCTGGCTCAGCGACGTCTGGGCCCGCGGCTTCACCACCCTCGCCGGCCGCTTCTGCCTCACCGCCCAGCCCGGCCCAGCCGACGACTGGACCTTCACCACCGTCGCCCTCGACCTCGGCCAGCCCCAGAAGTTCACCCTCCATCCCTGCTGACGGCGCACGCGGCCGCAGGCCGGCGACTTGTGCCGACCTGGGATATTCCTCCAGCCACGGTGCCCAGGCGCTCGCGATCACGCGCGGGCGGTCGCCACGCGAGACCGCGCGGCCCGGCGGGAGTGGTGCTGACCCCAGACGGTGGAGGCAGCCGGCAGGCTGGTGCACGTCGTGACGTTGATATCGACGTCGTGGGGGTCGACTTCGATATGGTAGTCACGGTCCATGACGTCCATATCGAAGTCGACGGGGCGGGGATGGCATACACAGGGAAGATCACGAGCGCCGAGTCGCTGGGCCTCTTCCTCCAGCAGGCCAGGCTGCTGTCAGGGCTGAGTCAGCGCGAGCTCGCTCGTCGGCTGGGTACCACGCAGAAGTACATCTGGGAGTTGGAGGCCGGCAAGCCGTCGATCGTGATGGACCGCCTCTTCGCGGCCATGCGCGCGACCGGCATGGAGCTGACCGCAAACATCACGCCCCCGGGCGAGCGCCATGGCTGACCTGGTCGTAGAGCTGTACGGGACGCAGGTGGGTGTGCTCGCGGGCCCATGGCGCACCTTCGACTTCGTCACGGACGCAGCCGCGGTCGAGAGGTTCGGTCTCAACAGCACGATCCTGTCGGTGGCGATCCCGCTCACCGCGGTGCAGATCCGGGCGCGCAAGGATCGACGGCGGAATTTCTTCCGCGAGTTGCTCCCCGAGGCCCGGATGCTCTCCCGCCTCGCGCAGCAGGCCGGCGTCTCCGAACTCGACGTCATCGGCCTGCTCCGCTGGTACGGCCGCGACGTCGCCGGAGCGCTCCAGATCTGGGACCCGAACGTCCCTGGTGAACCGAAACAGCCCGCGCTCGAGCCGCTGTCCGCCGAAGGCGTCGCCGACATGCTCACCCACGTCCAACGCGACCCACTCGGGAACAAGCCCGCCACCGGTAAGACCTCGCTTGCCGGTGTTCAGGACAAGATCGTGCTTGCCCGGACCAGTGAGGGTTGGAACCGGGTGATCGATGGCTGGCCGTCCAGTCACATTCTCAAACCACAGTCACGCGACTACCCGACGACGATCTACGACGAGGAGTTCGGCGCGCGCATCGCGCGCGCCACCGGATTGGCCGCCTACTCAACCTGGATCGAGGAGTTCGAGGCCACGCCCGCCGTGGTCATCGAGCGCTACGATCGTTCCCCTTATGCCCCGCAGGGACGCATCCACCAGGAGGACTTCAATCAGGTCCTCGGCACCGCCGGCAACCAGAAGTATCAGAAGTACGGCGGTCGCGTCAGCCTCGAACGCATCGCCCGCGTCTTCTCGGCGACTGGCGACGCCGACTCACTCCGGCGCCTGTTCGCGCTCGTCGTCGTCTCGGTCGCGATCGGCAACCTCGACCTACATGCCAAGAACATCTCCCTCGTGCACCGCCCTGACGGGTCAATGACGCTCAGCCCCGCCTACGACCTCGTCCCGCAGGCGCACCTGCCCAACGATGGCGAGGTCGCCCTCGCCATCGCCAGCGAGTACCGCCACGCCGCCCTGACCCTGGACCACCTGGCGGCGGAGGGCCGCGCTTGGGGCCTGATCAATGCGCCAGCGCTGGGCGAGGAGGTTCTGGCGACGGTGCGCCAGGTAGCCGGGACGCAGACTCCACATCCAGGCGCCCACCCCGGCCTCGCCGGCGACATCGCCCGCTTCGCCACCAACCTGCTCTCCGGCCGCGCGATCGGGGACGCGTAACCGGCGGTGCAGACAGGGGCGAGGTCAAACCGCGCCAAACAGACATTCTGGGCGCTTCCTGTGGCGCTGGCGGACATACGATGCCCGGTATGTCCGAAGTTCGGGTGGCCGCCTGTGTACCCCTGGGCGACGGCGTGCGGGTGGAACGGCTGCTGTGTCATCCCCGGCTGCCGTTCATCGCGGGCTTGGACGCCACACGGCCAGCGGTCTACGTGTGGGACTGCGCTGCGGGTGAGCCAGAACGTCGTGGATCCGTCGGCTCGGAGTCCACAGCCTATGATCGCGACGTCATCCGGCGGCGAGTACCCAGAACGCCGTGCGCCGCGTGGCATCCGCATGGGCCCCTGCTCGTCGTGGCGACCGAGGACCAGATGGCCCAGTGGACGCCGAGCGGGCTCTCTCACCTGAAGAACGCTCCGTCCCCGGTGCCGTACCGAGACCTGGCGTTCAGCCCCGACGGGCGGACCTTGTGGGCCGCGCCCTCGCGCGAAGACGGGGAAGGCGAGGACGGGGATGATGACTGGAACCCCGCCTCGGACCTGCTCGATCTTTCCTCAGGCACGATACGCAGGGGTAGGTACTGGGACACCGGAGTCGCCGCGCACCCGGGCGGTGGACTGGTGATGACGCTCCGCAGCGATCAGGGCGCGACGCTCGGGCTCGTCGCCCGAGTCGACACCTCATCGGATCTGACGGCGATGCGGGTGCAGCGCCACGCCCTGATCCTTGACGCGGACGGGTACGAGACCCCTGTCTTCAGCGCGGACGGCCGTCACTTCGCCATCCGCGGCAATGCCTACGAGCAGACGCTTCAGGTGTTCGAGTTCCCCTCGCTCCGCGAGGTTCTGTCCCTGGCTCTCGGGCTGCCCTATCCGGGCTATGTCATTCCACCCGAATGGTACGACGACTACCGTTCCTGGTCGTTTCGTAACGTGGCGTTCGCCGCGCGCCCAGGTGTGCTCTGGGTCGGGACACCCACCGGAACTCTCGTTGAGGTCGACATCGACCGAAAGGAAGCGCGCGAACACCACCTGCTGGACGGAAGGCCAGTCACAGCCCTGACGTCCAACGCCACGGGTGATCTCGTTATCGCAACCGGCGGCGACTTGGTTCTCCTGGCCATCGGCGGCGATGCGGTAGAGCCCGACAACGGGCTGACACCAGCCGACCGAGTGAAGACCTTCCTCGACGCGACCTCCGATGCCCCGGACGACGGCGAGTTGGAGGAGCATCTCGTCCGCACCGACGGTACGAGCATTTGGGAACCGGCGGACCTCGACGCGGTCACGACCGCGACTCGCTCGGATCCCACCTGGCTTCAGCTACGGGCAGCCATCAACACCGCATTCATGCGGGACACCTGACTCCACTGGGCATTTCCACTGGCGAGGACCAGGCCAGCGGCACCAGACGGCCAGATCGTCAGAGGTTCAGTTCAGAGATCCGGCCAGACATGTGGTTCCTGGTAGACGTGCCAGCCCCGGAAGAACCAGTCCGCCAGATCCTCGAGCCGAGCCAGGCAGTCTTCGTGGAACTGCGGTGGCTCTGGTCGGGGAAAGCTGGGGTGGCTGGTCCAGTCCCGCACGAACCGGGACGCGTAGTAGAACCCCTCCGCCAGCCACCGGTCGAGCTTCTCCTCGTCATGGAGTCGCTCGCACACCGTGCGCATCGCCCGCTCGAGTCGGGTGAACGCGACCCGGTCCCACTGGATGCCGTCGCCCCGCAACTGGAACAGGAAGGTGCCTTCCTCGGCGTCGAACTCCCGACGCAGCAGGGCAAGCGCGTCATCCAACGACCGACCAGCCGGCACGAGCTGGAATTCTCGCAGATTTGCGGCTGCCCCAATCCGGGGCCGGAGTGGGGAGCCGGCCCGATCGAGCCGGCTCCCCGCGACCTGCCGCATCAGCCGGTCACCCGGCCTGCGTCCAGCGCAAGTCCGCTCAGCTGCAGCCGCTGGTGGAGCCGCACTGCTCGCAGACGTAGCAGCTGCCGGCCGGGCGCATCGTCACCCCGCAGGTGAAGCACAGTGGGGCGTCGACCGCCGTCTGCGCGAGCAGCGACTGGCCGGGGGCGGCGGAGCGCAGCTCAAGCTCGACGAACTCCGGCCCGTGGGCCGCGTGCGCCTCCGGCGTCGCCGCGCGCGCCCGCGGCGTCCCGGCCGGCTCGGCGTCCGCCAGGTCGGCGAGGTCGGCGTCGGCCGGTGAGCCGCCGTACTGGTTGGAGATCTGGCGTGCCCGCTCCGCGGCGGTCAGGATGCCGAGCTCCGCGCGCTGCTCCTCGGACAGGTAGTCCAGGGCCAGCCGGCGGAACAGGTAGTCCATCACCGACTGGGCGATCCGGATGTCCGGGTCGTCGGTCATGCCGGCCGGCTCGAACCGCATGTTGATGAACTTGGAGACGTAGGTCTCCAGCGGCACGCCATGCTGCAGCGCGATCGAGATCGCGATCGAGAACGCGTCCATGACGCCGGCGAGCGTGGAGCCCTGCTTCGACATCTTCACGAAGATCTCGCCGACGCCGTTGTCCGGGTAGGAGCCGGCGGTCAGGTACCCCTCGGCCCCGCCCACCGTGAACGACACCGTCTGCGACGGGCGGATCTTCGGCAGCCGACGCCGGACCGGCCGGTGCGCGGCCGCCGCCGGCGCGGCCACGGCGCCGCCGGCGGGGGCCGCGTTGGCGGCGGCGATCGCCTTCGCCTCGTCGGCCGAGCGCTTCGCGCCCTTCACGTCGGTCAGCGGCTGGCCGACCTTGCAGTTGTCCCGGTAGATGGCCAGCGCCTTCAGGCCCAGCCGCCAGCCCTCCAGGTAGATCTCCTCGACGTCGTCGACGGTCGCCGACTCCGGCATGTTCACCGTCTTCGAGATCGCCCCCGACAGGAACGGCTGCACCGCGGCCATCATCCGCACATGGCCCATCGGGGCGATCGCGCGCTCGCCGATCGCGCAGTCGAACACCTCGTAATGCTCGGGGCGCAGGCCGGGCGCGTCGACGACGTGGCCGTGCTCGGCGATGTACTCGACGATCGCCTCGATGGTCTCCTCCGTGTAGCCGAGCGCGCGCAGCGCGGCCGGCACCGTCTGGTTGACGATCTTCATGCTGGCGCCGCCGACCAGTTTCTTCATCTTCACGAGGGCCAGGTCCGGCTCGATGCCGGTCGTGTCGCAGTCCATCGCCAGGCCGATGGTGCCGGTCGGCGCGAGCAGGCTCGCCTGCGCGTTGCGCCAGCCGTTGCGCTCACCGATCGTCAGGCACTTCTCCCACTCCTTCGAGGCGGCGGCGAGGATGCGCGCGTCCTCGGTGTGCACGCTGCGCACGGCGTCGTTGGCGGCGGCGTGCTTGCGGATCACCCGGCGGTGCCCGGCGACGTCGCGGGCGTAGCCGTCGTACGGGCCGACCGCGCCGGCGAGCTCGGCGGACCGCCGGTAGGCGGTGCCGGTCATCAGCGAGGTGATCGCGGCGGCGAGCGTGCGCCCGCCCTCCGAGTCGTAGGCGCGGCCACAGGCCATGAGCAGGGCGCCCAGGTTCGCGTAGCCGATGCCCAGCTGGCGGTAGGCCCGGCTGACCCGGGTGATCTCCGGCGTCGGGAAGTCGGCGAAGCAGATCGAGATGTCCATCGCCGTGATGATCATCTCGACCGCGTAGACGAAGCCCTCGACGTCGAACGTGCGGTCCGCGCGCAGGAACCGCAGCAGGTTCAGCGACGCGAGGTTGCAGCTGGAGTTGTCCAGGTGCATGTACTCGCTGCACGGGTTGCTGGCCGAGATGCGGCCCGCCTCCGGCGTGGTGTGCCAGTCGTTGATGGTGCCGTCGTACTGGATCCCCGGGTCGGCGCACTCCCAGGCGGCCTGGGCGATCTTTCGCATCAGCGCGGGGGCGTCGACCGTCTCGATGACCCGGCCGTCCATCCGCGCGCGCAGGTCGAACGCGCCGCCGGACTCGACGGCGCGCATGAAGTCGTCGGTGACCCGTACCGAGTTGTTCGCGTTCTGGTACTGGACCGAGGTGATGTCCGCGCCACCCAGATCCATGTCGAACCCGGCGTCCCGCAGCGCGCGGATCTTGTCCTCTTCCCGCGCCTTGGTCTCCACGAACTCGACGATGTTCGGGTGGTCGACGTCGAGCACCACCATCTTCGCCGCCCGCCGGGTGGCCCCGCCCGACTTGATCGTGCCGGCAGAGGCGTCCGCCCCGCGCATGAAGCTGACCGGGCCGGAGGCGGTCCCGCCGGAGGAGAGCAGTTCCTTCGATGACCGGATCCGCGACAGGTTCAGCCCGGCCCCGGACCCGCCCTTGAAGATGAGCCCTTCCTCGCGGTACCAGTTGAGGATCGACTCCATCGTGTCGTCGACCGCGAGGATGAAGCACGCCGAGACCTGCTGGGGGGCGGGGGTTCCGACGTTGAACCAGACAGGGCTGTTGAAGCTGAACATCTGGTGCAACAGCATGTAGGTGAGCTCGTGCTCGAAGATCTCCGCGTCCTCGGCGGAGGCGAAGTAGCCGTGCTCCCGCCCGGCCTTCCCGTAGGTGCGCACGACGCGGTCGATCAGCTGACGCAGGGACGACTCCCGCTGCGGAGTGCCGACCGCGCCGCGGAAGTACTTGCTGGTGACGATGTTCGAGGCGTTGATCGACCAGAACGACGGGAACTCGACGCCGCGCTGCTCGAAGTTGACCGAGCCGTCGCGCCAGTTGGTCATGACGACGTCCCGCGACTCCCACGTCACCTGGTCGTACGGGTGCACGCCGGCGGTCGTGTTGCGGCGCCTGATCCGCGGGCCGGCCGGCTTGGCGCCCCCAGCCTTGCCGGACCCGGTGGTCCCGCCGGACTCGCCAGCCGACCGCGCACCCCCGTCGGCGACGGCGGCAACAGTGGCCTCACTGGCACCGGCCGTCCCGTTCACCGCGGTGGCGGGCTTCCCGGCGGTCGAGGCGGCCTTCCCGTTGGAACTGGCCTTCTGCTTCGTGCCGCGGGTCTCCGTCATGACGCTCCTCAGCTGTGATCGTCTCGTATGCCGCGCTGGTCCAGCGCACGCCAAAGAGAGCCGGCGGCCGCGGACCCGCTGTTGTTGCGCTCGCCCGCCTGCCGGGCGTGCCTGTGACGCTGTGGTCGGTGGACGTCCGTCCGCCGACGGATCCGGCGGCAAGTACGCAGCCGCCGGTGGGGCCGGCGACAGGTGTACGTCCGCCGGTGGGAGCCGGCGGGGGGTGCAGGTCCGCCGGTGGGAGCCGGCGGCGAATGCACAGCCGCCGGCGGGAGCCGGTGGCGGGTGCACAGCCGCCGATGGAAGCCGGCGGCGGGCGCACAGCCGCCGGCGATCAGGTTGACGCTGGCGTCGTGCCTAGGGCCTGGACGGGCCGGCCGCCAGGGCGGTGGTGACGTCGGCCGGGCGCCCCACCTCGTCGGCGGGTGCCGGGTCGGCCGGACCCGCCGGCTCGGCGCGCAGCTCGCTGATCGCCTTCTCGAAGTCGGCCAGCGACTCGAAGGCCAGATAGACGGACGCGAACCGCAGGTAGGCGACCTCGTCGAGCTCGCGCAGCGGCCCGAGGATCGCCCGGCCCACGTCCTCGGCCGCGACCTCCGCGGCGCCGGACGAGCGGACCGTGTCCTCGACCCGCTGAGCCAGCCGCGCGAGATCCTCGGCGCTGACCGGTCGGCCCTGGCAGGCCTTGTGGACGCCGGCGACCACCTTCGCGCGACTGAACGGCTCGGCCGTGCCGCTGCGCTTACGTACCCGCAGCGACGCCTCCTCCATGGTCGTGAACCGGCGGCCGCAGGACGGGCAGGACCGCCGACGCCGGATGGCCGCGCCTTCCTCGGCCTCCCGGCTGTCGACCACTCGGCTGTCGGGATGTCGGCAGAACGGACACCGCACGACTCCTCCCTTCTCCGCGTCCCTGTAGGCACAACCACGGGCGCGCGGGAACGCGTCCGCGCCGATCGGGTCTGTTTCCGCCGCCTCCCCCCGGCGATGACGCGAGGGCATGGCGACGCTGCCCCGGGCGCCCAGCGGGCGCACGGCGACGCGCCGCCGGGACGGTGGAAGCACCGCCCGGGCCATCCGTGAAGGTTCTCCGCAGCCCCTGGGGTGCCGCGCCGAAAACTATCTGTGGATGACTTACAGGCGTGTAACTACAAGATGTTGTGCTGCCACACTAGCGCATGCCCGGTTCGCCGGTTCGCACGCCCCCCGGGCGTGTCGGACTCGGCCGGTCCTGAACCGGTCCGGCGACCGGCCTCCCCGGGGCGCGCCCGCGCCCGGAGCCGCAGGTCACGACCCACTCCTGGAGGCCGCCGGCAACCCTGCCTCAGTGACGGGCATCACCGGACGCGCGCCCACCCCTTGGTGAGGTCACATCCGGACCACGCCTGGCGAACTGCCTACGTGACGAGGCCGCCCGCGGGCGGTCAGGTCACATCGACCTGACGGGCGCGGGCGGCCTCGGAGCGGTCTCACGACCCAGGCGGACCGGTGCCGGAGCCCGGGACGGTCCCGGGGGCAGGGGTGCTACTGAAGGCCAGGATGTTCCTGGGGGGCCGGGATGTTCCTGGGGGTGCGGTGGCCGCTGGGGAGCTGGTGGGCGGCGACCGGTGGGGCGCCGTGGGAATTCGGGATCCCGCGAGGGGCGCGGGCGGGCCCTGGGGGAATCGTCAGGGCGGTGGACGGGGAGGCCACCGCCGCCGTCGGGGCGGTCAGGCGCCGGCGACGGTGAGAATCCAGCGGGTCGCGAGCCAGGCGGCGCTGGCGGCGCCCCAGAGCGCGAAGCCCAGCAGGACGGCGACCACGGCGCGGCCGCGCCGGGTGAGCCGCAGCGCGGGCGCCTGCCGGCCGGGCCGCCTGGGCGTCCGGGCGCCCGCGACCGGGTGCTGGGCCGCCGCGGCCCGGGCGAGCGGGCTCTGGACCGCGGCTGTCGGGGGCCCGCTCGCCGGGCGGCGACGGGCCGGCACCGGTAGGCTGATCACTTGGGCGTCATTGGGTCGGCCTGGGGCCGATCGCTTCGGGACCAGAGTGGCCCCACGCGGGTTCGTCACGCCAACCTCCTCGGCGGCCGGGCTGCCACCCGGCTCAGCTCGTCGAGCAAAGCTCAACCAACTTCGGGGGTCCGGGATTGTTCCCGGGCGGACATAGCGGGCCACCGAGAACGCTAGCTCAAGGTCAACAGCCGGTGGTGGCCAGCATGGGGCAGGGTCCAATCGAACTGATGGTCGATTCTTGCACGGGTTGGCCGGCCGCGGCGCGCGGACACGCTCGAACGCCTGTTTGAGATTCGCCCGCCATCGGGCTACGGTCAGACGATCAGGCATTACGGGGTCGGGTCGGCCGCGCGACGTCGATGACCAGGCCTCACCGCCATGCTCCTGACGGCATGATCTCGACGGTGTGGCTCGGCGACCATGACCTCGAGTGCCCAGACCTCTGAGCGAGGAGAAGCGACGCCATGACCACGCAGGGCAGGGGACCACGCAGGGCGGGCCGGCCGCCGGTCGACCGCGGCGGTGAAGCCGGTGGTACCGTGCGTGACTTCCCCGACGGCCCCGTCGACGGCGACGGGCTGACCCCCCGGCAGCGCAAGGTCCTCGAGGTGATCCGTGACGCGGTCGAGCGGCGCGGGTACCCGCCGAGCGTGCGCGAGATCGGCGAGGCGGTAGGGCTGACGAGCACGAGCAGCGTCGCGCACCAGTTGAAGGTGCTGGAGGACAAGGGCTTCCTGCGCCGTGACCCGAACCGGCCGCGCGCGATCGAGGTGGTCTCGCCGGAGGGTGCGCCGCCGGTCCGGCCGATTCCCAGGACCCGGTCCGCGTCGGTGGTCGGCAAGGGCCGCGCCGGGGGACCGCTGCGGGTCCACACGCTCGGCCCCCAGGGCACCGACGCGCGCGACCGGGACGACGAGGGTGCCGACTTCGTCGCGGCGACGGCCTACCTGCCGCTCGTCGGCCGGATCGCCGCCGGTGGGCCGATCCTGGCCGAGCAGGCCGTCGAGGACGTGCTGCCGCTGCCGCGCGAGATCGTCGGCGAGGGCACGCTGTTCCTGCTCCGCGTCGTCGGGGAATCGATGATCAACGCGGCGATCTGCGATGGTGACCTGGTCGCCGTCCGCCAGCAGCCGGTCGCCGAGAACGGCGAGATCGTCGCCGCGATGATCGACGGCGAGGCCACCGTCAAGCGGTTCCGCCGCCACAACGACGGCCACGTCTGGCTCCAGCCGGAGAACCCGGCATTCCAGGACATCCCGGGCGACGACGCGACCATCCTCGGCCGCGTCGTCGCCGTGATGCGCCGGGTCTGAGGAAGGCGCGCGCGGCGGGTCCGCCCTGCTCGCCGTCCCTTCGGGGTCGGCTTCGCCGGGTGCCCGCGATGTTGCCCCGGGGCGCGCGGCGGTTCGCCTGCTCGCCGCCCCTTCGGGTCGGCTTCGCCAGGTGCCCGCGATATTGCCCCGGGGCCGAGCCCCGGACCCCACGCCAGGGGGCTTCGCCCCCTGGACCCCGTGCCTTGAACCATGCCGGAGTGTTCCGGCTCGGAACCCTGGCTGATGTTCGGGTGGGGGAACGGCGGCTAGCCGAGTTCGGGCTTGCGGCGGATTGTGTAGTGCAGGACGAGGAAGGGCAGCCCGAATACCCAGAACTCGTGCTCGGCTCGTAGCTCGCCATTCTGGACGTAGACGGCGAGCTGTTCGGCGAAGCCGTGGACCGCGGCGGCGGTGAGTTCCCCTGTCTCCGCGTCCACGTAGGTCAGGTAGTGCCCAGGCTGGTCCAGGTCGCCGCGACTGGTCAGGACCAGGCCTCCGCCGGGACGGCCGCGCGGCGCCAGGGTGGCCGTGAAGCTGGCCTGCGGCAGCGGGAAGCCGACGCTGACATAGCCGCGGCCGTCCCGGCGGTAGGTCGTGTAGATGCCGACATAGATGGGCTCATCGTTGTCGACGTACGACCTGATCCATCCGCGGATGCTGACGATGCCGTCGCTGGCGCGGCTGATCGTGTCGATCCGGCTGTGGACGCCGCGCTGGGCCTCCCGCTGGTTCATGGGCACATTCGCCTGTCCGAGTGGGCGCGCGAGCAACGTGCGGTAGAGCAGGTAGCCGGGCCGGACCCACAGCCGCCACCGCGGAACGATGTCGAGCGCGAACCGCGTCGTGTGCTCGTAGAACTCGCGCACCAGGGGGTCGGCGGCCGCGGGATCGAACTCCGGACCGGCCAGCTCGGCGAGTGAGGCGACGATCCCGACGTCGGCCGCGGCGGCCTGGTACTCGCCCCCGAGCACCTCGGCCAGGTCCCGCACGTAGGCCGTTCCTACGTAGCGGGTGCGGGCCACCAACGGGACCACGAACGGCAGGTCCTCGGCGCTGACCCGTTCGGCGAGCAGCATCACCTGCGGATCACGAAAGATCCCCGCCGACAGTGTCCGGAACGCGAGCACGGTGGCACTGGCGACGATCGCCGCGGGAACGTCGTCCCACAGCAGCTGACACCCGAAACCGACCGCGAGACCCACCAGTGGACCCAGCACCACCTTCTGGGGGCGTAGCCCGAGCGCGCCGACGAGCCCGCCGACGAGCAGGCCGATGATGATCGTTCTGGCTCCGGGCACCGCTCCCAGCACCCAGCCCAGAGGGGCCGCGATCGCCGTGCTCATCACGATCCGTGCCCACAGCGCGGGGATCTGGCCGGGGCGTTGGCGCGCCCGCGCGACCTTCTCCGACACCGTGACCAGGAGGCCGCAGAGCCCGGCCGCCACCACCATCGGCAGAACGCCCCAGCGAGTGGTGAGCGAAAGCCCGGCGACCGCGCCGATCACAGTGGCCAGCCCGACTGAGCCGGATCTCGCGGCGGTGCCCGATTCCTCCCCGACCACGTCGAGAACCTATCCGCCATATCGCGACCTGGTGTGATCTATGCGCTCGGCGACCAGCGACCGAGATCCACGAGAAGCGCTGGAGAGGCGGCGTGTCGTGCTCCGGGACTTGGCTGGTCGGGAGCACCGTGGATCGGCGCCGGCGACTCTGTGTATCCGGATCATTCCGGAGGGGTGTGCTGTCCGAGGCCGCGCCGGCCCAGATCGGAGGAGGATCGGCGATGGGCGGAATCCGCCGTGCGTCGGCGGGCGCGGGCAGCCTCGGAGCCGCTGGCCTGGCGCTCCTGGCGATGACGGTCGTGGCCTGCGGCGGCGGCGAGTCGGCCATACCGGGGGAGACGCCAGCCGGCACGCCGGCCACCGCCCCCGGCTCGGCGAGCCCGACAGCGACCGCGGTAGGGATCACCGAGACCGACTACAAGATCGCTCTGGGGCGGACGAGCTTTCCGGCCGGCACCTATGCCTTCGTCGTGAAGAACGACGGCCAGACGCCTCACGCCCTCCATATCGAGGGGTCGGGCATTGAGGCGGAGACGCCCACCATCCTCCCGGGTGGGTCGGCGACGCTGACCGTGACGCTCGGAGTAGGCGAGTACGAGCTGGACTGCCCGGTGGACGGCCACGAGGAGCTCGGCATGGCGCAGAAGATCACGGTGACCTGAGCCCGCGCGTCCGTGCCAAGGCTCACGGGAAGGCCGGGGGTCTTCCCGTGAGCCTTGCCGGATCGACGTTCCAGGACTCACACACGCGGGACGTGAAGCGCCGTGGGTCCCCGGGGCGCGCTACACCCCCGGGACCCACGGCCAAGCCGGGCTTCGTCAGGCGTGGGCGCGCTGGCGGAAGGGCTCCAGGTCGGCGGCGAGACCGGCGGAGACGCGGGCGCGCAGCTCCGTGCCGGTGGCCGTGTGTGCCTGGACCAGGACCTCGCCGGACGTGTGGACACGGGCGACCAGGTCGCCGCGGCTGTAGGGGACGAGGACGTCGACCTCGACCTGGGGATGCGGCACCCGGGCCGCCAGGGCCTCGACCAGCTCGGGCAGGCCCGCGCCGCTCCTGGCCGACACGCACACCGCGTCCGGCGCGAAGCGCTTCAGTCCGGCAAGCGTCGTCGGGTCGGCGATGTCGGTCTTGTTGACCACGACCAGTTCGGGCACGTTTCCGGCGTCGATGTCGTTCAGCACCTCCCGGACGGCCGAGATCTGCCCGATCGGGTCGGCGTGCGAGCCGTCGACCACGTGCAGGATCAGGTCGGCGTCGGCGACCTCCTCCAGCGTGGAGCGGAACGCCTCGACGATCTGGTGGGGCAGGTGGCGGACGAAGCCGACCGTGTCGGTGAGCGTGAACGCCCGGCCGTCGGGCAGGGTCGCGCGGCGCACCGTCGGGTCCAGAGTGGCGAACAGCGCGTCCTCGACGAGGACGCCGGCGCCAGTGAGCCGGTTGAGCATCGACGACTTGCCGGCATTGGTGTAGCCGGCGATCGCCACCGAGGGCACCGCGCCCCGCCGCCGTGCCGACCGCTTGGTCTCGCGGACGGTCTGCATCTCGCGCAGCTCGCGGCGCAGCCTGGCGATCCGGGCGCGCAGCCGGCGTCGGTCCGTCTCGATCTTCGTCTCGCCGGGGCCGCGGGTACCGATGGGCGCGCGCCCACCGGAGGCCGCCTGCCGCGACATCGACTCACCCCAGCCGCGCAGCCGCGGCAGCATGTACTGGAGCTGGGCGAGCTCGACCTGCGCCTTGCCCTCCTTGGAGGTGGCGTGCTGGGCGAAGATGTCCAGGATCAGCGCCGTACGGTCGATGACCTTGACCTTGACGACGTCCTCCAGCTGGCGTAGCTGGCCGGGGGTGAGCTCACCGTCGCAGATCACCGTGTCGGCGCCGACCGCCCGCACGACCTCGGCCAGTTCCCTGGCCTTGCCGGATCCGACGTAGGTCGCGGTGTCCGGCTTGTCGCGCCGCTGGACGAGGGCGTCCAGCACGACGGAGCCGGCGGTCTCGGCCAGCTGCGCGAGCTCGGCCATCGAGGTCTCGGCGTCGGCGATCGAGCCGGTGGTCCAGACGCCGATCAGGACTACCCGCTCCAGCCGGAGCTGGCGGTACTCGACCTCGGTGATGTCGGTGAGCTCGGTCGCGAGCCCGGGCATTCGGCGCAGTGCGCCGCGTTCCTCCAGCGCCAGCTCGTCGCCGGCGTGGTCGTAGAAGCCAAGGTCGGCGGGCGCGGAGGTGTCGTTCAAGTCTGGGGCGTCGTTCAACGCAAGGGTGTCATTCAACGCGGGGGTGCCGTTCGCCTCGTCCACGAGGCCGTCCATTGCCAGCACCCTGGCAAGGGCCTCGGGTTCGTTCCCGTCACCCCGCGTCGGGGTTCCTGCCGGATCAGCGGAGCCTGCGCGGCCGATCTGGGAGGTCCCGAGCTGGCGGGCCGGGTTGGTCAGTGCGAATTCAGCGGGAAGAGTCATACCGTCCGTTCCAACGCGACCGGGCGCGTCCGGGATTCCAGGCGGCGTCCGATCGGCCTGCTTGTCCGGGATGTCCATCCAGGACTGGGTGCCCGCGTTCGGAGTGTTGGGTTCCCAGGACCCGATACGCCCCGATCGGCGCGGGCACACCGCCGCGTTTCCGATGCCGGTAGCGTGCCACGCCGCGGGGGCGGCCGCGACGGGTTTTCGCCCGAGGACCACGCCTTCGCTCGTCCGCCGCGCGGACGGGTGCCGCCAGGCGGGCGCCTGGGGCTGTCGGCTTCTCGGGCAGCAGACGGCTTCTCAGGCAAGGGCTGGCTCGGCCGCGCGGGCCGCGGCCAGCCAGTCGGCGCGGAGCAGGCCGTCGCTGACCAGCACCGCCGGGCCGCGCAGCCGCACCTGGTCGGTGTCCCACAGCACGGTGAGGCGCCCGCCTGGAAGGTCCACCGGGATCGCCACCCCCGGCCCCTGGCCGGCCCGGGTGGCGCTGACCACGGCGACCGCGCAGGCTCCCGTCCCGCAGGACGACGTCTCCCCGACCCCACGCTCGTACACCCGCATCCGGGTGGTGTCCGGCGCGCCGACGACGACCTCGACGTTGGCGCCGGCCGGGAAGGCGTCTGTCGGGATGACCGGTGGCACGGTCAGGTCCAGGCCGGCCAGGCCGGCCGGGTTCAGGTCGTCGGCGAAGCAGACGGCATGCGGGTTGCCCATCGACACGTTCGTGGCCTGGAAGACGCGCCCGGCGATCGTGACGGTCACTCCGCCGAGAGGGCCGATCGACGGAGGCCCCATCTCCACCGTGACCTCGCCGTCAGACGGCACGTCCGCGCCGCGCACTCCCGCCCTGGTCGCGACCGGGATCAGGCCCGGCCGCTCATAACCCGCGTCGACGAGGTAGCGGCCGAAGACCCGCAGCCCGTTGCCGCACATCTCGGCGAGCGACCCGTCCGCGTTGCGGTAGTCCATGAACCAGCGGGCCTCGCCCGCCCGCCCGACCCCCGCGGTCCCCGGGAGACCGGGCTCGGCCGCCGCCAGCACCACCCGCAGCACCCCGTCGGCGCCGACCCCGGTCCGCCGGTCGCAGAGCGCGCGCACCAGCTCCGGCGTCAGGTCGAGATCGCCATCCGGGTCCGGCACGATCACGAAGTCGTTGCCCGTCCCATGCCCCTTGACGAACCGCACCCCGCGATCGTACGGCGGTCGCTCGAAGGCGCGCTGGGCGCGCCGCTCGCGCCTCGCCCGTCGGACGCTTCGCGCCCGACGTGATCTGGTCGTGGGTTGGAGTGTGTTGACGAGGTCGGGCCTGGTCTGGGGCCGAGGTGGTGGGTGGATCTCCTGCCCGACTGGTCCGGGTCGGACCGATTCCGGCGGGCATTTCCGGTCTTTGTTCTATGAGTTACCCAAGTGGAGACTTGTCCTGGGTAATAGTGACTGGTCCGGGCCGGCCAGGAACCGCCGTCGCCGTGGCTGCTTGTAGCGGGTCGGAAGCCTGGACGCAACCGAAAGTCGATACCCTCGCACGATGCCCGATCCGATGTCCACCGGGACGTCCGTCCCGACCTTGCCCTCCGACCTGCAGGATCTGCGCGCGACCGCCCTCGAGGTGCTGCGCGGGAACGATCTCGGTGACGTGACCCGGCCGTCCCCGACCCTGTACCCGCACCAGTGGCTGTGGGACTCCTGCTTCATCGCGATCGGGCTGCGTCACGTGGACCCGGCCCGGGCGGCCGCCGAGGTGCTGTCACTGCTGCGCGGGCAGTGGCCGAACGGCATGATCCCACACGTGATCTTCGCGGAGGTGGACGACTTCTACCACGCGGGCCCGCAGCGGTGGCGCTGCGACCGGTACGTGGTGACGGCGTCCGGAGCGCAGAGCACCGGCATCACCCAGCCACCGATGATCGCGGAGGCGGCGGTCCGGGTCGGCGAGATGCTCGACCCGAAGGCGCGGATCGACTTCTATCGGGCCCTGCTGCCCGGCCTGATCCGCTTCCACGAGTTCCTGCACACCGAGCGCGACCCGGACGATGAGGGCCTGGTCACGTTGGTGCACTCGTGGGAGTCGGGGATGGACAACACCCCGCCGTGGATGGAGGCCACGCTCCCGATCACCCCGCGGCGGGTGAAGGTGCTGCGCCGGCTGGGCACCGCGGAGGCGCTCGACGCGCTGCGCCGGGACGCGAAGGAGGTACCGGCGGAGGAGCGGCTCACGTCGGCGGACCTGTTCACCCTCTACCGGGTGGTGCGCGAGCTGCGTCGCAGCTGCTACTCGTTCCGCAACATCCGGGAGACCGAGGTGCCGCTGGTCCAGGATGTCGCGTTCAACGCGATCCTGGTGCGGGCGAACGACCACTTGGTGGAGATCGCCGCCGAGGCGGGCGTGAAGCTGCCGAAGCGGCTTACCCGGTCGATGCGGCGCTGCCGGGAGGCCATGGAGCAGCTCTGGTCGCAGTCCACCTACTTCAGCCGCGACTTCCGGACCGGCGAGTTGCTGCGGCATGAGACCGTGGGCGGCTTCCTGCCGCTCTACGCCGGCGTCGTTCCCGAGGAGCGGATCGACGGGCTGGTGAAGGCGATGACGTCGCCCCGGTACTGGCCGCGTTACGGGGTGGCGAGCGTGCCCGCCGACGACCCGGCGTTCCTGCCGCGCTGCTACTGGCAGGGCCCGGTCTGGGTCAACATCAACTGGCTGCTCGCCGACGGCCTGGAGCGGTACGGCCGGCTGGAGGCGGCGCGTGAGCTGCGCGCGAACGTGCTGAACCTGATCTCCAGCTCGGGCCAGATGTTCGAGTACTACTCACCCCTGGACGGCACCGGCGCGGGGAGCAACAGCTTCTCCTGGACCGCCGCGCTGCTGCTCGACCTGCTGGCGCGCCCGGACCTGCCCGAGATCCAGGCCGTCGCGGCCAGGGCCGCGGACCGGCTGGGTACGACCGGCGTGCCGGGTGCCCGGCGCGCCACCGATGAGGACCGGCCGGCGGCCGCCGACGCGGGATGAGCGGCGGCCGGGGCTAAGCTGGCGGATTGTGTGGGGTGGATCACATAAATCGGTCCGGTTAGGAGGGGCGGTCAGGGTACCCCGTCTGGGTCTGGCGAGGGGGCGTTCCGAGGGAGGGTCCGGCCACGCACAACGTGACGTGGCTTTCTATGCGCAGAGTGCTGACGGGGACGCGCTACGTGTCCGAACAGCGTCCTGAGGGCGCGAACGGTCAGGAAGAACTACCTAGATAGTTCGTCGTTCCGGCCACGGTGGCGGATCTGCGGGGTAGTCTTCGCGACAAGCGCGTTCAGCGTTCCGAAGGCGAGGGTCTACACTTCGGCGTAGGCCCGGCGTTCGCTGCCGTCCGGCTGTGCCTGCGCGGGGAATCGGTTCGCGTCGTCAGACGTTACCTCCACGTGCAAGGACGACGACCCACCCGCACCGACCTTCGGATCTATTACTGATGACGCTGTCTGCTCTGGAACTTCACGACGACGCCCCGCGCGCGCGTACCAGCGCGCGGCGCCCACGTCGGTCGACTGCTGCCCGTACTTCTTCCAGCCGTACCCTGACGGCGGTTGCCGAGGACATCGACGAGCTCGATGTCAGCGCGGTCGCTGACCTGATCGCGCGAGGCCGTGAGTCCGGCGAAGTCAGCCGGTCGGAGCTGCGCGAGGCCCTCGAGACCGCCGACATCGGCGTCGAGCTGCTGCCGGCACTCATCGCCCGGCTCACAGCTGCCGGTGTCGAGGTGGTCGACGAGGGGGAGGAAGAGGAGCGGTCGGCCGAACCCACCGAGTCCGGCCGCGCCACGGCCGAGCACGCGGGCACCGCGGATCTCGTGCGCATGTACCTGCGCGAGATCGGCCGCGTTCCGCTGCTCAACGCCGCGCAGGAGGTCGAGCTCTCCAAGCGCGTCGAGGCTGGCCTGTTCGCCGAGCACAAGCTCGAGACCGGCGAGGACCTCGACCCCAACCTGCTCCGGGACCTGAAGCTGCTGGTCCGCGACGGCGAGGCCGCCAAGCAGCAGCTGGTGTCGGCGAACCTGCGTCTGGTCGTCTCGGTCGCCAAGAAGTACAGCGGCCGGGGCATGACGCTGCTCGACCTGGTTCAGGAGGGCAACCTCGGCCTGATCCGCGCGGTCGAGAAGTTCGACTACGCCAAGGGTTACAAGTTCTCGACGTATGCCACCTGGTGGATCAGGCAGGCCATCGGCCGAGCGCTGGCCGACCAGGCCCGCACCATCCGCATCCCGGTGCACGTGGTCGAGCAGATCAACAAGATCACTCGACTGCAGCGCCAGCTGGTCTCCACGCTCGGCCGTGAGCCGACCGACGAGGAGCTCGCGCTGGAGCTGGACATGCCGCTCGAGCAGGTCGTGGAACTGCGTCGGTACGCGCAGGACACGGTCAGCCTGGAGTCCGCCGTCGGCGACGACGGTGACTCCGTGCTCGGCGACTTCATCGAGGACGCGGACGCGACCTCCCCGGCGGACGCGGCCTCCTACGGCGCCATGCAGGATGAGATCGACAACGTGCTCGGCAACCTGTCGCCGCGCGAGCGCGAGGTGATGCGGCTGCGGTTCGGCCTGGCCGACGGCAAGCAGCACACCCTCGCGGAGGTGGGCAACCGCCTCGGCCTGACCCGCGAGCGGATCCGCCAGATCGAGCGCGACACCCTTCGGGAGCTGCGCAAGCCCGCCGTCGCCGGCCGGCTGCGGGAGTTCCTCGATTAGCTCCGGTCGGCGAACCCTGTTCGCTGCCCTTCCGGGCAGCTTCCCGGGTGATCGTCGCTAAATGTCTGCCCGGGGGGCGACCCCCGGACCCCCGACGTCGCGCTTCACGCGACTGGAGGGGTGAGCGGACGAGGTAAGACGAAGGCCCGGCTCCCCGTGAGAGGAGCTGGGCCTTCGGTGTGTCCAGGATCCGGGCTTAGACCCCGCGCGCGCAGGCGCGCCTCCGCGAAGGCCCCCCACGAGCGGAGCGAAGTGGCTCCCCGCGGAGCCGGCGGTAGCGCCGTGTCTGTTCGGGACCGAACGACGTCGTAACTTGGCCCGCGGCGCGGCTCCGCGGAGGCCCCCCACGAGCGAAGCGAAGTGGCTCCCCGCGGATTGGCCCCGAACGGGCCTGTTCGAGGATCTCGGAACCGAGCTGGCGCGCAGGCGCGCCTCCGCGGAGGCCCGTCACGAGCGAAGCGAAGTGGCTCCCTGCGCGGGTTTGGCCCCGAACGGGCGTGTTTGAGGATTTCGGAACCGTGCTGGCGCGGAGGCGCGCCTCCGCGGAGGCCCGCCCTGCGAGCGAAGCGAGGC
>NZ_JADWYU010000207.1 GCF_016786325.1 Frankia nepalensis | reverse complement strand
GCACGTTCCGATCGATCGCGACATCGAAAGGGTCGTAGTAGACCGGGGACATCGTGCCGACACTCATCGGCTGCTCCACTCCTGCTGAAGACAATCAGGAACTACAGCCTACATAAATGTATAGATGTTTTCCATGGGCGCTCGGCGAGTCGGCTGCCGGCGCGGTCCTGGCACCCGGGCCGCGCCCAGCCGGTCGACTCGCCGAGCTCCGCGTCGCCGAGCGGCGGTGATCGCCAGTCGGCGGCGCCCCAGGCGCGCCACTCCCCTAGAACGCCCAGAACGGTCCGACCAGGTTGAAACAAAGCACCCGGCGATACGACCGAAGCGCGCGCCCGGAGCCCCGACACCCGTCGTCGCGGCTCGCCTTCAGAAGGTTGGCCTTGACCTTAGCCATGCCAGCCGGGTTGCCCGGACGCGGCGACTGGACGGTCTAGAGCAGTTCAAAGATGGTGGCGTTGGCCTGACCTCCGCCCTCGCACATGGTCTGCAGCCCGTAGCGGATGCCGTTGTCGCGCATGTGATGCACCAGCGTGGTCGCGATCCGCGCCCCGGAACCGCCGAGTGGATGCCCGAGCGCGATCGCCCCGCCGTTCGGGTTGAGGGCCTTGGCGTCGGCGCCGATTTCGGCCAACCAGGCGAGCGGCACGGACGCGAAGGCCTCGTTGACCTCGAACGCCCCGATCTCGTCCAGGCGCAGCCCGGACTTGCGCAGCACCTTCTGAGTGGCGGGGATCGGCGCCGTCAGCATGATCACCGGATCGGCGCCGGCCAGCACCGCCGTGTGCACCCGCGCGATCGGTGCCAGCCCCAACTCGCGCGCCTTCTCGCTGGTCGTCAGGAGAAGCGCCGCGGAGCCGTCCGAGATCTGTGAACTGTTCCCGGCGGTGATCACCCCGCCGTCCGGCTTGAACACGGTCTTGAGCGAGGCAAGCTTCGCCACTGTCCCGCCCCGACGCACCCCCTCGTCCTGGCTGACCACGGTGCCGTCGTCCAGAGTGACCGGGGCGATCTGCGCGTCGAACCGGCCGTCGTCCTGCGCCGCGGCGGCCTTCTCGTGCGAACCGAGAGAGAACTCATCCAGTTGAGTGCGGGAGAACCCCCACCGTTCGGCGATCATCTCCGCGCCGGTCCCCTGGTTCGGCGCCACCCCGCCGTAACGGGCGAGGAACTCCGAACCCAGCGGGTCCTGGTCCAGCAGGGCGCTGAACATCGGCACCCGGCTCATCGACTCGACGCCCCCGGCCACCACCACGTCGTAGTGACCCGCGATCAGTCCGGCCGCGGCGAAGTGCACGGCCTGCTGTGACGAGCCGCACTGGCGGTCCACCGTGACGCCGGTGACCGACTCGGGCCAGCCCGCGGCCAGCGGGGCGTTGCGGGCGATGTCCAGCGTCTGTTCGCCCACCTGCGACACGCAGCCCCAGATCACGTCGTCGACCTCGCCCGGGTCGATCCCGCCGCGTTCGGCCAACGCCCGCAGGACGTGCGCCGACAGGTTCACCGGATGCACGCCGGACAGCGCCCCGTTCCGCTTGCCGACGGGCGTCCGCACGGCCTCCACGATCACTGCGTCCCGCATGGTCCGGCTCCTTGTCGAGGGGCCTGCGCCGATGGATCGGGTCCGCCGGCGTCTGGAAGGCCGGCGCGCGATCAGGCGACCGTCACCGTCAATGCTGACGGTGAGGCGGCGTCACAGTCAACCTTGACGGTGACCAGGAGCGGGGTCGGTTTCCGCGCCGTCGCGGACGACCGGGAACTGGTGGCCGTGACCGAGCGGATGATCTCAGGGCGGCCGCGCCTCAGTGGCTGATAGGACTGACGCGGGCGGCGTCCGCCGAGCGCCGCGCTCACCGCCTGGGAGAGTGCCTCGTGGGCGCGCGCCGGGCGGCCCCTTCCCTGGGAGGATCGATGATCAGCGAGGCCGCGGCGGGCTACCAGGCCCGGCGCGACGAGCAGCGAGAGGACAGCCGAAGGCGCATTCTGGACGCCGCCGTGGACTGCCTGATCGAGGGTGGTTTCGCCAACGCCACCACGCTGCGTATCCAGACCCGCGCGGGCATCTCTCGCGGCGGGCTGCTCCACCACTTCCCGTCCCGTGGCGCCCTGCTCGTCGCCGCCTCGGAGCACCTCGCTCGCCAGCGCCTCGCCAGTACCAAGGAGCAGGCCGAGCAGATCGCCCGTGCCCACCCCGCGGGTCCGGAACGACTGACCCGCATGGTCGAACTGATGTGGTCCTCCTTCCATGAGCCCCATTGGTGGGCGGCTCTCGAGCTGTGGACCGCGTCTCGTACCCACGAGGACATCGCCGCCGCGCTTCGCCCCGTGGAACGCCATCTCGGTGCCATCGTCCGAGACACGACCGACGCCATGTTCGGACCCGTCTACGTCAGCCACCCCCGCTACCGGCAGCTGCGGGAGCTGCTCCTGAACAGCATGCGCGGCCTGGCCTTGACCTACGCCTTCGACCGTCGCGACCCCGCCCAGGACCAGAATCTCGGCGCCTGGAAAGATCTGGTGATCGCCATGCTCGAGACCCACGACTGAGCAGGCTGGACGGCGTGGCCGCCCCGGCGTGTCCAGAGTCTCCGGACATACCGGGGCGGTCCATCCACCGGGTAGCGGCGGTTCTAACCCGCGCCGGTTTGAATGATCTCCCCGCACCAGAAGCCGCTGGGGCTTGTCGGGTCACCTATCGGCTGCCACTGGTTGCCGGCCTCGTTCACCTGGACGAAGTTGAGGCACTTGGCCGGGTCCCGGGGATTGCTCAGGTCCTTCGGTGGGATCAGGCCACCGGCGGTGAAGTCCTCCACCTCGCGCAGCTTCTGGATGAACTGCTCCCGCGTGGGGCACTCCCCCGCCAGAGTGAGGCCGGTCAGCATCTCGTCCGCGGCGACGTACCCGGCCACCGCCAGCACATCCTCAGGGTTGGTCAGCTCTGGCGCATAGGTGTCCACGTTGCGGAGATAGGTGGCCATCGCGGCCGACCCGAAGGCGGAGTAGGGAACGATGAATGTGGCGCCCGCCAGGCCGCGGCCCGCCGAGGCGAGGAGGTCGGCGCTGTACCCGGTGGCGTTCAGCGCCAGCTTGAGCCGCAGAGGGGCAAGCAAAGGGTAGATCTGCTGGAACGTGTCGATCTGGAGTGCCCCGATGACGGCGTCGGCCCCGCTGCGCCGGATCGTGTCGACCACCTTGGTGTCGCTGGTGATGTCCTGCACGATGCCCAGCCGGCCGACCACCTGGATGCCCTGGCTTTGCAGGCTGGGAGTGAGCTGCATGGCCAGGCTGTCCGCCGCTCCAGCCTGTTCGGTGACGAGCAGGAACACCTTGGTCGCGTGCTGGGCCTTCACGAACCGGCCGTAGGTGGTGGTGGGATGGCTCTTGTTGAAGGAGTTGCCAAAGTGGAACACGTTGGCGTGGTCGCTCCACTCCTCCGAGGTGGCCACACCGACGACCGGGATCTTCGCCTGCTCCAGCCACTCGAAGGTGTCCGAGGACAGCACGAGGGTCTGCGCCACCAGCGCGAAGACGCCCTGACCGTCGCTGTCGTCGAGCAGGTCACGGGCGGCCAGCGAGAAGACGTCCGGGCTGTCCTGGTCGTCGCGCCAGTCGATGACGACTTCGCGTCCGTGGACGCCGCCCTCGGCGTTGGCCGCCTCGATCCGCGCCTCGACAGCGCTGAGGGTGGCCCGGAAACCACTCTCACCCGAACCGCTGTCCGGGTAGATGAGTCCGATCCTGATCGTGTCGTCGGTGACACCGGGCGAAGCGCATGCGCCGCGCTCGTCCGACGAGCCGGCGGACGAGCCGCCGAGGGCACCGCAGCCCCCGAGCGCGGCGGATATCAACACAAGCGAAACCGCTACGCATCTTTTCTTTAATCGTGCACGGTTCATCGACCTGAATACCTCCAGCTCTTTCCCGGGATGGGACGAAATGAATAGTATCGTCGATATCCCGTGGACTATGACCGGGGCACAGGTTAGCGAGGGCTACGGTATTCGCGAGCCGGATTTCCTCAGGACCCGCGAGCAGGTCCTGACGAGCTGGCGCCACGAGGGCTCCACATGTTGTGCGGGATGACCTCCTCTGTCGTGGATGAGGACGTGGATGGTTCGGCTGGATTGGCCGTCAGGTCCAGATCGGTGGGCGGTTCAGCCGGGCGGCGAAGATCCGGAGAAATTCAGCCCGGCCGACTGGCCTGCCGCCGCCGCCCGCCCGTTCCGCGGCCCGGAAACGGCCCTTCCCGCCGGCCCGCGTCAGGCCACGACACCGCGCACCTTGAGGTCGACGATGTGGTCCCAGGCGATCCCGAGGCCGGTGAGGATCGAGTCGCCGTGCTCGTTGAACCCCGGCGCGCGGCTGGAGGAGGCGGCCTGGCCGTCGAACTGCACCGGGGCCGAGACCAGCGTGAAGGGCCTGCCACTGTCGGTATGGCAGGTCTGCAGGTAGTCGTTGGCCAGGGCCTGCGGGTCGTGCAGGACGTCCTTGACGTCCTGTACCGGGACCCATTGTCCGCTGAAGTCGGCGAGAGCCGCGCTCCACTGGTCGAGCGTCCGCTCGAGAAACACCTCGGTCAGGATCGCCGAGGCGTCGGCGCTGTTCGCGAACATCGCCTGGTGGTCGCTGAAGCGCGGGTCCGTGGCCAGCTCCGGTCGGCCGATGACCGGGGCGAGCAGGGCCCAGTAGTGGGCGGCCTGGAGGCAGGAGAACGCGAGCCAGCGGTCGTCCTTGGTTCGGTAGATCGCCGAAAGGGGGTTGCGGAGTCGCGGTGGCCAGTTCCAGGTGTCATCGATCGCCGCCACCGCGATGGCGCCTCCCATGGACCACATGCCGGTGGCCAGCAGGGAGACGTCCACGACGGGGGCTTCTCCCGTGCGCCCGCGGTGGAACAGCGCGCCCATCACCCCGCCCGCGATGTACATCGATCCGGTGAAGTCCCCGAATCCCGGTGCCGGCAGGAACGGGATCTCCCCGTCCCGGGACCGCGTGGCGACCGAGGTGCCCGTGCGGTGCCAGAACGACAGCAGGTCATACGAGCCCCGGTCCGCCTGTTCGCCGCGCTCGCCCTGGCCACTGCCTCGGACGTAGACGATGTTGGGGTTGTGGGCGCGGATCTGCTCGACATCGATCCGCAGACGCTCGCGCACCTTGGACAGCTTGTTCGTGAGGAAGACGTCCGCCGTCGCCACGATCCTGTAGAGGATCTCCCGGCCGGCTTCCTCGGATAAGTCCAGCGCCAGGCTCTTCTTGCCGCGGTTCGCCGACTGGAACAGCACATGCACGTCCATCGGACCCGCCGAGACCAGACCCCGGGCAGCGTCACCGCGGACCGTTGGTTCGATCTTGATGACTTCCGCCCCCCAGTCGGACAGGAGAGCGCCCGCCGCCGGGACGAAGCCGTGCTCAGCGACCTCGACGACACGCACACCGTTCAGCACCGCGGTCACGGAATCACCTCGAGACTCTCGTAGGGGCAAGGAAAGAGGAAAACGGGGGCGGGAGGACACGGCGCGTCGCGACAGGCTCCGGTCTCACTCCGCCTGCCAGACGTCGTAGATGTGCAGGGTGTCCTGGTACTCCTTGTAGCGCGCGACCTGGCCGTCCCGGATCCGCATCAGGATGAAGTAGATGTTCCGATAGCGGCGTTCGTTCATCGGGTTCCGGCCATCACCCAACGCCTCGACGGCGACCCGGTCGTCCTCCGCCGTGAGGCTGATGGCCCGCAGGTGGAAGTAGTGGGCCGGGTTCGCCGCGCCGGCGTCGAAGAGGCGTTTGAAGACGGACAGCGTCTCGGCCTTGCCCTTCAGGATGGCGCCGTACATGGTGTTTTCCAGGCCACACAACGTCGGCGACTGGAACGGCCGCGGCGTCGTCTCGCCGTCCCCGACGACCGCGGTGTGCCAGAGGAAGTCATCCGCCAGCAGCTTCTCGATCGCGTCGAGATCGTTGCGGTCGAAGGCGCTGACGTAGGCGTACGCGACTGCCTTGTTCGCCGCCAGGAGGTCGCTCATCGTCCTGCTGCTCCTTCTCCGTGTCCGCCGCCGGGCCATTCGGGACCGCGACGGGGGTGGCGAGCGCCGCGGTGGGCTCTGGCCTGTCGGGTTCGGCGGCGGCGCCCGCCAGGTAGGCGGCCTCGATGGCGCCGAGCTGGGACTGGACGTCGGCCACCGGGCCCTCGAGCACCAGGCGGCCTCGGTTCAGCACGTACACCCGGTCGGCGAATCGCAGCGCCTGGCGGACGTGCTGCTCGACCAGCAGGACGCCGACGCCGTCGGTGTCCGCCGCCTGCCGGAGCGCGGTCAGCAGTCGCCGCACGATGATGGGCGCGAGGCCCAGCGAGAGCTCGTCGGCTAGGAGGGCGCGCGGTCGGCGGGCCAGCGCCCGTGCCAGGGTGAGCATCTGCTGCTCGCCGCCGGAGAGCAGGCCCGCGGGGCGGTTCAGCACCGGTTCGAGTTCGGGGAACAGCGCCGTCGCGGCCGCTGTGGGCACGCCGGCGAGCTTCAGGTTCTCCTTCGCCGTGAGCCCCATGATGACCGAGCGTTCCTCGGTGATGAAGCTCAGTCCCGTGCGGCACCGCTCGTGCATGGGTGCCTTCGTCGGTTTGCCGTCGGCCAGGACCGTGCCCGCCAGGGGCGGGAGCTGACCGGCAAGGGTGAGCAGGGTGGTCGTCTTGCCGGCGCCGTTGGCGCCCAGCAGCGCGACGACCTCCCCCCTGGCGACGTGCAGGTCCAGTTCGCGGACGACCGCCATCGACCCATAGCCGGCCGAGAGGCCGGCGCATCCCAGCAGCGTGTCCATGGTCATGACTCGCTCATCGCCGGGGCGCGCCCCTCGCCCGCGTCCACGACCTCGGGCTCGGATTCCGACTCCGGCTCCGCGGTGCCGAGGTACGCGGCGACGACCGCCGGATCGCCGCGTACCTGGTCCGGCGTGCCGGTCGCGATGACCTTTCCGAACTCGATGCAGACGATGCGATCGCAGGTGGACATGACCATCGGCATGTCGTGCTCCACCAGGAGAATCCCCATTCCCCGTTCCGTGGCGAGCTCCCTGATGAGGCTGGCCAGTTCTCGGCTTTCGGCTTCGTCGAGTCCCGCGGCCGGTTCGTCGAGCAGGAGGATCGACGGTCCGGAGGCGAGGGCTCGCGCGATACCCACGTGGCGGCGGCGGCCGTAGGGCAGCTCGCCGGGCAGCTTGCGCAGGTGTTCCTCGAGCTCGAAGCCGCGGACCGCGGCCAGCGCGGTCGGGCTGAGCGGTCGGGACACCGGCCAGATCAGGTCGGTCAGCCAGGAGATCCGCGAGGCGCCGGCCTCCGACCCGGCCCGCAGGTTGTCCTCGACCGGCAGGTCGTCGAACAGCTCCAGTGACTGGAACGACCGCCGGATCCCCAGCCGGGCCCGCCTGGTGGCGCCCAGGCGGTGTACCGCGGCGTCGTCCAGGTGGATCGTGCCCGCGCTGGGTTTCACGAAGCCCGTGACCGCGTCGATGATCGTCGTCTTTCCCGCCCCGTTGGGCCCGATGAGGCCGACGATCTCGCCCGGGTGAACCTCGAAGCCGACGTCGGCCACGGCCACCACCGCTCCGAACCGGACGGTCAGCCCCGCCACCCGCAAGGTCGCCGGCGCGACGCGCTCGGCCTCGGCCAGTTCTACTGGTGTCTCGGCGCGGCGAGCGGCCGCGCGTCCCCGATGGTGGCGCACGACCACGTCCGCGATGCCGTGCTGGTTGGCCAGCAGCATGAGGATCACCAGCGCCGCGCCGATGATCGTGATCCAGCCGCCGAGTCCGAACAGGGCGTCGAGCGCCTCCGAGCCGAGGCCACCGACCGCGTTCGGCGCGGCGAACACCGCGCCCAGCGCGTATCCCAGGCCGCCGATCACGGCGAAGCCGACCTGGCTGACCGACGTGAACACGTCGAACCGGTCGTACTTGATGACCGAGAACTGGAAGGCCGTGAGGATGCCGCCGACCGCGGCGATCCCGGCGGCGACCGCGAAGGCGTAGAGCTTCACCCCGACCACGCTGATCCCGAGCGAGGTGGCCGCCCGTTCGTTCGTCCGCACGGCGATGAGCCGGCGGCCCGTGCGGGAACGGCGCAGGTTGGCCACCACCAGCGCGATCACCACGAACGCGACGAGGCAGACGACCGCCCAGCGATGGGGGTGGTTGACGGCGTCCACCTCCAGTCCGAACAGCGTGACCGGGCCGATCCGGGTGCCACCGTCGAGCCCGTCGCCCAGGTAGTCGCCGTTGGCGAACACCACCTCGGACACCGTGAAGCCGAGGCCGAGCGTCACCACGGCGAGGTTGACGCCTCGGGTGCGCAGCGCGGGCAGGGCGAACACGGCGCCGACGGCGACCGTGATGAGCACGCCCAAGGGGATCGCGAGCTCGACGGGCAGGCCGTGCCGGACGAGCTGGCCGGCGGCCAGCGCTCCGATCCCCGCGAGCGCCCACTGCGCCAGCGACAGCTGCCCGGCGTAGCCGGTCAGCACGACGATCGACAGCACCATCACGCCCGTCGCCAGCGACACGTACGTCGCCTGCGCCCACGAGTCGCCGAACACTCCGAACAGCAGCGCCAGCGTGACCGCGGCGCCAATGAGGACCCCACGCGCGTTGACCACGCCCGATCCCAGGCGGGGCAGCCGGTCCGCGACGTGCGAGCGCAGCGGGAGGCTTCGGCCCCGAAGGACCAGGACCACGAGGATCACCAGGAACCCCGCCGCGCGGTTGAGGCCGGTGATCTGCGACTGGTGCAGCCACCGCTCGATGTCGCTGTTGTAGCGGGTGGCGAGGGCCTCGCCGAGCCCGACGACGAGGCCGCCGACGAAGGTCAGCGGGAACGAGCTGAAGCCACCGAGCAGGGCGGCGGCGAGCGCCGCGATGGTGACCACGATCGTGAGGCCGACCGGTGACAGGCCGGTGAGTGGGGCGACGAGGACGGCCGCCAGGCCGCCGATGCCCCCTCCGAGGCCCCAGGTCACCGCGGCGAGGCGATTCGGGGACCAGCCGAGTGTCTGGACCGCCCGCTCGTTCTGCGCCGACGCCGAGATCGCCAGACCGGTTCGGGTGTACCGCGTCCATGCCCACAGCGCGCCCGTCAAGAGGGCCGAGATGGCGACGAGCCAGACCCGCTGCTCCTGGATGGCGACGCCTCCGACGATCCAGACGTCATGTGGGAGGTATTCGTCGACGGAGACGGTGGTGGCGCCGTAGCGCTGCACCACCACCGCCTGCACCAGTCCGAGCAGCCCCACCGTCGCGATCACCCGCACGATCGGTGCCGCCGACCGCAGCGGCCGCAGCACCAGCCACTGGAACAGCAGGGAGACGGCGACCGCGACCGCGATGCCCGCGAGCAGGGCCGGGACCGTCGGGACCCCGCGGTCCTGCTGGAGATCGACGAACGTCACGTACGCGGCCAGCGTGCCGATCGCCCCCTGGCCGAAGTTGACCAGGCCCGAACCGCGGTAGATCAGCACCGCGCCCTGCGCGAACATCGCGTAGACGGCACCGGAACCGAGCCCGACGATCAGGAACTGAAGGAACGACTGCATGGACGGTGCTTCCCTTCACGCGCGTGGAGTACTGACTCGTCAGCTCGGTTGCGCGTAGTCCGCCTCGCCCGCGAACTCACTCACGAGGTTGAGGAGCTTGTCCGACACGGTGAACTGGCCGCTGTCCGGGTCGAAGGTGACCTGGTAGTACCAGGGGTCCGAGACTCCGCCGAACAGGCCGGGACCGGTGGCGAGCGGGGTCCACGAGGGGATCAGGCCGTGCATGTCGACGTTCTTCGCGGTGCTGAAGGCGTCGAGCACGGCCTTGCGCGACACGTCGTCCGGGTCGCCGGCCTTGCCCAGGACCTGCACCAGCGCCAGCACCGACATCCAGGACTTGAGATCTCCCGCGTCGACGTTCTCCGGCCGCAGGTCCGACTCGCCGGACGCCTGGAAGTCCGCGAGGACGTCTCCCAGGACCGGCCAGCGCTCGCGCGATCCGGTGACCGGAGGCACCTCGGACACGAAGGTCACGTTCTTGACCGCGGTCCCGAACTGCTTGAGGTCCGTGAGGCTCGAGGTGCCCAGGGACAGCGAGAACTTCAGCGGGCTGCTCAGCTGCTGCGCCGCGCGCAGCACCTGCGCGGTGTCCGCCGGCTGGGTGATCAGCGCGGCTCCCTTGGCGCCGGAGTCGGTGGCCGCCAGCACGAACTGCTGGTAGTCGGTCGTTCCCGCCGCGACCGGGATCAGTTTGGTGATCTCAGCGCCGTGGGCCTCCAGCATCGGCTTCATGAGATCCGGCACCCGCTGGAAGGCGGGCGTGTCGATCGCGATGAGCGCGATCTTCGAGACGCCGGTCTGTGCCAGCGGCGGGATGACCATGAACACGTTGCCGGTGCTGCCGCCCCCGATCGGGAACAGGTTCTTGACGCCGATGTCGGCGACGTTCGGGAAGCCGCCGACCCGCGCCAGACCCGCCGTCTGCAGGGTCGACGTGACGTCCGCGCTGTTCTGTGTGGTGTCGTTGATCGTCGCGACGACGTCGCCGTCGGCGAACTGCCGCGCGCAGTCGAGTTCCCCGTTCGGATCGAAGTGCGTGTCGCAGGGCTCCAGGTCTATGCAGTGCCCAGCGATGCCGCCCCGGCTGTTGAACGCCGTGATCGCCGCCTCGGCGGCGTCGACCTGTGACCTGTGGGCGATCGCCGCCGTCTGGAACGGCGTCATCATTCCGATCTTGTAGACGGGCTTGCTCGAGTCGCACGCGCCGTTGTCGGCCAGCAGGCCCGACCGCTGCACGGCCTGGGCAGGCGTGCCGCCGTCATCGGCGTCGTCCTTCGATGTCGAGCAAGCGGCGGCTAAGAGTGTGAGAACGCACGCCACCGCGGCGAGCACGCGACGCTTCACGACTAGATCTCCCTTGGTTCCTTGTGCCTGGGTTGTGGGTGTTGCTGCCGCCGCGGCGGACGACCGCGCGTCGAGCGCGCTTCCCCGAGACCAGCCGATTGTGATAGCGATCGCTATTGGCTGGGCGCGAGGTTATACCGTCCCGCCACGCCGGACAAGGGGGTCCACCCGACCGAGCCAGCGGCGTCGACCGGCACCGCCGTTCACCCGGCCGGGCGCGGGTTCACCCGGTCGAGCCCGCTGTCGCCCCTCGGGCGATATCGCGGCCGATGATCTCCTTCATGATCTCGTTGGTGCCGCCGAAGATCGGCTGGATGCGGGCGTCGGCGTAGGCCCGGGCGATCGGGTACTCCCACATGAACCCGTAGCCGCCGTGCAACTGCACGCACCGGTCGACGACGCGGTTGTGCAGGTCGGACAGCCACCACTTGGCCTTCGCCGCGGCGACGGCGCTCAGCGTGCCGTCGCCGAGCGCCAGCACCGCCCGGTCGAGGTAGGCGCACGCCACGTCGAGTTCGGTGGCGAGCTCGGCGAGCGTGAAGCGGCTGTGCTGGAAGTCGCCGATCGCCTTGCCGAACGCGCGGCGCTCGAAACAGTAGTCGACGGTCCAGTCGAAGGCGGAGCGCGCGAACGCGTACGACGTGGCGGCGATCGACAGCCGCTCCCGTGGCAGCCGCTCCATCAAATGGGCCAGCCCTCGGCCCTGGGTGCCGAGCAGCGCGGTCGCGGGCAGGGCGATGTCGTCGAAGAACAGTTCGGCCGTGTCGTTGCCGCGCAGGCCGAGCTTCTCCAGCTTGCGGCCGTGTCGGAACCCGTCGGCGGTGCTCTCGACCAGGAACAGGCTGTACTCGCCCGGGCCCGCGGCCGGGTCGGTCCGCGCGAACACGATGACGACCTCGGCGAGGATCCCGTTCGTGATGAACGTCTTGGAGCCGGACAGCCGCCAGCCCGCGTCCGCGCCGCCGCCGTCGCGGGCCGCCGCCGTACGGATCCCGCGCAGGTCGCTGCCCGCGCCCGGCTCGGTCATCGCCAGCGCGCCGATCGCCTCCCCGGAGCACAGCCGCGGCAGCCAGGTCGCCTGCTGCTCGGGCGTGCCCAGGTCCATCAGGTAGGGGATGACAAGGTCGTCCTGCACACAGGTGCCGGCGTTGAACGACGCGGCACCGACCCGCGCGAGCTCCTCGATCAGCACCAGGCGGTACCGGTAGTCCGGATCGCCCGCGCCCCCGTGCTCGGCCGGGGCGGCGATGCCCAGCAGCCCCTGCGCGCCGGCCGCCAGCCACGCGGACCGGTCCACCAGGCCCTTCTCCAGCCAGGCGTCCTGGTGGGGAACCACCTCGCGCTCGACGAACGTACGCGCCGTCTCCCGCAGCGCCTCGTGGTCGGGCCCGTAGAAGTCCCGCCGCATGGTTCACACTCCCTCGTGAAGGTGCGGGTGGCGCGGTCAGGCGCGCGCGGCGTACAGCTTTCGCCACTCCGCCTTGCCGCGGATCGCGGTGTCCACGTCGGTCGCCTTCGCGCGTAGCGCGCCGACGGTCGCCTCCTCGCGGGGCGTGCGCTCGAACGGGTCCCAGCGAAAGAACCGGCAGCTGTTCTCCCAGAGGATCTTGTTTATCTCCTCGTCCGTGCACCCGGCGGCCACGAGGTCGGCGTGCACGGCCTCCGGCGCGCCGGGCCAGATGGAGTCGGAGTGCGGGTAGTCGCATTCCCAGGCGATGTTGTCGATGCCGATCTCGTGGCGCAGCTTCAGCGACGTCGGGTCGCTGATGAAGCAGGCCAGCGAGTGCTCGCGGAACACCTCGCTGGGCAGCTTCCCGCCGAAGTCGTGCCGGCTGCCCATGTGGTGCAGGTAGTAGCGGTCGCAGCGGTCGAGGAAGAACGGGATCCAGCCGATACCCGCCTCCGACCAGGCGATCTTCAGGTCCGGGTAGGTCCGCAGCACGGGCCCCCACATGAGGTCGACCGCGGCGATCGTCGAGACCTGGCTGACCAGCATGAGCCGGTCGAACAGCGCGTCGTCCGGCATCCGGATGGCGGCGAGGCCCTGGCCAATGTGCAGGCAGACTACGACCTGCTCCTCCACCGCCGCGCGGAAGAACGGGTCCCAGTGGTCGAGGTTGTTGTAGCTCGGCAGCCCCTGGACGTGCGGCAGCTCGGGCATCGTGATCGCGCGGGCGCCCTTGCGCGCCACCCGGCGCAGCTCCGCGGCGAGCGCCTGGGGATCCCACACCGGCGGGATCGCCATCGGGATGAACCGCTCGGGGTACGAGCCGCACCACTCGTCGATGAGCCAGTCGTTGTACGCCTGGGTCATGACCAGCGCCAGGTCCCTGTCCGGCGACTCCTGGAAGAAGCGGTTGGAGAAGCCGACGAAGCTCGGGAAGCACATCGACGCCAGCACGCCGTTGCGGTTCATGTCGCGGACGCGCTCGTGGATGTCGTAGGCGCCCGGCCGCATCTCCGCGAAGGTGGTGGGGTCCATGCCCCACTCCTCGCGCGGCCAGCTGACGACCGCGTTCAGGCCCGCCGACGTCGACACCTGACCCTCGAAGACCCACCGCTCGATGCCCCGGTCGTCCATCACGACCTTCGGCGCCCTGGCCCGCCAGCGCTCCGGGACGTGCCTGTCGAACATGTCCCGCGGCTCGACGACGTGATCATCAATACTGACCAGGATGAGGTTTTCCATCCGCATGGCGTGCTTACCTTCCGATCTTCCAGGTCATCCTGCGGTGGGCGAGACAGGAAGGCCATGTCCGGCGCGTCCGTGACCGGCGCCGTCCCGGCCGGTGTCTCGGGTGGCTGGCTCACGTGCGGTCGCCGCTCAGGCGACGACGCCGCGAAGCTTCAGGTCGATGACGGCGTCCCAGTCGAAGCCGAGCTCGCCGAGGATCTCGTCGCCGTGTTCGTTGTAGTCCGGCCCGCGGCCGGGGACCGGCGCCTGCCCGTTGTACTGGACGGGTGGTGCGACGAGGCGGACCTCGTCACCTTCCGCGGTCACGCAGGGTTGTAGGTAGCCGTTGGCGTCGACCTGCGGGTCGGCGGCCACCTCCCGTGCTTCCTGGACGGGACTCCACTGGCCGATGAACCCCTCAAGGGCTCGGCTCCACTCCTCGAGGGTGCGCTCGGCGAAGACCTCGGTGAGGATGGCGGCGGCCTCGCCGGCGTTGGCCAGCAGGGACTCGTGGTCCTGGAACCGGGGGTCCTCGGCCAGTTCCGGGCGCCCGATCGCCTCGCACAGGTAGGGCCAGTAATGCCCGGCCTGCAGACAGCACAGCGCGATCCATCGACCGTCCCCGGTCGCGTAGATCTCGCTGAGCGGATTCTTCAGCGCGGGCGGCCACTTCCAGTTCTCGTCGGCGATGGCGACCGAGATGGCTCCGCTCATGGCCCACATTCCGGTCGCGAGCAGCGAGACGTCGACGACTGGCGCCTCACCGGCACGTTCGCGATGGAACAAGGCACCCATGATCCCGCCGGCGATCGTCATCGCGCCAAGTGAGTCTCCGAATCCCGGGGCGGGCAGGAACGGGATCTGCCCTTCGGGCGACCGGGTGGCCATCGAGGCCCCCGATCGATGCCAGAAGGCGAGCAGGTCATACGAGCCCCGATCGGCCTGCGGGCCGTGCTCACCGAGACCCGTGCCCCGCACGTACACGATGTTCGGGTTGCGGGCCCGGATGTCGTCGACCTCGATCCTCAGCTTCGCCCGGACCCGCGGCAGCTTGTTCGTAAGGAAGACATCCGCGGTCTCGACCAGCCTGTAGAGGATCTCGCGGCTTTCCGGGACCGACAGGTCCAGCGCCAGGCTCCGCTTGCCACGGTTCGAGTGGTGGTGCATCACGTGCATGCCGCCGGCCTTTACCGACGTGAGTCCGCGCGAGGCGTCCCCGCGTCCCAGCGGCTCGATCTTGATGACCTCCGCGCCCCAGTCGGCCAGTACGGCGGAGGCCACGGGCACCAGGGCGTGCTCGGCGACCTCGATGATCCGCAAGCCCTTCATCACTGCCGTCATCGTTCCCCCCAGTTCGAGGTTGCCCTGGCCTTGACGCCCATGCGGCCGCGGGCGATTCATCACCCATACCCAGATAGCATTTACTATCGGCGCTGGCCGTAGTTCCACGACCTATCGTCGACGCGTTCTCCCGATGGAGGAGGAGGTCACTCCCCCGCTGCCCAGTAGTTCACAATGATCGACGTCGGCATGTCTGGATCGACGAGCCCAAAGCGCGCCAACAACGACACTCGCTCGCCCTGCCAGGCCAGGCCGATTCCGATAGGACGCCCCAGTCCGCCCGGCGCGCCCACCACCACGGCACGCATCAGGAGATGGCCTTCGTGTTGACGGGTCCGCGTGCCAAGGAACCTGACAACGTGTGATTCACGGGTTCATCCCTCTGCTATCCCCTCCCGAGCACGGCGGCGCTCCGCCCTGAGCTACACAGGACGTGCTCGGCCCGGGGAACCTGGTTGACGGCGGTTCCACGCAGCTGCCGAACCGCCTCGGCGATGTTGTTCATGCCGTGGATGTAGGCCTCACCGAGCAGGCCGCCGTTGGTATTGACGGGAAGCCGGCCGCCCAGCTGGATGTTCCCGTCGGCGATGAAGTCCCCGGCCTCACCGCGTCCACAGAATCCGAAGGCCTCGAGCTGGTAGAAGACGACCGGGCTGAAGGCGTCGTACAGCATGGCGACGTCGATGTCGCCGGGTCCGAGGCCCGTGCTCTTCCATAGCTGGGCGGCCACCGATTCGGCCTCGGGATAGCGCGTGAGGTCCTGGTGGTAGTAGTTCGTGGTCACATAACCGTCGGTCGGGTTCGACTGGGTCGCGCCCTCGATCAGGACCACGGGATGACGCAGGTCGCGGGCCCGTTCCGGGCTCGTGACGACGCACGCCACCCCTCCGTCGCTCTCCTGGCAGCAGTCCAGCAGGCGCAGGATCGGCTCGACGATCCACCGGGAGCGCTGGTGGTCCTCCAGCGTGATCGGGCGCTGGTAGAACCAGGCGTTCGGATTCGTCGCGGCGTGCTGGCGCGCGACCACTCCGTAGCGCCCGAAGTCCGCGTTGGTGACCCCGTACATGTGCATGTAGCGCTGGAACCAGAGGGCGAACTGCTGCGCCGGGGTGTCGAGCCCGTAGGCACGGTGCCAGTCTCTGGTCCGCCGCCCGCCGAAGGCGCCCGGCTGGCCATACCGGCGCCCGGAACGCTCGTTGAAGGCCCGGTAGATGACGACCACGTCGGCCGCCCCGCTGGCGACGGCGGCCGCGGCGTGCTGCAGCGTCGCCACCGAGCCGGCGCCGCCCTGGGGGGTTCGGGAGGTCCAGCGGACCTCCGTCATGCCCACGCTTCGCACGACCGCGGTCTCGTCGTTCGAGTCGATGTCGAAGGTGACCAGGCCATCCACGTCGGCGGGACGCAGACCGGCGTCGTCGAGGGCGGCCCGAGCCGCCTCGACGGCCAGCTGCAGCTCGCTGCGGCCCGAGCGCTTCGAGAACTCCGTCTGCCCGATGCCGACGATCGCCGCCTGGTGGTGCGGCGAGCGCGTCACGTCCCACCCCCGGGCCGGGTGAACAGCGGAAGTACCGTGTCGCCGACCAGTTGGAAGGTCACCTCGACCGGCATGTCGACCTGGATCTCGTCGAGCTGCACGTTGTGCAGGTTCGAGACGAAGCGAACCCCGTCGTCGAGGTCCACGAGCACGACGACGCGCGGCTCGGCGTCCGGGCGGCTCGGGTGATGGGACACGATCCAGCTGTGCAGCCGGCCCTTTCCCGAGGACTCCTGGACATCCCAGGAGACGGACCCGCAGCTGGGGCACATGGGCGACGGCGGATGCTGGATCCGCGAACACCGCGCGCAGCGGGCGAGCAGCAGGCGGCCGCCGTCCACACCCTCCCAGAAGATCGCGTCATCCCAGGGACTGACCGTTGACGCCGTAGTCATGGGTTCCACACCCGCGTTGTCCTCGCCTTCTCAGTCACGGGCGCTGCCTCGGACCCGGCACCCGCCGTCCGGACACTAACACCCGCCGCTAGTGATTGCTATCGCTATCGCCCGTTGGCGGATCGATGCCGGGGCGGGCTCACCTTCGATGCCGACCTCGACGCGTCCAGGGCCATGGCCTGGACGCGTTCGGATCAGCGAGCCCTGGCGCCGCGACGACCGGTCCACGTCGCGCGGAGGGGCAGGTTGGGCGGAGACATCGGCCACCCTGACCCGGACCACGGACGCCAGTGCCTCGACGAGCAGGTCCTCGCTGTCCGCCAGCATGACGTACCGCCTCTGGACGGTCTCCTCCAAGGCCGTCGCGGACTCCACGTGCGGGCCGACCCAGAAGTGGATGAGGCTGCGGATCCTTTCCTCGGTCGTGTCCCCCTCGACGAGCCCTCATGCAACCTCGCCGGCCCGCCACGCTGGAGTCCGGCCGGGCCGGCTGGTCACGGCGTTGGCCGCCGTTCTTGAGCGTCCCGGCGCGCCGGACCGGACACAGTTCACTCCTGACGGCGCAGTCAGCCGTGCCTGCGCATCTCGTGGTCTCGGAGGCTCCCCCGCTGGCCGTCGGACCGGTCGAGGCGAGCGCGCCGGGTGCGGTCCTTGGCGGCGTACATCGCCTGATCGGCGCGATGGAGGAGTTCCTCCGCGCTGCGAGCGGGGCTTCGGCCGTCCGCGTACGCGAGACCGACGCTCACGTGGACGTGGCGGCGCTGGCCTCCGACATGAAACGGCGGGGCCATCGCCTCCAGGACGCGCCGCCGGGCACCGTCGCCGGTGTGCCGAGGGTCCTCGCCCGCGTCCTCGATGAGGACGGCGAACTCGTCACCGCCGAGCCGGGCCGTGAGGTCGTGTGCGCGTACGGCCGCGCGGAGCCTGCCCGCGACAGCTCGCAACAGGTCATCACCGGCCGCGTGGCCGAGGGTGTCGTTGACGGCCTTGAACTCGTCGAGATCGCAGAACAGCAGCACCAGCGGCCGGCCGCGCTCGCGATGGTCCTCCACGGCCTCGGTGATCCGATCGCCGAACAGGGCCCGGTTGGGCAGGCCCGTCAGGGAATCGTGCATGGCCTGGTGCTCCAGCCGCTGGCTGAAGGCGCGCAGGCGCGCCACCAGCCGGGAGTTCTGCGCGAGCGTGACCATCTGGCGAAGCGTGACCAGCACGGGGAGCAGAAACGAGAGGTACAGCGTGACTCCGCGCAGCCCGCCTTCGCGCAGGGCGATGGCCAGGTCCAGTCCGGCGGCCACGCCCAACGGGAGATAGGGCAGGTATACGTGGACCCACCACGTGTCGCCCTGGGGTCGGGAGGATCGCGTCCTGCCAGGACGCCCGGGTGGCGGTCCCGGGACCAACGTCGCCAGGGCGAGCGCGAGGGGCGCGATGGCCAGGCTGAGCCAGGCGAAGGCGGCCCGGCCGACCTCCAGCGGCCCGACGACCGCCAGGTACACGAGGGTGGACTGCGAGGCCGTCGCCGCGAGCAACCCGATGGCCAGCAACACGAGCATCCGGCCGTTGTGGATCCGCCGATAGGTGATCAGCAGCAGCAGCACCACGACCACCATCGTCCCGCTGAGCGGGTGGGCGATCGCCAGGAGCAACCGCAGGCCACCGGCGCCGCTGCTGGTCACCGTGTCCAGGATCGTGACCCACGCGATCAGCAGCATCGACCCCACGATCAGCAGGCTGTCGAGAGCGACAACGGCATCCCGGACCAACCGTGAGCCAGCCGCCGGTGGCGCCCTGGGGCCCGCCTCACGGCCAGGCGGCGAGGCCGGAATGCACAGCAGGCTCAGCACCGTCACCACAGGCCCCATCAGGTAGGCCAGGTCGACGAGGTCTGGGCTGCGCCCCTCGCCGAGGTCCAGGCGCCGGTAGGTGACCCATATGACGGCGCCGACGAAGAATCCCAGGAGCTGGAGGCACATCAGCAGCCGCCAGCGGCGTTCGGCACCACGGCTGACGACCACGGAGACAGCGCCGAGGAGGAGGGCCAACGAGGTCGTGACACACGGCGCCACCATCTCGCTGATCGTCCGCGCCCGGCCGGAGAGCAGGGTCTGTGACAGCAGGAGCAGCATCGCCACGGCGACTGTCGCGGCCACGATCTGGCGGAAGGCCTGTTCACCGATCGGCCCTCGCGACGGTCGGCCGGTTCCGGGCGGATCGCGCTGAACCGGCCAGGAGGAAGCCGCCCGACCCGTGTCGCGCACGGCCGATCACCTCCCCTGCCGGTGGTGACCCTCCATCGCCGTCAACCGCTGGTACGTCAGCACCGGCCCACTGGCCTCCCGGTACCCGCTGGAACGCTGCCCGACGCGACGAGCGAGTCCGGGTACCACGCACCGCGGTCCGAGGCACCGCGCGCGAGGTTCGGGAGCGGACAGCGTGCCGGCCGCCGCGGCCGGATGGCAGCCGGACGCCGCGGCTGATCCGTCGACGCCGCGCCGCGAACCGGCGGGGCCGCGCCGCCGTACCGGCTGGTTCGCCACCTCCCGGCAGGCACCCCCTCGGCGCATTTCGGCACGGTCACCGCCACAACCGGCCGCGGCCGGACATGCTCGGACAACGCCGGCCGCCGGGTACCATCACGGCGATAGCAGTCGCTATCACCGTCGGGTCGCGCCCCTGGCGGTGGCAAGTCCCCGTGCCCGGGGAGACGGCGGCGCGTCGATGGCTGGCGCCTCCATGACGGGCCGACGCGGGACAGGCGAGAGAGGGTGAGGTCATGGTCTGGACGACCGCGTCCGGCGGTCAGTCAGCCCAGGCTGACGACCGCGGTGGCACCCGTCCGGCCGGCGCGGACCCGACCGAGGGTCCGTCCGATCCGGGACCAGGCACACGGGTAGCACTGACGATGGTCGAGAACGTGGCGGTAGTCCGCCTCAACCGCCCCGACAAGATCAACGCGGTCGACTGGGCGATGCTCGACGAGATCGGCGCGGTCGGCGCCCGACTGAAGGCCGACCGCGCGGTGCGCGCCGTGGTTCTCACCGGAGCCGGCCGGGGGTTCTGCGCCGGGCTCGACCTGGCCGAGTTCGCCCGGATGACCGCGGGACAGTCGCTGCCCTTCGACGACCGACCGCCGGGCAGCGCCATCAACACCGCGCAGCGGGCGGTGTGGGTGTGGCGGGAGCTGGCCGTACCGGTGATCGCCGCCGTGCACGGTCCCGCGCTCGGCGCCGGGCTGCAGATCGCGCTGGGTGCCGACATCCGGATCGTGGCACCCGGGGCCAGGCTCGGACTTCTCGAGGTCGCCTGGGGCCTGGTACCGGACATGGCGGGTACCCAGTTGCTTCCGCCGCTGGTTGGGCCGGATGTCGCGAAGGAGCTCGTGCTGACCGGACGAGTCGTCAACGGCGCGGAGGCGGTCCGGCTAGGCTTGGCGACCCGACTCGCCGCCGACCCGTACGCGTCGGCGATGGCCCTGGCAAGGGAGATCGCCGGGCGTAGCCCGGCGGCCGTGCGGGGCACGAAGCGGTTGATCGACATGGCCGGGCAGGTCGAACTGGCCAAGGCGCTGGCCGAGGAGGAGCGAGTGGTGCGCTCCCTTATCGGTACGCCGGACCAGATCGAGGCCGTACTAGCCACACGTCACAAGAGGCCGCCCGTCTTCACCGACGGGGGTCCGCCGCCGTCCGACCTGCCCTGCTCGCCTCCGTCGCCCGGGCCGAAGGGGGACGTTGGTGGATGACGACCGGAGGTTGGGAATGGCCTACCAGGAGATCGACGTGGCCAAGGCTGGTGCCGTCGCCACCCTCACGCTGAACCGACCGGAGGTCCTCAACGCCATCACCCCCCGGATGCTCGAGGAGGCAGTGGACGCGTTCACGGCCTTTCGGTCGGACGGGTCCATCCGGGTAGTGGTGCTGACCGGCAGGGGCCGGGCGTTCAGCGCGGGGGTCGACCTCAAGTCCCTCAACGGCCAGCCGGTCAGGGATGGCGCGGTGGGTGCCTCGCTCGACCGACCCGCGCGCCGCCTCATCGAGTTGATGGGAGAGACCGGCTACGTCGTCGTCGCCGCCGTCAACGGCTTCTGCTTCACCGGTGCGCTGGAGATCGCGCTGGCCGCTGACATCGTCGTAGCCGCGGAAGACGCGCTGTTCGCTGACACCCATGCGAAGTTCGGCCTGCGCCCCTCCTGGGGTATGAGTCAGCGTCTTCCGCATGCCGTGGGTCTCCCCCGGGCCCGGCTGCTGTCCTACACGGCACGCCGCTTCACCGGACGTCAGGCGGAGCAGTGGGGGTTGGCCGCGCTGGCCTGCCCGAACGCCGACCTGCCAACCGTCGTCGACGACCTGGCCGCCTCGATCATCGACAACAGTGTTGGTTCCGTCCGGGCGTACAAGGCACTCTTCCAGGGCTACCAGTCGCGGATCGTCGCTGAAGGGCTGGTGGACGAGGCGGCGGCTCATTTCGAGATCCCCGACACCGAGGACCGGATCAGGGGGTTCCGATAGAAACGACGCCGCCCCGTGCACCGGGCCTGCCCTGCGCCCGCACCGTCCCCGACGGGCGAGTCCGGCGCACCATCAGCCGACCCGCCAGTTGATGGTCTTGTACTCCAGGAACTCCGACATCCCGGTGTAGCCAACCTCGCGCCCCAGGCCGCTCTGCTTGTAGCCGCCAAACGGTCCGTGCGGCGTGAGCGATCCGCCGCCGCCGTTGACGTGGATATAGCCAGTACGCAGCTGCTTGGCGACCTCGAAGGCGCGGATCGTGTCGGCCGACCACACTCCGCCGCCGAGGCCGTAGTCGCTGTCGTTCGCCAGTCGGATCGCCTCCTCCTGGTCCCGAAACGGGATGACGACGCCCACCGGGCCGAAGATCTCCCGCCGGGTGATGGTCATCGAGTGGTCCACGTCGACGAACAGCGTCGGCTCCAGGTAGTAGCCCTTGTCCAGGTCGGCCGGCCGGCCGCCGCCATAGACGATCCGGCCTCCCTCGGCGGAGCCGATCGAGATGAGCCGCTCGACGCGCTCACGCTGCGCCGCGCTGATCAGCGGGCCCATCCCGGTCGTGGGATCTGCTGGGTCGCCGAGCTTGACGTACGGCAGCATCGCGGTCACCTTCGACACGAGCTCGTCGTGAAGCGACTCGTGGACCAGCGTCCGCGTCAGCAGCGCGCAGCCCTGGCCGGCGTGCATGACGAAGTTGGTCAGCACGTCGACCGCGGCCCGGTCGACATCGGCATCCTCGAAGAGGAGATTGGCCGACTTGCCGCCCAGCTCGAGGATCACCTTCTTGAGGGTGTCCGCCCCCTGGGCCATGACCTTGCGACCCACCAGGTCGGAGCCCGTGAAACTGATCAGGTCGACCATCGGGTTACGCGTCAGTTCCTCACCGGCGGCGACATCACCCGTGACGATGTTGAGGACACCCGGCGGAAGGCCCGCCTCATCGGCGATTTCCCCGAGTACAAGAGCCTCAAGCGGGGTCAGCGGCGAGGGCTTGAGAACCACCGTGTTCCCCGCGGCCAGCGCCGGAGCGAGCTTGCAGAGGTTGATCAAAAAAGGGAAGTTGAACGGGGTGATCAAGGCGGCCACCCCGCGCGGCTCCCGTAGCACGACACCCTGCCCGAGCAGCGGGCCCGCCGCGTCCAGGCCCGGCTCCGGCAACATCGCCTCGCTGAACGGGAACGTCGGCAGCACCCGCTCCGCGATGTCGGTGAAGTGGCTGATCCCGGTGCCCACCTGCGCGTGGAAGGCGAGCGGGCGCAGCGCTCCCGCCTCAGCCACGACCAGGTCGACGAACTCGTCACGCCGGCGGTCCAGAGCCTCGGCCATGCGGACCATCACGGCGGAGCGTTCCCTGGGTGTCATCCGCGGCCACGGCCCCGAGTCGAACGCGGCGCGCGCCGCCGTGATCGCGCGGACGACGTCCTTGGCCGACGCGTTCGGAACGAGGCCGATCTGCTCCTCCGTCGCCGGGTTCCGCACGTGGAGCGGCTCGCCGCCCTCGCTGTCCGCCCAGGAACCGTCGATGTAGAGCCGATAGGTCAGGTCGGTCGACATGGCGATCACTTCTTCTCATGGTAGGTGGAGCGCCTCGGGCTCAGAACACGGAAACTGGTTTCCCTCAAAAGGAATGCGCGGCAAGGGCGGTCCCCGGCCGGGCCGCTCGGCGACAATCCCGCCGGCGCCGTGCCCAGCTCATCTTTCTTGACGTCGCCGAACTCGACGAGGTCCGGACCAGCCCCCGGTTCTTTCCTCCCCATCCAGCCGCGGCATCCCGAACGGTCGAGCGCGTAACCGGTCTCTGACACCGATGGTCAACAACTCGTCCAGGTCGACGAGGTTCCTCGGACCTAACCCTTCGTTGCTGCGCGACACCGCTGACAGGCGTGCCAGGCAGCCGGCAACGTGTTGGTTGACCTCGATGCTCTTCGATCTTCGAGGTTTGTCACGACCTCGTCGGACACGAAACCGCGAGACCCGGCTGGTAGTACTTACTATCGCTTCGGCGACAGGGCCGCGTCAAGCGATGTGAGCTGCCCCATGGGGCAGCTAGGCATGCGCCGCCACGCCAGACGGGGGCATCGCGACAACGTCAGCGGGTATATGTCGCCGCGGTCCGGAGCACGCCCGCCAAGACTGGCGGACGCAGTCCAGCACACCAGGCATCGCCCGTGGCGATCAATCGTGACGGCCGGGCGGAAGAGCTCGAGTCAACGAGGCTGGGCGTCGCGCCGACGCTTGGTGCTCGAGGCAGGTCCGGAGCGGACCTGGGCTTTGGCCGCCCTCGACTCGGCGACAGCGGCCAGGGCCTCGACAAGGAGGTTCTCGTCCTCCATCAACATGGCGTACCGCCCTCGGACAGTCTCCTCCAGGGCCGTCGCGGACTCCACGTGCAGACCGATCCAGAAATCACGGATGGTGTAGAAGACCAGATACCGCAGCGCAAGGTCGGCGTCGGCTCCAAGCACCTCACGCACCAGCGGCGGCATGAGCTTCTCCGCCTCCCGCGTCGACTTCCGGATGATGTCGAGCGTCGCGGGTGACGTCTTCGGATCTTTCCGAAGGTTCATCGTGATCTGCAGTACGGCGAAGGCCTCCGGCCGCCCGTAGTGACGCTTCAGAATGTAGAAGAGGCTCCGGATCCTCTCCTCGGTCGTGTCACCCTCGATACGAGCCTCACGCATGGTCGCCAACAAGTGCGCCCATTCCTGCTCGTAGACGGCGAGCAGGAGCGCTTCCCGGCTGCCGAACTGGCGCTGGATGGCCCCCCAGGTAAACCCGGCCCGTCGGGCGATCTCGTTCGACGTGGCCCGGTAGAAACCGCGATCAAGTATACAGGCGATCGTGGCCTCGATCATCCGGGGCCGCGTCTGGTTCTCGCCCGAGTCGCCGGTCGTGCGTGTGGTTCTCAGGGTCGGCACGGCCACCAGCACTGATCCGAAGGGAGAGCGGACGCCTCACACTACCGCAGCCGGAGGTCGAGCGAACCCGTGGTTGATCCGCCACGAGGGCGGCGGAAGCATCGTACGAGTCCTGGCCGACTTCGCGTCGGTGCCTGGCGGAGGCGGTCAGCCGCCGCGGTCCCTGAGTGGTCGCCCTCGCCCGCTGCCACGGCGCAGGCGATCAACACAGTGGCCGCTCAAAACGCGAACGGCCCGCTCCCAGCCGGCGGGCGGGGGGCTTGGAGCGCGTGTGGTCTACCGGCCCCCGCTCCTGATCCGAATTCGGCGCAGCGTGAGGCAGGCTCGCGCCCGCCCGCGGTGACCACGCTGGAGCGGCTGCCCGCGGCTGCGACCCGCTGGAAGGCGTGCGGGGATGACCATACTTGGACGCGCGCTGGTGGACCGGGGGCCGCGCCTGGTGGGCGAGGCCTGCGGGTCAGGCCGCGGCGGGGGTGAGGGTGACCTGGTAGCCGAGGGCTTCGAAACCGCGGACGTGGGAGCGGCGGGTGCGTTCGGGATTGACATGGCGGTCGAAGTAGGCGGCGCCGAGGTCGTGGGAAGTGGGTGTCGGGTTCGGACAGCAGGTGCCAGACGATGGCCAGAATGGAGCGGCCGGTCCCGACGATGGCCTTCTCCCTGCCCCGGTGGGCGAGGCGGCGGCGGGCGCCGAGGAAAATGTTGGTCTTGCCGGCGGCCGCGGCGGCCACAAGCACAACCGGAAGCGCGAGACGGCACGTGAACCTCCTGATGTGCGCGACGGCGCGGTGTGCGCACGCTATCGGTCGCTTGCTCCGAAAACAGGCAGCAGGGTCGCTTGGCAACTCAGATCTCCGAGGCCGGCCGCGGGTCGAGCCAGTGCTCCGGACTGGCGAGCCAGGGGCGTTTCTTCCCGTTGAACGTGAAGTTGACACGTCCCGCGGCCTCGCCGCTTACGCGCCGTGGCAGGTCGTCAAGGCCCCTGCTGTCAAGGCGGAGCGGAAGGAAGATTCCCTCCGTCCCCCATACGGAGAGCAGGCTCCGGCATTCCGCCAACTCCTCGACGATCGACAGCTCACGCCGATCATCATCCCGGTCATGGCAATGAAATGGGATCGGGGGAAGTCTGCTGCCCTCACGTCCGGCCAGGCTGTTTCGGATCGGCTGGAGCGTCGGAGTCAGTATGTATCTCCAGCCGAAGAGGGCGAAGGCCGAGAGGTACGCAAACCTGATCCAGGACATGCGGGCACGCTCGGCCGAGTACATATTGAACGTGGCAGTGAATTCCGCCGAGCGCCTCGGTGGGACATGTTCGCCGGTGTCGGGTTCCTCGACCGTGAACATCGCGTCCAGGCACAGAGGGCAGAGGTACCAGTATTCTCGGCTGGATAGTCTGTCCTCCAGCCCACGCTCGCGCAGAACGGCACGCAACGTGCCCGCACCCAGCCAGAACCACTCGACGTACTTCGCTCGCGCCACCGTTTCCTAGCTCCCCTCGCTGCCGCGCCGGTTCGAGAGGAGACGATCTTATCCGGCTTCGTGCCGCGGCTGGTTGATGGCCATGCCGCAACGTCTGCCATGGTGACCGGGGACGGCCGCGGTATCGTGACGCCGCACGAGCTACGCCTGCGCGAAGGCTTCGTATTCGCGACTGCTCGTCCAGAGCATGCCGGGTGCCGAATGTCCACGGCACGGCCTTGGCCGACCCTGTCGGGGCCCGCGACTACGCGATCGGGCGCCGGATCGCGCGGATCGCCGGGCCCCGGCGCACGACCTATCCACGTGAGCCCGTCGAACGCGCGCCATCAACCTTCGTTATCGGTATCCGGAGTGTCGAATCGGCGTAGGTAGTCGTGGACGAGCGCGACGAGATCCTCGTGCCCGATCGTCACGCCCAGCGAACGTTCTATCGCGAGGAGTCGGGCGACGCCGTCGAGGAGCATGCTGGCGGCGGCCGGTGAGATGTCGGGGGCGTCGCCGCCTCGTTCCTTCAGCACGCGGGCGATGGCCGCCTGCTCCGCTTCGCGGAACCGCTCCGCATACGCTGCGATCTCCGCGCGGATGGCCTCGTCCCGGTTCGACAGGACAACGAACTCCATCATCAGCTTCACGCCGCGCGGATCTGTGTTGACCTTCCACAGCGCTCTCAGCGGCTGAGCGGAGGAGAGTGCCCGCTTCTGGCGGCGCAGGTTCGCCTCGGCGCCATGCCGGAACACGGCCAGCAGAAGGTCGTCCATGGTCCGGAAGTAGTAGTGCACGAGGCCGGGGTTCAACCCGGCCTGCGCCGCGACCCGACGCGCGGTCACCGCGCCGTGGCCCTCCTCGAGCACCAGCCGCGCGGTCGCCTCGATAAGCGCGGCGCGGGTCTTGGAGTCCGCGGTTCCCCTGCGTCGAGCGGGTGGCGCGCCGTCGCCGTGAACGCTCGCCGCCTCCGGCGCGCCCGGTGGACGCTCGTCCGGCACCGGGGCGGCCGGCCGGGCCGGAGAATTCGCCATCGTCTCAGCGTAGCGATCCGAGGTCGGCCGCAGCCGCCGACGAGGGCGCGGCGACCTCGTCGGCCGTCCCGGCGGTCGGCCCGCAGCGGGCAGCGGATTCGTCGCGCGGAGCGTCGAGCCGTACCGCCCGCTCCCCCGGCAACTTGACCCTTCCCCCGGACCGATGTTAGACAAGCGTCCAATAAAGTTGGACGCTTGACCAATATGATCTAGCCAGGTCAGCCATCCGGTCGCCGACGGGCGAGCGCGCATTGGCCACCCCGAGCGACGGGTCCGACCACGGGCCCCACCCGACGAGCGCGATCCGGAGGACGACGACGAATGAATGCCGACGAGCCGCTCTACTGGGACCCCTACGACGCCGGTCTCAACGACGATTTCTTCCCGGTCTTCACCCGGATCCGGGAGGAGTCGCCGCTCTACCGCAACGAGAAGTACAACTTCTACGCACTGAGCCGATTCGCCGACCTTGAACGTGCGATCCCGAACCCGAGGATGTTCCTGAACTCCCGGGGGAACATCCTCGAGCTCATCCAGTCGGACGTCGAGATACCGCCAGGAACGCTGATCTTCGAGGACCCGCCGGTCCACACCATCCACCGCAAGCTGCTGTCCCGGGTCTTCACGCCGCGCCGGATAGCCGAGCTGGAACCGAAGGTGCGGCAGTTCTGCGCGCGTGCCCTCGACCCGGTCGTCGGTGAGGAGCGCTTCGACCTCGTGACCACCCTCGCCAACGACCTGCCCATGTGGGTCATCGGGATGCTGCTGGGCATCCCCGAGGCCGACCAGCGCGCGATCCGGGAGATCGTCGACGGCGCGCTGCGGACCGGCGACGGCGAGGCGATGGACCTCTCCAGGGGCGCGGTCATCAGCGGCGAGATCTTCGCCTCCTACATCGACTGGCGCCGCGACCACCCGTCCGACGACCTGATGACGGACCTGCTGGGCGCCGAGTTCGAGGACGAGAACGGCGTGACCAGGACGCTGACCCGCGACGAGGTGCTGACCTACGTCTCCGTCGTCGCCGGCGCCGGGAACGAGACCACCGGCCGGCTGATCGGCTGGATAGGCGTGCTCCTGGCCCGGCATCCCGACCAGCGCCGCGAGCTGGCCGCGGACCCCTCACTGGTCCCCAACGCGGTCGAGGAGACCCTGCGCTACGAGCCGACCGGCCCGGTCCTGGCGCGCTACGTCGCCGAGGACGTCGAGTTCCACGGCCAGACAGTGCCCGCCGGCAGCGCGCTGCTGCTCCTGCTCGCCGCGGCGAACCGCGACCCCCGCCAGTTCGACGACCCGGACGCCTTCGACATCCACCGCCGCATCGGCCAGCAGCTGACCTTCGGCCTCGGCCTGCACTACTGCCTCGGCGCGGCGCTCGCCCGCCTGGAAGGCCGGGTCGCCTGCGCGGAACTGCTGCGGCGCTTCCCCGACTTCGACATCGACTGGACCGGCGCGACCAAGGTCCACACCTCGACGATCCGGGGCTGGGACAACCTCCCGCTCGTGGTCGGCTGACGCCCCGGGCGCCGCGGGGGCGTCGCCGAGGTCACGAAGGCAATCGCTGTCAACGGTGGAAGGACTGTCTGACATGGCGCGAGTCGAACCGCTCCGCATCAAGCAGTGGCCGGCGCAGATGCGCCACGCGCTGGCCGCCATGGACCCACCGGAGCGCCGCCACGCGCGGCCAGTTCTGCGGGACCGGCCGAAGTCGATGAACACGCTGGGGACGTTCGCCCACTACCCGGCGCTCGCCCAGGCCTTCTTCACCTTCAACGGCCACGTCATCATGGCGACTACGCTCTCCGAGCGGCAGCGGGAGCTCCTCGTCCTCCGGGTCGCGACGCTGCGCAAGTCCGCCTACGAATGGGCACAGCACATCTACATGGCGCGCGACGCGGGGTTGACCGACGAGGAGATCGCCCGCGTCTCGTACGGCCCGGACGCGCCGTTCTGGAGCCCGCTGGAGGCGGCGCTGCTGCGGGCCGTCGACGAGCTCGTGGGCGAGGGCAAGATCAGCGACCTCACCTGGGCCGTGCTCGCCGGCGAGCTGGACACCCAGCAGCTGCTCGACGTCATCTTCACCGTCGGTGCCTACGAGACGATCGCCTGGCTGATGCGGTCCTTCGACCTCGAACTCGACGACGAGCTGACCACGCTGCGGTCACGCGACGCCTCCACCCCCGCCCCCGCCGAAAGGAACGACCCGTGAGCGGCACCGCGATCCCGTTGTCAGCCGCCGTCGGCGTGGAGATCACCGGCCTGTCCGGCGCCCAGTTCGTCGACCCGGGAGTCGTCGCGGACTGCCAGGCCGCCCTGGACACGCACGGCGTGGTCGTCTACCGGGACGCGCACCTCGAAGACGCCGACCTGGTCGCGTTCAGCCGGCTGCTCGGGGACGTCATCACCGCTCCCGTCGGCGGGCTCACGGCGCACCCCGAGATCTCGCCCATCAGCCTCGACCCGGCGACGAGCGCGCTGGCGAGCTACCGGAAGGGCACGTTCTTCTGGCACATCGACGGGGTCAACGACGAGCTCCCGCAGAGGGCCAGCCTGCTGGCCGCCCGCCAGGTGGCCGACGACGGCGGCGACACCGAGTTCGCCAACACCTACGCCGCCTACGCCGCCCTCCCCGACGAGGAGAAGGACCACCTGGGCACCCTGCGGGTCGTGCACAGCCTCGCCGCCACCCAGCTGCTGACCAACCCGAACCCGTCCCCGAAGCAACGGGCCAGCTGGGACAGGACACCCTCGCGCGAACACCCCCTCGTCTGGACCCGCGCCACCGGACGCCGCTCCCTGCTCGTCGGCGCCACCACCGACCACGTCGTCGGTCTGCCCCAGGACGACAGCCGCGCCCTCCTCGACCGGCTGCTCGACTGGTCGACCCAGCCACGCTTCGTGCTCCGCCACCACTGGCGCGTCGGCGACCTGGTCGTCTGGGACAACACCGGCATGCTCCACCGCGCCCTTCCCTACGAACCCATCTCTCCGCGCCTCCTGCACCGCACCACCCTGGCCGGCACCGAAGCCATCGCCTGACCCGGCACGGAGGCGACGCCGCGGCGTCGGTACCGCTCGCGCGACCGGGTCGTGGCCCGGCGCGAACGCGCTGGTGATGAGGACAGTGAGGAGCAGACCGTGCGCATCGGCCTGACCGGCGGCGGCCGGACACCCAATAAGATCATCCAACAGGCCCGGCAGGCCGAGGCCGACGGCTTCAGCGCGCTCTGGTACGCCAGCAACGTCACAGGCGATCCACTGGTCGCCATGGCGCTGGCCGGCCAGGAGACCAGGGCGATCGAACTCGGCACGGCCGTGCTGCAGACCTACCCCTGCCATCCACTCCTACAGGCCAACCGGGCCGCCTCCGTCGCCGCGGCGATGGGCCGGCCCGGCTTCACCCTCGGCATCGGCCCCTCCCACGAGCCGCTGATCCGCGACGTCTACGGCCTGTCCTACGACCACCCCGGCCGCAGCACCGAGCAGTACCTGACCATCCTCACCGCCCTGCTGCGCGGCGAGGACGTCGACATCAAGGGCGAGGACTGGTCGACCCGCGGCGCCGGTGGGTGGATGACCAGGCCAGCCCACCCGGTCCCCGTCCTGCTCGCCGCCCTCGGGCCCCGGCTCCTGCGGGTCGCCGGCGAGCACGCCGACGGCGTCGTGCTGTACATGGCACCGGCCCCGGCCATCGAGACCCACGTCGTCCCGAGGCTGCACACCGCCGCGGCCGAAGCCGGGCGGCCCACACCCCGAATCGTCGCCGGCCTGCCCGTCGCGGTCCACGACGACCCCACCGAGGCCCGCGCCGCCGCGGCCGCGTCGGCGGTCAGTTACGCCGAAATGCCCAACTACCAGCGCATCCTCACCCGCGGCGGCGCCGCCAGCGCCGCCCACGCCGCCATCACCGGCACCGGGACCGCCGTCCGCGCCCAGCTACAGGCCCTCCTCGACGCCGGCGCCACCGACATCTGGGCCGCCGTCTTCCCCGTCGGCGACACCCGCGAAGCCCGCGCCGACTCGATCCGCCGCACCACTGACCTGCTCCGCGAACTCGTCGACTGAGCTTGTCGTCAACCTTTCGCGTCACGCTGCGTGATGGGCGCAGCGGCCGCGTGGGCTCGGGCGGTGCGGCTAACCAGCCGGCGCAGGTAGGTCGCGCTGACCCTCGCTACCACCGCCACCTCCGCCTCCGCCAACGTCAACAACTCAACGCCAGCCCGACCGGCGTCGGCCGCGACAGTTGGGTGGCCAGGGGTGTCCGCTCCGTCGAGCCGGTCGCCGCGTGCCGCCCACACAGCAGCCGCTCCAACGCCAGCCCGCGGACCTCCCCACGCAGCCTGACCAGCTCCGCCGCCAGCCCACGGGCCGCCCAGCCGCCTTCCGCCCGCCGTAATACCGAGCCAGCGGATCAGCGGACTCCGGCTGCCCACCCTCCACATAGCGCACCGCCGCCCGCGCCGCCCGCGCGACCTGCCCGCCATGACGCGCCCGCACCCGCAGCACCTTCGCCGTCGCGATCACCGGCCGTCACTCCCGGCGCCACAGCTCTGGCCGGCTTCACATGTGCTGCTCCCGGTGAAGTCGACGGCCGCACGCGCGTCGATGGACCTCCCGGCCCGTCGGCCTCGCCGCGCCATGGCACCTCCGTCGCCCATAACGGCGCCCTTTAGCCCAGTAACGACTGGTCGGCGCGCCTGACGCCCAGACGGGTGCCGCGCGCGGTCATCACGCATGACATCGCGCCCTGGCCGGGCATGCTCGGGCGGCGAGGCCGTCACCGATGCCCGCTCGGATGCACCAGCCCACACCGATGCCGCGAAGGAGGGCCTGCCGGATGTCGTTCGCGATGCCGCTGTTGGACGGCCCGCTGCCCGTGGTCTGGCGCGCGGGCGCCGCGAGCTCCACCGATGAGTTCCGCCGGGCCGCCCGGTCTACCAGGACGTACCCGTCGCGCTACCGACCTGGAGACCC
>NZ_JADWYU010000206.1:16556-31768 GCF_016786325.1 Frankia nepalensis | reverse complement strand
CGAGGCCGGTGTCGCCACTCCTCCACGCCCGCGACCTCACTCCGGGTTACGTGCAGGACTTCTGGATACGCGCTTAGACCCTATTCTGCCGGGTTGTATCTCCGTATGTGCGGACGGTGAAGACGGCGTCTGGGGCGCGGGCGGTGCAGATCGTGTACTCGCGGCACCGGGGGTCCCGGTAGAACGAGCACATCGGGCCGGCGCACACGGACGTGGAGCTGGAACTGCTCAAGGTGGCGGCGGGGCAGTGGCTGGCCCGTGGGCAGGATGAGAACCCGGCGGTAGGGACAAGCCCGCCGGCACACCGAAGGGATCACGCTCGCCTCAGCCGTGAGGGCCAGGCCCTCGGACTCGGGCCAGATTCTGGAACCGTCTGTCCCGTCTCGCCGAATCTGGCTCTGCGATCAAGCGTATGACCTGGGCAGAGCGGATTCGCTGAGGCGGTCCGGGCTGCGCGCGTCTTACCGGACCTGCTCTGTCTGACTCGTCGTCTCGGCGAACCTGCTCCGCGCAAGCACCCTGTCCGGCTGGCGCGCAACTGCCGTCGGCCACTCAATCTGTGGCATCGCGGTGCTCCTCCGGTTCAGAGATGATCTGACAGGCATTGCCGATCTCTCCTTCACGAACGAGCCCGTCGATTGCTTCGATCATCGCGGTGATGCCTGGCCGGGGCGTGATGACCAGGTCCGTCGTGTAGAAGTAACGTCCTCCCGCGGCTTCACCGGTCTGCGCCCACCGGCGAAGCGCGGCGTCGATCGCGTCGAGCGTCATGAGGCTTACGTAGTAGGTCGGGCCCACAGTGAGGGTCACATAGATGTCCTGATCCTGGAGTTGTTCCAGTTCATCGCTTAGAGCGGCGGGAAAGCGCGCGACGAACCGCTCGCGTTCAATGATGAGGAAGGGCCCATCCTGCTTGATCTCCATGGTGCGCCTCGCAGCGTGCACCGCCCCCCGCTCTCGCCGAAGCAGCCGTCAAGGTGTCTCACCATAAATGACAGCAACCGCGAGACGCCCACGCTGGCGGTGCCTCACATCATCTGGCAGACGACAGCAGCAGGTCGCGCAGTCGGTGGAGCAGGTCCACCGAGACGGACACCGTCGAGCGCGGCCGGAGCCGACGCGCGTCGCGCAGCTGCACGCGGCGGGTTTCGTCACGCCGACGTCGGCCAGGACCACGAAACCGCGCGGTGCGCCGCACGCGCCACGCACGGCCAGGACCCGGCGACCGCCGCGCAGCCGCCTGCGCGCGGCGCTGGCGCGCCGTGCTCGGCGGGCGCGTCTGGCCGCCACCCGCCCGCGCCCGTCGGAGCGTCGCACCGCGAAAGTTAGTAGGACTGCGACCGGAGCGCTCGGTGGCGTTGATCTCCGAGCCCGGCAAACGTGCTGGTCAGACATGGAAAGTGCCCCCGGCAGGAATCGGACCCGCGGCCTACCGCTTAGGAGTGCCACGATGATCCGTCCGCCGTCGTTCCTGACCATCCGGCACGCCGGTCGACAGACGGTCTGACACGGACGCGACCACGCCTGAACGGCGACGAACGAGACCAAGACTGAGACCACCCGGCATGCTGCGCCGGCCGCTCTGGGCGCAACGTTGCGAGCTTAGGAAGCTGATTTGGGGACCGGTCCGGTCCGGGGTTGCCTACCCGCGACGAGGCAGGGAACGGAGTGGTCTCGGCTACCTCAGGCTCCTCACTAAATCGCCCATGGGGCCCGTGCCGACCGGTGCCGCTGAGCGTCACGCAGCGAGTCCGTGACTGCCGGGCCGGGGGCAACCCCGCCGGCCCGGCGTGTACCGCGGCACCAGGCCATCGACAAAGTCAGCCGGTGCTGCCGTCCGGCCCGGAGTGGTCCCGCGTGCCACGATGGCCGCCGACGTTGGACCTCCGAGCGACGATGGATACCAGCCCTCGGCGCGGAGAAAGCCCGTCGTCGTTTCGGACGAGGTGCCGCATCAATGGCGGGGACGCGAAGCCGAGACGGTCGCTAACGACGGCGGCGCCGCACGGATTCGTGCCACGGGCCGACGGCCAGTTTCGCGGCGAGACCGAACGCCCAGAAGACCATCAGGCCGAGCAACGCCGAGGCAATGATCGCGGCGAACAGCGGCCCGGAGGACAGGTCGCGGGTGTAGTTGTCGATGAGGGCGCCGATGCCGACGTCACCGCGACGGAAGAAGAAGTCGCCGACGATCGCACCGATCACGGACAGGCCGGCCGAGATCCGCAGCCCAGCGAAGATCGCTGGCAGCGCGTTCGGCAGCTCCAGCCGTACCAGCCGACGCCACCGGCCGACCCGTCGCAGCGTGAACAGGTCGTGGTAGCGGGAATCGACCGACTGGATGCCGAACAGCGTGCTCGTGATCATCGGGAACATCGCGATGATGACGCACACCACGGTCCGGGACCAGAAGCCGTAGCCGAGCCAGAAGCCGATCAGCGGGACGATCGCCAGTACCGGAATCGTCTGCAGCAGGATGGCCCACGGGTAGAACGAGTGCTCGATCCACGTCGCCTGCGCCATGAGGACGGCCGACAGCAGGCCGAGCGCCGCCGCGATCGCCAGGCCGACCAGCGCGACCTTCGTGGTCCCCCACAGCGCGGTGAGAATGTCGGCCAGCGTGCGTTGGTCCAGGAAACCTTCGGAGACCACCTGGTGCGGCGGCGGCAGCAGGAACCGCCGGCGCGGTGCCAGCGCCCAGTAGGTGACGGCGTACCAGATGCCGACGACGGCCGCGAACACGGCGGCCGGCGGCAGCCCGGCGCGGACCATCCGCACCAGGTCGCGCCGTGACGGTCCGACGAAGCGACGCACGCCGTTCGCCGCCAGAATCCGCGTCGGCACCGGCCCGAGCCGCCGGCTGGCCCTCGACGCCCTGCCCCCGTCTGGCACGTCGGAACCCTTCACCCGAAAACACCGTGGAACGGCGCTTTTTCGCATCCTAACCCGGATCTTTCCTGCGCCCAGCAGACAGCGGGCGGCGCCGAGCGTGAGGTGCCAGCTCCGTCCCGTGCACCTCGTCGTGACCCGCCGGGCCGGCTATGGCACAGTATGACCCATATGGGTCACCGATCCGAGGGGAGATCGTCACGCTGACGGTCTTGGGCCGTTGTGACACCTCGTCAGGAGTCCCGACCACCGAACGTGCTCTACCGAACTCGCTCGACCGAACGGCTCTACACCGCCACACACGGCTGCACACCGCTTCACCTGCTGAAGATCCGCATACTGCCGACTTCCTGCGCCAAGGAGAACAGCGCGCGTGTCGAGACTTCGTACAGTGCTGACCGGAGCGTGCTGCGTCGCGCTGGCTCTCGGTCTCACGGGGTGCGGCGACTCCGATGACGACCCGAGCCCGTCCGGAACCGGCACTGGCGGCAGGCCCCTCGCCTCGTCGCAGTACACGACGCCGCTGAGCGGTGTCTGCCCGGACACCGTCGTCGTGCAGACCAGCTGGTGGCCGGAGATCGACTACGGCGCGACGTACCAGTTGCTCGGCCCGAACCCGGAGATCGACGAGGAGAACTTCCGGGTCTCCGGCCCGCTCGGCGCCACCGGTGTGAACATCGAGATCCGTTCCGGTGGGCCGGCGGTCGGCTTCGAGTCGATGTCCACCCTGTTCGAGACGGACGACGACATCCTGCTCGGCTACCTCGACCTCGACGAGGTGGTCGCGAACTCGGCCGAGCACCCGTCGGTCGCCGTGCTGGCGCCGTACGCCAAGTCGCCGCTGATGTTCTTCTGGGGCGACGAGTCGTTCGGCTTCGACAGCCTTGCGGCGATCGGCCAGCGGCCCGACGTGACGGTGCTGGCCTTGGACGAGGCCTACCTCAAGGTCCTTCTCGGCGAGGGCGTCTTCCAGCAGTCTCAGATCGACACCTCCTACACCGGCGACCTCGCCCGGTTCATCGCCGAGGACGGCAGCCTCGTCCAGATCGGCTTCGTCACCGACGAGGTGTATCGGCTCGAGAACGACATCGAGGAGTGGCAACGGCCCGTCGAGTACCTACTGGTCGGCGACGACTACCCGGCGTACGCCAACACGCTCGCCGTCCGGCAGGACAAGCTGGAGGCCAACCGCGAGTGCCTCGACGCGCTCGTGCCGATCTTTCAGCGGGCGGTGGTCGACTACATGGCCGACCCGACTCCGGCGAACGACCTGATGATTGAGATCACCTCGTCCTTCGACACCGGCGGCTACGACCTGTCGCCCGGACTGCTCGCGGACGCCAACGACAAGCAGCGGGAACTCGGCCTGGTGGCCAACGGCGCCGACGGCGTGCTGGGGAGCTTCGACACCGCGCGGATCGAGGGGCTGATCGAGCGACTCACGCCGGTCCTCACCGAGAGTGGCACCCCACCACTGCCTGGAGTCACACCGGAGGATCTGGTGACCACCGAGTTCATCGACCCCACGATCTCGCTGGAATAACGCCGCGGTCTTCGTGGTCACACAACGCAGGAAACACGGATGTAACTGGAACCGCGGCAGGATTTGCCGAAGGCTTACGATGCTATGGTCCTGTCTTCTTGACCACAGCCCGGGGGAAGATCCGCGACATGACGACCGAGTACCCGCCAGCGACGTTCGACACCACCCGGCCGCACTCGGCCCGAGTGTGGAACTACTTTCTGGGGGGCAAGGACAACTTCCCGGTCGACCGCGAGCACGGTGACCGGGTGATCGCGGTCTTCCCCGAGATCATCCAGGTGGCGCGGGCGTCGCGAGCGTTCCTCGCGCGGGCCATCACGTTTCTTGCCGCCGAGCACGGAATACGGCAGTTCCTCGATGTCGGCACCGGGCTCCCGGTAGAAAACAACACCCATCAGGTCGCCCAGCGCGTCGCGCCGGAGTCGCGGGTGGTCTACGTCGACAACGATCCGCTGGTCCTCTCGCACGCCCGCGCGCTGCTCGTCGGCACGCCCGAGGGCAAGACCGCTTACCTGGACGCCGACGCCCGCGACCCGGAGCGCATCCTGTCCTTCGCGGCGGAGACGCTCGACTTCAGCAAGCCTGTCGGGCTGATGATGATGTCCATCATGGGCTTGGTACCGACCTTCGACGAGGCCCATTCGATCGTTCAGCGACTGCTGTCGGCACTGCCATCCGGCAGCTTCCTCGTGCTCGAGGACGGCTGCGCGGACGCCGACCCGGAGCCGGAGCAGGTGAGCGCCGTCGAGGAGATGAGCGAGGTTAGCGCCGTCGACGGGTACGGCTACCGGTACCGGACGGTCGAGCAGATCACCCGCTACTTCGACGGCCTCGACATCGTCGAGCCCGGCGTCGTGTCGCCGACCCGCTGGCGCAACGATCCCGGCCCGGACGATCTGGTCGCGCCGATGGAAGCCTGCGGAGTCGGCCGGAAGCCCTGAACCGCACGGCACGAGGCACCGAACACGACGGCACCGAGAACGGGTACCGCACCAGGACCACCTGGTGAACGAGGGCAGGGGCCGACAATGCCGGGCGAAGGACCGACGACCTACCGCATCGAACTGGGTGGCCGGCTGCGGCAGCTACGGGAACGGCGGGGCATCAGCCGCGCGGTAGCCGGTGACCACATCCGGGCGTCCGAGTCGAAAGTCAGCCGGATGGAGCTGGGCCGGGTCGGCTTCAAGATCCGTGACGTCGTCGACCTGCTCACGCTCTACGGCGTGCACGCCGACAGCGACCGTACCCGGCTGCTCGCTCTGACCCGTCTCGCCAACCAGCCGGGCTGGTGGCAGCGCTACGCCGGGGTCGTCCCGACCTGGCTGGAGCCGTACCTCGGCCGGGAGAGCGCGGCGACGCTGATCCGGACATACCACCTTCAGCTGGTGCCGCCCCTGCTCCAGACCGAGGACTACGCGCGTGCCGTCGTGGTGCACCGCAACAGTCCGGCTCTGACGAACGCCGACCTGGAACTCACCCTCGGTCTGCTCACCGCCCGACAGCAGGTGCTCGACAGCGCGGACCCGCCCACGCTGTGGGCCGTGGTGGACGAGGCGGCGCTGGTGCGGCCGGTGGGTACCCCGATGGTGATGCGAGCGCAGCTCGAGCACCTCGCCGCGATGTCGTCGCGGCAGAACGTCGTGATCCAGGTCGTGCCGTCGGCCTTCGGTGCCCACCTCTCGGAAGGTGGGGCATTCAGCATTCTGCGGTTCGGCGACCAGCCGATGGTCCCCGACGTCGCCTACCTCGAACAGCTCGGCGGGCTGACCTGCTTCGAGCGGCCCGACGACGTCGACCGCTACCGCGAGCTGATCAACCGGCTCATCGTCGCGAGCATCCCACCGGAGCAGTCCGTCGACTACCTCGCGAAGTTGGCCAGCCGTTTCTGAACGCTGCTCCGGCAGCCGCTGCCGCCCAGTCAGGCCGGCCGCCCCGGCCGCCCGACCCCGGCCGTCGGTGCACAGCCAGGACCCGAGGACGATCAACACCGATCCCGCCACGGTCCAGGTCGGCAGCGGCTCGTCGAGGAGCAGCATGCCGAGGCACACCGCGACCACTGGGTTCACGTAGGTGAACACGATGCCCCGGCTGGCGCCTGTGATCGGTCTGGACGAACCGGTACGGCCCGGCGTCGAGAGGTCCGGTCGGTCCGTGCCCGCGCGGCTGCCAGCATCAGGCGGGCGGACGGGCACGGTTGATGAGGGTCAGTCGCTGGAGGGGTCGTCATGCGGATGGGGGTGTTCGGCGAAGAACCGCCAGATGGTCTCGGTGGTGTCGAGGGCGGTCGACGCAGTACCCGGACCGGGCCGGACTCGACGGTCTATGGCCTGGTGGAGTCCCGGGAGTGCCCCGGCCTGGACCCAGGCCGGGGCATCTCGTTGGTCGCCGGTCAGCCGGCCGTCGGCACCGCCGCGGTCTCCTCGACGACGGCGAACAGGCCACCCTCGACATCGCGCCAGTCGCTGACGGGGCGGGTGCCGAGGGTCGCGAGCAGCTTGTCGGCCGCCTCGCTGAGGGCGGGGAGTTCGGCGGCGTCGAGGCGGCCGACGATGGTGCCTTCCGTGTCAGCCTCACCACGGACGATCCGGACGTCGAGGGTGCCAGCGTCGACGTACGCGTAGGTGTTCGTGTCGGTCAAGGGAGCCTCCTTGGGACATGGGAGAGATCGGTTCGAATCGTGCAAGGGTCAGCCTTACGCAGCGACGCGGACCCGAGCCACGCGCCTCCCGAGGTGTCAGGCCGCACGGGCATATGGCGTGTCGTGGTCGTCCCGCGAGGCCAATTCCAAACCGATGGTGGCCAAATTCGGTCTAACCGCAGCTGCGGATGCGCTCCGCGGTGGATGTCGTGGGGTGCCACGCCGCGGCGGGATGATGTGCGGGCCAGCGTGGTTGGGGACTGCCGGTCTGTGCCTCTGAAGTCCCGTCGGCGGGGTCGATGCCAGGCCGCTCGCCTCGAGCAATGAGGGCGAGGTTCTCGGGAGAGGGCATGCTCACCTCTCGCGGCAGAGTCAGCCTGGATCAGCGGCTGTATCGGCGGCGTAGCTCGGGGGAGCTGAACCGGTCAAGGCTGAGGAAGAAGACCTTTTCGGTGATCTTCTCGATAGATCCACGCAGTGCGAAGGTTGCGCCCGCGGCGAAGTCGAGGAGCCGGCGACCGTCCGTCTCGGTGTCGAGCGAGCGTAGGTCCATGACGACCTGTCCCCGTTCCCTGAAGGCTTCGCCGATCGCGCGGGCGTCGTTGTACGTCCGCGCGACGACGATGTCGGACTCGTCGGGATCCAGTGGCCTCATGGCGGTCATGCGCCAATTGTCGGAGGCTCGCCCTGTGCAGCCGGATCCAACACGCCAGCAGGGGGCGAGCGCGCGTCGAGTCGTCATGCTGGGCGCTGAAAAGTAGAACCGCGACCGGAGCGCTCGTTGGCGTTGATCGCTGCTACCTGCAAGATGATGATCAGATATGAGACCACGACAGAGGCCACCGGCGGGCGCCGGTGGCCTCTGTCGTGCCCGCATACAAAAGAACGGGCCGCTCGCGCGAAGCGCAGCGGCCGGGGGGTTCGGGGGGCGAAGCCCCCTGATGAGCTGGGGGTTCCAGGGGGTGGCCCCCTGGGCCAGCATGGCGCGGGAGCCCGGGAAGGTGGCCAAAGGCCACCGAACAGGGGGAGCCGATCGCGTGCCCCCGGGGAGGGGCGTGCCACTTCTATCCCACTGCAGCGGCCTCCTCAGCTGGTGATTCGCGGAACCTACCCCGCTGTGATCACTCCTCGGCCGGCTGTAGATGGGGCTGGGAAGGCCGGTGCGCGGTGACGGCGGGGATGCCGAGCGGGATGGTCGGGCGTGGTGGGGCGCCCGCAGGTCGAGCGGTCGAGCGGGTCGTGGCTGTGATCATGGCCTTGGTGGTGGCGTTGACGTTCCTGTTTGGGTTCGGGAACGTGTGGCTATTGGCGCTTCGGCTCGGAGTGCCTGGATATGTGGCGCCGCTGGTGGCTCCGGCGGTTGACCTGACTGTGCTGGGTCTGCTGCTGGCGATCCGGGAGTTGGCTTATCGGGGTGCGTCGGTGGATCAAATCCGTCCGGCCCGCCGGCTGCTGGTCTTCGCGAGTCTGGTGACGTTGGCGCTCAATGTCGCCGAGCCGGCGATCGCGGGAGACGTCGGCAAGGCGGTGTTCGACGCGGTCGGTCCGCTGTTGCTGATCGGCTGGGCGGAGACGGGGCCGGGGATCCTTCATGCCATGGCCGCGACCCGGCCCACGACGCGATCGGTGGAGGTCCCGAGCGCGGTCGAGCCGGAGGGTGTCGCTTCGGCGGGGGAGTTGCTCGAACGTTCCGCGACGGCTGTTGATGGAAACGGATCGGTAAGCGCTGATGTCGCCGGGGTTGGCGGTCGCCCTGGTGGGGCGTTCGGAGCGGCGACCGGTGTACGTCGGCGCGGTCAAGTTCAGCTGTCGCCTGAGTTGCTCGAACGCGCCCGTCGTGAGGACGCGGCGCACCGGCGGGACCACGACCGGCCAGTCTCGGCTGAGACGCTGCGTAAGCGGCTCCGTGTTGGCGCGGCGACTGCTCGCCTCCTGGTCGCCAGGGTGCGTATGGAGACGGGTTCATCCCACTCGCTGGGGCGCATCGAACTGCATTTGGCCCCAGGTCCTGCGGTCGAAGGAGGGGCAGGAGATGTCGCGCAGCGATCGGCGCCCGCCGGGCGGGACGTCGACCAGCGTCCGCCGGCCATGCCCGCTGCGGCCTGAATCCTGATAGGCCGACCTCACAGGGCAGGCGAACAGTCTGGCTTTGGGCAGTCCTTCGGGCCTCGCGCCATGGGCGCGGCCCGAAGGGGCTCGAACCCGGTGGACCATGTGTACCAGCATCCGAACCGTTTGATCTTGGTTGCTGGCCCCGAAATCGCTGTCCGACCGGTCGCTATCCGGGCCCGGACCAGGGACGATGCTCAGTGACCGCGCCGACATCTACATCATCTATCGAATCGAACAGGCGTTCCGTAGACCTGGTAGGTCCGGATGGTTCGACCCGCCTCGTGACCGTGATCGTCGGCGTGGTGGTCACGCTCACGTTCCTCTTCGGCTTCGGCAACGTCCTCGCGCTCGGGCTACGACTCGGCGTTCCGGTGTGGGTGGCGCCGCTCGTCGCACCGGCCGTGGACCTGTCGGTCGTCGGCCTGCTGCTCGGCAGTCGGCAACTCGCCGTGAACGGCGGTCCAGTTGAGGTACGGCGCTCAGCGCGAAAGCTTCTCATCTTCGCGAGTATGGTAACGCTCGCCTTGAACATTGCGGAACCTTTGATCGCCGGCCGCTACGGCAAGGCCACCTTCGACGCCGTCGGACCGCTGCTCCTTATTGGCTGGTCCGAGGTTGGCCCGGGTCTCCTGTCTGCGATGCAAGCGGCGACCGCCGATCGGCGGTCGGAAGATTCGCGGGTGGCCGATGGCTCAGGCAGGGCGGTCCAGTGTGGGCGGCAGGCGGTGCCTGTGTCCGCGGTCGAGCCTGCACAGAGTGGGACTTCGGTTGCAGGTTTGTTGTCGCGTGAGGCTGCTCGGGAGGCGCGCATGCAGGACCTGCTGCACCGCGCCCGTGCCGAGGCGCTACTGCACTGGCAGCAGCAACAACGCCCGATCTCCGCTGAGACGCTGCGTAAGCGGCTGCACGTCGGCGCCGATACCGCCCGCGGTCTGGTCGCGCAGATCCGTAGCGACACGCAGCTAACACTTGACAACCAGCCGCCCAAGGCGGCCTCAGCCTAGCCCGCGCTGGTCGGCATGCATAGGACCGTCTCGGCGCGGCCCGACACGGTCCTATGTGGCTCTGGTGCCGGCGCCGGCCCTGCCGCGGCTGGGAGTCGATCGCGGGCGTCGGCGGTAGGAGATGATGGTGGTGTGATCGCCCGTTTTGCCGAGCCCGACTACCAGCTGGTGTGGCCGCGCACGCTGTTCAAGGAGGAGGCATCCAGACTCCTGAACAAGCGTCAGCTGACCGACTGGAATGACCGGTGCGAATTCCTGCTTGAGGACGCGTTTGTGCGCGGCTACGCGGGTGGCCCTGCCGTGGACTTCCGGGAACTCGAAGAGCCTGGCTACGGGTACGGGTCATCGGCGCCACGTAGCGCGCAGGCGTTGACGCGGAAGCAGGATTTCCTGCGTGGGCTCATGACCAGCGCCGGTGAGCTGTCCGAGGACCCACCGCCGCGGGTCCCCTATTGGAGGGAACGGATGGGCGGTCCGCACCGGCCGGCGCACATGAGTGCTGATGCGCTGGCACGCCAGTACGTGGACCTTGTTCGTGAGCTCGAAGTGTCAGGCTATTTCGCGAGACGATTCGGCACGGACTGTGTCGACAACCCGTACGATCCGTCGCCCGCTCACCTCATCGAGGGAGAGTTCGGCCAGCCGACCACGTGGCCGATCGACCCCGAGTTGCTGGCCGCTGACCGGGAGAACATATTCCAGATGATAGAGGTTCTCCACGATCTCGTCGCCCGACCGCAGCGGCGAGACCTCCATTCGTACAACGGGTGCGGCTGGCACCACCACGAGTTCGACCTCGGTTCTGGTCGTGCGGTGTACCGCTGGCGCGTGAACAGTCTGCTACGCCGCGCGGACGTTCCCTATCGTCTGGCCGACGACGGCGCGGATGTCGGTCGTCTGGTCGGGGTGACCGACGACGCCCGCGCGCAGCTTGTTCAGTCGCTGTTAGCCCGCGACACGAGCGAACAAGACGAGCAGGTACGGCATGCCATCTCGCTGTTCCGGGGCCGCGAGGCCGGACGGCACCAGAAGCGCTCCGCGGTCGCGGCCCTAGCCCTTGTGATTGAAGAACGACGTCACGGCGTACTTACCGAGGCGCTGGCCAAGTCGGACCGCGGCGCCTTGTTCGATATCGCGAACAACTTTCATATCCGACACCAGGGCGCGAAACAGAAACGGGATTACGACGACTTTTATCTCGACTGGATTTTCTGGCTGTACCTTTCGACGGTTGAACTGATAAACTGCATCGTCGACGAGCAGCGGGCGAACACCTCTCCGGGGATCCAGGCTTCCGACCCGTAGTCGCGCCAAACTGCGAGAAAGCGCTCCAGGCGTCATCGGGCTCGCGCTGAAGACGTGCTGCACTGGCAGCACCACCAGCGCCCGATCTCCGCGGAGACGCTGCGCAAAAGGCCGCACGTTGGTACAGGTACGGCCCGTGGCCTGGTCGCGCGGCTGCGTACCGATACCCATGTGGAGCTGGACGGCGGCAGCCGTGCTACGGCCCCGTGAGCGAAGCTGCCGGTTCGGGGTCATGTCGTGCGTGGATCGCCCGCGGCATGTCGAGCTTGCCGGTCGTCAGGCCGAGTGTGGGCTCCCGGTGCTGGTCGTGATTCCTCGGAGACGTCGCGAACGGTCTCGCTGATCCCGCGATGGCCTTGACGCGGCGAACGTGGCTGACGTGCCGCACGGATCTGGCCTCTCCGGGCCCATCAGCGTGAGCCCACGCGCCTTCGCATCCGCGATCATCGCCGGCCCCGGTGGTGGGCGGCGTTCGTCGGACCGGGGGTGAGAGGCTGGTGGCGTGACAGATGGGGGTGAAGTTGGCAGGGCGCAGCGATTCGTCGTGTCGTATGCGGGCGAGGACGTCAGGTGGGCGGAGTGGGTCACCTGGACGTTGGAGGACGCGGGGCACGACGTACGGAGTGCGGTGTGGGATTTCGGGCCCGGGTCGCATCCTGTCGGAGAGATGCATCGGGCGTTGGCCGAGGACCGGCGGATGGTGGCCGTCGTGTCGGCGGCCTATGCGGAGTCGGTATCCGCGGCGGAGGAATGGCAGGCCGTGTGGGCGGCCGACCCCGCGGGCACGAAGCGACGTCTCCTGATCGTCCGCGTGGAGGACTGCGACCGACCTGGTTTGCTGCGCCAGATCGCGCCGGTGGACATATTCGGCGTCGCGAAGGATGCGGCGCGGCAACGGCTGCTGGACGCGATCGAGTGGCGGCGGGACAGACCTGAGGTTCCACCTTCGTTCCCTGGCGAGGTGACTGGACCGGGCATCGGTGTGCCGTCGCCCGGGGCATCCCAGCTGTCGGTACCTGCTGCCATGGCCCGGTCGGCGTACCTGGAGCAGGTACGCCAGATCGCTCCGCCATGTCTGACCGGTCGTGAGGCCGAACTCGCGCGGCTGGCCGAGTTCTGCACCGCTCCTGACGATGCGACGAGCCGTTCGTTTCTGTGGTGGCGGGCACCGGCCTGGACGGGCAAATCCGCGCTGCTGTCCAGCTTCGTACTCGCTCCGCCGCCCTCGGTGCGAGTCGTGTCATTTTTCATCACCGCCCGGTATGCCGGTAACAGCGACCGGGACGCGTTCGTCGAGGTCGTCACCGAGCAGCTCACGGAACTGCTCGGCGAGTCGGAACCGCCGTTCGTGAATCCGGGTCGCCGAGAGCGGCTGTGGTTCAAGTTCTTCGCGGACGCCGCCGCGTCCTGTCAGGCCCTTGGGCAGCGGCTGGTGCTGGTCGTGGACGGGCTGGATGAGGACCGAGGGGTCACCACCCGCCCCGAGGCGCGCAGTATCGCCGGGCTGCTGCCCGCCAGCCCACCGTATGGGGCGCGGGTGGTCGTCGCGGGCCGCCCCGATCCGCCGATACCCGCCGACGTCCCCGCCGGCCATCCGTTGCGCGACCCGGGAATCATCCGAGTGCTGGACCAATCGATCCACGCTGCGGTTCTCAAAGCGGATATGTACGCCGATCTAGACCGGCTGCGGACCGGCAGCCCGCTGGGACAGGACCTGTTGGGACTGGTGACCGCCGCCGAAGGTGGCCTCTCCAGCCATGATCTCGAAGAACTGGCCGCCGATCCCGGCGCCACCGAACGGGACATAGATCGATTCCTGTCCACCGTCGCTGGCCGCAGCTTCGCGAGCCGTCCGGCTCAGTGGAACCCCAACAGCGGACCGCCGGTGTACCTGCTCGGCCATGAGGAACTCCAGCAGGACGCCGTCCGCTCCTTTGGGCCCAGACGGCTGGCCGCCTACCGGGAGCGGCTCCACACCTGGGCAGACGAGTACCGGCAGCGGCAGTGGCCCAGTCACACCCCCGAGTACCTGCTGCGCGGCTACTACCGGCTGCTGTTGGCCACCGGCGACCTGGTCCGCGCCGTCGACTGCGCTACCGATCAGGCACGCCACGACCGGATGCTCGACCTCACGGGTGGCGACACGGCAGCCCTCGCCGAAGTCACCGATGCCCAGAACGCCATCCTGGGCCAGCCGTCCCCGGACCTGGCACTGATGGCCCAGGTGGCCGTGCATCGACAACGGATCGCCGCACGCAACAGCAACATCCCCACCCACCTACCCGCCGTCTGGGCCAGACTGAGGCACGCCACCCGGGCCGAACAACTTGCCTGCGGCATCACCAATCTGGACACCCGGGCCGTCGCGCTGGTGAGCGTGGTCGTCGCCCTCGCCGAGGCCGGGGACCATGTCCGCGCCGAACAGGTAGCCCGGAAAATCATCGAGCCGTACTTCCAGACGCTGGCACTGGCGGACCTGGCGCGCGTCCTCCTCCGGACCGGCGAGGACACACGCGCTGCGCAGATCGTCGCCGACGCCGAGCAGGTCGCCCACGGCACCCTCGACCCCTACTACCAGGCACGGGCGCTGGCGAAGGTGGCCGGTGCCCTCGCCGAGGCCAGCGAAATAGGCCACGCCGAACTGGTCGCAGGGGACGCGGAACGCCTGGCTCGCGGCGTCACGCTCCCGCGCCTCCAGGTCCTCGCGCTGGCGGACGTGGCGGGCGCTCACGCCCTGACAGGCCAGGACGCCCGCGCTGAGCAGGTCGCCGCTGACGCCGAGGAACACGCCTATGGCATTCCGGACCCGGACTCCCAGGACCTGGCGCTAGCGGATCTAGCCGCTGCGTTCGCCCGCGCCGGCGCGCTCGCCCGCGCCGAGCGCGTCGCGCGCAGCATCCCCGACACCTACTTCCATGAGTTCGCGCTGGCCGACCTGGCGGGCGCCCTCGCCGGTGCGGGCCAACACGCCCGCGCCGAGCAGGTCGCCCGCGGCCTCACCGACCAGTACTGCCAGGCCCGCGCGCTGGCGAACGTGGCCGGCGCCCTCGGCGAGGCGCGCGAGCGCTCCCGCGCCCAGCAGGTCGCCGCTGAGGCCGAACGCGTCGCCCGTGGCATCACCGACCCACACAACCGGACCCGTGCGCTGGCGGACGTGACCGCTGCCCTGGCCGACGCCAGCGCCCTCGGCCACGCCGAAGAGGTCGCCCGCGACATCACCGACCCCAACTACCGGGCCCCGGCATTGGCGAAGGTAGCCCACGCCCTCGCCCAGGCCGGTGAGCGCGTCCGCGCCGAGCAGGTCGCCATCGCCGCCGAGCACGTCGCGCGTGGAATGGCCAACCCGCACACCCAGATCCGCGCGTTCGCGAATCTAGCCACCGCGCTCGCCCATGTCGGTGAGCGCGTCCGCGCCGAGCAGGTCGCCATCGCCGCCGAGCACGTCGCCCGCGAAATGGACTACCTGCCCTCTCGTGCCGAGGCGCTGGCGGACGTGGCCAGCGCCCTCGCCGACGCTGGAGAGCTCACCCGCGCCGAGCAGATCGCCGCCGGCGCCGAACAGATCGCCCACACCGTCACCAACCCATTCCACGAGGGCCTCGCTCTGGTAGCGGTGGTCGCGGTGTACATCCGGGTTGGGGAGCTCGCTCGCGCCGAGCAGCTGGCCCGTGACATCACCGAGCCGACCCCCAAGGTTCGGGCGCTGGCGGGTGTAGCGGCT
>NZ_JADWYU010000206.1:0-16456 GCF_016786325.1 Frankia nepalensis | reverse complement strand
GCCCTAGCGGACGTCGGTCAGCTTGCCCGCGCCCGGCGTGTCGTCGTCGCCGCTGAGAAGGTCGCCCGCGCCATCACTGACCCGTACTCCCAGGCATCCAGTCTCGCGAAGGTGGCCACAGGGCACGCCCAGATTGGCGAGCTCGCTCGCGCCGAGCAGCTGGCCCGTAGCATCACCGAGCCGACCCTCACGGTTCGGGCGCTGGCGGGTGTGGCGACTGCCCTAGCGGACGTCGGTCAGCTTGCCCGCGCCCGGCGTGTCGTCGTCGCCGCTGAGAAGGTCGCCCGCGCCATCACCGACCCAGAATCCCAGGCAGCCGGTCTCGCGGAGGTGGCCACCGCGCTCGCTCGAACCGGCGAGTACGCCGACGCCATACAGATCGCCCTGGACATCACCGACCCGGAATCCCAGAACCAGGCGCTAGCGGACGTGGCCACCGCACTCGCCCAGGCGGGCGAATACGCCAGCGCCGAGCAAATCGCCGAGTGCATCGCCAACCCGGACGCCCAGGCCCGGACATGGGTGAACATGGCCACCACCCTTCTCCAAGCCGGAAAACCCACAAAGGCCGCCCGCCTCCTCGGGGCAGCTCTCAGCACCGGCGACTGGACCCGTCTACCGCTCTCAACATTCGCGGACGTGAGCCCGAACGCGATACGCGCCATCGCTGATGCCACCGCGAGCACCGGCGACGACTGGATACGAGCCAACTAGGACTTGCGCGGACGCTGGCGACTGGTATGCCGCTCGCCGAACTACAGGCCCAAGCAGGAGATCATCGGCTGCTTCAGTTCGGCTTCGCTCCCGACGGCGGCATCGCTGATCACCAAAGCTGGTGAGGTGGCATCTGACGCGGTGCATCGGTCGGGCTTGACTCGTCGGCGGCGAATGATGATCGCTGTCAGCGACCAAAGAGGAGTTCGGAGCTGGGATTCACTCGCCGGGACCGGATCGGGCTCGCGGGTGTGCAGTTTTCACGGGTCGGTCGGACCTCGCCGGGTCGCAGATGCCCTTTGTTGAATGAGCCGTGCACGGTGATGCTCAGGAGCCTGCTGCCCAGCGAGCGGATCTGGCGCTCCACCGGCCCGATCTCTACCTGGAGGCGTCTGCGACCTTCCCATCGCGCCCACGCCGACACCGGCAAGCCGCCCAAAGCCGTAGATGCGGTTCGCCGGCCTCGGCCGCGCCGTCACGCGAGCCACCTCTTCGACGTCGCAGCGCGGAGCCGGATGTCACTCACAGCAGCCAGATGTGGGCCGTCGGGCGAGCGCGGGGGCGACCTGCCTCCGACGTAGGAGATTAGCCCTGCGGTTCAGATTGAGAGAGGCTCTGGGCTGGGTCGGTCCAGCAGGATCGGATAGATTCGAGAATGGCTCGAATTCCAGACCAGTCCTGAGAAGATAGCAGAGATCTGTCCTTCTGGGCGGCCAGTAGCTTTGCATTAAAAGATTTGTGTAGGCGATCTTTCTCGATGATCTCTCCTTGGTATTGCCTCATTCCTGGAATATAGCTCCTCCACTGAACGGGGAGAAATCCGCCGTTACCGTCGTTCAGTACATCGCGCCCTAGGTAGAGCTCGATCGATCCCGCGGATCCGTTGACGTCGGCGAAATCAAGGTGGCCTGCGGGCTCGGTCAGCGTCGGTGGGCCGAGCGTCGGGTAGCGGCGTGCAAAATCTAGATCGGGGTACCGGAGGACCCTGATATTTGAGGGAAGATCCTGTGGCTTGAGCAATCTCAGCGTGTCTGCTGCGGCCGTATCGTTGTCGAATAGAGCGACAACTCTATTGGCAATTCCTGCCGCAGCGAACGACTTCACTGTACGAAGCAGCGCCGATGTGCCTCCCTCGGGTCGGCCTTCAAAATCCATGAACTTGATCAGATCGACTAGGTGTGGATACAGGAGACTCAGGGATCTCGTTAATACCGCGACGTCTGACCGTCCTTCTGTAAGCACGACGACCGGCGAGTGCACCGCTGCTTGATCCCGTACGATTTCGAGCGCTCCACTACAAACACCTTCGGCATCCCGATCGGCGAGGTAGCCGTCGTTGACGAGATCCGTGATATCGACTCTCACTGTAGCATCTGGCAGTGCCATAAGGGCGGCTCGGAGCACGACGCGGTCATCTAAAAAATGGACGTGACGCATCAGCCGTGATATAAGCTCCGAGCCCTCCGGAGTTGTATCCCCGAGGGCTTCTCTTAGGCGCGTCACCCACAAGCGACCGTCAAGTCCATCGAGCATATCTCGCTCAGATCTAATGTAGTTTCCAACATCCCGACCGTCGCTGCTTTCAATTAATTGCTTGATGCTTTTTCGGCTACTTTCGAGTTCTTCATCCAAGCATCGGATGGTGATCGTCTCGCTGAATCCTAGGAGATCAAGTCGATCTCTGATCTCACGCCCGGAGCCGACCATCTCGACAATCTCGATCTCCGGATCTTGCTCTTCATCTTCAAATCCCTCCCAGAGTGTCGACTGCCCGGTGTAATCTGATTCGCGGAGTCGTCTGGTTTCACGCATATGGTCGCAAAATGAGATGAGTAGATCGTCTGGGAAGTCATTCCGTAGCGGCCGAATTTCGAGCTGGCCGACCCGTAGTGGCCCGTAATCACTCATGCTAGGCATCTTTCCGGCGGGCGGCGACTCGTAAAACACGTTCTTGTGTGTCGCCGGTTCCGAGCCCGGTGACAAGGACCATCTCGGGTGGTCCCGCTGGGCTCCAGCCGGGGAAGCCTTCGACCGAGGTTTGGATGCGTCTCTGCAACGCTTCCGACCATTCGGGATCTTCTGTCGCGAAGATCATCCGGTCGGCTCGTAGTATGGCGGCTGCGCTGCACTTCTTCGCAACGTCGGCGGCGAGTGTCCCCTTGGTGAGGCCGTCTAGGGAGCTTTTGCACTCGGCAATGGTGAGCAGGTCGTCGGCGTAGGCGACGAGGTCAAGCTCGACGACGGGCTTGCCGTCGGAGGCGAGTACCACTTCCTCGACGTCGTCGAAGATCTGGCCTTGCGAGTGTGCCCGGAGGTGGGCGGAGAGCAGCGCGACCGTGTCGCCGTGCTGGTCGAGGAACTCGCGGGCGACGGGGTGCAGATCGTAGTACCAGCCCGGCTCGTCCTCGGGTTCACGCCAGGCAGCCTGGTCGAGGTTATTGGGTGCGTCGCAGCGTAGGCAGGTCCAGCGCTGGCCGACCCGGTCAACGGATTGGAACTGGGTGCGCCCGCAGACGGCACATCCGAGGACGTGCCCACGGCGCAGCACACCGGCGCGAAGCGCCGTGTCGAGCACTGCGCGGACCTGCTTCGCGGTCGGCTCGGGCGCGGATAGTTCGGGCACGCGGGCACGGATGCCGGCGAAGGTCAGCACGCCTTCGCCGGAGGCGATCCGTACGCCGTCGTTCGCTGGATACGCCTCCTGGGTACTTTTCCCCACCGCCCGCATTGCTCGGAGCGCGGGCAGCAGTGCTCCGCCGAAGAGCTCGACGTGCGCGGCGCGCCCCCCGAGCATGGCCGCGAGCCTGGCCGCCCGCAGTCCGGCTGCGCTGGGCTTCGCCGTCATCTCCTGCTGGCCGGTTGTCGCGGCGATCCAGGCATCGAGGCTGAGGTCGCGCAGCGCGGGTCGGGCGAGCCGGTTGTCGGGGCGGATCCTGGCGCTGACGAAGTCGTGCCGATCGGACTGGTAGGACGTGCCGTGTCGGCTGCTGCGAGCGACGGTGGCGGGGAAGGGATCGGCGTCCGCGAGCAACTCGTGGCCGGGTGTTGCGCGCCGATGGACGCCGCGGCCTTCCATCCATGCGACGTCCACGTGCCAGGCCAGCCCGGCGACGGTGCCCAGCGGGGAGCCGGCAAGCGATGGCGACGGAAGCGGCGCGGCCATCGTGGTTGTGCCCGTGACGTCGACGGTGACCGGAACAGGCAGGGAGGTGTCCCAGCGGTCGTCGACCGCGAGGCTTCTCGTCGGAGGCTCGCGCCAGGGAAGCTGCGGTGCGGGAACGGCCACGAGCGGGTTTGTGGGCGTCGGCTCGAAGTGCGGCTCCCCGCTCTGCCACGCCGGGTCGTCGGGGCTCCACACCGCGAACCCGGACGGCGCCTCGTTCAGGCGGACACCGACCGCAGCAAGGTTGTCCTGCGACCGCGAGATGGAAGTGAGAACGAGACGCGTCGAAGACTGGTCGAGCGTCACTCTCACACTGGCGATCGCCTCGCCAAGGACCTCGGGCAGCTCGTCCTCGTCGATACCGAGGACCGATGGAATCCAGTAAGCGGTGCCGAAGGTGCGCTGCCACAAGCCGGCGAGCGCGAAGTCCTCCGCCGTGTCACCGAGCACCAGGAGCGCGGCGCGGTCACGGTAGCCGCGCGAGAGCGCGGCGAGCTGCCCGATTGTCCGCTCCCGCGCGCTGGGCAGGTCCCGCGGGTCGACGCTGACAGCAGCGGTGGGATGCCAGACGAAACCATCGGGCACCGTGAGGGGATTGAGATCAAGGAGCAGCTCGGTCAGCCGATTGCGCGTTGCCGGGTCGAGCTCGGGCTCCCTGGCCTCGGACACGGGGGCCTGGGCCATGCCCAGCTGCAAGGCCGCCGCTGCCCCGGCCAGGCCGCCCCAATCCGCAGGACCGGTCAACACCGAGCCGGACCAGGCCCCGGGGATGTCCTTGACGTCCGTGAAGTGCCCGGAACCTTGCTCTGCGAGCAAGGCGATCGACTCGCTGTCGTGTACGCGGTAGACCGAGCACACCGATGCGATCTCGACGCGGGCACGCTCCCGGGTGTCTGACCCGACCTGCTGGGCCCCCATGTCGCTGAAGGCCTGCTCTCGGTCCGCGCCTTCCAGCAGCACGCCGTCGGGGTCGGTGATCTGGAACCAGCCCGGACGAAGCCGCTCAAGATCTTCGACCGTTGGGTCGTACGTCACGACGAAGTCCGGGTCGTACACCTGGCAACCGCGCAGCAGCGTGGGATCGACCCGGCCGTCTTGGTGCGGGATGACGACGAAGTCCCCGCCACCCCAGACGCGGCTCGCGCGGTAGAGCGCCCGACGGGCCCAGTAGCTCCAGTCCTCGCCGCCGTCGATCACGATGATCACGCGGGACGGTCGAAGCGTCTGGCTGACCGAGGTGTACGACAGCGGTGCAGGCGTGGTCACCGCGCCAGGAAACCACAGAGATCAGACACTTCGTCGTGAGACATGTGGCCGTAAGACCTCGCGTGGTGTGCGCCGCGAGGTAGCCGTTGCAGCGGCTACCTCCGCGGCGCCGTCAGGCCCGTTCCGCGATGCCCGCAGCCAGATATACGAGCGAGGACCGAACCGGCCGGCCGAGGGTCGAAGTTCGCCCCAGCGGGCGAGCTGGCCTGCTCGCCGAGAGCGTTCGGCTGCCCGAGCCTCGCCGACGATGGCACTCGATGAAGATGGCGGGGCGAGGCGGCTGGAATGCGATGATTCGTCGCACCCGGGGCCAAGCACCGCGCCGGGTGGGTTCGGGGGTGCCGGTGGAGCAACGCCTGTCGGAGGAGCTGGTTCAGGCATTTGCCGATCGGTTCCCCGGGTCTATGGAGGCGCGCCTCGTGCTGGCCAAGGCCGGGTTCCCGGTCGCGCAGGCACCGTTCACGGCGTCGTCTCCGCTGGAGTTCTGGACCGTGGTCGCGGAGTTGCTGGCGCGTGGTGTCATGGCCGACGGGCGCGCGCGGTTGCTGGCGGCGGCGCGGCAGCTGTACGAGGCCGAGCCGCTGTTCACAGGTCCGGCCGCCCTGGACGATGCGGTGTCGGCGGGGCGGGCTTTTCCGGTGGGGTGGAATGTGCCGGCGCGGTTGGTGCGGTTCGTCGGCCGTGAGGACCTGCTGCGTGAGATCGACACGGTGCTGGCCGGGGCGCCAAGGGTGGCCCTGGTCGCGTTGGAGGGCATGGGCGGGGTTGGGAAGACGTCGCTCGCCGTGGAGTACGCGCACCGGCACGCCCATGACTACCAGGTCGTGTACTGGGTGGCGGCGGAACGGCCGGAACTGGTCGCGCGTCAGCTGGGAGCGCTGGCCGGGCTGCTTGAGCTGCCGGTGGGCGCGGGTGCGGACCGGGTGTGGGCGGCGCTGGGGGCGTTCGAGCGGTGGCTGGTCGTGTTCGACAACGTCGAGGACCCTGAGGCGGTTGCCCGGTTCCGGCCGTCGGGTGGGGGCCGGGTGCTGGTGACGTCACGACAGCGGGCGGCCCGCGGGCTGGGCATTCCGGTCACCGTGCCGCTGTTCACCAGGGCGGCGTCGGTCGAGCTGCTCACCGCGAGGGCGCCGGGACTGGACGCCGATTCGGCGGGCGGGCTCGCGGCGTTGCTCGGTGACCTGCCGCTGGCGGTGGAGCAGGCCGCCGGGTTCCTCGACGCCACCTCGCTGCCTGTGGCTGAGTACGGTCGGCTGTTGTCCGAGCGGCCCGAGGATGTGGTCGACCAGGGCCAGGTCCTTGACCGGGCGGGGTTGACGGTGGCGAACCTGTGGACGTTGTCGGTCGCGTCGCTGCGCGCGCGGTGCCCCGCCGCGGTTGAGTTGCTCGAGCTGTGCGCGCTGTTCGCGGCAGAGCCGGTGCCGCTGGGACTGTTCACGGCCAGCCCCGACGTGCTGGGTGACAGCTTGCTAGGCGCCGCCGCGCGGGACACAGCGGACTGGGCGGGCGTCGTCGGCGCGCTGGTCGGCTACAACCTGGCACGCCTCGACAGCGACAGCGACCGGCTGACGGTGCACCGCCTCGTCGCGGCGGCGACCCGCCGCGCGATGCCCGCGGAGACCGTGGCCGGCGGGCTGGCGACGGTGGCCGGCCTGTTGCGTGCCCAGTTGCCGGATCTGAACCGGTTCACCCCGGGGACCTGGGGACCGTGGAGGGACCTCCTCCCGCATGTCCTCGCGGTGGCCGAGCGTGCCCTTACCACCCAGGGGCCCGCGTTCGGCGCGGCCGAGTGGCTGGCAGGCGGCGCGGCGAACTACCTGCGCGAGCACGGCCAGCACACCGATGCCATACGCCTGCTGAACCAGCTGATCGCCAGCGAGGTGCGCGTCCTGGGACCCGACGACCCGCGCACCCTGTACGCCCGCAGCAGGCTCGCGGTGGTCCACGAAGACGCAGGCCGGCTCGACGACGCGATCGCCGGGTACGAGGCCGTGCTCGCGGACCGGGAACGCATCCTGGGCGACGACCACCCGGACACGGTGTTCTCGCGGCGACGGCTCGCCGGGGCCCAAAAATCCGCCGGTAGGCATGACGATGCCATCGCTTCCTACGAGCGGGTCGCTGCCGACCATGCCCGGATCCTTGGTCGTGACCACGGCGAGACGCTGTTGTCGCGCAGCCTGCTCGCGGGCGCCTACCAAGCTGCCGGTCGCCTCGCTGAGGCGATCGCCGCCCACGAGACGGACCTCGCCGACCGGGAACGGGTCCTCGGCCCGGACGGTTCCGGCACTCTGTACGCCCGTAGCATCCTGGCCGGCGCGTACCAGGCTGTCGGCCGTCTCGACGAGGCGCTTGACCTGTTCGAGCAGGTCGCAGCCGCCCGGGAACGGACACTGGGCACCAACCACCTGAGTACTCAGATGTCGCGCAGCCTGCTCGCCGACGCCTACCGCGCCGCCGGCTGGCACGCCGACGCGATCGCCCTACCCCGAAGCGTCCTCGACTACCGCGAGCGTGTCCTGGGCAGCCAGCATCCCACAGCCATCCACAGCCGTAGCCTGCTCGCCGAAGCACTCCAGGACGCAGGCGAACACACCGAAGCCATCGCCCTGTTCACCCGCTGCCTCGCCGACCGCGAACGCCTCTTCGGACCCGACCATCCCAGGACAGCCTTCTCCGGCCGCCTGCTGGCGGACGCGATCGAACGCGCCCGCCTGGCTTGATAGGAGCGCCGACTGGCCGATGGCTACGTCATTCTAGAAGATCTAGAAATACGATCGGGGAACGCGATGAAAAGGATTACTGCAATCGCTCTCCTGGAGGAGGCTCTCCGCAATCTTGACGCACGGAAAGGCGACTGGCCGATCAGGCTGATCGACAACCTCTACGTGTTTGGCTCGGTCGCCCGCGGCGCCTCAGAGCCGCATGATATCGACATAATAATCGAGCACGATGTCCCGCACGAGTGGGCGGTCGAGGCCGAGAACCTGCGTACAGCCGGCAGGAACCCCGATGTACGGTTCCGCGAACCGATCTTCGGCCGACGGCGGAGCTTCCAGGTACTTTGCAACTCGCGCCAGGAGAAGTTCCAAGCCGTTCTCCTTTGGAAAAGAGGCGACTCGCTGGAGACGGCGCTGGGGCGGCTGCACGAGATCCCGGAGGATCCCTCGGCTGGCCGCGCGCCCCGAGAGGCCATGATCCCGGCGTTCGACGGCCTCGACCGCTGGATCTCCTTGTCTGACCGCAAGAATATTGCCGCCGCGGTCTCGACGGGTGCGATCCAGGTGGACCGGCTCCTGCTCGCAGACGGAGCGGTCGCCGACAGGAAGATCGAAACGTACCTGCTCGGACGATGGAAGCCGACCAGCCCGCTGTATCGCGCTGCGTGCGCCGTCGCATCCTACTGGCAGACGCACGGCGTGGATTTCTGGGCAACTCATCTCCACGGAGAAGACACCCGCGACTGGCAGACACCACATTTCGCCAGCTTCAACCTCCGCTACACCAGAGCAGTTCCCGTATGCCTCACCGAGCACGGCGGCGTAGAATGGCTAGAGGTCGTCCACCCAACACCTCGTGGTCCCCTGAACTGCCTGAGAATAAAGCCAGGAGACAGAGAGAAGCTCGTGCAAAGTGAGTGGAAGTTCTAATATTCCAATCACGGTGTCGCCATTTTCCTGCTGCTGGCCTGACGATTCCCTGGGCCGCCTCCGGACCGCACGCTGCTCGCGCTACTGACGACCCGCCCGAGGCGCGAGCTGTGTCCTCCGCGCGGGCTTGGCCGGAGGGCTGACCCAGCGTCGCTGGGCGCCGAGGTCGCCGAAGGTGGGTCTGTGCCGGTCGTCGACTGCCAGCCAGGTGAGCCTCCACGAAGCGGTGTGCTGACTGCGCCCGGCGGAGCCCGGGTGCTGGTGACGGTCGGATGACTGTCGCGTTTCGCGATCAATGCGCGCTGCCCAGTGGTGGCAGAGGCTTGGGCGACGGTCACAGCCGGTGTCGTCGGCTGGGCCGTCCTGAGCGCGTGCGGGCCCGGACGAGGCTCAGGCGAGCCGCCTGGTAGCAGATCGAGGGCAGCCTTATCGAAGTAAGGTCCGCCGGTGACCTGCGCGACCTGGGCTGAGCGTGTCGAGACCCGTGGGCCGGGCGCTGTAGAACGGCTTGCTGATCCGATCGGGGTCGAGTGGCGCCTGCGTCTCGCGGGTCGAGCGCGAACTCCTTGTCAATACCGTGCGAACGGTCGCACCCAGTGAGATCACGTGCGTCGAGCGTCCCTGGACGGTGCCGCAGTTGGTCGTCGAGGTCCGCTGCTGCCTCCTTGATGCCGCCGGAACGCTGCGGCACGCGAATGACTCGGAGGTGATCAATATTGGGCCCGAAGCCGGGTGAACTGACCTCCGGTCCGGAGGTGTAGGCGGCTCCGCGGCGGTCCGACTGTCCTCGTAGCCTTGGCGACCATGCTGTGGGCCCCGGACACCAACCTCGAGGCGAGGCCGCGGCGGGCGTCCTTCGGGGCAACGCCCATGGGCCCAATAGCCGACGACTCCTCCTCCGCTTACAGGGCGCCCGATCCTGCGGCGTGGCCAGGCGCTGGATGCGATGTCGGGCTGGGTACCCGACGACGTCCGGATTGTCGGCGTCCGCGCCGATACTTGTCTTCGGTCGGAAACGCGGTCATGTTCTCGGGTGGGGGACCGCGGGTGCCGATTTCTGGGGGTGGCATGGCGACGCTCGCGGAGCGGATCCTTGAGGCGATCCGGCATGGGCCGCTCGACGACGACGTGCTGACCAGGCGGCTGGGTGTGTCCCAGCGTCAGCAGGTCAACCAGGTCGCTCGGCAGCTCGCGGCGCAGGGTAGCCTTCGTCGCTTTATCGGCCCTGACGGGAAGTTGGTCAACGCCCTCGTCGATAGCCAGCCGCCGCCCGCCCCGCCACTACGCCCTCAGGAGCGTGCGGCACTCGTCGTTCCCGAGGACGATGTCAAACGGCATGTCGACGAGTATCTGCGGCAGGAGGGCTACACGGTTGTCGTCGCCTGGGGGCAGACCCGTGGTGTCGACATCGACGCCCGGCACCCGGACGGCCGGCGGCTGATGATCGAAGCCAAGGGCGGCGTCGGCCAGGCCGGCGCCCAGCAGGTCAACTACTTCCTGGGCGCGCTCGGAGAACTCATTCAGCGCATGGCCGACCCCCACGCCGAGTATGGCCTCGCGCTGCCTGACAACCCCCAGTACCGCGGTCTGGTCAACCGGCTTCCTCCACTCGTCTGGGAACGGCTCGGCCTCGTCGTCTTCTGGGTGAACCAGGATGACAGCAACACGCAAGTCATCGTCGAGCGCCGCGGGGCCACCGCCCACAGCCCCACCGGGGAACCTGGATCCTGAGCAACGCAGCTTGCTACGGGCAGGCACCCGACAGCTATCGCCTTCCCTAGCCTTCGGCGGTACAGCCGGGTCGGCTGAAGGCTCGGCGTCGCGTTTGTGTGCGCGTGCCAGCGAAAGGGGGTTGTGTCGTGCCAGAGCCGATCATGTAGGTGGTCTCGTCGCTGTTCGGGGCAGTATCGATACTTCCGTGGTCCATGGCGCTGCCTCCCTCCAGCGGGGTCGGGTTCACTCGGGCGCCCCGCCGACACCACCATTCGGCTTACGCTGATCGGTGGTCTGCGGGTGGTGTTCGGTGCTGGGAGGGCGTCGCGGTGGACGGACGGCGGGTCTCCACTTATGGCGATGACGACGACCTGCACGCCACCCTGCTGGAGTTGATGGCCGCCGCCGAGAAGCGACTGTGGATCAAGGTGCCGTGGTGGGACACGTCGCCTCGGGCTCGCCAGCTCGCGGACGCGACCGTCGCCGCCAAGGAGCGCGGCGTCGATGTGCTGGTCGTCTGCCGGCCTGAGGCGTCGAACGACGCGATCCTGCGGACCCTGCGAAAGGTCGAGATTACGATCGCCGGCGTGCGCTATGTGCACGAGAAGGAACTTCTGTCCGACGACACCGCCGTCGTGCACTCGATGAACTTCACCCGCGCCGAGATCGGCCGCAATGCCAACTCCGGGCTTGTGCTGAGCGAACCGGAACTGCTCGATGCCATCGAGAACGGCTTCCGGGCGCTCCTCGACAACCAGGCAGCCGCGTCCGTCGGCGACGAGGAGTGGACGCCGACCGCCACGCTGATCCCTGACCAGCTGCGGCCCTTTCTCGACCGCTACGACCGGCTCAACCCGTTGCAGTCCATGGCGGTGCCCGCCGTGCTCGCGGCCCGTGGGCATCTGCTGGTCGTCGCGCCGACGAGCGCGGGCAAGACGCTGGTCGGCGAGGTCGCCGCCCTGCGGTCGATCGTCCAGGACGGTCGTCCGGCGGTATGGCTGTTGCCAGCGCGCGCGTTGGCCGCGGAGGTCGGCGACACGGTCCGTCGCTGGAAGGCCCACGGCATCCATACCGTTGAGCTCACCGGTGAGACCAACATGGCCAGCGACACGGTTCGGCGGGCGCAGCTGTGGGTCGCCACCACCGAGAAGTTCGAGGCCCTCTACCGGCGCTCGTCGCTGCGTGACTTCATCGGCCGGATCGGCTGTCTGGTCATCGACGAGGTCCACCTGGTCGGTGACCCGAACCGCGGCGCGACGCTGGAGTCGCTTATTGCCCGGCTGCGGGCCGCCGAGGCTCGGACCCGGATCGTGGCCCTGTCCGCGACGGTCGCGAACGCCGACGAGCTCGCGGGCTGGCTCGGCGCCCAGCTGGTCCGTTCGGCCTGGCGACCGACGGTCCTGACCAGCCAGCTCGTCCCCTACGACGAACCCCCTCCGTACGCGCGCCGGGAGGAACTCGACCGGGTGAAGGATGCCGCGGTACGCGTCCTGCTCGCTGACCTGCTGTCTCCCGCTGCCCCGGGCTCCGAGGTCCTCGGCCCCGGCAACGGGTCCGGCGCGTCCAGCGTGCTGGTGTTCTGCGGCAGCAAGAACGCGGTCCGGCGGACCGCCGCCCTCGCGGCCGGCTTCACCTACCGTCCCGGCGACGATGACGACACACTCGTCGAGGCCGCGTTCGACGCCGGAGTGGGCATCCATTTCCGCGACGCGCCCAGGGCCGCCCGGGCACTTGAGGCGTTCCGGGGACGGCGAATCCGTGTCCTGGTCGCCACGTCGGGGCTCGCGACCGGGGTGAACACCCCGGCTCGGGCGGTCATCATCCGCGATCTCACGCTAGGCCTGTCGCCGCTGGAAGTCAGTGACGCCCAGCAGATGCTCGGCCGAGCCGGGCGCGCCGGCCAGGAGCCGGAAGGATTCGGCTTCCTGCTGGTGCCCCGCGACGAGGAAGTGGAATGGCGGGAGCGACTCGCCACCGGCTACACCGCGCACAGCAGGGTCCTCGACCAGCTCGCGGACACGCTCCTCGCGGAGATCCTCATCGGCTCCGTCCCTGACCGGGACTCCGCGGCGACCTGGTTCGAGCAGACCTTCGCCTTTGCCCAGGGCGGCACCCCGGACACGATCGGCAAGGTACTCGACGATCTGGTGCTGCTCGGCTTCGTCACCGAAACCCACGACGGCCTCGCGGTCACCGAGATCGGCGCACTCACCTCCCGGCTGATGATCGACGTCAAGTCCGCGGGTGCCCTGCTCACCGCGCTCGCGCAGGCCCCGACCCCGTCGAGCGCGGACGAGGCCGAGGAACTTCTCCTGCAACTGCTCGCCACGAACGCCACCGCCTTTCGCGAGTGGCCCATCAACCCGATGACCTACGGACCGATGGTCGACGCGTTGCTGAAGTCGTGGACGCCGGCGCCCACATCGGCCGGGATGCCGACGTCCGGCTCCCGGTTCTGCCTGGCGGCCGCGGAACTCGCGTTGCGCCGCCCCCGGCGCATGAACGACAAACCCCCGCCCGGCGGGTCGATGGGCGAGTTCCGCCGCGTGGTCGAGGACCTGCCCCGGTACCTGACCTGGATCGCCACCCTCGGCTACGCGGGCGCCACGACCTGGGCCTCGGCGGTCGCCGCTGACCTTGCCCATCGGCTCACCTGGTGGCGTCTGTCGCCTCATCCTGAGCGGGGAACGGGCCGGCTGCTGTGGATGCTCGAGCGGATGCTGGACCCGGAGCACCGCAGGGACCGCATGCAGGACCTTTGGTCCCGCGCCCGCGCGGCCGGGTTCGACGGCCCTGACGGGCTGAACGCCCGACCACGCGACGTTGACATCTCCACCGCACAGTTCCAGGAGCTCCGGCGCGGCCGGGCAGGACTGGCGCTGTCGATACCGGAGGGCATCGAACTGCCGGTGCAGGTGTCAACCACAGCGGCCAGGCTGACGGTGATCGCGAACACAGGCCACCAGCGGGCGCTGGCGACGACCTGCCCTGTCCCGGACCGGGTGACCCTCCCGGTGCCGCGGTCACCGGCGGCGACCGTGATCGCCGCCGATGTCTTCCTCTACTCCCGGGACGGAGACTTCGCCTACGAAAGCCTGGTCGCCGATCTGCCCGCTGACCTTGGCGTAGCCGACCCGCTTGCTGAGGCACGTGAGCTGGTGGTTGGGCTACCCGAACTGGTCGCTCTCGACACACTCGGTGGACTCCGACGCCTGCTCATGGGGCGGCGTCAACGCCGACGGCAGGAACTCCTCCCGTTCCTGGCCTCGGACCCACAGCTGCGACCGGTCGCGCTGGCACTCGCCGAGCACAGCATCGACCCGACGCTCGCCGTCCTCGCCCTGCGGACCAACCTCGACCTCCTTCTACGCGGCGTGAACCAGGACGCGCTGCGGCCCACGGCCACCGTGCTGCGATCCGGAGAAGCCTCACCCGCGGAGTTCGCGCTGACGCTCGCCGCGCTCGCGCGCTCCCTCGGCATCGAGACCGGCCTGGCCGTCGCTGGACGACGAGTTGTCGCTCTGGTGCACGTGGCAGGGGAGTGGCAGGCCACCGCTCAGTCGGCCAGCCAGAGCCAGCGTCTTGAAGCGGTGATCCCGGAGGGGCTTCCCTCGACGATCCGGGTGCTACGGGCTCCGGACCCTGCGGCCGAGATACCAGCCGCACCTCGATGCGGCTGGATCAAACAGTTCGCCCCCAGCGCCGAACAGCGACAGCGATAGGGCGGGTTATCCGCTGGCGGCAGGCCGGAGCGTCGGCGCTGCCCCCGGAAGTGAGCACCAGCCTCGGCCATCCGGTTGTGACCCTCGCCGAGGCCGGAGCCTCGGCGCTGCTCCGAGCGCCCACCGGCGTCGCGGGCCGCATCGTGGTTGTGATCCTCGCCGAGGCCGGAGCCTCGGCGCTGCCGGCGCCGTGCTCGGCGATCACCTCGCGGGCGTGCTTGTTGTGCTCCTCGCCGGAGCCGAAGCCCCGGCGCCGCTCTGCGCCGTGATGTTTTGACGATGGTCGACATGTTGTGATCCTCGCCGGGGCCGAAGCTCCGGCGCCGCCCGCGGAATGGCGGATGCTGGTGATCATCTCGTCGTTGTGACTCTCGCCGAGCCGGAGCCTCGGCGCTGCTCCACGTTCTCACCGCCTACCGGGTCGTAGTAGTTCTGACCCTCGCCAGGGCCGAAGCCACGGCGCCATCCACTTGGCCCGCCGCGCTCGCCGCCAGGCGCGTCGTTGTGATCCTCGCCGGGGCTAAAGCCACGGCGCTGCCTGGAAGTACTCGGCAGGAGGCATGACGTCGGCGAAGTTGTAATCCTCGCCTAGCCGGGGCCTCGGCACTGCGCCGGGCCGAGTTTGCCTATGCGGGCCCGCCCGGGTTGTGACCCTCGCCCGAGGCCGGAGCCCGCCGCTGCACGGCGTCACCCAGATCTTCGGCTTGAGTGCCGTTGTGATCCTCGCCGAGCCGGAGCCTCGGCGCTGCCCTCCCACTCGAACTGGCCCAGCATGACTTGCTCGCTGTGATCCTTGCCGAGGCCGGAGCCTCGGCGCTGCACCGACTCCTCACCCCAGTAGGTGATCATGCCGCCGTTGTGACCCTCGTCAAGGCCGGAGCCTCAACGCTGCGGTTGGATCAGATGCCCCTGCCCGCCGATCGTGTCGTTGTGATCCTCGTCGAGGCCGGGGCCTCGGCGCTGCCGGGCGGCGCGACTATCCCCGGGGCGAGCCAGACGGTGTTGTGATCCTCGCCGAGGCCGGGGCCTCGGCGCTGCTCATCTGCTCGGGGGCGTGGCGGATCGCGTGGAGGTTGTGACCCTCGCCCGAGGTCGGGGCCTCGGCGCTGCCCACAGGGGGATCTCCAGTGCCGAGAGCCGCCAGCAGTTGTGACCCTCGCCGAGGCCGGGGCCTCGGCGCTGCCATCGGGCCTAGCTCCGCCGCGGCGTCGGCCGGGTCGTTGTGACCCTCGCCGAGGCCTCGGCGCTGCCATCGGGCGGCGTGCTGCTGGTCACGACGATGAAGAGGTTGTGACCCTCGCCGAGGCCGGGGCCTCGGCGCTGCACCCGCCGCCCAACGCCGGCCGTCGCGGACAGCGGTTGTGACCCTCGCCGAGGCCGGGGCCTCGGCGCTGCATCCGGGAGCGCGCCGCATCCACGGCCACGCTGGCGTTGTGACCCTCGCCGAGGCCGGGGCCTCGGCGCTGCACGCGACGGGGAACAGGCCGGACGGTATCTGGTGGTTGTGACCCTCGCCGAGGCCGGGGCCTCGGCGCTGCACGTGAGGTTGTCCAGGATGAACGATTCCTTGCGGTTGTGACCCTCGCCGAGGCCGGGGCCTCGGCGCTGCCATCGCGGCAATGGTCTTCTTGATGACGGGCAGAACGTTGTGACCCTCGCCGAGGCCGGGGCCTCGGCGCTGCCCGGTTGGCATCGGGCCGTCGCGGACGCAGAGGACGTTGTGACCCTCGCCGAGGCCGGGGCCTCGGCGCTGCGGCTGGCGCAGCTCGCGCTCAGGCGTCAGCCCTGGTTGTGACCCTCGCCGAGGCCGGGGCCTCGGCGCTGCCACGTGTAGTCCGACTAAACGGCCGTCAAGTGGCGCTGTTGTGACCCTCGCCGAGGCCGGGGCCTCGGCGCTGCTCCCCGGACGGCCTTGCCGAAGAAGCCGACCCGGTGTTGTGACCCTCGCCGAGGCCGGGGCCTCGGCGCTGCTTGAACCCGGATGTAGTTGACGATGTCGCTGATCCGGTTGTGACCCTCGCCGAGGCCGGGGCCTCGGCGCTGCTTGGCCACCCGGTTGACCGACTCGCCGATCTGGATGTTGTGACCCTCGCCGAGGCCGGGGCCTCGGCGCTGCTCGCGCGTGCGCGCCCGCGACTCGGCGAGGTCGAAGTTGTGACCCTCGCCGAGGCCGGGGCCTCGGCGCTGCTTGAACCCGGATGTAGTTGACGATGTCGCTGATCCGGTTG